>NZ_JBVJLY010000005.1:227305-373417 GCF_055584485.1 Amycolatopsis sp. NPDC102522 | reverse complement strand
ATTGTCGACCAAGGCCAGGCTCGCACCCGGCGCACCAGGCTGTTTCCCTTGCCCGCGACCGGTCTTCCGGCGCAGCGACTTCGGCGCCGGCTTGGAAAACACGTCCTGCGACGGCGGTTTCGACGAATTCCGCGACGTGGTCTTCAGCCGCCGCTCCAGCTCCCCGACCCGCACGGTCAACCGCTCCACCTCGGCCTGCAACACCCGGATCGTCTCCGCCTGCGCGACCACCAGAGCAGCCAACTCGTCATACGACGGACGCTCACCCCCGGACACCCAGTGATCATCGCAGAACGACGATCACCACATGACCCGGGACCTGACTAGTTACGCTGCTGCTCCAGTCCGGTGGGCAGTACGTCTTCCTCCCGGCGAACTGGCGGATCTCGACCGGCGTCGCGTTCGTGATCCCGAAGACCGAAAAGCAGCGCCTCGAATTCGGCCCGTCCCGATCGGTCCCGCCACCCGGCTGCTGACGCGCGTCAGGCCAGGTGAGTCCCGAACCATTCGGTGATCGCCTTGTCGACCTGCTTCGCGATCGGCAGCTGCGGCGCGGGCTCGATGCCCGGCTCTTCGGCCAGCGGATGCGCGAGACCGGCCACCCTGATCAGGCGGACGTCGTCCGGACGGGTGTACCGCTGTCGCAACGCGGCGACCAGGTCGTCGGCGTCGGCGCGCAGCGACGGGTGGTCCTCCTCGCCGCTGACGAGTACCAGCGGAACTTGCTTTTCCCGCGCCGAGATTTCACCCGATCGTGCGACGAAGTCGAGCTGATCCGCCGCCTGTTCCGACTCGTCGTTCCACGGATACGGCTGCTCCAGCAGGCCTTCCACCAGGCCGACCACCGAACGCGCCCGTACGGCGGGGTTGACCAGGGCGGCCGCGCGGACCGGGATCTCGCGCGTGGCCAGGATCGTCAAGGCCACGGCACCGCCCAGCGAACCGCCGACGACGGCCATCCGGGAGGTGTCGAAGCCGAAGCGTTCCCGCAGTTCGGCCAGCGCGGCGGGGAATTCCAGCGCCGCCTGCCGGACGAACGGGTCGATGTAGGCGAGCATGGCGTCACGGCGGGCCCTGTCGACGACGGCGTCCATGGTGCCGTCGACCATTCTCGCGCCGCACAACGGCATTCCGAGGTACACCCGCCACGCCGGCACTCCCGCCAGCGGCAACGCGGCCGCGAACGCCGCGTCCGAGCGGGGCGAATCGATCATGTGCCATGCGACGACCACCGGCGCGGGGCCGCTGACCTCGGCCGATGGCGGCAAGACTGTGAACGGTACCCCCGCGGCCGTGCCCGTGACCGGTTCTCCCACCGCTGTCCTTCCCAGTACGTTGTCGATCTCCACCATATCCACGACGCACCGGAGGCGGACCTCGTTCCGCCACAAGCGAAACAGTATGCCCGCGACGTCACCCCGACGCGCCGCGGAGGTGGTTGCGGGTGGTCGTCGACGGCCGAATAGTGTTGCGGCCCGGCCCATTGGAGGTGAACCGCCCGTGCCCGATGTCGACTACTACGAAGTGCTCGGCGTGGGTAAGGCCGCCTCCGTCACCGAGATCAAGACCGCGTACCGGCGGCTCGCGAAGTCGCATCACCCGGACACCGGGGGCTCCGCGCTCACGTTCCAGCTGGTCCGCGAGGCCTACGACACGCTCAGCGATCCGATGCGGCGCGCGGGCTACGACGCGGACGGGCGCTCCGTGCGCGTGCCGATCCGGCCTCGGCCGAGACGTCGCTTCGGCGAAGAACCGGGCTACGAGCCCGAGCGGGTCGTGATCGATCCGGAAGACCTCGAATGGTGGGAATTCGCCGCACAGGACGGGCGCGTGCGCCACGGACGGCGGCGCGGCCCCGGGCACACCCCGGTCGTGGCGGCGGTCGGTGGCATGGTGCTGGTGCTGCTACCGGTGCTGACCGGCGTCGGTTTCTCGGCGCCCACACTGATCATCTGGCTGATCCTGACCGCCGGAACGGCCCTGCTGGTGCAACGGCTCGCGCGCGGCTACCTCGCCGCCTCCCGCGCCAAGAACCGGTTCGCCGCCGAATTCGGCGGGAAGCGCGTGTTCGGCGCCCCCGGCACCGAGACCGACGAACTCGCCGAACGGCTCACCGCCGACCTGCTCGAGCGCTACCTGACCCGGCTGCCCGGCGCGCGGATCTTCCACGGCCTCTCGTGGCCGGACTCCGTGTTCGCCGACGTCGACCACGCGGTGCTGTGCGGGAAGCGGCTCGTGCTCGTCGAATCGAAGCTGTGGCTGCCGGGACACTACGAAACCGACGACGACGACCGCCTGCTGCGCAACGGCCGCGCCTTCCGCGGCGGCGGGAGCAGGCTGGCCGAAAGCCTCGCCGAATACCGGCGGATCCTGCCGGGGGTCACGTTGCGCGGGGCGATGATCGTGTACCCGAGCCGGACCGGTGAGATCACCACGGATCTCGACGATCCCTCCCCCACGCCGCCGATGACGCCGGAGCAGTTCCTGCACGAGATCGGCGGCTGGCTGGCGGCGGAGCCGTCCACTGTGGACACGGCGACGATGCGGGTGGTCCGGGACCGGGTGATCGGCACCGGCTGACGCCTGGCTGCCTGGCGCGAAAGGTGCCGCTAAAGCCGACACTTCGCCGCAGCTGGGCGGCCGCAGTGACGTCGGGCAGCGCGATACTCCAGACCCCGACCCCAATGCGCGTGAAGGCCCCCTTCCCTCGGCTGAACCGAGGGAAGGGGGCCTTCACGTGGCAAAAGCGACTACCGGACCGAGCGCTCCTTCTTCTCACGCGCGGACCGGGTGCAGACCTCACCGACGTCGACCGTCTGGCCGCGGTCGATGTAGACGTCCGCCAAGCCGACGAGCTTGCCCTTCGGCGACGAGCAGGTCAGCTGGTACGCCTCCTTCGGGCCGTAGGTCGGCGGGATCGGCGCCTGGAACGAAACGCCACCGGTCCAGTCGTCCACAGAGGACGGATTCGCCTGGGCGTAGTTGACCAGCACGGCCCGGTAGTCCCCGGCGGGCGGGTCGTACAGGATCGCGTGCTCTTCGGTGGTCGAACCGTTCGCCGACGACGACACCATGTTGCCCGCGGCGTCGAAGACGTACAGGTCCCAGTCACTGTCCTGGCTGGCCCACTTGACGTCGACGCTGAACTTCCCGTTGTCCACCTTCGGCAGCCCGTCGACGTGGAACGTGAAGCTCTCCGAAGCCGGGTCGGTCGGGTAGTTCGTGTTGACCGCGGGCACGCCCGCCGGGTTGGTCACCGCGATGCCCGTCTGCGCCGGGCCCTGCGGCTCGCGGCCGTAGCGGCCCGCGACGTAGGGACGGGTCGACGGGTTGATCGACCACGCGAACCGGCCGCCGGTCGAGGACAGCGACGAGTTCAGGTTGTCGGTCACGTAGATCGGCGGCTTCGTCGAGCCGTCCGGCTGCACCACCGGGGCGGTCGGTGTCTGGAAGGTCTTGTGCAGCTTCAGCTGGTAGCCCTTCGGCGCGGTGCCGATCAGCGTCGAGTGTGCCGCCGGGTCGGCGGCGTTGGCCAGCATGTCGATGAAGGCCGCACGGTTACCGCCCTTGCCCGCACCGGCGGCGGGAGCGACGCCGGTGTACTCGGCGACGACACCGGCCTGGAACGGCGGGTGGAACTCGGTGTTGCCGATCTCGAACGTGAAGCCCCAGCCACCGGTGGCCCAGTACGACCAGTCCTCGGTCGAGCCGGTCGTGTCGTAGAGCGCCCACGACGGCTGGCTGGTGTATCCGTTGCGCGAGGCCATCTTGTCACCGAGCGCCTTGTACGCCGGCTCGTCGAGCGGCGGGCGGACGGCGGCGACACCCGGGACACGCAGCACCAGGTTCGAGAAGGTGTGCAGCGTGATCAGGTTGGTCACCTGGCGGTTGGACACGATCGAGCGAATGTTCTGCGTTTCTGGCTCGGAGAACGGGCCGGAACCGCGGAAGGTGTCGCTGCGCCACAGGGTCGACGCGCCGGCGCCGCCCCAGAAGCCCGCGTAGTTGCGGTTCGGGTCGGTGCCGCGTTCACGGCCGCCGGGGTTGGCCTTGCAGACGCCGGTCGCGAATTCCTTGGGAGAATCGTTGACGTTGCAGTTCTTGCGCTTCATTTCGTAGTCGAAGCGCGAGAAATCGCCCTTGGGCTCGGCTTCACGGGAGATTTCGAAGCCGTCGGCGTTGACGATCGGCACGATGATGTTGCGCGTCCGGCCGACCAGACCGCGGACGTCGGGGTTGTTGCCGGTGTAGCCCTTGACCAGTTCGTGGGCCCATTCCATGGCGTGCTCGCCCGCCGGCCACTCCCGGGCGTGGTGCACGCCCATGGTGAAGTTGACGGGTTTGCCGTCCGTGATGTTCTTGACGTCGGTCGCGATCTCGAGACCGACGACGTCACGGCCTTCCCAGGTCGGCTGCGGCAAGGTGAACGCCGTGACGAGCTTGGGGTTCTTGCGGGCCAGTTCCTTGACCTCGAACTGGTAGTCGTAGAGGTGCCGGTAGCTCGTGCGCCCGGACGGCAGGGTGGAGCCCTGCGTCTTCGCGGCGTACTCACGGTCGGTCTTGGCGTTCTGGATCGACTTCGCCGAAAGGTCGGCCTCGACCACCTTCGACTTGAAGCCGTTGTCCGCCAGCGTCTTGCGGTCGGCGTCGTTGGCGAGGACGACCTCGACGCCGGTGGCGTCGGCCTTCTCGGTGACGTCCAGCCCGAGCCGGAGGAGTTTGTCCTTGTCCTGCTTGGCCGGGGTTTCGACCCGGACGAGTTCGGCGCGCTGCGGCGCGGGCGCGGCGCCGGTCGGTGTCCCCTGCGGCGTGAGCGCGAGGAAGTCGACCCCCAGGAGCGCGTCGCGCGTCTGCCCGTCGTAGCGGCAGGTCTGCACGACCAGCTTCTGGTCCTTCTTCACAAAGCCTTCAGCGAGTTCGTGACTGCGCAACGCGGCGGACGCGGCGACCACGGCGCCGGTCGCCTTGTCGAAGACCGCGAGGTCCCAGTCGCCCTCACCGCCGCCACGAGGCGCGATCCGCGCCTGCAGCAGACCGTCTACTGTGGACGTGAACTCGCGGCGATCGGTGCCGGACGTGCCCGGCTTCTGCAACGCGGCGAAACAGGACCGCGGTACGGCCTGGTTGGCGCGCACCACGTTGTCCGCGGCCCCCGCCGTCGTGGCCGACGGAAGTGCCACGAAGGTGCCGGCGAGCACCAGGGTCGCCGCCGTCCATCCCGCTCTTCGCCGGTTTGGTGAATACCCCACAGACTGACCTCCTTGGACAGTCCGGTGACCGGGTGAGGTCACCGGTAGCGAGACCCTAGACCCGAGACCCCACCCGAGGGACCCGCCACAAGTCGCCTGCACTTCTTTCGGCCCAACGATCTCACAGACCGTGCCGGAACGATCACTGGCCACGGGCACCGTAGAATGGGACTTTCCTGTCGATTCCGACAGGAAGGCCTAAGAAAACCTTCAGGTTGGGTGGTTACCTTTCAACCATGACGACGTCCCAGGTCACCGCCAGGTCCCCGCTGGCACTGCTGGCCGCCGTGGTCTCGGTCGCCGGCGGAGCGCTGCTGATCCTGCTGCTGCAGGTGCTCCCCGCCACCAGCGGCATCAGCCCGATCCGCCGCACCATCAGCGAATACGCGCTGAGTGAGAACAAATGGATCTTCGACGTCGCGGTCCTGCTGGTCGCGCTCGGCTCGGCGATCGGGTTCGGCGCGCTGATCCGCCGCAAGCACCTTCCCGCGCTGTCCGCGGCGTCGGTCTTCTGCGCGCTCTGGACGGTGAGCCTGGTGGTGATCGTGGCGTTCCCCAAGAACAACTGGGCCATCGGGCCCAGCGCCGGCGGGACTGTGCACCGGATCGCGAGCGTCGTGGCCTTCGTCTGCCTGCCGCTGGCCGTGTGGTTCGCCGCGAAAGCCGTCTTCCCGTCCTCTCCCGCGCGCCGCGCGGTGACCCGGGTGCTCGCGGTGGCGGCGCTGGCCTGGTTCGGCGTGATCCTCGGGGCGATCGTGGTCTCGATGAACGGCGGCAGGCCGTGGTGGCAGGCGATCCCGCTGGGACTGGTCGAACGCGCGATGGCGCTGACCGGACTGATCGCGCTGGCGTCGTTGCTGATCCCGTCCCGGGTGAGCGTTCCGGCCACGAAAGAAGCAGAAGCGCTGCGGATCGCGTCCTGAACCGCGAACACCGCGCATGCCCGGGCCGGGCATGCGCGGTGACGGGTTCAGCCCCGCGCGACGCGAGGAATCCCCCCGACGTACCCGGGGATGGGAACGGCGGCATCGTCCTCGTCCACGTCCTTGCGCAAGCGCGCGGTGCAGACCGAAAGGTGCACCACGTCGGCGCGTTTGTGATGGCGGTACACGTGGACGTCGGTGGCGAAGCACGCCGCGGCGAGCAGGGCCCGCCGCTGCTCGATGCGCTCGTAGCCGACTCCCGCCGGGCAGAACACCGTGACCTCGATTTCGTCACCGCGCGGCTTGGTCCACAGGATCACCGGCAGCTTGCCGTCGAGCGTGCACACCCTGGCCCGGGCGAACCCGGTCCGCAGCCGGTGCTGCACGACGACCGAGCGGAGCCGGTCGCGGAGGAAGCGCCGTGCCGCTTTCCAGTAGAACAGCCAGTTCGCGACGCAGAACAGCACGACCGCGGCCCAGATCGGTCCGGCCGCCTGGAAAAGGGTGAACAACGCGTACGGGAGGACGAGCAGCGCGCCGATCTCGTACCGCCAGTGATAGAGGCCGGTGAACGGGTTGGGCCGTCTGACCACCGTGACCTCCCTGGCCAGCTCGGCGATCGCCTGGGGTTCCTGCCAACGGCTCATGACCTTCCTCCTGTCCGTCCGGCGGTGCTTTCGGCGGCCACGGCCGCCGAGGGAAGGGAACGGACGACACCGGCACCGGCGCAGTCCGGGCAAACGGCGTCCTCGTAGGGCCACCACCCCGTGCCTCCGCACGGTTCGCACGCGTGCACGGTGTCCCAGCGGGGATCGCGGTAGACGCGGCGCCTGCTCCCCGGGACGCGGGTCACCTGCCAGCCGCGTGCGGCGGCTCTGGCGTCTTCGTCGGATGCGAAAAGCCATTCGTGGAAACGTTCGAGAAGCCGATCGAACCAAGATCGGGGTGCTGCCGTGTGGTTCTCGTGGTGGGACATGAAGTTCACCCCCGATACTGCGAAGCGCGGACTCGGGTCGGCACACACGACGCCTACTCCGGCATTCGTGTGGCCCGCAGACGGCTCGAACCGGTTCGGATGCGCAGCGTCACATTCAGATGGCTGTCAGCATCCGGTTTCCGGTCGGGCCCGGGTCAGACCGGCCCTCTTCGACGGGCGGGTCACGCACCCCGGGACCTGGTAGAACAGGGCCGGTCGCGGCCTTTCCCACGTTGTGACACGACGTTGACCGAGGTGCCAGCGCGGTCCGATTCGATTGCTGTACTCTCGCCGTTGTGTGCACGTTCAGTCACCGCCCTACATTGCCTACCCGAGGTAGGTAAGCCCGTGTCTAGTGCCTACATAAAGCCTACATCGGCCGGGGACCGGCCGGTAAGCCCCGATGCGGAAACCGTTACCGCGTCGGATGTCGGGCGTGAGCTGCGACGGCTGCGCAAGGCCGCGGGCGAAACGCAGGCGGAAACCGCCCGGATCATCGGTGTCACCAGGGCGAACCTGACCCAGTGGGAGACCGGCAAATACCTCCCGTCGGCGCACAACGCCCGCCAGCTCGACGACCACTTCCGCGCCGTGAACGCACTGTTCACGCTGGTGAAGACCGCCCGGTCACCCCATGACCACTCCCCGCCCGCCGCCGGCGACGCGGGCGTCATCGACACTTCCCGTTCCCTGCTGCAGGTCTTTCACACCGTTGGTGCCAGGCTCGCCGAGCTCCTGATCCGCGACGAGCACGGCAAACCGCTCGGGTGGCGGCAGAACCTGCAGCGGAAGACCGCTCCGACGGTGCTGAGCACCGCGTACGGGATCAGCACGATGCAGTTGGTAGGCGAGCCCTACATCGACCTACATCCCCTGATCGAAAGCCTGCACCGGCGGCGCTCCGACTACGGCTGGCGAGGCCGTCCGGAAGGCAAATGGCCGGAGACCACCGCGGCCGTCCTGGACGCGTTGTTCCGTGCGGACACCACGCTCTCGGTCGACGACGGTTTGGAACTGCTGGAACACTCGCTGGACCCGTTCAGCAGGACTCGCCCTTACCTGCTGGCGACGACTCTGCAGACAGCGGTGCGCATGCGGCCCGACGCCGAGCTGACCGACAGGCTCATCGACTATCTGCTGGCCACCCGGCTCGAGTTCGACGGCGTCCGGCTGTGGCCGGAGAAGAACGAAGCGGGACTCGTGGCACCGGAGCCATCCGTGGCGCACACCGCCCGGGCAGTGGTCGTGCTCCGCGACGTACTGCGAAACCGCGATGATCGCAACGACGTCCTGGAGGCGGCCGACGAAGCCACACAATGGCTCATCGATCGGACTCATCCGGACGACGCCGTGGCAGAGGACCTCGAGAGGCCTCGCCCCGACGGTGACGGGACCGCCCGGATCATCATCCGGCACTTCACCTCCGCCTGGGTCGTCCAAGCGCTGGCCGTCGCCCCCTTCCTGCCACTCCCCCGGCTCAACCGGGCGCTCGGAACCCTTTGGGAGCGCTACGACGCCGATCAGGGGCTGTGGGCGTGGGGAAGTGGCGACCTACCCATCTGGCAGACGCTAGACGCCGTCACAGCCCTCCGAACGGCCGCGCTCGCCGTGGCCGCGCCCCCGCTCAGCCCTCCAGGAACGGCTCCATGACCAACACCCCCTTCTCGTCCACACCAGCCGATTCCTCCGGTACGCACGCGTTTCTCCGTGGCATCACGGATTCGCGGCCCGGCGACGGCGTCGTGGACCTGCCTTGGCTCCGCGGCGCGGCACACCGGGTCCAAGACGACCCCGGCACCTTCCTTTCCTGGCTGGAAGACATCCTCCAGAACGAGGAATCCGTACGTGGAGCGGCGAAGCGCTCTTATTGGCACCCCAACGGGTTCGCCAAAATGGTGCTGCACTCGTCGGCCGAGTTCCGGATCCGGCTTCATGTCTGGCCGGAAGCCGTCGAACCGTCCTGCGGCGAGTCCAATCCGCACAGCCATCGCTGGGAATTCGCTTCGACCATCATCGCGGGCGAAGGCATGGACATGGTCGAGTACGGCGAGACCAGCGAAGGCGGAGAGCTTCATACGAGGTACTGGTACGGGGTCGATCCGGCCGACCCCGCGGCGCTGCGGCGCGACGGGCAAGCTCACCTCGAGAGGCTGCGAGCACCGCGCGTCCGACGCGGGCAGGTCTACTCTTGCGATACCGAGATCGTGCACACCGTCCGGCCGATCGACGCGAGCCTCACCGCGACCCTCGTCGTGCAGGGGCCTCACCTCTCGGCGAAAACCGTTGTCTATTGCCTGCCCGGTCAAACCGACGACCAGCCCAACGGCGAATTGACCGAAGAGGACTTCCGCGTTCTCGTCAAGTCCGTCGTCGCCGCGTTCGACAAGCGGGTTTCGTCATGACCACGGTCCAGCCCGTCCCTTCGAACCCGCTCTCGGAGCTCGATTTCGGAGATCGGCGAATCGAACGCGGTGTCCTCACCGACTGGGAGATCAGGAAGGCCCGGAACGACGGCGATCTTTCCGTCCTGCCTTTCGACGGCACGCTGATCCGTCCTGCCGCGATCAGCCTGCGGCTGGGCGACGAGGCCTTCAGCCTGGTGTCCACCGGCCCCGTCGACATCGCCGACCAGGCCACGTACCCGGACCTCGTGCCGAAGGAACTGGATGGCCAAGGCCGGTTACGGGTGGAACCCGGCGAGGTCGTCCTCGCTCCGACCCTGGAACGCATCGGGCTCTCGAACCGGCTGGCCGGGCTCGTCGACGGCACCAGCGATTACGCTCGCCTCGGCATCAGCGTGGTTCTCTGCGGCCAGGTCAGCCCCGGCTTCGGCAGCAGCAACGGCGCCGTCCTGACCCTGGAAATCGTCAATCATCTGCGCCATGCCGTTCTCCTGCATCCCGGCGCCAGAATCTGCAATTTGATGCTGTTCGCCTCCGCCGGAAGCGAGAAACCCTACGACCGGATTCCACACAACTATTCGAACGACCATTTCGTCATGCCTTCCCGCCTAGCCGAACGAATGGAACGAACCCACAATTCCAGCAACTAGTCAGTTCATCCTCCTGGCGGGCAGACAGGCGAAATAGCCGCAACTACGCTCCTTGGTTCCGAGTCCCTTGCCCGCTTGAAGTACATGAAGGACCCCTTCATTGCGCTAGGCGCAGTGAAGGGGTCCTTCATGTACTTGGGAAGGTGTGAAGGTCGGGTTTTCTCGGCTGAGCCGCCTTCACGCGCAGCCACTGTGACTCCTGGTGCGCGTGGGGCGTATGTGGCGATCCAGTCTCGTGAGTGGTGAGGACGGTTCTATTGAGGGGTAAGGCAAACCTGGCGTGTTTGTGGACGGTGTCGGTGACTCTGCGCGACACCGGGCCTGTGGCGTCGACTGTGTGGATTTTGGTGCGTTGGATGACCAGAAATCCACACAGTCCCGCGTGATCGGACCGGTCACGACGGTCGGACAGGGAGGGTGTGTGGAAATGGGGACGTTGAGCGTCCCTATTTCCACACACTCCTCACCCTGAGTGACAACTCGCGCCCTCGTTGACCCGACACCTTTGCCTTACCCCTCAATAACCGTCCTCACCACTCACGAGGCCGAAGGGTTACCGCAGCCGGTAGGCGTTCGTGATCGTCTGCGTCACCGAGTTCCCGACCGAATCCGTCGCCGAAAGCCGCAACGACACGAAGGTCGAGGAGCCGAACGGCGGCGCCAAGACAAAAGCCTGCCGGTGCTGACCAGCCCCGAAGACGGGCTGACGGTGCCAGGTCTTGCCGCCGTCGAAGGAGGCCTCGGCGGTGACCTGCCGGACGGTTCCCGTCACCCCGGCGGGGCGCTCGACCTCGATCGGCACGGCGAGCGGGAGCAGGCGCCAGGCGTCGTTGGCCGGACCGAGCGACGGAGTGGCCCTCAGCGCCATCAGCGGCAGCGGCTTTTCGCCCGCCGACCGTTGCGAGCGGAACTTCCACGACGTGACCACGTTGGCGGACAGCTCGGCGTTGGAGCCCTCCGGCCGGTTCGCGTCGATGGTCAGCGTGTAGTCGCCCGCTTCCGGCGGCACGGTGAAGGTCACCGGGCCGTTGTTCGGCCAGAGGTGGCCGGGAACCTGGGGCACGGAACCGATCTCCTTCCCGTCTCGCACGAGCCGGGTGGTGCCCTCCATCACCGAAAGGCTGACGTGGTCGCCGCGGGCCGCGAGCAGCGGGAACAGGAGGCTGAGGCTGTCCCCGTCGCGTACCGTCTTGGTCAGCTTCGCCAGCGTCGGGCCGACGACCGCGCGATTCCAGTCCTCTTTGGACTGCTGGCCCGCGCGGTATTCGACACCTGCCGCCGTCTCCTGGGTGTCGCTCCAAGTTCCGTTAGTGGCGACTCGACCCACGAAGAGCCGCTTCAGCCAGCGGATCTTCCCGGTGCTGTAGAACTCTTCCCGCGTCGAGGGCAGCTGAGCCTGCGCGGTGAGGAACCAGGCGTCGCCGAGGTCGGATTCGTTGTCGTAGGGCGAAGGCAGCACGTGCAGGTTGCCCCATTGCTTGCCCGTAGCGGCGTAAGTCGCGTTCACCTTCGCCAGTTCGTGGTCACGTACGCGATAGGCGGAGACGTCGGGAACGCGGCCCTTGCCGGGAAATTGCAGGTTGTACAGGTACGGGCTGTTCTCCGAACGACCCTCGCCGGTCTGCTTGCTCAGCATGGTCGTGACGAGGAAGTCGAAGTCGGGCACGGCCGTCCGGGTCGGCGCGACGTAGGCGTACTGGTCGTCGTGGAAAAGCCTCGGCTGGTACCACGAATAGCTCGTGCTCCCCCGGCCCGCGACGCGTTCGGAGAAGGCGACGATCTGGCCGTTCGAACTGGCGTCCCGGCGGTCCGTCCGCACCGTCACGGGTTTCGCCAAACGCCCGTCCAGCACGACTTCCCGATCGCGATCGAGCACGAAGCCCGGCTCACTCACCAAGCTCATCCCCGGCGATTCGGAGATCTGCGAGACGAACAGATACCGGCCCTGCGGCAGCCGGATCGGGCCGCCGCCGTCCTGCGCGGACAGCACCTTCCCGTCGCCGTTGTCCAAATTGGTCACGAACACGATGCCGCTCGCCTTGCCGCCCTTGCGGTCGAAAAGCTTGACGTCGGCCGAAAAGACCTCGCGCTGGAGGTCGGCGCCGATCAGGCTGCGGACTTCGGCACCGGAGGCGGAGGTGGCGAGCAGCGTGCCGCCGTAGGCACCGCGCGACTTCTGCGCGGGGTTCACGGTGATCGTCGCGGTCGCGGTCGCGCCTGCGGGCACCGTGATCCTCGGCCGGTCCACTGTGACCAGGCCGTCGACCGCCGGTTTCCCGTTCTCGTCGCGGACATCCAGCCGCAGGTCGAGATCGACGGGCTGGTCACCGTTGTTGCGGTACGTGATCTCCCTGGTGAGCGGTTTCGGATCGGCCACCGGAACGGTGCCGAACGCCAGCGTGGTGACGTCGGTGCTCACACGCTGCTGAACCGCCTTGGCGACGTCTGTCCGTCCCGCTCCTTGCTGGAAGACCGTCAGCCCTTCGGTCGGCTTCGCGCTGCCCGTGAGCCCGGCCTTGATCTGCTCCGGCCGCCAGTCGGGGTGCTGCTGGGCGAGCAGCGCCGCCGCGCCCGCCACGTGCGGCGTCGCCATGGAGGTGCCCGACATCGGCTGATAGCCGCCGCCCGCCTTCGCCGCGACGATCTCCACGCCCGGTGCGGTGATCTCCGGCTTGACCGCGTTGTCTCCCCGCCGCGGTCCCTTGCCGGAGAACGACGCCAGCGCGTCGGCCCGGTCCACCGCGCCGACGGTGAGTGCCGCGTCGGCGCTGCCCGGCGACCCGATCGTGCCCGCTCCGCGTTCCCCGTCGTTGCCCGCCGCGATCACGAACAGCACGCCGTGCTCCTTGGTGAGCCGGTTCACCGCGTCTTCCAGCGGATCAACGTCCTCACCGTCTTCGCCGCCGAGGCTCAGGTTGATCGCCTTGGCGCCCTCGGCGACCGCCCACTCCATGCCGCTGATGATCTCCGACCAGCCGCCGCTGCCGTCGTCCCCGAGCACCTTGCCCGCGAGCAGCCCGGCGTCGGGTGCGACACCCTTCAGCCTGCCCGCGGAGGCGGCACCGGAACCCAGGATCGTCGAGGCGACGTGGGTGCCGTGGCCGTGCCTGTCGGTGGGATCCCCGCCGCCGGAGAAGTCCTTGGCCGCGACGATCTTGCCCGCCAGATCCGGGTGACCGGCGTCGACGCCGGTGTCCAGCACCGCGACCTTGACGTTCTTGCCGGTGAAGCCGCTCTGCCAGGCCTGCGGCGCGCCGATCTGCGGCACGCTGTGGTCGAGGTTCGCCTTGACCCTGCGGTCCAGCCACACCTTCTGCACCGACGTCGCGCGGGGACCGGTCAACGCGGACCAGAACTCGCCCGCGCGGTCCTTGGGCTGGGCGAACGCGGTCGCGCCGACACTGTCCAGCCGCCGCACCGCGGTCGCGCCCGCGATGGCCGCCGTACCTTCCTGCTTCACGATCAGCGGGAGGGTCGCCCGCGCGCTGTCGTCGTAGCCGTCGGCGAGCAGCCTGTCGACGCGGAAGAGCCGCTCGTCAAGGACGCCCTTCGCCACCAGAGGGAGAGCGTCGGCCGGGTAGACCGACCAGCCGTTCTTGTCCTGGCTGCGCTGGAAACCCATCCGTTCCCGGCCTGGTCCTGGCTGCACCGAAAGGGCGGGCGCCCCGCCTTGGCGCTCCTGCACGGTGACCCGGTCGCCGGTGATCAGGGTGAGGGTGCGCGGACTCGGCGTCGCGGCGCTCTCCGCCGGTGGCTGCCCGGGAGCGGCCTGCGCGACTTGCGCGCTGGTCACCCCGAGCACGGTCACCAGGAGCAGACCGGCCAGGACATGGGCTCTTCGGCGCATGTGGCACCTCCGTTTGCACTCGTATCGGTGTGCCGAGGCTTTCGGAAGTGCAGGTCAAAGCGCTATACGTCAGGGCCGATCAGGTCGTCCGGAATATCCGTTCGGGCATGGCGTGATTACGGTCACATGCGTCGCCATCCTTCGGCGCCTCTACAAACCGACCGCTCAGTACGGCAGACTCAAGTCACTTCAACTCGACGACGAGGAGCAGACCCGTGACCGAACACCCCTCCCGCGTAGCGATCGTCACCGGCGCAGGCCGTGGCATCGGCGCGGCCGTGGCCAAGCGCCTCGCTTCCGACGGATTCGCCGTCGGCCTGCTGGACCTCGATGAGGCGGGGGTCAAGCAGGGAGCCGAGGCGATCGTCGCCGAAGGTGGCAAGGCCGTCGGTGTCTCCCTGGACGTCAACGACGCCGCGCAGGTCGAGGCCGCGGTGACCCGGGTGGCCGAAGAACTCGGCGCGCCGACAGTGCTGATCAACAACGCCGGCATCACCCGCGACAACCTGCTGTTCAAGATGACCGAACAGGACTGGGACTCGGTGCTGGGCGTGCACCTGAAAGGCTCGTTCCTGATGACCCGCGAGGTGCAGAAGTACCAGACGCAGGAGAAGTGGGGCCGCATCGTCAACCTGTCCAGCACTTCGGCGCTGGGCAACCGCGGGCAGGTCAACTACTCCGCGGCGAAGGCGGGCATGCAGGGCTTCACCAAGACCCTCGCGATCGAACTGGGCAAGTTCAACGTCACCGCGAACGCCATCGCCCCAGGCTTCATCGCCACCGACATGACCGCGGCGACCGCCGAGCGGATCGGCATGTCGTTCGAGGACTTCAAGGCGGCGGCCGCGTCGCAGATCCCGGTGCAGCGCGTCGGCACCCCCGACGACATCGCCAATCTCGCGTCGTTCCTGGTGAGCGACGGCGCCGGGTTCATCTCCGGCCAGGTCATCTACGTCGCCGGCGGACCGAAGGACTGAGCCATGCGCGAATTCGCCTCCCTGCAGGAGTTCGAGAACGCCGTCGGCGAGCACTTCGGCCACAGCGAATGGCTGACGCTCACCCAGGAACGGGTGAATCTGTTCGCCGACGCCACCGACGACCACCAGTGGATCCACGTCGACGCCGAGAAGGCGGCCGAGGGCCCGTTCGGGGCGCCGATCGCCCACGGTTTCCTGACGCTTTCGCTCATTTCGGGGTTCGTCGGGAAGCTCTACCGGGTCAACGGGCTCAAGATGGGCATCAACTACGGCCTCAACAAGGTCCGGTTCCCCCAGCCGGTCAAGGTGGGCTCGAAGATCCGGGCGGGCGCCGAACTGATCGAGGTCACCGACGTCGCCGGTGGCAAGCAGGCCGTCGTCCGGTGGACGATCGAGATCGACGGCGAGCCGAAACCGGCGTGCGTCGCGGAAATGGTCGTCCGGCTCATCGCCTGACAGGTGACCTCCGGCGCCTCGCCGGGTCGCCACTACCCGACATACCGACTGGTCGGTACTGTAACCGGAAAGCGAGACGCTGGAGGCACCATGAACCAGACCGACTTGCCGGGCCTCGACCTGGCCAGGCTCAAGGCCTACCTGGACGAGCACCGTCCCGGTCTCGTCCAGGGCGGCCTGAGCGGCCAGGTCGTGGAAGGGGGCCGGTCCAACCTCACCTACGTCGTGGGCGACGGCCGGTCCCGCTGGGTGGTCCGCCGACCGCCGCTGGGCCACGTCCTGCCGACCGCGCACGACATGGGCCGCGAGTTCCGGGTGATCTCCGGTCTGCACGGCACCGCCGTCCCGGTGCCGGAAACGGTGCTGCTGTGCGAGGACACCGACGTCATCGGCTCGCGGTTCTACGTGATGGAGTTCGTGGAGGGCACGCCGTTCCGCTCGGACACCGAACTGGCCGCGCTGGGCCCGGCCAGGACGAAGGCGATCGCGGACGAACTGGTCGACACCCTGGTCGAGCTGCACGCGGTCGATCCGGAATCGGTGGGGCTGGGCGATTTCGGCCGCCCGGAGGGCTTCCTCGAACGCCAGTTGCGGCGCTGGAAGAAGCAGCTCGACGGCAACCGCAGCCGCGACCTCCCCGGCGTCGACGAACTGCACGACAGGCTCGCCTCGTCGGTACCGGAATCGGGCAGGCCTTCGATCGTCCACGGCGATTACCGGCTGGACAACGTGCTGGTGAACGCGGACGACCGGATCACCGCGGTGCTGGACTGGGAGATGTCCACCCTCGGCGACCCGCTGACCGACCTCGCGCTGCTGGTGGCCTACGCCGAACGCGACAAGGTGTCCCTGCAGTTCGTGTCCAACGCCAGCTCCGCGCCGGGCTATCCGCGCAACGACGAGGTCATCGCGCGGTACGCCGAGCGTTCGGGGCGCGACGTCTCCCGCCTCAACTGGTACGTGGGCTTCGCCTTCTTCAAACTCGCGGTGATCCTGGAAGGCATCCACCTCCGCTACAGCAAGGGCCAGACCGTCGGTGCCGGATTCGACGGCATCGGCTCGGGCGTCGTCCCCCTGATCGCGCACGGAATCGAGACTCTCAAGGAAGAGGGATAGAGATGGACTTCGCCTTCGACGCGAAAACCGAGGAACTGCGGGGAAAACTCCTCGAGTTCATGGATTCGCACATCTACCCGGCCGAGGCCGTCTTCGAGACTCAGCTGGCCGAGCGCGACAGCGAGTGGTCGCAGCCGCCGGTCGTCGAGGAACTGAAGGCCGAGGCCCGCAAACGCGGGTTGTGGAACTTCTTCCTCCCCGGTGACCACGGCGCGGGGCTGACGAACCTGCAGTACGCGCCCCTGGCCGAGATCACCGGCCGCAGCCTCCGGCTCGCGCCGACCGCGCTGAACTGCGCGGCGCCGGACACCGGGAACATGGAAGTCCTCACCATGTTCGGCACGGACCAGCAGAAGAAGCAGTGGCTCCAGCCGTTGCTGGACGGCGAGATCAGGTCCGCGTTCGCGATGACCGAACCCGACGTCGCCTCCTCCGACGCGCGCAACATCGCCACCAGCATCCGCCGTGACGGCGACGAGTACGTCATCAACGGCCGCAAGTGGTACATCTCCGGCGCGATGAACCCGAACTGCAAGATCTTCATCGTGATGGGCAAGACCGATCCGGACGCGCCCGCGCACAAGCAGCAGAGCATGATCCTGGTCCCCCGCGACACCCCCGGCATGACGGTGAAGCGCGGCATGCACGTGTTCGGCTACACCGACGGCGACCACGGCGGGCATGCCGAAGTGGTGTTCGACAACGCCCGCGTGCCGTCGGAGAACCTCATCGCCGGCGAGGGCGACGGGTTCGCCGTCGCGCAGGCCCGCCTCGGACCGGGGAGGATCCACCACTGCATGCGCGCCATCGGCATGGCCGAACGCGCACTGGAACTGATGTGCCGCCGGGCGCTTTCGCGCGAGACGTTCGGCAAGCCGATCGCCGAACAGGGCGTGGTGCAGGACTGGATCGCCGAGTCGCGGGTCAAGATCGAGCAGCAGCGGCTGCTGGTGCTCAAGACCGCGTGGCTGATGGACACCGTCGGCAACCAGGGCGCGCACACCGAGATCCAGGCCATCAAGATCTCCACCCCGATCACCGTCGAGTGGATCCTCGACAAGGCCGTGCAGCTGTTCGGCGCGGGCGGGGTCAGCCAGGACTTCCCGGTCGCCGAGATGTGGGCGCAGGTGCGGACGCTGCGGCTGGCCGACGGCCCGGACGAGGTGCACAAGCGCTCGCTGGCGCACCGTGAACTGAAGAAGTACCGCGGAGAGGCTTCAAAGTGACGACACCTCAGGAACTCAAGGGGCGCGTGGCCGACTTGCTGGCCGCGTATCCGCCGGAAAGCACGCCGCGCCAGGACTTCCTCGACGCGCGGTTCGACGCCGGGCTGGCGTGGATCCACTTCCCCGAGGGGCTGGGCGGCCTGAACGCGCCGCGCTCACTCCAGTCCGTCGTGGACAAGGAGCTCGCGGCGGCGGGCGCGCCGGACAACGACAAACGACGGATCGGGATCGGCCTCGGGATGGCCGCGCCCACCATTCTCGCCTTCGGCACGCCCGAGCAGCACCAGCGCTTCCTTCGTCCACTGTGGACCGAGCGGGAGGTGTGGTGCCAGCTGTTCAGCGAGCCGGGCGCCGGATCCGACCTCGCCGCGCTGGGCACCCGCGCGGTGCGCGACGGCGACGACTGGGTGGTCACCGGGCAGAAGGTCTGGACGTCGGGCGCGCACAAGTCGCAGTGGGCGATCCTGGTCACCCGCACCGATCCCGACGTGCCGAAGCACCGCGGTATGACGTACTTCCTGTGCGACATGACCGCGCCGGGCGTGGAAGTCCGGCCGCTGCGCCAGATCACCGGTGAGGCCGAGTTCAACGAGGTCTTCCTCAGCGAGGTCCGCATTCCCGACGCGCACCGCCTCGGCGCGGTCGGCGAGGGCTGGAAGGTCGCGCAGACCACGCTGATGAACGAACGGGTCGCGATCGGCGGGACCGAGTTCCCGCGCGACGGCGGCATGGTCGGCGTCGTCACGGAGACCTGGCGGGAGCGGCCCGAACTGCGGACCACCGAACTGCACGACAAGCTGCTGAAACTGTGGGTGGAGGGCGAAAGCCTGCGCCTGGTGAGTTCGCGGCTGCGGCAGCAACTCGCCGCCGGCGCGCCCGGCCCGGAGGGTTCCGCGGTCAAGGTCGCGTTCTCCGAGCTGAACCAGGCCGCGTCCGGGCTGGAGATCGAACTGCTCGGCGACGAAGGCCTGCGCTACGACGACTGGACGATGCGGCGTCCCGACGGCGTGAACTTCCTCGGCCGCGAAGCCGGGTACCGCTATCTGCGCGCGAAGGGGAACTCCATCGAGGGCGGCACCTCGGAGGTCCTGCGCAACATCATCGCCGAACGCGTGCTGGGGCTGCCGTCCGAGCCGCGGATCGACAAGGACGTCGCCTGGAAGGACCTGCCCCGATGAGCGACCTGCTGTATTCCGAGGTCGAAGAGGACCTTCGCGCCAGCGTCCGCGACCTGCTCAAGGACCGCGCGGAACCGGCGTCCCTGATCGCCAGGACCGAGACGGCGGAACCGTACGACCTGCCGCTGTGGCGCACCCTCGCCGCCGATCTCGGCGCGGCGGGCCTCGCCGTCCCGGAGGCGCTGGGCGGGCACGGCGCGTCGGCGCGTGAAGTCGCAGTCGTGATGGAGGAACTCGGGCGCAGCGTCGCCCCCGTCCCCTACCTCGGCAGTGCCGTCCTGGCGACGTCCGCCCTGCTGGCGGCGGACACGTCGCAGGCGGAAGTGGTGGAAAAGCTCGGGAAACTGGCCGCGGGTGCGCTCATCGGCGCACTGGCCGTACCGCTGTCGACCACGCCCGGCGCCGAGTTCCCCTCGACGGTCACCGCGGCCGCCGACGGCACGCTCAACGGCCAGGTCCGCAGCGTCGCCGACGCTTCGGTGGCCGAACTGCTCGTCGTCCCGGCGGTGGGGCCCGACGGTCCCGGCCTCTACACGGTCGACGCGGCTTCGGCGGGCGTGACGGTCACCGAGGCGATCTCCCTGGACCTCACCCGGCGCATCGCCGACGTCACCTTGGAGAACGTGGCCGCGAAGCGCGTCGCCGTCGCTTCGGCGGCGACATCCGCGCTGGACACGGCACTCCTGACCGCGGCGGGGCTGCTCGCTTCGGAACAGCTCGGGATCGCCGAATGGACCCTGACCGAAACGGTGCGCTACCTCAAGGAGCGCTACCAGTTCGGCCGCCAGGTCGGATCCTTCCAGTCGCTGAAGCACCGGCTGGCGAACCTGTACACGGATCTGGTCAACGCCAGGGCGACCGCGCGCTACGCCGCCGACTGCCTGGCTTCCGGTGAGGACATCGCGATCGCCGTCGCGGTGGCGCAGGCGAGGAACTCGCTCATCGCCGTCCACGCCGCCGAAGAGGCGATCCAGCTGCACGGCGGGATCGGCATGACCTGGGAACACCCGGCGCACCTGTACCTGAAGCGCGCGAAGAGCGACGAGATCGCTTTGGGCACTCCTGGGCGGCATCGAGCGGCCCTCGCGCCGCTGATCGACCTGCCCGCCTGATCTCCCCCGGCGGGGTCCGGCCCGAAAAGTGTCGTACCCCGCCGGTAAACCTGTTCGAACATCTGATCGAACAGGGAGTCATCATGAAACTGCTCGTGGCCACCTCGAGGACCCAGGGCACGCGGGAGAACGACTTCTCCTTCTGCGTCGAAGGCGAACTGATCTGGATCGCCCCGTGCTGCGAAGACGGCGAGGGCTCGCCCGATTCCGTCTGCGGCTGCGGACGGTCTTTCGGCGGGCTGAACTCGCACGGCGGGACGACGACGGCGCTCGTCGCGGAGCTGCCCGGCTTCACCTATTCCGACTACACCGAAGCGTTGAGATCGAGTCTGGCCGCCCAGGGCTGGCCTTCGGACGCCGCCGACGAAGTGGCGACAGGATTGCTCGCCTTCAGCGCCCACTGGGAGGTGGGCACGGTGCTCGAACGCCGCTTCGACCTGTTCGTCGAACGCCTGGCGCCTGTGCCACCGGGCTGAGCGCCCGTCGTTACTCGGGTCGCAACGAGGCCAGCAGGAGATCGGCGAAGTGGTCGCCGATCTGGCGGGCCGAGAGCGCGCCGCCACGCCGGTACCAGGACCCGAGGTGGTGGACCGAGCCGAAGAAGAAGTCGACGATCACGTCGGCCGGTTTGTCCGCGCGGAATTCGCCGGACTCCTGACCTTCTTCGATCAGCGTGCGGAACCGCTCGTGATACTTGCGGCGTTCCGCGCGGACGGCCTTCTGCTTCTCCACGCTGAGCTGGTGCATGGACTGCATGAAGATCGTGTTGTCGTCGAGGTTGTCGATCGTGCTGACGACGACGTCTGAGGCAGCGGAACGCAACCGCTCCCTCAACGGCGCCTCGCTCGAGGCCACCTTTTCCAGCTGCTCGGTCTGCGCGCGCAGCACCCGGGCGTAGATCTCGTAGAGGAGGTCGTCCTTGGAGCCGAAGTAGTGGTACATCGCGCCCTTGGTGACCCCGGCCGCCTCGACGATCTCCTGCACGGAGGTGCGGTCGAAACCCTTCTTGGCGAAGAGCTTCGTGGCGTGCGACAGCAGACGGCGCGGGACGGCGGCCTGGTCTTCGCCGCTCGCCTCGGCCTTCCGGGTGGTCGCTCGTGTCATGGCCGGCTCCTTCTCGTGCGGACTCTCAGCATACCGGCCGGTTTGTCGACGGCCGGAGAACCGCCGGAACCCGGAACGAATTACCGGGCACTGGCCGACCGAGGCGGTACCGACGGCATGGTTCATACGGTTGGGTGACGGCCAGCCGGGCTCCATCCTGGTGAACTGGGCGCATGAGCACCAGGCACCCGGGCGCCGGGACGGGACTGCGGGCCGATGTCCGGATCGAGGAGGTGGGGATCCTGCGGGACGACGCCGGTCCCGGCGAGACCCCGCTGACGGTGCTCGCGGGCGAGCCCGGCTGCGGCCGCGGCACGGTGCTCGACAGGCTCGCCGAGGAGCTCACCCCGTCGGCCAAGGTGCTGGTGCTGCGGCTGGCCGAACTCGACCGGACGCTCCCCTACGGCGCGATCTTCCGGCTTCTCGTCCTCCTCGGCGCGGACCGCGCCGAGGAGGAGCCCGCGCGGCGATCGGTGCTGGCCATGCTCGCCAGGGCGGGCGAGACCACGCCGACCCCGGAAACAGTCGCGAAGATCGCGACGGCCGTGTTCGCCCTCCTGCGCACGCAGACCCCGCTGGTGGTCCTGGTCGACGACGCGCAGTGGCTCGACGAGCACACCGCCCGGCTGGTGAGCCCGCTCCTGCACCGGTGTTCGGCGGAGACGCCGATCAGCGTGGTCGCGACGCTGCGGATCGGCGCGGGGGACGACCTGTCCGGGAGTCCCGCGCTGCGCGGCGCCTTCGCACGGCTACGGGCGGGCGGACGCGCGAAGCTGCGGTTCCTCCGGCCGCTTTCGCGAGCCCAGTCGCGGTCGCTGCTGACCGGACTGGTCTCGGCCATGCCGAACGACGGCCTGGTGACCGAACTGCACGCCGCGGCCCGGGGAAACCCCGCCGCGCTGACCGCGCTCGTGCACGGCTACCGGTCCGCCGGTGCCCTGCGGATCGTCGACCGCACCGCCTACCGCGTCGACAGGGTCGACAAGCCGGTGGCCACCGAGGACCATCCGCTCCTGCGCGCGGTGACCGGGGCGGCCGGCGGAGTGCGCGAGGTGGCCGAGACGATGGCGGTGCTCTGCCCGCTCGGCACCTCGGCCGCCGGACTGGCCGCGACCGCGCTCGGCTGGCGGGACGGCGACCTCCGCGCGGTGCTGGACAGGCTCGTCGCCGAACGCGTCCTGGTGCGGGATCGGGACGGCGGACACCGGTTCCGGGTCCCCGCCGTCCGGGACGCCCTGCTGGCCGGGATCGGGCCGTACGCCACCCGCAGCCTGGCCGCCCAGGCGGTCAACGCCGTGTGGTCGGGGTCCGCGTCCGCCTCCGACCCGGATCTGGTGCTCGACTGGATCACCCAGGCCGGGTCACTCGTCGACACGCGCCGCGCGTCGGAAGAGCTTCTCAAGAACGGCGAGCGGGTGCTGTTCACCGACGGCGCCAAGGCGGAACGCTGGCTCCACGCCACGTTGGCCTGGGTGACCGAACCGCCGGAGCGGACCGTCGTGCTGATGATGCTGAGCTCGGCCAAGGCGTTGCACTACCGGGCCGCCGAAGCCGGGGACTGCGCGCGGCAGGTGCTTTGCAAGCATCTCGGCCACCTCGAACCGGCGCAGGCGCAGGAACTGTCGACAGTGTTCATCTCCGGGCTCGCCGCCCGCGGTGATCTGGGTGAGCTCGCCGAGATCGCCGCGGGCGCGTCCCCGGTGCTGCCGGACGACCCCGCCCTGATGGTGGTCAACCGGGCGTACGCCCTGCTGCTGAACCATCGCTGGATCGAGACGCGCGATCTGCTCGAACGGGAACGCGCGGTGTGGACCGGGAGCAATCACATCACCGCCGACTTCGGCACGATGTTCCTCGCGGCCTGCGGCGTCGTGCTCGGCGACACCTCCCAGCTGCACACCCTCATGGCGCATCCGGAACTGTGGCGGTCCACGCATTTGCCGCAGTACGAGGTCGAACAGTACCGGTTCGAAGTGGAAATGCTGTTGCAGCTGGGCGACCTCCGGCAGGCGCGACGGCGGATCACCGAGTCCGGGCTGAACGCCGAACAGCTGCCCATCGCCAACCGGTTCGCGCTGAACTACCTGGGCGGGGGCTGGCCCGAGGCGATGGAACTGGCCCGCCGGACCATGCTGGGCGGCACCGATCCGGCGCGGCCGCTGCACTACCTGCTGACACAATGCGCGATCCGGATCCTCGGCGCGCAGGGCTGGCTCTCACGGGCCAGGACACTCGCCGCCGACAGCCGTCCCTCCGGGATGCGGCACACGCTCGACCACGCCGAGTTCACCGTGCTCAGCAAACTCGGTGACACCGAAGGCGCCGACGCGTTGCTGTACTCGGCCGCGCGCAGCGCCGACGCGGGTGGCTACGTCCTGGGCACCGAAGACCTCTGGGCCGACCTGGCGCGCTCCGCGTTGGCGCGGAACAAGCAGCGCGAAGGGGAACACTGGGTGCGACGCGCGGCGCGCACGGCGACCCAGCTCGACACCGCCCGCGCGCACCAGAACCACTATCTGGCCCGCGCGGCGGTCCACCGCGAGCCCGCCTCCGCCCGGCGCGCCGCGGCCATCGCGCGCGAACGCCGCGACGTCCCGTACGAGTCGGCGATGACCCTCCTGCAGGCTGGCCTCGCCGGGCACCGGCCGGAACAGTCCTGGACCGAGGCGTACGAACTGTTCGGCGAGGTCGGTGCCTGGTTCTGGCGCGGACGGGTGCGGAAGCTGTTGCGCGACAACGGCTTCGCCGGACCTGGCCGGACGGAGACGACCGCCGAGAACGAACGGCTGCTGGCGATCCTGGTCGCCGAAGGGCTCAGCAACCGGCAGCTGGCTGTCGTCCTCGAAACCAGCGAGAAGAGCGTGGAAGGCAGGCTCAGCCGACTCTTCTCCCGGACCGGGTACACGTCCAGGGTGGAACTCGCGGCGGCGATCCTGACCGGCGACTACCGCACCTGACGACCCGCATCCAGAGGACTAAACGCGCCTGGTCCGAGCTCTCGTCTGGCGCGGTCTTCGGCCCAGCTGATGCCTCCAATGTGGCATTGGGGACGCTCAACGTCCCCAATGCCACATTGGAGGCATCGACCGCGACGTGCGAGCGCGTTTAGTCCTCTGAATGCGGGAGGGCACGCGCTTCTAGCAGTGGGAACGTCCACTGTCAACACATCGGGCGGTAACTGGCATCGTTCTCGGGTGCCACTGGCACCGAGCCAGTATCCGCGCCACAGCGTTGTCGGGAGGCGGGGTGCGGGGCCACGGTGGAGATCGTCTTCGCAAGTTCCAAGCAAGGTGGTGACCCCGTGCGTTTCGATCTCCTCGGCCCCTTCAACGTCGTGCACGACGGACGTCCGGTCGTGCTGCGCGGGGCGACCCAGCGGGCCGTGCTCGCCTATCTCCTGTTGCGCCACAACGAGGTCATCGCCACCAGCACGCTGCTGCAGGCGATCTGGGCGGACGAGATCCCCGCCACCGCGCGCAAGATGGTGCAGAACGCCGTTTCGGGGCTGCGCGCCACGCTGGCCCAGCGGACCGGCGCCGCCGAGCAGGCCATGCTGCTCACCCACGCGCCCGGCTACCTGCTGCGTGTCGACAGCGACCAGGTCGACGTCTCCCGCTTCCGGCGGTTCGCCGCCGACGGCCGGACGGCGCAGGCGGGCGGCGACATCGATCGGGCCGTCTCGGCCTACCGCGACGCGCTCGCGCTGTGGCGTGGCCCGGTGCTCGCCGACCTCACCGAGACCGGCGTGGTGTGGCCCGAACTGGTCGCGCTGGAGGACCAGCGGATCGCCGTCCACGAGGATCTCTTCGGGCTGGAGCTGGACCGGGGACACCACCACGAGGTGCTCACCGACCTGCGCGGGATGGCGGAGGCCAGCCCGAATCGCGAGCGGCTCAACGCCCAGCTCATGACCGCGCTCTACCGCTGCGGCCGTCACGTCGACGCCCTCGAGGTCTACCGCGCGACGCGGGCCAGCCTCGCCGAGGGGCTCGGCCTGGAGCCAGGCAAGGAGCTGCGCGAGCTGGAACGCGCGATCCTCCAGCACGACGAAACCCTGCTCACCCGGCGGCCGGAACCGGCGCCGCGGCCCGAACCCGAGCCGGCGGCCGAGCCCGCCCCGGTGATCGAACCGCTGCCGTTCACGCCCGCCCCGGTGATCGCGCTCCCCCGCACGGAACCCGTCGAAAGCGAGCGGAAGCCGGTCGTCGCGATCGGTGTCGCCCTCGCCGCCACCCCGGACGACGACCCCGAAGAGGCCGTCGAGGTACAGGCGCGGCTGCGGACCATCGTCGAGGAAGAGGCTCTGGCCGCGGGCGCCCATCTGCCCGGGGAATCGGGCCCGGTCGTGCTGGCCCTGTTCGGCCTCCCCCGCACCGGTGACGACGACGCCGTCCACGCGACGCGGACCGCGCTGCGGATCCTCGACCGGCTGGACACGGCCGGGATCGCCACCCAGATCGGCGTCGACAGCGGCGACGTCCTCGTCGAGTTCACCGCCATCGGCCCTCGGCAGGTGGCGGGCCCCGTGCTGGACCGCTGTCTCCGCTCGGCGCTGCGCGCGCCCGAAGGCCGGATCCGGGTGTCGGACGCGGTCCGCGAAGCCTCAGAACCCGCCGTAGTGCACGAAGCGTCCGAAGACTCACCTGGCTGGTGGCACGCCGTTTCCGCCCGCCAGCACCCGGTGGCGGAGCCCGCCGATCCCGGCGGCTTCGCCGGCCGCGAGCACGACCTCGATCTGCTGAGCCACCTTCTCGGTTTCGTCGAGCGCGGCGGCCGCCCGCATCGGGTGACGGTGCTCGGCGAGCCCGGGATCGGCAAGAGCCGGCTCCTCGCCGAGTTCGCCGAGACCCTGTCCGAGCAACCCCGGATCCGGGTGCTGGACGCCGGGGCCGACGTCGCCGAAGCGTTCGCCGTCGTCCCGGGACTGCTCCCCCAGACCGCCTCCCGGCTGCGCACCGAAGGCGGCGACGCGGCGCTTCGGACCGCTGCCGGCGAACTGACCGCCTACGGGCCGCTGGTGGTGCTGGCCGACGACCTGCACCGCGCCGACCTCGAGACCCGGGACTCCGTCGACAGGCTCGGCGAAGCCTGCGCGGGACTGCCGGTCCTCATCGTCGCGTCCGCCCGGCCCGGACTGCTGGAAGCCGAACACGGCGAACGCTGCGGGACGACGGTCAGCCTCGCCCCGCTTTCCGACGACGCCGTCGGCAAACTGCTCGACAAGCTCCTTCCCGGCACCGCCCGGCTCATCCGCGGCAGGCAGGACCTGATCACCAGGATCGGCGGGAATCCCCGGTTCGCGCACGCGTACGCCCAGGGGGTGCACGGCAGGACGTCCCCGTTTCCGGGACTGGGCCAGGCGATGACACCCCCGCTGGTCCGCCGGACGCTCGCCGCGCAGCTCGACAACCTGCCCGCCGCCGAGAAATCCCTCCTGAAGGCGGCCAGCCTCACCGGGGACGCGTTCACCGCCGAGGACGTCGCCGCGGTCTGCGGCCGGGACACCACCGAGATCGAGGGGACGCTGTCCCGGCTCGCGAGCCTCTCGGTGCTGCAGCGCGAAGACGACGACGCCGGCTACACGTTCCGCCGCGCGACGCTGCGGGAGCTGGTCTACCAGCGGATCCCGCGCGCGACCCGCACCGCGCTGCTCCGCCGCCCCGCCGTGCGCCGCGTCGAAGCCCTCGCCTGACGGCTCCGTCCGGGCTCGAAGGCGTGACTCGCGTGATTGAACCCGGAACTCGCGTGATTGAACACGTGACTCGCGTGATTGAAGACAGAACTCGCGTGATCAGACGAGTTTCGTCTCTGATCACGCGAGTCACGTCTCTGATCACGCGAGTCACGTCTCTGGTCACGCGAGTCACGTCTCTGGTCACGCGAGTTACGGGTCTGATCACGCGAGTTCCGGGTCTGGTCACGTGAAAGCCCCCGGTCGCCGAAGCGGCCGGGGGCTGACGTCGTGACCGGGATCAGCCGGTGGGGCGCTGCATCACGTCCGAGGTGTACTTGACCGACGAGGGCTCGTGCCGCGAGGTGAACGGGCACTTCCAGTCCTCTTCGGTCATCCGGCCCGAGAAGTGGCGGGACGGCATCTGGTACTCGTAGGTGGTGAAGCTCGGGTTGACCGAGCCGTTGTTGGTCGTCTCGCGTTTGCGGATCGCGTCCTGCATCGAGAAGAACTTGTCGCCCAGCAACATGAACTGCATCAGCGAGTTGAACGCGATCGCCGGCCGGGGAAAACGGCGGCTCGCCCGGGAAGCGCCAGGGTGCATTCCGACGATGAAGAACGAGTGCCCCGCCACGTGGAAGCCGAAGTTCGGCTCGTCAGGGTCGGACGTCGCGCCTTCGTCGAGGCCGTAGGTCCGGCTGTCGATGTCGTGCATGAGCTGGAGATGGCGCCACAGCAGGCGTTCGTGCTCTTCCTCGTCGAGGATCCCGCCAGGCTCCTCGAAGGTGGAGACGAAGGTGCGAAAACTCTTGTCCGACAACGTGGGCCGGATGTCACGGGCGTAGCCGAGTAAGTCGCGGTAGTGGGCACGCGCCGATTCCGGATCCCCCAGCACCGGGTAGTGGCCGTGGACGATCGAGTCCTTCTTCAACGCCGCGCGAGCGCCGAGGCAGCTGAACTCCGTGGTCTGGATGAACGCTTCGAGCTCCGCTTTCGGGTCGCTCATTTCACTCCGCCTTTCCGGTGCTCCACGGCCGGTCGCCGCCTGCCGGGGAGCCAGTCGAAGGCACGCACGGTGACCGGGCGCGCCGGGACGGCCAGCGCGGCCGCGTGGCCGGCGCCGGCGTCCAGTTCCGTGATCGTCCATTCAGGACGGTCGTCGAGTTCGACTTCACCGCCCGTGAGGGTGAAGGAAGGCCCCGGCAGTCCGGCCAGGCCGGTGCCGTCGACCTTGAGATAGGCCTCCTTGCAGGTCCAGTACCGGAAGAAGGTCAGCGGCTCGCGCACGGCGGCGGCCTCCTCCGGACGCAGCGTCCGCTCGGCGAGGCCGTCGTGGTCGACCTCCCGGACCTCTTCGACGTCGACGCCGACCCGGACCCCGGCGGTGACCGCGACGAGTGCCAGCGTGCCGGAGCGGGACAGGCTGAACTCGATCCCCGTCGTACCGGCCAGAGCCGGGCGGTCACCGTCGCGGGTGAACCGCAGCGTGGTCGGCGCGATGCCCGTGTAGGCGGCGAGGATGTCGCGCAGGGCGACGTGCGAGGCCAGGAACCGGGCCCGTTCCTCGTCCACCGTGATGACCGCCGCCCGGCGCAACTCGTCTTCGGAGAGCGCGCCGAGCAGGCCGTAGGCCTCGGCCGAGCCCGGGGCGAGCACCCGCGCGAGGGGGATCCGCCACACGTGCGCGTGGCCGGGGCGGAGTCGTTCGCCCAGCGCGCCCGAAGGCTGTTTCCAGGCCGGGAACCACTGCGTCGTCATCGGCCCAGCTTCCGGTGGATCACACCCAGCAGCTCCGGTACGCGCTGTTCGAGGTAGAAGTGCCCGCCCGGATAGGTGACCATCGTCGAGTCGGCGGCGAGTTCGAGCCAGGCCGCCAGTTCGTCCAGATCGGCCCGCGGGTCGCGGTCGCCGCCGAACACGGTCAGCGGTACCGGCAGCGGCTCCCCCGGCACGTGCCGGTACGTCTCGTTGACCGCCAGATCGGCCCGCATCATCGGCAGGAACATCGCGAGCAGTTCCCGTTCGCGCCGCAGGACGTCCGGCAGACCGCCGAGAGCGTGCAGTTCGGCGGCGAGCCGTTCGTCGGGCAACGCCCGCAGCTGGAGCCGGGTGTCGGGCAGCTGAGGCGCCGCCCTCCCCGACACGAACAGGTGCTTCGGCAGCGTGGCCCCGCGCTCGGCGAGCCGGCGGGTGAGCAGGTACGCGGTCAGGGCGCCGACGCTGTGGCCGAAGAACGCGAAGTCCCCGGTCAGCGCGTCGCCAAGGCCGTTGATCGCTGCCTCGACAAGGTTTTCGACGTCTTCGTGCGGTGTCTCACGACCGCGTTCGGCCCTGCCGGGCAGCTGGACCGGCAGGACGACCAGGTCGTCGCCCGCCGCGAGGACCCATTCCCGGTAGACCGCCGCGCTCGCGCCGGCGTGCGGGAAACAGAACAGCTTGGTCACCCCGCCCGGCGGGACCCCGCCGGGCAGCCAGGACCGCGCCGTGATCGGTGCGGTCATCGCAGCTCCATCGTCAGATAGGGCGGCGGTGGCTGGATCGTGCTCAGGTCGGACTCCAGGACGAGCCTGTCGCCGTCCCGTGAGATCTCGGAGAAACCCGCGAACGCGTAGGTCACGTACATGACCCTGTTCCGGCCGGTCTCGACGAAGTCCGCGCGCAGCTTCGCGCCGTCTTCCTTCGCCAGCCCCATGATGTGGTTGAGCAGGACCGTGCCGACCCCGCGCGACATCACGCGGCACGACATCAGCATCATCCGCAGATGCCAGGCCTCCGCGCCGCGTTCGGCCAGCGCGAGGCCGATCTTGCCGTAACCACCGTACTTGTCCGAAAGGGACGCGACGAGCAGCACGTGGTCGGGCGAGGTCCGCAGCTCGTCCAGTTCTTCGTAGGAGTAGGTGCGGCCGGTCGAGTTGAGCTGGTTGGTGCGGACGGTCAGTTCCTCGGCCCGCTGCAGATCTTCCCGCTGGGCACGGGCGATCGTGAACTTCATGTCCAAAGTGGACAGGAATTCCTCACTGGTGCCTTCGTGGTCGTGCTCGATCTGCTCACGTACGGCGGCCGCGCGGTAGAGCTCGCGGCGCACCTTCGACTCGTCGGTGACGAACTTGGGCCGGAACTCCTCCGACGCCAGGGTCTCCCCCAGGTCCGCGACGTCGACGGTCTTGACCGACGGCAGCGCGTGCGCGACCTCCTCCAGTTCGAAGGGCTGGTCGTCGACGAAGGCGATCGCGTCGAGGCCGATGTTGAGCGCCTTCGCGATCCTTTCCACCGAGCCGGATTTGGGGTTCCAGCTGATCTGCGGGTACAGGAAGTACTCGTCGAGCCCGGCCGCCTTCAGCCGCGCCATCGCCGCTTCGTGGTCGTTGCGGCTGGCCACCGAATGCAGCACGCCCAGTTCGTCGAGCCGCTGGATCTCCGCGACCACTTCGGGGCGCACGGTGACCTCGCCGTCTTCGAGCAGGGTCCCGTCCCACACCGTGTTGTCCAGGTCCCACACCACGCATTTGATGCGGCCCCGCTGGGGTTTCTCCAAGATCTCGGTCATCCCGACACCTCCCGGTAGGCCTCGTCCGCGATGGTCAGCTCCTGGATCTGGGTGCTGCCCTCGATGATCTCCATGACTTTCGCGTCGCGGTACAGCCGGGCCACCGGGTAGTCGGGGCCGCAGCCGTTCGCGCCGTGGATCTGGACCGCGTCCGAAGCCGCCTTGGCCGCGGCCGTGGACGCGAAGTACTTGGCCACCCAGGTCGCCATGATGGTCGCCGGGTCGCCCGCGTCCTTGAGCCGTCCCGCCTTCTCGCACAGCAGGCGAGCGGCGTCGCGCGCGGTGACCATTTCGCTGATCTTGGCGCGGATCTGCGGCAGATCCCGCAGCAGCCCGCCGCCCGCCGAACGCGCCGACGTGTAGGCGGCCGACGCGGCCAGCGCCGCCCGCACGATCCCGACCGAACCGCACGCCACGCTGTAGCGCCCGAGGTCGAGCGCGCCGGTCATCACCGTGCCCGCGGCCCAGCCCGGCGGGCCGACCAGCGCGGACGGGTCGAGCCGGACGTCGTCGAACTCGATGGTCGCCAGCATGCTCGCCGTGGTGCCGAGCATGTGCCGGACCGGGGTCACGCGGACTCCCGGATGGTCCGACGGGACCAGGAACGCGCTCATCCCGGTGGCCGTGCCGGCAAACACCAGCAGCAGCCCGGCGACCTGGCCGCCGGTGATCCAGGTCTTGCGCCCCCGCAGCGTCCAGACGCCGTTCTCGGCGGCCGCCACGGTCCCCGCGGCCGTCGAGTCGCTGCCGCTGAAATCCGGTTCCGTCAAGCAGAAAGCGCCCAGCGTGGCGCCTTCGGACAGTACGGGCAGCCAGCGCTCGCGCTGCTCGTCGTCGCCCCAGCGCTGCACGGTCGCGGTCACCATGGTGTGCACGGTGAGCAGGCTCCGCAGCGACGAACAGCCGCGGCCGACCTCCTCGTGCAGCCGCCCGAGGGTGACCATGTCCAGCCCGGCGCCGCCCGCCTCGACGGGCAGGAACGGGGCCCACAGGCCCAGTTCCCCGACCCGCCGCAGCACGTCACCGGGGATGTTCTCCGCCCGGTCCCACGCGTCCGCGTGCGGGCAGACCTCCTCGTCGACGAAACGCCCGACCACCTCGACTTCCGGCGTTTCGGGCCGTGTCCTCGCCCTCACGTCTTTCTCCCCGTTCAGTGCGCGGCCGCGGCGGTGCGCCGCTCGACCAGCTCGGTCATCCGCGTGACGGCGCGGAAGTTGTCCAGCTTCAGTTCTTCGTTGGGGATCCGCGTGGCGAACGCCTTCTCGATGAACATGACCAGCTCCATCGCGAACAGCGAGTTCACGAAACCCAGTGCGAAGATGTCCTGTTCGTCGGTGAACGACAGGCTGGGGAACTTCGCCCCGATGAAGGCGCGGATCTCGCCGCGGACGTCCTGCGACATGGTGGATGCCTTTCTTGTCAAAGGGAGGTGGTCAGCCGCTGTAGTTGTAGAAACCCTTGCCGCTCTTGCGGCCGTGCAGTCCGGCCGCGGTCATCTGCTTGAGCAGCGGGCAGGGCCGGTACTTGCTGTCGTTGAACTCGTCGTAGAGCACCTCGACGCTGTACAGGATCGTGTCGACGCCGATCAGGTCGGCGGTCTCGAGCGGGCCCATCGGATGCCCGAAGCAGCCGCGGAACACCTCGTCGACCGTCTCCGCGTCCGCGACTCCTTCGTGGACGAGGAAAGCGGCCTCGTTGACGGTGAGCATGAGCACGCGGTTGGAGACGAACCCGGAGGCGTCGTTGACCGGGATCGGCTTCTTCCCCATCGACAGCAGCAGCTCGCGGACGATGTCCTTGGTGGACTCGCTGGTGTGGTAGCCGGGAATGAACTCGCAGGAGGCCTTCATCGGCACGGGGTTCATGAAGTGGACGCCCATCACCTTGTCCTGGCGCTGGGTGAGCGCGGCTACCTTGGTGATCGGGATGGCGGAGGTGTTGACGACGAACACCGTGTCGGCTTTGCAGGCCTCGTCGAGTTTCGGGTAGAGGCGGGACTTCAGGTCCCAGTTCTCGGTGATGTTCTCGATCACCACCTCGGCCTCGGCGAGGAGTGCGAGTTCGGTGCCGAAGGTGATCCGGCCGAGCACCGCGGCCGCGTCGATCTCCGGACCGCCGAGCATGCGGCTCATCCGGCATTCGAGTTCGATCCGGTCGCGGGCGTCGGCCAGCTTGCCCGGGTCGACGTCGACGAGTACGGCCTCGTGGCCGCTGGTGGCGAGATTCTGCGCGACCCCGGTGCCCATCACACCGGCGCCGACGACTCCGACGAGGGTCATCGTTCCTCCTTGGCTGCGTTGCTCGTGGTCAGGTCCAGCACGCCGTCGAGCCGGCCGTGGGCGGTCCGCACCGCGTCGGCGCCGCCGGGGTGCTCTTCGGCGAACACGACGGTCGCGCCCAGTTCGGCGCCCAGCCGGGCGGCCAGATCCCGGGCGGTGACGTCCAGTTCGCCTTCGATCAGGTAGACCGGCCGGGCGGACCGGGCGCCGAGCGCGATGTCGGCGGCGGCCTGGGTCGGCTCGATCCAGTAGCGGTCGCGCTGGAACGGATAACCGGGCAACGTGGTCTTCCGCGGGTCACGGCCGTCGTGATAGGCCCGCCAGTCGATGTCCGCCCCGGAGAGCCAGGCCCGGCCGAGCGCTTCGGTGAGCACGGCCGTGTCCTGGCGGGGGTCGGCCTCGCCGGGCAGGGTGGGTACCAGCAGCGGCCACGAGGTCTGCGGGAAATCGGGGTGACCGCGGAACATCGAGCCGAGCGATTGCCCGGCTCCCAGCTCCAGCAACACGGTATCCGGGGAAGTACTGGCAAGATGCTCGATCATCGCGGCGAACCGCACGGGACGGCACATGTGCTCGGCCCAGTACCCGGGATCGTTGAGCTGCTTCGCGGTGATCGGCGCGCCGGTGACGTTCGACAGGTAGGGCACTTCGGGCTCGCGCGGGGTGAGGTTCTTCCGTGCCCAAGCGGTCAGTTCGGCGGCGGCGGGGCGCAGGGCACGCGAGTGGAAGGCGTGGGTCGTGCGCAGCGGCCGGGCCGGGACGCCGTGTTCGGCGAGCGCGGCGGCCAGCTTCTCGACGCCGTCGCCCGAGCCGGACACCACGATCATCCGCGGCCCGTTCAGCGCGGCGACGTCGACGCCGAACGCGGTCACGTCGCCCACCAGCGCGGTGAGTTCGGCGGCGCCCAGCGGGATCGCGGCCATCGTGCCTTCGGGCAGCTTCTCGATCAGCTTCGCGCGGGTGGCCACCAGCGCGGTGGCTTCTTCGAGCGTCAGGGCGCCCGCGAGCGTCGCGGCGGCGAACTCGCCGACGCTGTACCCGGCGAGCACGGAGGGCTGGAGACCCCAGACGCGCAGGAGGCGGCCGAGCGCGTAGCCGAGGGTGAACACGGCGGGCTGGGTGATGGACGGCGACGCGTCCTCGGCATCGGTCGCGCGGCCCAGCAACCGGGCCAGATCCCCGCCGTCGGAACCGCGAGCGCCGTGCAAGCTCGCCGTCGGGTCCGTGCCGAGATGAGACTTGAAGAGCGCGGCGCATTCGTCGACGGCGGCCCTGAACTCCGGCTCGCTTTCGTAGAGGCCACCGGCCATGCCGCGGTACTGCTCGCCGACCCCGGCGAGCAGGAAGCCCGCCTTCCTCGGCTTCGAGTCCGCTTCGGCGACCACCCGGGTCTCGGACGCGAACGCGTCGGCGGCGTCGTCCACAGAGGACACGACCGTCATCCGCCGGTGCTCGAACGCCTTCCGCCCGTTGTGCAGCGTGTAGGCGACGTCGGCGAGATCTGTCCATTCAGGACTGTCGGCGGCGAGCCTGCCGGTCATCGCGTCGGCCGCTTCGGGAGTCCGCGCGGACCACGCGAGCAGCTGGTACGGCCGGGCCGCGGGGCGCTCCGGGAAGTCCTCCGGCGCTTCCTCGATGACGACGTGGGCGTCGGTGCCGCCGAAGCCGTACGCGCTGACCCCGGCCAGCCGGGGCCGCTCACCACGCGGCCAGTCGGTCAGTTCCGTCGGCACGACGAGTTTGTCACCACTGTGGGCCAGCTGCGGGTTGGGCTTCTCGAAGTTGACCGCGGGCGGCTGTTTCTCGTGGTGCAGCGCCAGCGCGGCCTTGATCAGCCGGGCGATGCCGCCCGCCTGGTTGATGTGCCCGAGGTTCGCGTCGATCGAGCCGAGCGTGATGCGCTCGACGTCGTCGACGTCGAAGATCTTCTGCAGCGCCGAGATCTCGGCGACGTCGCCGAACGGAGTGCCCAAAGTGGACACTTCGATGTGGTCGATCTCGGCGGGTTCGACGTCGGCGGCGGCCATCGACTCGGCGACGACGGCGGCCTGGCCGGGCACGCCCGGCAGGTTGAACCCCTGCCGCGCGCGGTTGCCCTCGTGGTGGATGGCCCAGCCGCGGATCACCGCGTAGACCCGGTCGCCGTCGGCCAGCGCGTCGTCCAGCCGCCGCAGTACGACGACACCGAGACCGTTGCCGGGGACCTTGCCGTTGGCGCCCGCGTCGAGGATCCGGTTGATCCCGTCGGGGGCGAACCGGCTGCCCTCGCGGTAGAGGTAGCCCGGTTCCTGGGGCACGACAACGGAAACCGAGCCGGAGACCACGAGGTCGGACTCACCGGTGAGCAGGCTGGAGCAGCCCTGCGCGACGGCGGCGAGCGCGGTCGAGCTGCAGCTCTGGACACTGATCGACGGGCCGGTCAGGTCGAGCGCGTACGACAGCCGGGACGCGATCAGGTCCTTCTCGTTCTGCAGGATCAGCTGGTCCGGACCGACGGTCAGCGCGGTGACGTCGTTCGACAGCAGATTCGACAGCAGGTAGGTGCTCGGGGCACCGCCGGCGAACACGCCCGCCAGTCCTTCGATCCGGTCCGGGTCGACGCCCGCGTCCTCCAGCGCGTGCCACGCGCATTCGAGGAACAGCCGGTGCTGCGGGTCGAGCAGCTCGGCGTCTGTCCGGTTGTAGCCGAAGAAGTCGGCGTCGAAGCGGTCGATCCCGGGCAGCAGACCGGCCGCGGGGACGAACGCGGGATCGTCGGCCACTTCGGCGGGGACGCCCGCGGCGAGCAGTTCGGCGCGGGTCATCCGGGTGATGCCGTCGCGGCCGGCGCACAGGTCGGCCCAGAACTTGCCGATGTCGGGGGCGCCGGGGAAGTTCCCGGCCATGCCGACGATCGCGATGTCGTCGCCGGTGTCCCGTTCTCGCGTGGTCATGGGGTGGTTCACCTTCCGGTCCGGCTCGGGCGCTTGCGGAGCTTCGCGGTGCGGGCGCGGCGACGTTCGCCGCGGGCGGAGACGTCTTCGGCGGGTTCGGCGGCCACCTGCGGCGCGCCGGGTTCACCGAGGAGCGTGACGAATTCGGCGATGGTCGGCTTCTCGAAGAGGCTCGCCGGCGCCAGTTCGACGCCGAACTCCTTGGCGACGCGGCCGATCAGCACGAGGCCGATCAGCGAAGTGCCGCCGAGGTCGAAGAACGGGTCGTGCACGCCGACCTCTTCCAGGCCGAGGCAGTCGCACCAGGCGGCGGCGACGCGCACTTCCGCCGGGGTGCGCGGGGCGACGTACGCGGTGCGCAGTTCGGGCCGCGGGTACCGCTCCCCGGTGGGGATCGCGGCGTCGGCGCCGACCAGCGCGTCGACCGAACCCATCCGGGCGAGCGCGGCCAGCACGTCGGTCAGCGGCAGCGGCAGCACCGTCACCAGCGGCTCGCCGGAGGCGACGATCCGCGAGAGCAGTTCGGTGCCTTCCTCGGCGCCGATGCCGAATTCCTCGCGGAACTTGCGGGAGCCCTCCTGTGCCTCGGCGGACCCCGAGAGCCCGGACGACGTCCAGGCGTCCAGCTGCCAGGGGCCCCACGCGACCGACACGACCTGTTTCGCCGGACCACGTCCCCCCGCCGAGGCCGACGCGACCCCGTCGAGGAAGGCGTTGGCCGCCGAGTAGTCGATCTCGCCGACGCCGACGGTGAGCGTCACCGTCGAGGAGTACAGGACCAGCAGGTCGACCGGTTCGACGCGCAACGCGTCGGTCAGGGCGAGGGTGCCGTCGATCTTCGGCGCCAGCACCGCGGCCGCCTGCTCGCGGGTCTTGTTCTGCAGCAGGCCGCCACCGGCGATCCCGGCCGCGTGCACGACGCCGTCGAGGTAGCCGAAGTAGCCACGCACTTCCGCCAGCAACGCGGCAGCCTCGCCGGGGGCGCTGACGTCAGCGCGCAGAGTCAGGACGTCGGCACCGAGGGCACGCAGGTCCCGCACCGCCAGCAGCACTTCGCTCGTGCGGTCGTCGACGCCGTGGTCGCGGATCCAGTCGTCCCAGGTTTCCTCCGGCGGCAGCTCGGAACGGCCTGCCAGCGCGAGATTCACGCCCAGCGGCGCGAGCCGCCTGGCCAGCGCCAGGCCGAGAACACCGAGCCCACCGGTGATCAGGTAGGTCCCGCCGGGCTTCCAGGCCAGCGCGTCGTCGGTCTCGGGCAGCTCGACGACGTCGAAGCCGCGCAGCCAGCGCCGTCCGCCGCGCCAGGCGGCGACGGCGACCCCGTCGACCGTGTCCGATTTGGACACAGGGGACGCCGCCAGCAGGTCGAGTTCGTGTGTGGCTTGGGTGACGCGGTCGCCGGTGCGGTCGAAGTCCGCGTACTGCGCGTGGACCGACGGGTACTCGGCGGCGATCGCGTCGGCTGTCGCGGCGATGGTCGGGGCGAAGGCGTCGGTGGCGTCGCCGCCGAGGACGTCGAAGCCGCCGTGTCCCAGCGCGAGCAGGTCGACCCGGCGACCGGCGCATTCGGCGCCGATGGCCTTGCCGAGTTCCAAGAGGCTGTAGAAGCCGGATTCGAGGCCACTGGCGGTGAGCCCGAGGGCGTGCACGATCCGGAGCGGACCGTCCCCGGCGAGCACCTGGCGCGTGATCTCGGAGGCGACCGTGACGCGGTGTCCGGCGGCCTCCGCCACGGCCGCGAAGTCGTCGGCGAACGAGCCCGGCTCGGCGAACAGGACCAGGTCACCCGGTGTCGCGGGCACCCGGCGGGTGCTGTCCCGGCGCCACGTCGGCGTGTGCGCGGCCAGCCCGTCACGGACCGGTGTCTCCGGCTGCGGCTCACCGGCGGACATCTGCGACAGCGACCAGCCGCCACCGCGAGAAGCGACCTCCGGCCAGTACCGGGTGCGCTGGAAACGGTAGCCGGGCAGGGAAACGAACCGGCGGTCCGGTCCGGCGCCCTCCGCCCAGCCGATCTGGACGCCGTGCTCCCAGAGCGCGCCGAGCGCGGTCAGCCAAGCCCGTCGTCCGGCCCCGGGCACCGGCTCCGGCAACAGCGAGACGACCGGCGTCTGCGGCAGGTAGCGGCCGGCCGCCACGGCGCCGTCGTCACCGAGTCCGGCTTCGACCAGCACACCGGCGTACTTGGCCAGCGCCAGCAGGCCGTCTTCGAAGCGCTCGTCCGCGATCCTCCAGTGCGCCGGGTCGGCGGCCTCGGCTGCGGTAAGCACGGTGCCGGTGCGCGGCGAGATCACCGGCACCGTCGGGGTTCCCGCCTGCGGAACGGGTCCACCGAGCGCGAGTTCGAGGCCTTCGGCGAGGCCGAACAGCCCGCCCGCGACGGCGGCGACGCATTCGCCGGTCCCGCGTCCGAGCAGCACGGCCGGTTCGAGACCCCACGCTGTCAGCAGCCGGGTGAAGGCGTACTCGACGGCGAAGACCACGGCCCGTTCGTCGGCCTGGGCCATGCCGTAGAGCGCGCCGAGCAGATCGACGCGGCCGTCCAGCAGAGCCGCGCATTCGTCGATCGCGGCACGGAACGCGAGTTCGGTGCGGTACAGCTCGTCGGTGGTGCCCTGCCACGCGCGGCGGGTGCCGGGCAGCAGCAGGCCGAAGCGCCGCTTGTCGGTGACGACCTCGCCGCCGGTGACCGCGCGCAGGGCTGCGACGGCGTCGGTGTGATCGCGCACCAGCACCGCCTTGCGAAGCGAGAGCGCGCTACGCCCGGCCTGGGTGGTGAAGGCGACGTCAGCCAGTTCTCCGGTCAGGTTTTCGGCCAGCGCCTCCGCGTTGGCGCGCAGACCGGCTTCGCTCTGGCCGGAAACCGTGAACAGCTGCCAGTCCGGGCCCGGGGCGGGCATCGGAGCGGGCGCGGCCTGGTCGAGGACGAAGTGCACGTTCGAGCCGGACCAGCCGAAGGAGCTGACACCCGCACGCAGGATCCCGTCGCGGTTGGCTGGGAACGGCCGCGCGGCGGGGACCGGGCGCACCGTGCCGTCCACGGTGACCACCGAGTTCGGCGTGCTCATGTGCAGGTTGCCCGGCAGGGTGCCGTTTTCCAGCGACAGCACGGTTTTGATCAGCCCGGCCATACCGGCCGCGGCGAGCGTGTGGCCGACGTTCGTCTTGACCGCGCCGACGTAGAGCGGCTCCGGCGCGTTCCGCTCGCCGAAGATCTCGCCGAGCGCGGTGAACTCGATCGCGTCGCCGAGCTGCGTGCCGGAGCCGTGCGCCTCGACGAAGCCGATCTCGTCGGGGGTGACGCGAGCGTCGGCGAGCGCCGCGCGGATGACCGCGTTCTGCGCCGCGCGGTTGGGTGCGGTGAGCCCGTTGCTGCGGCCGTCCTGGTTGGTCGCGGTGCCGCGGATGACCGCGCGGGTCCGCCTGCCAGGGCCGACCTCGCCCGCCCGGCGGAGCACGACGACACCGCCCCCCTCGCCGATGACGTAGCCGTCGGCGCTCTCGTCGAAGGTCTTGGTACGGCCGTCGACGGCGAGCATGCTCATCTTGCAGGACTGGATGAAGACGTCCGGGTTGATCATCGCCGACGCGGCGCCGACGATCGCGATGTCGCATTCTCCGCGTCGGAGGCTCTGCACGGCCAGATGCGCCGCGCTCAGCGCCGACGAGCAGGCGGTGTCCACGGTCAGGCAGGGCCCGCGCAGGTCGAGCAGATGCGCGATACGCCCGGCGGCGGCGGAAAGCGAGCTGCCGAGGCCGAAGTAGGGGTCGTCGGCCGCGTCCATGCCGTCGGCTTCGAGCTGCCGCATGCTGTACTGCATGGTGTCGATCAGCCCGGCGAACACGCCGGTGCGGCTGCCGCGCAGTTCGTCGGCGGTGAGCCCGGCGTCCTCGATGCCTTCCCACACCAGCTCCATGAGCAGCCGGAAGGTCGGGTCGAGCCGCCGTGCTTCCTGCGGCGAGAGGCCGAAGAACGCCGCGTCCCAACCGGCGATGTCGTCGACGAACGCGCCCTGCTGCGTGTACGCCTTGCCCGGCGAGGTGCGGTCGGGGTCGTAGTAGTCGGCGGCGGTCCAGCGGTCCGGCGGGACCTCGCGGACCAGATCCTTGCCCTGGACGAGGTTCTGCCAGAACTTCTCCGGGGTGTCGCTGCCGCCGGCGAAGCGGCAGGAGAGGCCGACGACGGCGACGTCCTGGCCCGCGGCGGCCGGTCCGGTGACGACGGTCCGCGTCTCCCGCACGGCCGGGGTGAGCGCGGCCAGCAGGTGGGCGGCGAGCGCGGCCGGGGTCGCGTGGTCGAACACCATCGTCGGCGGGAGCGCGAGCCCGGTCTCGGTGTTGATCCGGCCGCGCAGTTCGATGGCGGTGAGCGAATCGATGCCCAGTTTGGTGAACTGCTGCCCGGCCGGGACACCGTCGGTGTGCCCGAGCACGGCTGCGGTGTGGGTCAGGACCAGTTCGGTGATGACGCGTTCGCGTTCGGCCTCGGGCAGTCCGGCGAGCCGGATCCGCCACGCGTCGGCGGCTTCCGCGCCCTCGGCGGCCTGCGCGGCTTCGGCCTCGGCGATGGCGACGACCTCGGGAAGATCGGCCAGCAGCGGGCTCGGGCGCAGCGCGGCGAACGGCGGGGCGAACTTCTCCCAGGTCAGCTCGGCGACGGTCAGCGCGGTCTCGTCACGGTCCAGCGCCTGGCCGAGCGCGACCAGACCGGTCTCCGGCGCCATGGCCGGGACGCCGAGTCCGCTGAGCATCTCGTCGAGGTCCGCGCCGACACCCATGCCGACCTTGCCCCAACGGCCCCACGCGATCGACGTCGCGGGCAGGCCGTTCGCGCGGCGCCGCTGTGCGACAGCTTCGAGGTACGCGTTCGAGGCGCCGTAAGCGCTCTGGACCGCGTTGCCGATGGAGGCGGCGATCGAGGAGAACAGCACGAAGGCGTCGAGGTCGAGGCCTTCGGTCAGCTCTTCGAGGTTGCGCGTCCCGGCGACCTTCGGGCGCAGGACGTCGGCGTAGCGCGTGCGGTCCATCGACTCGATGAGGCCGAGTTCGAGGACGCCGGCGAGGTGGAAGACCGCGCGGAGGTCGTCGCGGATCGGCTCGATGACGGCCGCGAGGGCGTCCTTGTCAGCGACGTCGCAGGCGGCGATGGTCACCCGATCGCCTGCCAGGTCGGCCGCACCGGGCGCGGTTTCTCCTTGGCGTGAAACGAGAACGACGTGCTCGGCGCCGTGTTCGACCAGCCACCGGGCGACGATCCCGCCGAGGCCGCCGGTACCGCCGGTGACGAGCACGGTGCCGCGCGGCTGCCAGGACCGTTCGGCCTCGGCGGGTTCGGCGTGGGCGAGCCGCCTGCCGAAGGCTCCGGTGGCCCGGACGGCGACCTGGTCCTCACCACGAGGGCCGGTGAGGACGCCGCGCAGGAGGGCGACGGTCCGCTCCCCCGGCTCGGCCGGGACGTCGACGAGACCGCCCCACGCCTGCGGGTTCTCCAGGGCCGCCGCGCGGCCGAAGCCCCACAGCTGGGCCTGGGCGGGTGAGTCGGGCGCGTCGTGGGCGCCGGTCGAGACCGCGCCGCGGGTGAGCGTCCACAGTGGACCTTGTGGATCGTGGGCGGCCAGCTCCCGGACCAGCGCCATGGTGGCTTCGGCGCCGAACGACAGTCCGTCGGTCTCGGTCTCGTCGAGCGCCAGCAGGGACAGGATGCCGTCGAAGGACTCGTTCGGCAGCTCCACGCGATCGGGGTGCTCCACGACCAGCCGCCGCACTTCGGCACCGGACAAGGTCTCAAGAGCGGTCTCGATCCACGGGTGGTCCTGGGCCGACGTGACGAGAAGCCAGCGTCCGGTCGCCGTGGTCGTCGCGGGAGTGAAGGGCTGCCAGCGGACGTGGTAGGCCAGCGACGTCGCTTCGGCCGCCAGCGAACGGGCGCGGCGGTAGCGCGACAACGCGGGCAGGACCGTGCCGAGCGGCGCTTCGACGTCGGACAGCTTCAGTTCGGCGGCGAACTCGCCGACGTCGCCGGACTCGACGACCGACCAGAACCGTCCGTCCTCGGCGGCGACCACGTCCGCGCCCGGGTCTTCCAGCCAGAAACGCTTGCGCTGGAAGGGATACGTCGGCAGCGTGACGATCCGCGCGCCGCTGCCACCGAGGTAGGCGGACCAGTCGACGCGGGCGCCGTGCGCGTGGATGAGGCCCAGCGCGGCGACGAGCGTGGCGGCCTGGTCGCGGTCCTTGCGCTGGGTCGCGGCAAAGACTGCGCCGTCGGGGAGGACCGAACGGCCCATCGGGGTGAGAGCCGCGTCCGGGCCGAGTTCGAGGAACGTCGTGACGCCCTGACCGTGCAGGGTTTCCACCGCGTCGGCGAACCGGACGGTGCCGCGGACGTGCTCGGCCCAGTACTCCGGATCGGTGAGCCTGTCGGCGGTCTCGCCGGTCAGCGTCGAGACGACCGGGATCGTGGGCTCGCGGTAGGTCAGGGTCCGCGCGACGGCTGCGAACTCGGCCAGCATCGGCTCCATCAGCGCCGAGTGGAAGGCGTGGGACACCGAAAGACGGGTCGTGCGACGGCCCGGGAAGCGTTCGGCGACGGCGGTGGTCGCGGCTTCGGCGCCGGACAGGACGACCGCGCGCGGGCCGTTGACCGCCGCGAGCGCGACGTCGGCCGACAGGTACGGGCGGACCTCGTCCTCGGTCGTCTCCAGTGCGATCATCGCGCCGCCCTCGGGCAGCGCCTGCATCAACCGGCCACGGGCCAGGACCAGCTTCGCCGCGTCCTCAAGGGAAAGCACCCCGGCGACGTGCGCGGCGGCGATCTCACCGACCGAGTGGCCGGCGAGGAAGTCCGGGCTGACGCCCCAAGAGGTGACGAGGCGGAAGAGCGCGACCTCGAACGCGAACAGGGCGGGCTGGGCGAATTCGGTGCGGTCGAGCCGGGCGGCGTCGGTGCCGAACACGACGTCCCGCACGCCGGGAAGGTGCGCGCAAGCCGCGTCGAAGGCCTCGGCGAACACCGGGAAGCACTCGTGGAGACGGCGGCCCATGCCGAGCCGCTGCGAACCCTGACCGGTGAACAGCACGGCCAGCCGTCCGGCGGTGTCGCTGCCGGTGATCGTGCCCGCTTCGCCGCCCGCGAGGGCGCGGAGACCGGCGGCCAGCTCGGCGCGATCCGCCCCGGTGATGACCGCGCGGTGCTCCATCCCGGCGCGAGTGGTGGCGAGGGAAAGCGCGACGTCGACCGGCTCGGCGCCGGATTCGTCCACAGTGGACAAGAGTGCGGCCGCCTGCGCGCGGACAGCGGCGGGCGAGGCGCCCGACAGCACGTACGGAACCACCGGCGGCGCCACGATCTCGCGGTCCGCCGCGGGCTCTTCGGACGGCTGTTCGAGGATGACGTGCGCGTTGGTGCCGCTGATCCCGAACGACGACACACCCGCACGGCGCGGCCGGTCCGTCGCGGCCCACGGGCGGGGTTCAGCGAGCAGTTCCACCGAGCCCGCCGACCAGTCCACGTGCGGGGACGGCGCGTCGACGTGCAAAGTCGCGGGCAGTGTGGCGTGGCGCATCGCCTCGACCAGTTTGACGATCCCGGCGAGTCCGGCGGCGGCCTGCGTGTGGCCGATGTTGGACTTCACCGAACCCAGCCACAGCGGCGTTTCGCGGTCCCGGCCGTAGGTGGCCAGCAGGGCTTGCGCCTCGATCGGGTCACCCAGCGCGGTACCGGTGCCGTGCGCCTCGACGACGTCCACAGTGGACGCCTCGACACCGGCGTTCGCCAGCGCGGCGCGGATCACGCGCTGCTGCGACGGGCCGTTCGGGGCGGTCAGGCCACTGGACGCGCCGTCGGAGTTGACCGCGCTGCCGCGGACGAGCGCGAGGACCGGGTGACCGTGGCGGCGCGCGTCGGAAAGGCGTTCCAGCACCAGCATCCCGGCGCCCTCGGCCCAGTTCGTGCCGTCGGCGGCGGCCGCGAACGGTTTGCAGCGGCCGTCCGGCGCGAGCCCCCGCTGCCGCGAGAACTCGACGAACGCGCCCGGCGTCGCCATCACCGTGACCCCGCCGGCCAGCGCCAGCGAGCACTCCCCCGACCGCAGCGCGCGGGCGGCGAGGTGGACCGCGACCAGCGAAGACGAGCACGCCGTGTCGATCGACACCGACGGCCCTTCGAGGCCGAGCGCGTAGGAGACACGGCCGGACACGACGCTGCCGGAGGTGCCGATGCCGAGGTAGCCCTCGTGTTCCTCGGGCAGCGCTGTCAACCGCGACGCGTAGTCGGTGAACCCGACGCCGGCGAATACTCCGGTGGCACTGCCCTTGAGCGAATGCGGATCGATCCCGGCCCGCTCGACGGCCTCCCACGCCGTCTCCAGCAGCAACCGCTGCTGCGGGTCGGTCGCCTCGGCCTCCCGGGGCGAGATGCCGAACAGCTCGTTGTCGAACTCCGCGGCGTCGTGCAGGAAGCCGCCCTCGCGGACGTAGCTGGTGCCGGGGACGGACGGGTCGAGGTCGTGGATCGCGTCGGTGTCCCAGCCGCGGTCGGCGGGGAACGGCGAGATCGCGTCGCCGCCGCCGTCGATGAGTTCCCACAGCTGTTCCGGGGTGCGGACGCCGCCGGGGAACCGGCAGCTCATCGCGACGATCGCGATGGGCTCGGTCTCCTTCTCCCGCGCGTCCGCCAGCTCACGGCGGCTCTCCCGCAGGTCGGCCGCCATCCGCTTGAGGTAGTCGACGTACTGCTCTTCCGAAGGCATGGGTCACGGCTCCTGAGTGTCTGTCGCGGATGTCAGCGCGGGCCGAACTCGTCGTCGATCAGCGCGAGGAGGTCGTCCGGGGACGCGGCGTCGAGGTCGGCGGTGGCGTGCGCGGGCTTCTTCGCCGCCCAGGCCGCCACCAGCCGCTTCAGCCGCCCGTCGATCTCCGCGTCGCCGGGGTCTGCGCCGTCGAGCAGGGCTTCGAGCCGGGTGATCTGTTCGGTCACCGCGGCACCGGCGCCGGTCTCGGGGGCGAGTTCGGTCTGGAGGTACTTGGCCAGCGCGTCCGGCGCCGGGTAGTCGAAGACGACCGTCGTGGGCAGGGTGAGGCCGGTCGCGGCGGCCAGCGCGGTCCGGAACTCGACCGCGGTGAGCGAGTCGAACCCGAGGTCGAGGAAGCCGCGGCCGGGGGCGATCGCGGCCGCCCCGGCGTGTCCGAGTACCGCCGCGGCCTGTCCGCGCACCAGGTCGAGCAGCGCGCGTTCCTGGTCGGATTCGGCCAGTCCGGCGAGCCTGACCCGCAGTGCGCCGGCGTCGGCGGCCGCGGCGGTGCGGCGGACCGCGGGGACCAGGTCGCGCAGGACCGGCGGGAGCTGTCCGGCCGCGGCGAGACCGTCTCGATCGAGTTTGACCGGGACCGACGCGGCCACGTCCGCAGCCAGCGCCGCGTCGAACAACGCCAGGCCTTCGTCCGTGCTCAGCGCCGGGAAACCGTTGCGGCTCAAGCGTTGCCCGGCTTGGGTGCCCAGCGCGCCGCCCATGCCGTCGGCCCAACGGCCCCAGGCCAGTGACCGGGCGGGCAGGCCGAGCGCGCGGCGGTGCACGGCGAGACCGTCGAGGAAGGCGTTGGCGGCGGCGTAGTTACCCTGTCCGGCGTTGCCGAGGACCCCGGCGGCCGAGGAGAACAGGACGAACGCCGCGAGCTCGTGGCCCTTGGTCAGTTCGTGCAGATGCCAAGCGGCGGCGGCCTTCGGGCCGAACACCGTCGCGAGCCGTTCCGGAGTGAGCGCGCCGACGAGACCGTCGTCGAGGACACCCGCGGCGTGCACGATCCCGCTCAGCCGGGGGATCCCGGCCAAGAGGCCTTCGACAGCGGCACGGTCGGCGACGTCGCACGCTTCGACGCGGACGTTCGCACCGAAAGCCTTCAACTCGTCGGACAGCTCGGTCGCGCCAGGGGCGTCCGGGCCGCGTCGGCTGGTGAGAACCAGTTCCTGGACGCCGTGCGCCTGGACCAGGTGCCGGGCGAGGTGGGCACCGAGTCCACCGGTACCGCCGGTGACGAGCACCGCTCCCCCGGCCAAGGTCGGGGTCTCTGCGGCTTGAGAGCGGACCAGCGTCAACTTCGGCGCGTACAGCTTGCCTTCACGCAGCAGCAGCTGGTCTTCGCCGGTGGCCAGTGCCTTGCCGAGCGTCGTCGTGTCGCCATCGCCGTCCACGAGGACGAACCGGCCCGGGTTCTCCGACTGCGCCGCGCGCACCAGGCCCCAGACCGCGGCGGCGGCCGGATCCGCACCGTCCTCTTCGGACAGTGCGACGGCACCGGCGGTCAGCACGACCAGGCGGGCGGCTTGGGACTCCTGCAGCGCGGCGAGAACGGTCGCGGTCGCCGTCCGTGCCGCGTCGGCCACGTCACCCGCGGGTTCGGCGAGTTCCAGGACGACTGCTTCGGGCGGCTCAGCGCCGACGTCCTCAAGACGGGCCCACGACGTTTCGCCGTCGCCCACCGGAACCGGCGACCAGACGATCTGGTGGAGCGACTCGCTCGGCTCCGTCACGGCGGCCGGGCGCTCGCCGAAGGTCACCTCGGCTGACAGCACCGGGGCTCCCGCGAGGTCGAACACCGCCAGTTCCCCCGCCGGGCTCAGATGCGCCCGGACGGTGGTGGCACCGGTGGCGTGCAGGGTCACGTTCCGCCAGGCGACCGGCCAGCCGCGTTCGGCCAGGACCGGGTCGAGCAGGCTCGGGTGCAGGCCGTACAGCTGGGCGCTGTCGTCCGGCAGGGTCAGCTCGGTCAGGGTGTCTTCCGGGGCCTGCGGCGCCGGAGCCGGGGTGGTGACCAGGAATCCGGTGCCGTGCCGCTGCCAGCCCGCGCCGGTCCGAGTGTGGACCGAGACCGGGCGGCGGCCGTCGTTCTCGGCGCCGACGGAGACCTGGACCTCGCGGTCCCCGGACAGCGGCGCCTCGACGGCGAATTCGGCGAGAGTGCCCGCGCCGACCTCGTCACCGGCGCGGATCGCCAGTTCGACGAGCAGCGTGTCCGAGGGTTCGGCGGGCAGAACGCCGGTGCACAGGACCGAACCGTCGTCGGCCGAGGTCACGGCGGAGGCCAGGACCGGATGGCGCAGGCCGCCGGCGACACGCGCCATGGCGGGCTCGCGCAGCCAGTACCGCTCGTGCTGGAAGGCGTAGGTCGGCAGGTCGATCACGCGCGGCTTCGCGGGGGCGAAGAACGCGGGCCAGTCGACGTCGATCCCGCGGACGTGCAGGCGGGCCAGCGCGGTGACCGCGGTCTCCGGCTCGTCCTTCTCGTCGCGCAGGGCCGGGATCGCCTCGCCGGACCCCGCGGCCAGCGCCGAAAGCACCGCCGCCGGGCCGATTTCGAGGAAGGTGGTCACGTTTTCGGCCGAAAGGGCGGTCAGCGCGTCGGCGAACCGGACCGGTTCCCGCACGTGCCGCACCCAGTACGCGGGGTCGGTCAGATCAGCCCGCTCGGCGACGGTCGACACGATCGGGATCCGCGGTTGCGAGAACGACAGTCCCCGCACCACGGCGGCGAAGTCGTCGAGCATCGGGTCCATCAGCGGCGAGTGGAACGCGTGGGAGACGTCGAGCCGCTTCACCTTGCGGCCACGGGCTTCGAGCGCCGACGCGGCGGCGAGCACCGGTTCCTCGGCGCCCGAGAGCACGATAGCGTCCGGGCCGTTGACCGCCGCGACGGCGACACCGTCGAACTCGGCGACCTCGTCTTCGGTCGCCTGCACGGCGACCATCACGCCGCCTTCGGGCAGCGCCTCCATCAGCCTGCCGCGCGCTTCGATCAGTTTCGCCGCGTCTTCCAGCGAGAACACACCCGCGATGTGCGCGGCGGCGATCTCGCCGATCGAGTGCCCGGCGACGAACGCGGGCCGCACACCCCACGACTCGAAGAGCCGGTAGAGCGCGACTTCGAGGGCGAAGATCGCGGGCTGGGCGGTGCCGGTCCGGCTCAGGTCGCCATCGAGCGGGAGCAGCGCGGCGACCTCGTCGTAGGCCTTGGCGAACGCGGGGAAAGCGGCGTGGAGACCGCGTCCCATTCCGGCGCGCTGCGAGCCCTGGCCGGTGAACAGGAACGCGAGGCGCCCGGGCGCGGGTTCGCCGGAGGCCAGCGTCCGCAGTCCGGCGCCGGGCTCGCCGACGACGACCGCGCGGTGCGCGTGGTGAGTACGGGTGGTCGCCAGCGAGAAACCGGCGTCGGCCGTGTGCTCCACAGTGGATAGACGGGAAGCCTGTGCGGCCAGCGCCTCCGGAGTGCGTCCGGAAAGCAGCAGGGGCACCACGGGCAGCGACTGCGAAGGCTCCGGCTCGGCTTCGGCCGGGGCCTGTTCGAGGACGACGTGGGCGTTGGTGCCGCTGATGCCGAACGACGACACCCCGGCGCGGCGCGGGCCACCGGTCTCCGGCCACGGCGTCCGCTCGGTGAGCAGCGCGATGTCGCCGGTGGTCCAGTCGACGTGCGGGGTCGGCTCGTCGACGTGCAGGCTCGCCGGGACGACACCGTGGTTCATCGCCTCGACCATCTTGATGATCCCGGCGACCCCGGCGGCGGCCTGCGTGTGCCCGATGTTGGACTTGACCGAACCGAGCAGCAGTGGCCGCTCGCGGTCACGGCCGTAGGTGGCCAGCAGCGCCTGTGCCTCGATCGGGTCGCCCAGCGGCGTGCCCGTTCCGTGCGCTTCGACGACGTCCACAGTGGACGATTCGACTCCGGCGTTCGCCAGCGCGGAACGGATCACGCGCTGCTGCGAAGGTCCGTTGGGGGCGGTAAGACCGTTGGACGCGCCGTCGGAGTTGACCGCCGAGCCCTTGACGACAGCGAGGACGCGGTGTCCGTTGCGGCGCGCGTCGGAGAGCCGCTCCAGCACCAGGATTCCGACGCCTTCGGCCCAGTTCGTGCCGTCGGCGGCCCCGGCGAACGGCTTGCAGCGGCCGTCCGGCGCCAGTCCGCGCTGACGCGAGAACTCGACGAACATGTCCGGCGACGCCATCACGTTGACGCCGCCCGCCAGGGCCAGCGTGCACTCCCCCGACCGCAGCGACTGCGCGGCCAGATGCACCGCCACCAGCGAAGACGAGCAGGCGGTGTCGACGGAAACCGCCGGGCCTTCCAGCCCGAGCGCATAGGCGACGCGGCCTGACACGACGCTGCTGAAGGACGCGGTACCGAGGAATCCTTCGACCTGCTCGGGAATCGCGCTCAGCCGCGAGATGTAGTCGTTGGACAGCGCCCCGGCGAACACCCCGGTGCTGGTGCCGCGCAGAGAACCCGGGTCGATACCGGAGCGCTCCAGCGCCTCCCACGCGGTCTCGAGGACCTGGCGCTGCTGCGGGTCCATGGCCAGCGCCTCACGCGGCGAGATCCCGAAGAACTCGGCGTCGAAATCGCCCGCGTTGTAAAGGAAAGCACCTTCGGATGCGTAGGTGGTACCGCGGTGGTCGGGGTCCGGGTGGAACAGCGAGTCCAGGGGCCAGTCGCGGTCGGCAGGGAAGTCCCCGACGCCGTCGCGGCCCTCGGCGACCAGCTGCCAGAGCTCGGCGGGTGAGGTGACGTCGCCCGGGTACCGGCAGCCCATCCCGACGATGACGATCGGATCGTCGTGGATACCGGACCCGGCCGCGACGGGGGTGATCGCGACCGGGGCCGGCGTCTCGTCCCCGACGAGTTCGCCGCGCAGGAAGACCTTCAGCGCGTCGGGTGTCGGGTGGTCGAAGACGAGTGTCGCGGGCAGCCGGAGGCCGGTCGCGGCGCCGAGACGGTTGCGCAGTTCGACCGCGGTGAGCGAGTCGAAGCCGATTTCGTTGAAGGCGCGGGTCGCGGCGATCCCGGCCGCGTCGGCGTGACCGAGGACCAGCGCGACCTCGCGGCGCACCAGGTCCAGCAGCAGTTCGTCGCGGTCCGGGGCGGGCAGCCCGGCGAGTTTGCGCCGCAGTTCGCCCGCCTGCTCGGCGGTGGCGGTCTTGGCCTTCGCCCGGCCGGATCCACCGACCAGCCCGCGGATCAGCGGCGAGATCGGGGCGTCGCTGCCGCGGACGGTCGCGCGGTCGAACTTGAGACCGAGCAGGACGGCGTGATCGAGGCCGACCGCGCGGTCGAACATCGCCAGGCCCTCTCCCGCGTCGATCGGCGGGAAACCGCTGCGGCGCATGCGTTCTTCGCCCGCGTCGCCGAGCTCGCCCTTCATGCCGCCGGACCACAGGCCCCACGCGACGGACTGCGCCGCGAGACCTTCGGCGCGACGACGGGTGGCGAGGCCGTCGAGGAAGGCGTTGGCGGCGGCGTAGTTGCCCTGACCGGGGTTGCCGAGCACGCCGGCGGCCGAGGAGAACTGGACGAACCAGCGCAGCGGGAGATCCGCGGTCAGCTCGTGCAGGTGCCAGGCGGCGTCGGCCTTGGGGGCGAGGACACGGTCGAGGCGTTCGGGGTTCAGCGCGTCGATCGGGGCGTCGTCGAGGACACCGGCCGCGTGGACGACGGCGGTAAGCGGGTGCTCGCCGGGGATGGCGGCCAGCAGCGCGGCGACGGCGTCGCGGTCCGCGCTGTCACACGCGGCGATCGTGACGGTCGCGCCGAGAGCCTTCAACTCGGAGGACAGCTCGGAAGCACCGGGGGCGTCCGGGCCGCGGCGGCTGGTCAGGAGCAGGTGCCGGACGCCGTACTCGGCGATCAGGTGCTTGGCGAGCATCGCGCCGAGGCCACCGGTACCGCCGGTGATCAGGACGGTGCCCTCGGGGTCCGGGCCGCGCGGGATGGTGAGCACGACCTTGCCGATGTGCTTGGCCTGGCTGAGCAACCGGAACGCCTCGGGCGCGCGGCGGACGTCCCAGACGTGACGCGGCAACGGCTTCAGGACGCCACTCGCGAACAGGTCCAGCACTTCGGCCCACATTCGGGAGAACTGCTCGGGGCCCGCTTCGATGAGGTCGTAAGGCCGGTACTCGACGCCGGGGTGCTGCGCGGCGACCTCGCCGGGGTCGCGAAGTCCGGCCTTGCCCATCTCCAGGAACCGGCCGCCGCGCGGCAGCAGCCGCAGGGAGGCGTCCACGAAGTCGCCGGTGAGCGCGTCGAGGACGACGTCGACGCCGCGTCCTTCGCTGGTGGCGAGGAAGTGCTGCTCGAAGTCGAGAGTGCGGGAGTTGGCGATGTGACCGTCATCCAGTCCGGCTTCAGTCAGCACGTGCTGCTTCGTGGGGCTCGCGGTGCTGTAGACCTCGGCGCCGAGGTGGCGGGCGATCTGGATCGCCGCCATGCCGACGCCGCCGGCGCCCGCGTGGACGAGGACGGACTCCCCCGCCTTCAGCCCGGCGAGTTCCTTGAGGCCGAAGTAGGCGGTGAGGAACACCAGGGGTACGGACGCGGCTTCCTCGTCCGTCCAGTTCTCCGGAATACGCGCACACATCGAACGCTGCGCGGTGGTGATGGAGCCGATGCCGCCGATCGCGACACCCATGATCCGGTCGCCGGGCACCAGATCGTCCACTTCGGACCCGACTTCGAGCACGACACCGGCGATTTCGTTGCCGAGCGGGCCGGGCTCGCCCTCGAACATGCCGAGGACGTTGAGCGCGTCGCGGAAGTTGAGCCCCGCGGCTCCGACAACGACCCGGATGTGCCCGGGTTCAAGGGGTTCCAGGGCCTGGGGGCAGGGTTCGAGGCGCAGTTCGTCCAGGGTGCCGCGACCGGCCATGCCGAGGCGCCACGCGGGTTCGGCGGGCGGGCTGAGTTCGTCGGTGCCGGGGACCGGGCCGAGGCGCAGGGCTGCGAAACTGCCGTCGCGCAAGGTCAGCTGGGGTTCACCGGTCGCCAGCGCGGCGGCGAGTTCGGTGTCGGTCAGGTCGCCGGTCTCGGTGTCGACGAGGACGACCCGGCCGGGGAGTTCACTCTGCGCGGAGCGGCCGAGGCCCCAGACCGCGGCGGCGGCCGGATCGACGCGACCGGGACCGATCGCGGCGCAGGTGACGACGACGAGTTTCGCGTCGGCGAACCGGTCTTCGGTGGAGAACTGCTGGAGGACTGCGAGGACCTCGCGGGTGGCGATACGGGCGCCCGCCGGGTCGGTGAACACCGGGAGCACGACCACCGGCGGCACGCCGCCGCCGACCCGCCCGTGGTACGCCCACTCGACCTGGGCCGGGTCGGCCGGGGTGGGCACCGGGGTCCAGTCGAGGCGGAACAGCGAGTCGAGGCCAGGGGTCGCCGTGGTGACGGGGGCGAGTTCGCGCAGGGTCAGGGAACCGATGGTGACGACCGGGGCTCCGGTGCCGTCGGCGGCGCGCAGGGTGACCGCACCGGACGCGGCGGGCGTGAGCTTCAGCCGCAGCGCGGACGCGCCGGTGGCGTGCAGGGTGACGTCCTGCCAGAGGAACGGCAGTTTGGCGCCGCCCGGTTCCTCGCTCATGAGGCCGATCGCGTGCAGACCGGCGTCCAGCAGCGCGGGGTGGAGGCCGAAGCGCTCGACGTCGGCCTTCGCGATGTCTTCCGGAAGGGCGGTTTCGGCGAAGATCTCCTCGCCGAGGCGCCAAGCCGCCTTGAGTCCCTGGAAGACCGGGCCGTACTCCAGACCGGCGGCGGCGAACACCGGGTAGACGTCGGTGAGATCCACAGGGACGGCGTCGCGCGGCGGCCACTCGGCCAGGTCGAAGTTCGCGGCCGGGGGCTGCGGGGCCAAGGTGCCCGAACCGTGCAGCGTCCACGCGCCTTCACCGGCGCGGGAGTACACGGCGACGGCGCGCCGGCCGCTCTCGTCCGGGCCCGCCAGGACGACCTGGACGTCCAAAGGACCGGCCAGGACCATCGGCTCGCGCAGGGTGAGTTCTTCGAGGTGCGCGCAGCCGGCTTCGTCACCGGCTCGCAGCGCGAGTTCGACCAGGGCGGTGCCGGGGACGATGACGGTGCCCGCGACGGCGTGATCGGTGAGCCAGGGATGGGTGGACGGCGAGATCCGGCCGGTCAAGACGACTCCGGCGCCGTCGGCGAGCGGGACGGCCGCGCCCAGCAGCGGATGCGCGGCGTCGGCCAGACCGAGCCCACCCGGGTCGCCCGCGCTGTGACCGCCGCGCAGCCAGTAGTTCTCACGCTGGAACGGGTACGTGGGCAGATCGATCGTGCGGGCACCGGTGCCCTCGTGGAACGCGGTCCAGTCGACGCGAGCGCCGCGGACGTGCAGTTCGGCGAGCACGGTCATCGCGGTCCGCGCTTCGGGGCGGTCCTTGCGCAGCACCGGGACGGTGAGGATGCCTTCGGGCGGCAGCGTCCGCGCGACCATGCCGGCCAGCACCGAATCCGGGCCGATCTCGACGAACCGGGAAACTCCTTCACCGCGCAGGAAGCCGATCCCGTCGGCGAACCGGACGGGCTGCCGGACGTGCCGCGGCCAGTAGCCGGGAACGGTGACCTCGTCCGGTCCGGCGAGGCGACCGGTCACGTTCGAGACCACGGGGATCGACGGCGTCCCGTGCGGGGTTTCTTCGGCGATGGCGCCGAATTCGGCGAGCATGCCGTCCATGCGCGCGGAGTGCGACGCGTGGGAGATGTTGAGCCGCTTGACCTTGCGGCCGCGTTCGGCGAATTTGGCGGCCAGCGCTTCGGCTGCGGCCTCCTCACCGGACACGACGATCGAGTCGGGGGCGTTGAGCGCGCCGATGGCGAGACCGTCGGTCAGTTCGGCCGCGACCTCCTCCTCGGTGGCCTGGATGCCGATCATCGCGCCACCCGGCGGCTGCGCCTCCATCAGACGGCCGCGCGCGGTGATCATCCGTGCGGCGCCCGCCAGGTCCCAGACCCCGGCGACGTGGGCCGCGCCCAGTTCGCCGGCGGAGTGCCCGACGACGTAGTCCGGCCGCACCCCCCACGACTCCAGCAGCCGGAAGAGCGCCACTTGCAGCGCGAACATCGCGGGCTGGGCGAAGGTCATCCGGTCGAGCAGCTTCTGGTCGTCACCGAAGACGACGTCGGCCAGCGGGCGATCGAGGTGGGTGTCGAGTGCGGCGCACGCCTCGTCGAAGGCGGCGCGGTAGGCGGGGAAGGTGTCGTAGAGCTCGCGGCCCATGCCGCAGCGCTGGGCGCCCATCCCGGAGAACAGGAACGCGGTCCGCCCGAGCAGCGGTTCGCCGGTGACGACACCGGGGGCGGGTTCGCCCTCGGCGAGCGCGGTCAATCCCGCTTTGAGGTCTTCCGGGGTACCGACGATCGCGGCACGTGACTCCAGCGCGGTCCGCGTGGTGGCCAGCGACCAGCCGAGGTCGAGCGGGTCAACAGTGTCTACTGTGGACAGAAGCTGCGCGGCCGCGGCCTTCAGCGCGGCGGGACCACGAGCCGAAAGCGGCCACGTCTGGACCGCGGGCGGAGTCCGTTCCGGCTCGGCGTCCTCGCTCGCGGGAGCCTGCTCCAGGATGACGTGCGCGTTGGTGCCGCTCATGCCGAAGGACGACACCCCGGCGCGGCGCGGCCGGTCGCCGGTGTCCCACGGCTTCGGTTCGGTGAGCAGTTCGACGGCCCCGGCCGCCCAGTCGACGTGCGGGGAGGCCTCGTCGACGTGCAGTGTGCGGGGCAGCACACCGCGACGCATCGCCTCGACCATCTTGATGATCCCGGCGGCCCCCGCGGCGGCCTGGGTGTGCCCGATGTTCGACTTGACCGAGCCGAGCCACAGTGGGTTTTCCCGCTCACGGCCGTAGGTGGCCAGCAGCGCCTGCGCCTCGATCGGGTCACCGAGGGTCGTGCCGGTGCCGTGCGCCTCGACGGCGTCGACGTCGGCGGCGGTCAGCTTCGCGTTCTTCAGCGCGGCACGGATGACGCGCTGCTGGGCCGGGCCGTTGGGCGCGGTGAGGCCGTTGGACGCGCCGTCCTGGTTGACCGCGGAACCCTTGATGACGGCGAGGATCCGGTGGCCGTTGCGGCGGGCGTCGGACAGCCGCTCCAGCAGGAGCATGCCCGCGCCCTCGGACCAGCCGGTGCCGTCGGCCCCGGCGGCGAAAGCCTTGCAGCGCCCGTTCGGCGCCATGCCGCGCTGCCGCGAGAACTCGACGAACGTCTCCGGCGTCGCCATCACCGTGACCCCGCCGGCCAGCGCCAGCGAGCACTCCCCCGACCGCAGCGCGTGCGCCGCGAGGTGGACCGCGACCAGCGAAGACGAGCACGCCGTGTCGATGGTGACCGCCGGGCCCTCCAGTCCGAGGGTGTAGGCGAGACGGCCCGAAAGCACGCTGTTGGCCGAGCCGGTGCCGAGGAACCCTTCCACCTCTTCGGATCCGCCGCCGAACCCGGAGACGTACTCACTGCGCATGGCCCCGGCGAACACCCCGGTGGCGCTGCCCTTCAGCGCGGCCGTGTCCAGCCCCGCCCGCTCGAACGTCTCCCAGGTGACCTCCAGCAGCAACCGCTGCTGGGGGTCCATCGCGAGGGCTTCCCGCGGCGAGATGCCGAAGAAGCCCGCGTCGAATTCCCCGGCGTCGTGCAGGAATCCGCCCTGGTCGCTGTAGCTCGTGCCCCGGTGTTCCGGGTCCGGGTGGTAGAGCCCGTCGGTGTCCCAGCCCCGGTTCGCCGGGAAGCCCGTCATGCCGTCGCCGCCACCGTCGACGAGGTCCCACAGTCCTTCCGGCGAGGTGACCCCGCCCGGGAACCGGCAGGCCATGCCGATCACGGCGAGGGGTTCCGAGCCGCTCTCCTCGGCTTCTCGCAGACGGCGCCGCGTCTCACGCAGTTCGGCGGTCAGTCGCTTGAGGTAGTCGAGCGTCCGCTCGTCGGTCGTCATGACGGTGGTCCTCCTCGCGGCGCCGGGCCGGGGTCAGAGTTCGTTGTCCAGCAGGGCGAACATGTCGTCGATGGTGTCCACTTCCAGATCCGCGTCGCCGCCGGACGGCCGGACGCGGTCCTGCCACAGGGCCACCAGGTTCCGCAGCTTCGCCTCGACCTCGGCACCGTCCGCGGCCGCGATGTCCACTGTGGACAGCTCGGCGGCGAGCCGGTCGATCCCCGACGCCAGGCCGGTTTCCGCGGCCTCGGCGGCGGGCACCACTTCCGACTGAAGGAACTTGGCGAGGTCGTCCGGGGTCGGGTAGTCGAAGATCAGCGTCGCGGGCAGGCGCAGCCCGGTGGCCGCGTCGAGCCCGTTGCGCAGCTCGACAGCGGTCAGCGAGTCGAAGCCGAGTTCGGTGAACGCCCGGCCCGGCTCGATCGAGTCCGCGCCGTCATGCCCGAGCGCGGCCGCGGCCTGGCCGCGCACCACCCCGAGCAAAACCAGTTCGGCGTCCGCCTGCGAAAGCCCGGCGAGCCGCCGCTTGAGCCCGTCGGCCTGCGCCGCCGCGTCCACCGGTGCGGCACGCCGCACCGAACCGCGGACGAGACCGCGCAGCAGCGGCGGCACCGGTCCGGTCATCGAGCGGAGCCCGGCGACGTCGAGCTTGACCGGCACCGAGACCGGCTCGGCCAGGCCGGTGGCCAGGTCGAACAGCTCCAGTCCCTCGGCCGGGTCGAAACTGCCGACCCCGTCGCGGCCCATCCGGTCCGCGTCCGCCGAGTCGCCCATGCCGTCGGCCCAGAGGCCGAAGGCGAGCGACGTCGCGGGCAGGCCGAGGCCGCGGCGGTGGTGCGCCAGCCCGTCGAGGAAGGTGTTCGCCGCGGCGTAGTTCGCCTGCCCCGGCGCACCGAGCACTCCGGCGGCCGAAGAGAACAGGGCGAACAGGGTCAGGTCGTGGCCGCGGGTGAGCTCGTGCAGGTTCCACGCCGCGTCCACCTTGGGCCGCAGCACCTTTTCGAGCCGCTCGGGGGTGAGCGCGGTCAGCAAGCCGTCGTCGAGGACGCCGGCCGCGTGCACCACGCCGGTCAGCCCGGGCGTGCGGTCCAGTACGGCGGCGAGCGCGGCGCGGTCGGCGGCGTCGCACGCCTCGATCCGCACGTTCGCACCCAGCTCGGTCAGCTCCGCCGTCAGTTCGGCCGCGCCGGGCGCGTCCGGACCGCGACGGCTGGTGAGCACCAGGTCGGTGACACCGTGCTTCGTGACCAGGTGCTTGGCCAGTACCGCGCCGAGGCCGCCGGTGCCGCCGGTGACGAGCACCGTGCCGCCGATCGGGCGGCGCGGCACCGTCAGCACGACCTTGCCGACGTGCTTGGCCTGCGACAGGAAGCGCAGCGCCTCCGGTGCCCGGCGCAGATCCCAGGTCCGGATCGGCAGCGGGGTGAGCGCGCCCTGGTCGAACAAGGCGATCAACTCCTCCCATATCCGCGCGATCCGGCGGTTGCCCGCGTCGATCACGTCGAACGCCTGGTAAGTCACACCGGGATGGTGCCCCGCGGCGCCGCCGTCCGGACGGACGTCGGTCTTCCCCATTTCCACGAACCGTCCACCGCGCGGTAACAGGCGCATCGACGCGTCGATGAAGTCGCCTGTCAGCGCGTTGAGGACCACGTCCACGCCGTTGCCACCGGTGGTGTCGCGGAAGCGCTCCTCGAAGTCGAGCGTCCGCGACGAGGCGATGTGGTCGTCGGCCAGTCCGGCGGCGCGCAGGACGTCCCACTTGCCCTCGCTCGCGGTGCCGAACACCTCGGCGCCGAGGTGCCGGGCGAGCTGCGTGGCCGCCATCCCGACGCCGCCGGCCGCGGCGTGGATGAGCACCGACTCGCCCTGCTTCAGCGCGCCGAGGTCGGTCAGCGCGTAGTAAGCGGTGAGGAACACCAGCGGCACCGACGCGGCCTCTTCGAACGTCCAACCCTCGGGCATCTTGGCCACCAGGTCCCGATCGGCGAAGGTGAGCGGGCCGAACCCGCCGTGTACCAGGCCCATCACCCGGTCGCCCGGCGCCAGATCGTCCACTTCGGACCCGACGTCGGTGATGACTCCGGCGGCCTCGTAACCGATCCGGCCGGCGTCACCCGGGTACATGCCGAGCACGTTGAGCACGTCGCGGAAGTTCGTCCCGGCCGCCCGGGTGGCGATCCGGACCTCGCGCGGCAGCAACGGTTCGAGCACATCGGGGTATGGCTCGAAGGAGAGCCTGTCGAGGGTGCCCTTGACGACGCTGTCGAGCCGCCAGGCCGGTTCGTGCCACGGCGGCACGAGATCCTGCGAAGACGCGGCGGTCAGCAGCCGGACGGCGTGGACGACGCCGTCCCGGACGGCCAGCTGGGTTTCGTCGCCCAGTACGGCGAGCGCGGTGTCGACGTCGGCTTCGGCGGCGTCGAGCAGCACCAGACGGCCTGGATTCTCGGACTGGGCACTGCGAACCAGCCCCCAGACCGCGGCCGACGCCGGGTCGACACTGTCCGAAGTAGACACGGCGACAGCGTTCTCGGTGCGCACCACGAGGAGGGTTTCCTTCTCCTCGGCCAGCCACTCCTGCAGCTTCGCCAGCGTGCTTCGCAGCAGAGCGTGCGCGGCCGTCGGGGTGTCTTCGGCTCCTGGTACCGCCGAGAGCAGCTCTGTCGGCGGAGCCGGGGACTCGTTCGTGAGCTGGGCCCAGCCGAGCCGGAACAGCGAGTCCGAAGTGGACGAATCCGCCGGGCCGAGGTCGGTGACCTCGCGCAGCAGCAACGATCCCACTGTCAAGACCGGCGCTCCGGCACCGTCGGTGAGCTCCAGGCGCACCGAGTCGGTACCGGAGGCGGCGACCCGGACACGGGCGGCGGTGGCGCCGGCCGCGTGCAAGACGACGTCACGCCAGAGGAACGGCAGCCGGGTGGTCTCGGCGTTCCCGGGCAGCAGGCCGATGGCGTGCAGCGCGGCGTCGAGCAGGGCCGGATGCAGGCCGAACTTCCCGGCGTCGCCCTGCGCGGCGGCGGGCAGTTCGAGATCCGCGCAGACTTCGTCACCCACGAGCCACGCGGCGGTGAGGCCCTGGAACACCGGCCCGTACTGAAGGCCCGCGTCGGCGAGTCCCGCGTAAAGGTCGGTGACGTCGAGGCTTTCGGCCCCGGCGGGCGGCCACGTGGCGTCCTTCGCCACCGGGTAAGCGTCTCCGGGGGCGAGCAGGCCGGTCGCGTGCTCGGTCCATTGGGCCTCGCCGAGCCGGGAGTGGATCGACACCGGACGCCGTCCGTCATCGTCCGCGGCACCGACCACGACCTGCACGGCGAGCCCGCCGGTCTCCGGCAGCACCATCGGCGCGGCGATGGTCAGTTCGGACACGCGAGCGCAGCCGAGTTCGTCGCCCGCCCGGACGGCGAGTTCGATCAGTGCGGCGCCGGGGACCAGCACGGTGCCGAGTACCGCGTGATCGGCCAGCCACGGCTGCACGGCGCGCGACAGCCTGCCGTAGCCGACCAAGCCGTCCTCGCCCGCTGTCGGCACGGTCGCCCCGAGCAGCGGATGTCCGGCGGCGGCCAGGCCCAGCCCGGCGGCGTCACCGGCGACGGCGGGCGGGTCGAGCCAGAAGCGTTCACGCTGGAACGCGTAGGTGGGCAGCGGGACGGCGTGGGCGTCGGTTCCGTCGAAGAACGCCGTCCAGTCGACCTCGGTACCAGTCGCAATCAGTCGGCTGAAGGCGAGTGCAGCGGTCTTCCGCTCGTCTCGATCCTTGCGCAGCACTGGAACGAATACCGCGTCAGGAGCGCTGTCGAGGCCCATCGCGGAGAGCACGCCATCCGGGCCGAGTTCGGCGAACCGGGTGACGCCCGCAGCGGCGAGTGCGGCGACACCGTCGGCGAACCGCACGGTTTCGCGGACGTGCCGGACCCAGTAGCCGGGGTCGGTCAGCTCGGCCGATTCAGTCACTGTGGACACGATCGGGATCCGCGGCTCGGCGTACTCCAAGGACTCCGCGATCTCGGCGAACTCCGCCAGCATCGGCTCCATCAGCGCCGAGTGGAACGCGTGCGAGACGACCAAGGCCTTCGTACGGCGCCCTTCAGCAGCGAATCGGGCGGCGACCGCACGGACCGCACCGTCCACACCGGACAGAACGATCGCCTGCGGTCCGTTCACCGCCGCCAGGCAGACCTCGTCGGACAGGTACTCGCGCGCCTCGGCCTCGGTCGCCTGCACCGCGACCATCGCGCCGCCTTCCGGCAGCGCCTCCATCAGCTGTCCGCGCGCCTCGACGAGTTTCGCGGCGTCCTCCAGGGAGAACACGCCCGCCACATGCGCGGCCGTGATCTCGCCGATCGAGTGCCCGGCCAGGAAGTCGGGCCGGATCCCCCACGACTCCACGAGCCGGAACAACGCCACTTCGAGGGCGAAGATCGCGGGCTGCGCGGTGCCGGTGCGGTTGATATCGCCATCGAGCGGAAGCAGCGCGGCAACCTCATCGTATGCCGTTGCGAACACCGGGAAAGCGTCGTAGAGCCCCTGGCCCATACCGAGCCGCTGGGAACCCTGACCGGTGAACAGCATCGCCAGTTTGCCTTCGGCCGCACGGCCGGTGACGACGTCCGGAGTGTTCCGGCCACTGGCGAGGGCGGCCAGTCCGGCACGCAGCGCGTCGGCGTCGCCGGTGAGCACCGCCCGCCGCTCGAACGCGGTCCGGGTGGTCGCCAGCGCGAAGCCGATGTCGACCGGGTCGGCGAATCCGACGGTACCGAGCAGTCGTCCGGCCTGGGCCCGCAGCGCGTCCTCGGTGCGGGCGCTCAGCACCCACGGCAGGAGCGACGGCGGCGCCGAGGCTGTGTGCTTCACGGGATCCGGGACCTGCTCCAGGATGACGTGCGCGTTGGTGCCGCTGATGCCGAACGCCGACACCGCCGCGCGCCGGGGCCTGCCGGCCTCGGGCCAAGGACGTGCCTCGGTGAGCAGCCGGACCTCACCCTCGCTCCAGTCGACATGCGGCGAAGGCTCGTCGACATGCAGGGTCGCGGGCAGCACGCCGTGACGCATCGCCTCGACCATCTTGATGATCCCGGCGAGCCCGGCGGCCGCTTGCGTGTGGCCGATGTTGGACTTCACCGAGCCCAGCCACAGCGGTTCCTCGCGGTCCTGGCCGTAGGTGGCCAGCAACGCCTGTGCCTCGATCGGGTCACCCAGCGCGGTGCCGGTGCCATGCGCCTCGACGATGTCCACAGTGGACGACTCGACGCCCGCAGCCGCCAGAGCCCGGCGGATCACCCGCTGCTGCGAGGGTCCGTTGGGCGCGGTCATGCCGTTGGACGCGCCGTCCTGGTTGACCGCGCTGCCTCGGACGACCGCCAGCACGTGACGTCCGTTGCGGCGCGCGTCGGAAAGCCTTTCCAGGAGCAGGAATCCGGCGCCCTCGGCCCAGGCGGTGCCGTCGGCCGCGGCCGCGAACGGCTTGCAACGGCCGTCGGCGGCCAAGCCGCGCTGACGGGAGAACTCGATGAACGGGTTGGGGCTGGCCATCACGGTCGCGCCACCCACCAGCGCCAGTCCGCATTCACCCGAGCGCAGCGCCTGCGCCGCCCAGTGCAAGGCGACCAGCGACGAGGAGCACGCCGTGTCGACCGACACCGCCGGGCCTTCGAGCCCGAAGGTGTAGGCGACGCGGCCGGTCAGCACGCTGCTCGCGCTGCCGGTCCCGAGCAGGCCTTCCATCCCTTCCGGGGTGGCGGCCAGCCGGGAGGCGTAGTCGTCGTACATGACGCCGGCGAACACCCCGGTGGCACTTCCGCGCAGCGAGACCGGGTCGATCCCGGCGCGCTCGAACGCCTCCTGCGCGGTCTCCAGCAGCAACCTCTGCTGCGGGTCGACGGTGACAGCCTCGCGCGGCGAGATGCCGAAGAACTCCGCGTCGAAGTCGGCGGCGTCGTGCAGGAAACCGCCCTCGCGGGCGTAGCTGGTGCCCGCGTGGTCGGGGTCCGGGTGGTAGAGCCCGTCGAGATCCCAGCCGCGGTCGGACGGGAACGGCGTGATCGCGTCGATTCCTTCGGCGACCAGGCGCCACAGGTCCTCCGGCGAGCTGACGCCGCCCGGGAACCGGCAGCTCATCGCGACGATCGCGATGGGCTCGTCCGGCTCGGCGACCCGCACCGGCTCGATGTCCACAATGGATTCGTCACCGGCGAGTTCGGAACGGATATAGGCCGCCAGCGCCGCCGGGTTCGGGTGGTCGAAGATCAGCGTGGCGGGCAGCCGCAGCCCGGTCGCCTCGCCGAGCCGGTTGCGCAGTTCGACGGCGGTGAGCGAGTCGAAGCCGAGTTCGGTGAATGCGCGGCCGGCCTCGACCGACGTCGCGGTGCCGTGTCCGAGCACGTCGGCGACGTGGCCGCGGACCAGGTCGACCAGATGCGAGAGCTGGTCGGCGGGCGAAAGCCGGGTGAGCGTCGCGGTCAGCCCGGCGGCGGCCGCGGCGTTGGCCGCACCCCGTCGCTTGGGGACCCGCACCAGGCCGCGCAGCGCGGGTGCGGGCTCGCTGGTGCGGGCCAGCGTGCGCAGCGTCGCCAGGTCGAGCTTGACCGGCACCGGGACCGGCGTCGAAGCGGCCAGTGCGGCGTCGAACAGCGCCAGGCCTTCTTCATCAGTCAGCGCCCCGAATCCGGCGCGGGCCAAGCGGTCCACATCGGACTGTCCACCCATGCCGTTGGCCCACAGGCCGTACGCGAGCGAACGGGCGGGCAGGCCTTCGGCGTGACGTCGTCGCGCGAGGTCGTCGAGCAGGGCGTTGGCCGCGGCGTAACTGGCCTGCCCCGGACCGCCGAGGATCCCGGAAACCGAGGACACCAGCACGAACTGAGTCAGCGGCCTGCCGAGGGTGAGTTCGTGGAGCGCGAGCGCCGCCTCGGCCTTGGGCCGCAGCACGGTGTCGAAGCGCTCCGGGGTCAGCTCGGTGACGACGCCGTCGTCCAGCACACCGGCGGCGTGCACGATCCCGGTGAGGTCGTCGATCCCGTCGAGCAGGGCGGCGAGCGCGTCGCGGTCGGTTACGTCGCAGGCGACGACGTCGGCGCCGAGTTCTTCCGCCAGCTCCGCCGCACCGGGCGCGTCGAGGCCCCGGCGGCTGGTGAGGACCAGCTTGGTGACCTCGGGCGCGAGGTGCCGGGCGATCGCGGCCCCGACCCCGCCGGTGCCGCCGGTGACGAGAACCGTGCCCTCGCCCCAGATCGCGGCCTCACCCGGAGTCGTACGGGCCAGTCGCGGGACTTCCGCGACGCCGTCGCGGATCCGGACCTGCGGTTCTCCGGTGGCCAGCGCGGTCGCGACGTCCTCCCCTTCGAGGACGACGAACCGGTCCGGGTGTTCCGAAGCGGCGGTGCGGGCGAGACCGCGGACGGCGGCTCCAGCCGGAGTGTCTCCGGTGCGGATCACCAGACGCGTCCCGCCGTCGGCCAGGAACTCCTGGATCGCGGCGAGAGCTTCGGCCAGTGCCTCGCGCGGCTCGCCGTCCAGTGCGGTGAAGACCTGGACGTCCTCGGTCACCGCGCCGTCGGCGGGTACTTCGACCCAGGTCAGCTCGTACAGCGAGTCCGTGCCGCGCTGTCGCGGCGCCTCCGCCACCCGGACGGCGACCGTGCCGATCGTGGCGACCGGCGCGCCGGTGGTGTCGGTGACCAGCAAGGAGAATCCGGATCCGGCAGGCGTGACCCGGACGCGCAGCGCGGTGGCGCCGGTGGCGTGCAGGGTGACGTCGCCGAACAGGAACGGCAGGCGGGTGCCCTCGCCCGGGAGCAGCCCCAAGGTGTGCAGGGCCGCGTCGAGCAGCGCCGGATGCAGGCCGAAGCCGTCGACTTCGGTGCCCTCGGGCAGTTCCACCTCGGCGAACACGGTGTCCCCGTCGCGCCAGGCGGTGGTGAGCCCGCGGAACGGCGGGCCATAGTCGAGACCCGCGGCCGCCATGTCCGCGTAGAGCCCGTCGAGCGAGAGCGGCTCGGCGGCGGGCGGCCACGCGGTCAGCCCGGACGGTACGGCGGCCGTCTCCGGCGTGAGCGTGCCGGTGGCGTGCTCGGTCCACTCCCCTTGCGGGGCACGCGAGTGCACCGAGACCGGACGTCGCCCGCCCGTGCCCGCCGCGCCGACGAGCACCTGGACGTCCAGCGCGCCGTGCGGCGGCAGCACCAGCGGCGCGGCGAGGGTCAGTTCCTCGACGCCTCCGCAACCGGCTTCGTCACCGGCGCGGACGGCGAGTTCGAGCAGGCCGGTGCCGGGGACGAGCACTTCGCCGAACGCGGCGTGCCCGGCCAGCCACGGATGCGTGGCGGCCGAAAGCCGTCCGGTGAGTACCCAGCCGTCGCCGTCGGCGAACGGCACCGCGGCGCCCAGCATCGGGTGCCCGGCGGCCTGGAGCCCGGCCGTGGTGACGTCACCCGCTCCGGACCCGGCGGCGAGCCAGAACCGGCGGCGGTCGAACACCGACGTCGGCAGGTCGACGACGCGGGCCCCGGTCGGGCGGAACACCGCGGCCCAATCGACGGCGACACCTCGGGTGTACGCGGCGGCCAGCGTGGTGAGCGCGGTCTCCGCCTCGTCGCGGTCGGCGCGCAGGAACGACGCCGCGAAGGTGTCCGGGCCGTCATCGGCGAGCGCGGTCAGCACGGCGGCCGGGCCCAGCTCGACGAACTTGGTCACCCCGGTCTCGCGCAGCCACGCCAATCCGGCGGCGAACCGGACAGTGGCGCGGACGTGCTCGACCCAGTACTCCGGTTCGACGACCCGTCCGGTTCGCTCGCCGTCCACTGTGGACACGAACGGAATCGCCGGGGCCGAGAAATCGAGCTCTCGCACCACGGCGGCGAACTCGTCCAGCATCGGTTCCATCAGAGCCGAGTGGAACGCGTGCGAGACGTCCAGCCGCTTGGTGCGGCGGCCGAGCTTCTCGAACTTCTTGGCCAGCTTGAGCGTCGGCGACGCGGCACCCGAAAGCACGACCGCGTTCGGGCCGTTGACCGCGGCCAGCGAGACCTTCGGCGTCAGGTGCTCGCGCACCTCGTCCTCGCTCGCCTGGACCGCGACCATCGCGCCGCCCTCGGGCAGCGCCTCCATCAACCGGCCACGCGCTTCGACGAGCTTGGCGGCGTCTTCCAGCGAAAGCACGCCCGCCACATGCGCGGCCGCGATCTCACCGATCGAATGCCCGGCCACGAAGTCGGGCACGCCACCCCAGGACTCGGCGAGCCGGTACAGCGCGACCTCCAGTGCGAAGATCGCCGGTTGCGCGGCGCCGGTGCGGTTCAGGTCACCGCCGGTCGGGAGCAGCGCGGTGACCTCGTCGTAGGCGGCGGCGAACACCGGGAAGGCGGCGTAAAGCCCTTCGCCCATGCCGAGCCGCTGGGATCCCTGACCGGTGAACAGGAAGGCCGTCCGGCCGGGCAGTACGCGTCCGGCGACGACCGACGGGTTGACGCTGCCCTCGGCGAGGGATTCCAGCCCGGCGCGGAGATCCGCGTCCGTGGCACCGAGCACGACGGCACGCCGTTCGTGCGCGGTGCGGGTCGTGGCCAGTGCGAAGCCGAGGTCGACCGGCTCGCCGTCGCGGCCGAGCAGGCGCCCGGCCTGCTCCCGCAGCGTGTCTTCGGCGCGGCCGGAGAGCACCCACGGCACGAGCGCGGGAGTCACGACCTCGCGCGGAGCGGGGGTTTCAACCGGAGGCTGTTCGAGGATGACGTGCGCGTTGGTGCCGCTGATCCCGAAGGACGACACGGCGGATCGGCGCGGACGTCCGGTCTCCGGCCAGCCACGGCCTTCGCCCAGCAACTCGACGTCACCGGCTTCCCAGTCGACGTGCGGTGACGGCTCGCCCAGGTGCAGCGTCGGCGGCAGGACACCGTGGTGCATCGCCTGGACCATCTTGATGATCCCGGCGACCCCCGCCGCAGCCTGCGTGTGCCCGAAGTTGGACTTCACGGAGCCGAGGTACAGCGGTTCGCCGTCGCGCTCGCGGCCGTAGGTGGCCAGGAGCGCCTGCGCCTCGATCGGGTCGCCCAGCGTCGTGCCCGTGCCATGCGCCTCGACAGCGTCCACAGTGGACGACGGGACACCGGCGGCGGCCAGCGCCTGGCGGATCACGCGTTGCTGCGAGGGACCGTTGGGGGCGGTGAGGCCGTTGGACGCGCCGTCGGAGTTGACCGCTGAGCCCTTGACGACCGCGAGCACCCGGTGCCCGTTGCGGCGCGCGTCGGAAAGCCTTTCCAGCACGAGCATTCCGGCGCCTTCGGCCCAGCCTGTCCCGTCGGCGTCGGCCGAGAAGGACTTGCAGCGGCCGTCGGCGGCGAGGCCGCGCTGACGGGAGAACCCGATGAACGTCTCGGGCGTCGCCATCACCGTGACACCACCGGCCAGCGCCAGCGAGCACTCGCCCGAACGCAAAGCCTGCGTCGCCCAGTGCAACGCGACCAGCGACGAGGAGCAAGCGGTGTCGACCGAAACCGCGGGTCCCTCCAGGCCGAGGGTGTAGGCGACGCGGCCGGACAGCACGGAACCCGAGGTGCCGGTGCCGAGGAAGCCCTCGACGTCGTCGGGGACGTCGTTGCCGAGCCGGGTGCCGTAGTCGTGGTACATGACGCCGGCGAACACGCCGGTCGGGCTGCCCTTGAGCGCCGTCGGGTCGGTGCCGGAGCGCTCCAGCGCCTCCCACGCGACTTCGAGCAGCAAGCGCTGCTGCGGGTCCATCGCAAGCGCCTCACGAGGCGAAATCCCGAAGAACTCGGGGTCGAAGTCGCCCGCGTCGTGCAGGAATCCGCCTTCGCGGGTGTAGGTCTTGCCCGGCCGGTCGGGGTCAGGGTCGTAGATGCCGTCGACGTCCCAGCCACGGTCCTCGGGGAACCGGGTCACGCCGTCGCGGCCGCCGGAGACGAGGTCCCACAACTCTTCCGGCGACGTCACGCCGCCCGGGTAGCGGCAGGCCATACCGACGATGACGATCGGGTCGCCGTCGGCGCGGGCCGCGGTGAAGACCGGGGTCGCGTCGGCGGGTTCGTCGAGCAGTTCGGCGAGCAGGAATTCGGCCAGCGCAACCGGAGTCGGGTGGTCGAAGGTCAACGTCGCCGGGAGCCTCAGACCGGTGACCGTGCTGAGGCGGTTCCGGAATTCGACCGCGGTGAGCGAGTCGAACCCGAGGTCACCGAATGCGCGGTCGGCCTCAACGGCGTCGGGGCTGGTGTGGCTGAGGACGTGTGCGGCCTCGGTGCGGACCAGTTCGGTCAGCAGCCGCGTGCGCTCACCAGCGGGAACGCCCGCCAAACGCTGCCGCAGCCCGGCGGCTTCCGCTTCCTCCGCCGCACGGCGACGGCGCGGCCGGACCAGGCTCCGCAGCACGTGCGGCACCTCGGCTTCGGCGCGCAGCGCGGCGAGGTCCAGCTTGGTCGCGACAGGACGCGGGTCGTCACCGAAGGCCAGGAGGTCGAACAGCTCCAGCCCGGCTTCGACGGGCAGTGCCGCTCCCCCGCGTCCCTCGCCCATGCCGGTTTCCCAGAGGCCGTAAGCGATCGAGGTACCGGGGAGGCCTTGGGCACGCCGAAGCGTGGCGAGCCCGTCGAGGTAGCCGTTGGCCGCCGCGTAGTTCGCCTGACCGGGCGCTCCGAGCGCACCGGCGATCGAGGAGAACGTGACGAACAGCTTCAGGCCTGTGGTCAGTTCGTGCAGGTGGCGCGCGGCCTCGGATTTGGGGCCCGCGACGGCGGCGAGCCGCTCGGGGGTCATCGCGGTGAGGACACCGTCGTCGAGGACACCCGCCGCGTGCACGACGCCGCTGAGCGGTTCTTCGACGAGTGCGAGCACGGACTCGAGCTGGGACCGGTCGGCGACGTCGCAAGCGGCGATCGTCACCTCGGCGCCGAGTGCGCGCAGATCCTCGCGGAGGACTTCGGCACCGGGAGCGTCGGCGCCCCGGCGTCCGACGAGCAGCAGGTGCCGGACGCCGTGCCGCTCGACGAGCCGCCGCGCGACGTGCGCGCCGAGCCCGCCGGTACCGCCGGTGACCAGCACGGTTCCGTCGAGCGTCCAGTCCGGGTCGGCGGTGGCGCGGGACCGCGTCAGGCGGGGCACGCGCGGGCCGTCCTCGGTCAGCTTGACCTCGGGTTCACCGGTGGCGGCCGCGATCCGGGCGTCTCCGTCGCCGTGCACCAGGACGAACTTGTCCGGGTACTCGGCCTGCGCGCTGCGCACCAGTCCGGCGACGGCGGCGTGCGCCGGGCTGTCGCCGGTGAGGTGGACGACGAGCCGGTCTTCGGCCGCCTGCATCGCTTCGAGAGCGGCCTCGACCGACGCGGCTTCGTATACGGCGACGTCTTCGGCCTCCGACGGCAGCGCGACGGGGACCCAGCCGATGCCGAACAGCGCGTCGGTGGCGGCGCTGGGCAGCGGCCCGTCGCCGACAGGACGCAAGCTCAGCGACGCGACCGAAAGCACCGGGGCGCCCGTGCCGTCGGTGACCCGCAAGGACACGGCGTCCTGGCCGGCCGGGGTGAGCCGGGCCCGCAACGTGCTCGCGCCGGTGGCGTGCAACGCCAGCCCGGACCACGAGAACGGCAGCCGCGCCGGGCCGCCGGTCAGGCCGACGGCGTGCAGGACGGCGTCGAGCAGGGCCGGATGCAGCCCGAACCCGCGGACGTCGGTGCCCTCGGGCAGCGAGACCTCGGCGAAGACGTCGTCACCCTGGCGCCAGGCCGCGCGCAGACCGCGGAACGGGTCCCCGAAGGTGAGTCCGGCGTCGGCGAGCGTGGTGTAGAAGCCTTCCAGGTCAACGGGTTCCGCGCCGGACGGCGGCCACTCCGTGATCGCGGCGGGTTCCTCGGCGGCCGTGGTCAGCGAACCGGTGGCGTGCAAGGTCCATTCGCCGTCCTGGGGACGGGAGTGCACCGCCAGGGCGCCATCGTCCGAAAGGGACACTCGGAGCTGGACCGGAGCCGACGTGAGCACCAGCGGTGCCTGCAGCGTCAGTTCCTCGACGGTGCCGCAGCCGACCTCGTCGCCCGCCCTCACGGCCAGTTCGGCGAACGCGGTACCGGGCAGCAGGACGGCGTCGCGGACGCGGTGCCCGGCCAGCCACGGCTGTTCGTCGAGCGACAGGCGTCCGGTGAGCACGAGCCCGCCGCGTTCGGGCAGCGCGACGGCGGCGCCCAGCAGCGGGTGATCGAGCGCGCCGAGCCCCAGCGCGGTGGCGTCGCCCGACCCCTGCGGTGCCAGCAGCCAGAAACGGCGGCGCTGGAACGGGTAAGTGGGTAGGTTCGCCGGCCGCGCGCCACTGCCGTCGAAGAAGCGGTCCCAGTCGACGGGGGCACCCGCCGCGTGCACCGCACCCAAGGCGGTCATCGCGGACCGGGCCTCGTCCTGGTCCTTGCGCAACGCGGCGACGAAGACGCCGTCAGTGCCCATCGCGGACAGCACCGCGTCCGGACCGAGTTCGAGGAAGGTCGTGACTCCCTCGGCGGTCAGGGCCGCGAGGCCGTCGGCGAACCGCACGGTTTCGCGGACATGGCGCACCCAGTAAGCCGGGTCGGTCAGATCCGCCGACTCGCTCACGGTGGACACGATCGGGATCCGCGGCTCGGCGTAGCTCAGGCTTTCCGCCACTTCGGCGAACTCCGCCAGCATCGGCTCCATCAGCGCCGAGTGGAACGCGTGCGACACCACGAGATGCTTGGTGCGGCGGCCCTCCTGGGCGAACCGGGCGGCGACCTCGCGAACCGGACCGTCCACACCGGACAGCACGATCGCCTGCGGCCCGTTCACCGCCGCCAGGCAGACCTCATCGGTCAGGAACTCGCGGACCTCGTCTTCCGACGCCTGCACGGCGACCATCGCGCCGCCCTCGGGCAGCGCCTCCATCAACCGGCCGCGTGCCTCGACCAGTTTCGCCGCGTCCTCCAAGGAGAACACGCCCGCCACGTGGGCGGCGGCGATCTCGCCGATCGAGTGCCCGGCCAGAAGGTCCGGGGTCACGCCCCAGGACTCGAAGAGCCGGAACAGCGCCACTTCCAGAGCGAAGATCGCGGGCTGCGCGGTGCCGGTGCGGTCGATATCGCCGTCGAGAGGAAGGAGCGCGGCAACCTCGTCGTAAGCCGTGGCGAAAGCGGGGAAGGTCTCGTAAAGGCCCTGGCCCATGCCGAGGCGCTGGGCGCCCTGGCCGGTGAACAGGAACGCGAGCCTGCCGGTGGCCGCGCGGCCGGAGACGACGTTGGCCGCCCGGCCGGTGTCGGCGAACGCGGCCAGTCCGGCGCGCAGCACCGACGGATCGGTCCCGACGACGACCGCGCGCCGTTCGTGCGCGGTGCGGGCGGTGGCGAGCGTCCAGGCGACGTCGAGCGGGTCGGCCGTCAGGTCGGCGAGCCGCGCGGCCTGTGCCCGCAGGGCTTCCTCGGACCGGCCGGACAGCACCCACGGCAGCATCGCGGGCCGAGCTCCCGGCTCAGGAATCTCTTGCGCGGGAACGTGTTCGAGTACGACGTGCGCGTTGGTCCCGCTGAACCCGAACGACGACACCCCCGCCCGGCGCGGACGGCCGGTCTCCGGCCAGCCCGCGGACTCGGTGGCCACACGGATCGCGCCGGCTTCCCAGTCGACCTGGGCCGAAGGCGCGTCGACGTGCAGCGTCGCGGGGACGACGCCGTGCCGCATCGCCTCGACCATCTTGATCACTCCGGCGACACCGGCCGCGGCCTGCGTGTGCCCGAAGTTCGACTTCACCGAGCCGAGCAGCAGCGGCTCTTCGCGGTCCTGGCCATAGGTGGCGAGCAGGGCCTGCGCCTCGATCGGGTCGCCCAGCCGGGTGCCGGTGCCGTGCGCCTCGACGACGTCGATGTCCGAAGTGGACAGTCCGGCATTGGCGAGCGCCTGAAGAATCACGCGCTGCTGCGAGGGCCCGTTCGGGGCGGTGAGCCCGCTGGACGCACCGTCCTGATTGACCGCGGATCCCTTGAGCAGCGCCAGAACCGGGTGTCCGTTGCGGCGCGCGTCGGACAGCTTCTCCAGCAGGACGAATCCGGCGCCCTCACCCCAGCTGACGCCGTCGGCGCCGTTGGCGAAGGCCTTGCAGCGGCCGTCGATCGCCATCGCGTTCTGTTTGCTGAAGTCGACGAACGGGTCAGGGTTGGCCATCACGGTGACACCGCCGGCCAGCGCGAGCGAGCACTCCCCCGACCGCAGCGCCTGGCTCGCCAGGTGCATCGCGACCAGCGAAGACGAGCACGCCGTGTCCACCGACACGGCCGGTCCCTCGAAGCCGAAGGTGTAGGAGACGCGGCCGGACATCATCGCGCCGGACGTGCCGGTGCCGAGGAAGCCTTCGACCTCCTCCGGGATCTTCGTCAGCCGGGAGGCGTACTCGTGGTAGATCGCGCCGGTGAAGACACCGGTGTCACTGCCGCGCAGGGTGCCCGGCGGGATGCCCGCTCGTTCGAAGGCCTCCCACGCGATCTCCAGCAGCAACCGCTGCTGCGGGTCCATGGCGAGCGCCTCGCGGGGCGAGATGCCGAAGAACTCCGGGTCGAAGTCCCCCGCGTCGGGCAGAAAGCCGCCGGTGCGGGTGTTCGACACGCCCTGCTTGCCCGGGGTCGTGTCGAACAGCGCGGCCAGGTCCCAGCCGCGGTCGGTGGGGAACTCGGTGAGGCCTTCGCGGCCCTCGGAAACGAGGCGCCACAGGTCTTCCGGCGTGTTCACCTCACCGGGGAACCGGCAGCTGGTCGCGACGATCGCGATCGGCTCACCGGCGTCGACGACCCGGGCACGGGCGCGAGGTCCGGCGGTGAGGTCGCCGAGCAGTTCCGAGCGCACGTAACCGGCGAGGGCGACCGGGGTCGGGTGGTCGAAGATCACCGTCGACGGCAGCCGCAGACCGGTCACCGAACCGAGGCGGTTGCGCAGCTCGACCGCGGTCAGCGAGTCGAAACCGAGGTCCATGAAGCCCCGGCCGGGTTCGACGGTGGCGGCGTTGACATGCCCGAGCACCAGGGCGACCTGGGTGCGGACGAGGTCGAGCAGTTCGCGGTCCTGGTCGGCCTCGGTCAGCCCGGCGAGCCGCCTGGCGAGTGAGGAGTCACTGCCCGATTTCGCGGTCCGGCGGCCGGGTTTGACCAGCGCGCCCAACAGCGGCGGGAGTGGTCCGGACGCGGCGAGCACCGGCAGATCCAGCTGGACCGGGATGGCCAGCGGCGCCCCGGCGGCGATGGCCGCGTCGAACAGCGCGAGACCGTCCTCGACGGCGAGCGCGGGAGTACCCCCGGCGCGCAGCCGCGCCAGGTGCGCCTCGCCGAGCGTCTCCGCCATGCCCGCGGCCCACGGGCCCCAGGCCAGCGACTGCCCGGCGAGCCCGAGCGAACGGCGGTGGGCGGCGAGGCCGTCGAGGTAGCCGTTGGCCGCCGCGTAGTTGCCCTGCCCCGGCGCGCCGAGCACACCGGCGGCCGAGGAGAACGTGACGAACAGGTCCGGGTCGCCGGACAGTTCGTGCAGATGCCGGGCCGCGTCGGCCTTCGGGCCGAGCACGAAGTCGAGCCGCTCCTGGGTGAGCGTGTCGATGGTGCCGTCGTCCAGGACACCGGCGGCGTGCACGACGCCGGTCAGGTCGACGCCGTCGAGCAGCGCGGCGACGGCGTCACGATCGGCGACGTCGCACGCGACGACCCGGACTTCGGCGTCAAGCTCGTCCGCCAGCTCCGCCGCGCCGGGCGCGTCGAGGCCGCGGCGGCTGGTGAGCAGCAGCTTCCGGACGCCGTGCGTGGTCACCAGATGGCGGGCGATCAGGGCGCCGAGTCCGCCCGTGCCGCCGGTGATCAGCACCGTCCGCTCGGGGTCGAGGGCCCTCGGCATGGTGAGCGCGACCTTGCCGATGTGCTTGGCCTGGCTCAGGAATCGGAACGCTTCGCGGGCTTCGCGGACGTCCCAGGTCCGGGTCGGCAGCGGGGCGAGCGCGCCGGAGGCGAACAGGTCGGTCAGCGCGTCCCACAGCTGCGCGGTCCGCTCCGGGCCCGCGTCGATCAGGTCGAAAGCCTGGTACTGGACGCCTTCGGGCTCGCGGATGTCGGTCTTGCCCATCTCCAGGAAGCGGCCGCCCGGCGCCATGGTCCGGATCGAGGCGTCGATGAAGTCCCCGGCGAGCGCGTTCAGGACGACGTCGATGCCGCTGAAGCGCTCCTCGAACTCCAGCGTGCGGCTGGAGGCGATGTGCGCGTCGTCGAGCCCGGCGTCGCGCAGCACGTACTGCTTGCTCTCGCTGGCGGTGCCGTAGACCTCGGCGCCGAGGTGGCGCGCGAGCTGCGTGGCGGCCATGCCGACCCCGCCGGCGGCAGCGTGGATCAGGATCGACTCGCCCGCCTTGAGTCCGGCCAAGTCGACCAGCGCGTAGTAGGCGGTGAGGAACACCAGCGGCGTCGAGGCCGCCTGCTCGTAGGTCCAGTCCGCGGGTTTGCGGGTGATCATCGGCCGCTCGGCGACCGCGACCGGGCCCGCTCCGCCGGAGACAAGGCCCATCACCTCGTCGCCGGGCCGCAGGTCGGTGACGTCGGCGCCGATCTCGAGCACGATCCCGGCGAACTCGCTGCCGAGCAGCCCTGCCTCGCCCGGGTACATGCCGAGCGCGTTGAGCACGTCACGGAAGTTGAGCCCGGCGGCGCGGACGGAGACCCGGACGCCCTGCGGGCCGAGCGGCTCGTCGGGCAGCGGCTCCAGGGTCAGATGGTCGAAGGTTCCCTTGCCGGACAACCCAAGCCGCCAGTTACCGGACGGCGGCAGCAGCCTGCCGGTGGATTCAGGCGTGACCAAGCGCGGCACCCGGAGTTCTCCGTCGCGGACCGCGATCTGCGGTTCACCCGAGGCGAGGACCGCTTCGGTGAGTTCGTCGGCGAGCAGGAACCGGTCCGGATGCTCGGACTGTGCACTGCGCACCAGCCCCCACACCGCGGCCGCCACTGGGTCCACATCGGACTGGCCAGTGTGGACGAGAAGTTTCGATGCGGCGAAGCGGTCTTCGGCAAGGAAAGTCCGGAGCACATCGAGCGTGGCACCGGTGACGGCGTGGACGTCGTCACCTTCCGCACGGAAGACGACGACCTCGGAAGCCTCGCCGGTGACGTCCGCGAAGTGCGCCCAGCCCGGGGTTTCGGTTTCAGGTGTGGCGATCGGGTTCCAAGCCAGTTCGTACAGACCCTCGCGGGTGGCGGCGGGACGCAGTTGTCCGGCCGAAACCGGGCGGACGACCAGGGAGCCGACGGTGGCGACCGGCGCGCCGGTCCCGTCGGCCACGCGCAGGGTGACCGCGTCGGTACCGGTGGGGGTCAGCCGGACCCGCAGTTCGGCGGCGCCGGAGGCGTGCAGGACGACGTCGCTCCACGCGAACGGCAGGCGCGCGGGGCCGTCACCTTCCGCGAGCGCGTGCAGCGCCGAGTCGAGGAGAGCGGGGTGCAGGCCGAACCGGCCCGCCTGGTCGCGGGCGGCCTCGGGCAGCGAGACCTCGGCGTAGGTGTGCTCGCCGTCGCGCCACAAAGAACGCAAGCCCTGGAAGATTTCGCCGTACTCCAGCCCGGCCGAGGCCAGCCCGGGATAGCGGCCTTCGAGAGACACGGCTTCGGCACCGGGCGGCGGCCACTCGGCCAGCTCCCAGTCCGGCGTAACGGCGGTCGGGGCGAGCGCGCCGGTGGCGTGCAGCGTCCACTCCCCCGCGCCATGCGGACGCGAGTGCACGGTGAGCGGACGGTGGCCGGAGTCCTCCGGCGTCCCGGCCCACAGCTGGACCTGGACCGCGCCGCTCTCCGGGAGCACCAGCGGCGTCTGCAGCGTCAGCTCTTCCAGCGCCGACAGGCCGGTTTCGTCGGCCGCGCGGACGGCGAGCTCGACCAGCGCGGTGCCGGGCACGACGACCTGGCCGTGCACGACGTGATCGGCCAGCCACGGATGCGTCCGCAGCGAAAGGCTTCCGGTGAACAGGAATCCGCCCGCGTCGGCGACCGACACGGCGGCGCCGAGCAGCGGATGGTCGAGCGAGCCGAGGCCGAGCCCCGCCACGTCACCGGCGGCGTGGGTCGCGGGAAGCCAGTAGAACTCGCGCTGGAACGGGTACGTGGGCAGCTCGACCGGACGCGCGCCGTCGAACGCGGCGGCCCAGCCGACCTTCCCGCCGTGGACGTGCACGGCGGCCAGCGCGGCGACGAACGTCTCGGGTTCGGGCCGGTCGCGGCGCAGCGCGGGGACGAACAGGCCGTCCGCGCTCTCCTGACCGGCGGCGGAGAGGATGCCGTCCGGGCCCAGTTCGAGGAAGCGGGTGACGCCCGCCTCGGCCAGCGCGCTGACGCCGTCCGCGAACCGCACGGCCTCGCGCACGTGCCGGACCCAGTAGGCCGGGTCGAGGATCTCCGCGGTCTCGGCGATGCGGCCGGTGACGCCCGCGATCAGCGCGATCTTCGGTGTCTTGTAGGTGACGCGGCGCGCGACGGCAGCGAAGTCGTCGAGCATGCCGTCCATCAGCGCCGAGTGGAACGCGTGGGACACGGCGAGGTTCTTGGTGCGGCGGCCCTGCTCGGTGAACACCGCCGCGACGGTCCGCACGGCGTCCTCGGTACCGGAGACGACGAGCGCGTGCGGTCCGTTGACGGCCGCGATGCCGGCGCCGTCGACCAGTGCGGCGCGGACCTCGTCCTCGGTCGCCTCGATGGCGCACATCGCGCCACCGCGCGGCAACGCGCCCATCAGACGTCCGCGAGCGGCGATCAGCTCGGCCGCGTCTTCCAGCGACCAGACGCCGGCGACGTGTGCCGCGGCGAAGTCACCGACGGAATGCCCGATCAGGAAGTCCGGGACGACTCCCCACGATTCGACCAGCCGGTAAAGGGAAACCTCCAGGGCGAACAGCGCGGGCTGGGCGTTCGCGGTGTCGTTCAAGGCATCGGCGTCGTCACCGAAGACGATCTCGCGAACGCCCGGCAGCAGCTCGCAGACCTGGTCGAAAGCGGCGGCGAACGCCGGGTACGCCCCATACAGCTCGCGGCCCATGCCGAGGCGCTGCGAACCCTGGCCGGTGAAGCAGATCGCGAGGCTGCCGTCGGTCGCCTCGCCAGCGTCGTGATTTCCTTCGGCGACCGCGGTCAGACCGGCGCGGAGGGTGGCCTCGTCGCGGCCGGTGACGACCGCACGATGCTCGAAGGTGGACCGGGTCGCGGCCAGCGACCAGCCGATGCCCACCGGGTCGCCCTCGACGTCCAGTAGCGCGCGGGCCTGGGCCCGCAACGCCGCCGGAGTGCGGCCGGACAGCACCCACGGGATCACCGGCGGGACGACCACGCCCACTGTGGACTCTTCGATCGCGGGCGCCTGCTCCAGCAGGACATGGGAGTTGGTGCCGCTGATGCCGAACGACGAGACGCCCGCCCGGCGTGTCTCCCCTTCCGGCCAAGGGCGTGCGGACGCCAGCAGTTCGACCGTTCCCGGCGACCAGTCGACCTGCGGGCTCGGCGCGTCGATGTGGAGGCTCGCGGGCAGGATTCCGCTGCGCAGGGCCAGGACCATCTTGATGATCCCGGCGACACCGGCGGCGGCCTGCGTGTGGCCGATGTTGGTCTTCACCGAGCCGAGCAGCAGCGGGCCGCGCTCGCCGCGGTCACGGCCGTAGGTGGCCTGCAAGGCCTGGACCTCGATCGGGTCGCCCAGGGTCGTGCCGGTGCCGTGCGCTTCGACGACGTCGACATCCTTTGTGGACAGTCGCGCATCGGCCAGCGCCTGGCGGATGACGCGTTGCTGCGAGGGACCGTTAGGCGCGGTGAGGCCGTTGGACGCGCCGTCCTGATTGACCGCAGAGCCGCGGACGACGGCCAGAACGGGGTGGCTGTTGCGCTGGGCGTCGGAAAGACGCTCCAGCACGATCATGCCGGCGCCCTCGCCCCACGCGGTGCCGTCGGCCCCGGCGGCGAACGCCTTGACCAGGCCATCGCGGGCGAGACCGCGCTGGCGGGAGAACTCGATGAACGCGTCCGGGCTCGCCATCACGGTGGCACCGCCGGAAAGCGCGAGGTCGCACTCGCCCGCGCGCAGCGCGCGGATGGCGAGGTGCAGCGTGACCAGCGACGCCGAGCACGCCGTGTCGACGGTGACCGACGGGCCTTCCAGCCCGAGGACGTAGGAGATCCGTCCGGAAAGGACACTGCCGGAGATGCCGGTGCCGAGGTAACCCTCGACACCTTCGACGCCCTTGGGCAGGTCGCGTCCGTAGTCTTGGCCGTTGGTGCCGACGAAGACCCCGGCACGACTGCCGGACAGCGACGCGGGGTCGATGCCGCCACGTTCCAGCGCCTCCCACGACGTCTCCAGCAGCAGCCGCTGCTGCGGGTCCATCGAGACGGCCTCGCGCGGCGAGATGCCGAAGAATTCGGGGTCGAATTCCCCGGCGCCGTCGACGAAACCGCCTCGATCGACGTAGCTGGTGCCCAGATGGTCCGGATCCGGGTCGACGAGCGCGCCGACGTCCCAGCCTCGGTCTTCGGGGAACCCGGTGATCCCGTGGTCCCCGGCGGTCAGCAGTTCCCAGAACCGCTCCGGCGTGCGGACGCCGCCGGGGAACCGGCAGCCCATGCCGACGATGGCGATCGGTTCGGCGGCGCGGTCTTCCAGCGCGGCGAGCCTGCCGCGCGTGCGCTGCAGTTCGCCGGTGACTCGCGTCAGGTAGTCGCGAAGCTTGTCGTTCTCACCCACGGTGTCCCCACTCATCGGTCGAGGTCGCGTGCACCCGGCTCAAGCGCCGAGTTGCTGGTCAATGAAGGCGAAGAGTTCGTCGTCCGAAGACGGCGTGAAGCCGGGCCCGTCCAGGCGCTCGGCGAGTTTCCGCAGGCGTGCGCCCGCTTTGACGTGGTCTTCGGCGCCCGGGTCGAGACGACTCAGGGCTGCCTCCAAGCCGTCGAGCAGGCCTTCCACGTCGTCTTCCGTCCCGGCCAGCTCCTGCCAGAGGTAGGCGGCGAGGGCCTGCGGGGTCGGATGGTCGAAGACGAGCGTCGCGGGCACGGCGAGGCCGGTCGCGGCGTCGAGGCGGTTGCGCAGTTCGACCGCGGTGAGCGAGTCGAAGCCGAGTTCGGTGAACGCGCGATCCGGCCCGATGGCCGACGTGTCCGGGTGGCCGAGCACGCGGGCCACGGTCTCGCGGGCGACCTTCAGCAGCAACCGTCGCTGTTCGGGCTCGATCAGCCCGGTCAACCGCGACCGCAGATCCACCACCGGCGCTGCCTCGGCCGCGGTTTCCGGCCGAGGCAGCTCGGCGAGCATCGGCGCGGCGCGGAAGTCCTCGAAGAACGAAGGCCAGTCGAAGTCGGCGACGGTGACGCACGTGTCGTCCGCCGCGATCGCGCGGACGAACTCCTCCGCAGCGGCTTCCGGGGTCATCGGGCGCAAACCCTTGCGACGGACGGCGTCGTCGACGGCCTCGGCCATCCCGCCCTCGGCCCACGGGCCCCAAGCGATCGACACCGCCTTGACCCCTTCGGACCGCCACTGGGTCGCGAGCGCGTCGAGCTCCGCGTTCGCGGCGGCGTAGGCGGCCTGACCGCCGTTGCCGAGCACCCCGGCGATGGAGGAGAACAGCACCAGCGCGTCCAGGTCTTTCGTGAGCTCCCGCAGATGCCGCGCGGCGGTCACCTTCGGCCGGGCGACGGCTTCGAAGCGCTCCGGGGTGGCGTCGTCGAGCAGCGCGTCGTCGAGGACGCCGGCCGTGTGAACGACCACTTTGAGATCGTCGAGGCCGGCGACCACTATGGACAGTGCTTCACGGTCCGCGGCGTCACAGGCGTGGATGCTGACGCGGGCGCCGAGGTCTTCCAGTTTTTGGCGGAGTTCCGCCGCGCCCGGCGCGTCCTCGCCGCGCCGGGAAAGGAGCACAAGGTGTTCCGTTCCGGCTCGGATCAGCCGTTCGGCCACGAGTGCGCCCAGCGCGCCGGTGCCGCCGGTGATCAACGCGGTACCGGAGGTGGTCCACGCCGTGGTGGGCGCGGGGGCCGCGGGGACGAACCGGCGGGCGAAGATCCCGTCCTCGCGGATCGTGACCTCGTCCTCCGGACCGCCGAGCACGTCCTTGAGGCGGGCGGCGTCCGGGTGCTCGGGCAGGAGCACGCAGCCGCCCCAGCGGCGGGGCTGTTCGATCGCCGCGACCCGCGCGACCGCGGCGACGCCGGGATCGCCGGTGGCGCACCAGATCTTCGCCGGAGTGTCCCGCAGGACGGCGGCGAGCGCGGCGCCGTCCGCCGGGAAGGCCAGGACCGGCCCGGTTTCCGGGAGTTCCGTCACCAGGGGCGCGTCGAGTGCCTTCGCGGCGGCTTCGGCCCACGCGTGGTTTTCGGGGGCGTAGACGGTCCAGACCTCAGATGTCGGTGCTGGCTCGATCGAGCGCCAGACGATTTCGTAACGCCGGGCCGGGGGCGTGCTCCGATCGGCGGCGAGCCAGAAGCGGTCGCGCCGGAAGGGATACGTCGGTAAGTCGACATGGGAACCCCCGTCGAGCATCCCGGCCCAGTCGAGCCGGACACCGGCGGTGAAGAGCCTCGCTCGCGCGAGATCGGCGGCGACCGCCTCGTCACGGTCTTTCCGTTGCGTGGCGATGAAAGTCCCGTCGGCGACACAGTCCGCGCCAAGGGCGGTCAGGGAGGCGTCCGGCCCGATCTCGACGAAGCGCCGGACTCCGCGCGCGTGCAGCGCCACGACGCCGTCGGCGAACCGGACGGGCTCGCGCACCTGCCGCACCCAATACTCCGGGTCGCGCACGTCACCGGCGATGATCGGGATCCGCGGCTCGGTGTACGTCACGCTCTCGGCGACTTCACGGAAGTCGTCGAGCATCCCGTCCATCATCGCGGAGTGGAAGGCGTGGCTGACCGAAAGTCGTTTGGTGCGGCGGCCGGGGAAGGTGTCGATCACCGCTGTGACCGCGGTTTCCTCGCCGGAGAGCACGACGGACGAAGGACCGTTGATCGCGGCGATGCTCACACCGTCGGGCAGATCCAGTTCCGCTTCGGTGGCCTGCAACGCGACCATCACGCCACCCGAGGGCTGCGCTTGCATCAACCGGCCGCGGGCCGCGACCAGGCGGGCGGCATCGTCGAGCGACCACACCCCGGCGAGGTACGCCGCGGCGAGTTCGCCGATGGAGTGCCCGAGCAGGAAGTCCGGCTCGATGCCCCAGGACCGCACCAACTCGGCCATCGCGATCTCGAACGCGAACAGCGCGGGCTGGGCCACGTCGGTCCGGTCGATCCTCGCCTGGTCTTCGCAGGAAAGGACTTCGGCGAGCTTGAAGCCGGTGTGCGCGTCGAGCCGTTCCGTGACTTGGGCGAAGGTCTCGCCGAAAACAGGGAACGCCGAGGAAAGCGTGGTGCCCATCGCGAGCCGCTGCGCGCCTTGTCCGGTGCAGAGGAAGGCGATTTTGCCGCTGCCCGCGCGGCCGGTGACGACACCGGGCGCGGCCTCACCGCGGGCCAGCGCGCCGAGTCCGGTGAGGAGTTCTTCTTCGTCCGCGCCAGTGACGACCGCGCGGTACGGCAGCGGCGCCCGTCCGGTGGCGAGCGACCAGGCGATGTCGGCGGGGTCGCCGCTGGTTTGGAGCAGCCGGTCCGCCAGCTCGGGCAGGGCGGCTTCGCTGCGAGCCGAGAGCACCCACGGGACTCGGGCTCGGGTGTGGTGCTCGGCGGGGACCTCTTCCGGAGCTTGCCGGAGGATGACGTGCGAGTTGGTGCCGCTGATCCCGAACGACGACACCGCGGCCGCGCGCGGGCGGCCGGTCTCGGGCCAGGGCCGGTGCTCGGTGAGGAGTTCGACCGCGCCGGACTCCCAGGCGACGTGCGGGGACGGTTCCTCGGCGTGCAGCGTGCGCGGCAGCTCGCCGCGGCGCAGCGCCTCGACCATCTTGATGATCCCGGCGACCCCGGCCGCGGCCTGCGTGTGCCCGATGTTGGACTTGACCGAACCGAGCCACAACGGGCTTTCCCGCTCGCGGCCGTACGTGGCCAGCAGGGTGTCGGCCTCGATCGGGTCACCGAGTTTCGTGCCCGTTCCGTGCGCCTCGACGACGTCGATGTCCGAAGTGGACAGTCCGGCGCCGGTCAGGGCAGCGCGGATCACGCGTTGCTGCGACGGCCCGTTCGGCGCGGTGAGGCCGTTGGACGCGCCGTCGGAGTTGACCGCGGAACCCTGGACGACGGCGAGCACGCGGTGGCCGTTTCGGACGGCGTCGGACAGCTTCTCCAGCACCAGGACGCCGGCGCCCTCGCCCCAGCCGGTGCCGTCGGCGCCCGCGCCGAAGGATTTGCAGCGCCCGTCCGGGGCGAGCCCGCGCTGACGGGAGAATTCGACGAAGGTGTCCGGGACGGCCATCACGGTCGCGCCGCCGGCCAGCGCGAGCGAGCACTCCCCCGTCCGCAACGCCTGCGCGGCCAAGTGCACAGCCACCAGCGACGACGAACAGGCGGTGTCGACCGACACGGCCGGGCCCTCGAAACCGAAGGTGTAAGCGACGCGGCCGGAAAGGACGCTGCCCGCCGTTCCGGTGCCGAGGAAGCCCTCGACGCCTTCGGGCAACTCGGTGACGCCGGATCCGTAGTCGTGGTACATGATCCCGGCGAACACGCCGGTCGCGCTGCCCTTCAACGCCGAGGCGTCGAGTCCGGCGCGCTCGATCGCTTCCCAGCTTATCTGCAGGAGCAGTCGCTGCTGCGGGTCCATCGCGAGCGCCTCACGCGGGGAGATACCGAAGAACTCGGGATCGAATTCGGCGGCCTCGTGGAGGAATCCCCCTTCACGCGCGTACGACGTGCCGGGATGGTCGGGGTCGGGATGGAACAGCTCGGCGAGGTTCCAGCCGCGGTCTTCGGGGAACTCCGAGACCGCGTCGCGGCCGGCGGCCACCAGATCCCACAACGCCTCGGGCGAGTCGACGCCGCCCGGGTAGCGGCATCCCATGCCGATGATCGCGACCGGCTCTCTCGCCGCTTCGGCGAGCTCGCGGTTGCGCGCGGCCAGCCTGCTGTTCTCCTTGACCGACTCCCGCAGCGCGGTCACCAGCTCTTCGGGTGTCGCCATCAGATTCTCCGGACCGGACGAGACGGACGCAGCTCGGGCATGGCCTCATCCTGTGCGCGGGCGCCGCTTGCCCCGGGCGCTGTTCGCCACGACGGCCCCATTCCCCGGTAACCGCGGGCCCACCCGTGACCGCGACGGCGTTCGGTCCGGGGGCGTGAGCGGTAAGCGTGTGGATTTCTGCGCGTCCAACGCACCAAAATCCACAGTCGGCGCCACAAGCCCGGCATCGCACAGAGCCGCTGACCCGCCGCATTTGGCTTACCCCTCGATAACCTGGCTCTTCGATTGGTTGTTCACGTGTTTGGCGAAGTCGCCGAACAGTGCGAAGGTTCCCGCCCCGACCCGGGTGGTCTACCGCGATATCGCAGATGACGATGCGGCCAAGGAGAGCCTTCGAGAAGACAACGAGGCCTGGTGTACTCGGGCCGTCGATCTCGGGGTGTGGCTGGAGGTTCGTCTGGGTGTGGGCATGCCGAAGGGCCCGTCGCCGGTGGTGGTGGCGGGCTCGTCGGGGTCAGCAATGGTTGCGGCGGGGCGTCTGTAGCGGGTCCAGGTATTGCGGCGGAATGAACTCGGGTCTGCCGTCGTCAGCGATGTGGACTGTCCAGCCGGATTGTCCGTGGATGACCAGGTGATGGTACCGGCACAGCAGGCAGAGATTATTCAAGTCCGTGTCGCCGAGGTGGCCCCACGGAAGAATGTGGTGCGCTTCGCACTGTTTGGGTTTCCGATGACAGCCCGGGAAGGCGCAGCCTCGGTCCCGGAGGTTCAGGGCGCGGCGTTGTGTGGGGGTGACGGTGCGGGCGGCGCGGCCGATGTCGAGGGGTTCGCTCTCGGTGCCGAGGACGGCGGGGATGATTTTGGCGTCGCAGGCGAGCATGCGGGCGTGGCGTGCGGTGATCTGAGCAACCCCGTCCACACACGCCATCCCCAGCCCTGACGTCAAGGTGTCCAGCGGGATGGTCACCACGATGGTGGTGCGGTCCCCGGACAGGGTCGGTGCCTTGTCGTTGGTCATCGCGTAATGGATCGCGTCGGACAACGCGTCCCCATTGCGTTCACCGGGGGTGCGGGGGTCGCGGTTGCCGTCCTCGTCGACGGGTCTTCGCTGCCCCCACGTCTCGAACAGCGCGTTCGCACGAGCCCCGAATTCGGGGTCGAGGAGTCCGTTCAACCGCCACCAGCCATCATCACGTTTCCGCAGATACACCTCGCGCGACGGTGGCGTCAGGTCCTCGTCTGTCGGCTCGTTACCGTCGGGATCGAGGTGGGCCAGCAGTTCCGCGCCGACATTGAGGATTTCCTGAGGGCCGGCGCGGCGGGCCAGGTTCACCAGGATCCGCTCGGCCCCGGACCGCTCTTCTGCCGAGGCGTCGGCGGGGATCTTCTTCAGCATCGCGAGGATCGGGTCCAGCTGCTGCTCACCGAGGTCACCCTCGGCCGCAGCGGCCCCGGCGAGCGGGGCGAAGGCGGGCGCGGGGGTGCCATCCAGATTCCGGCTTTCGTTCAACGCCACCGCCCGCGCCACGGTGTCGCGTGCCTCTTTGGGCGTGATCCGCGCGGTTTCGGCGAACCAGCCCGCGGTGGAGCCGTGCCCGAACAGCTCCATCGGGCCTCGGGATTCGATCTCGACCAGAAACTGCCCGACTTCCGCTAATGCCTGGCGTGCCACCGACAATCGCTCGACCACGCCGTGCGCGAGCTCGCGCGCACCGGCACGCCACAACTCGTGCGGCGGCTCGAGGATTCGCTGGCTGGACACCCCACAAGAATACCAATAATCGAACACATGTGCGGATATGAATCAATTTCTCGAAAGGTACTTCACATTCAATGAGCCTTTTCATCCGTGTTGATGCGGTGGATGTGGCGAAGCTCCTGGTAGATCAAGGCCACGTAGCTTAAGTTGATCTTGAGTGTGATCTTCCGCGTCTGCCGGGTCTGATCGATCAAGCCGGCGGCGAACCCGAGGCGCGACTGTCCACAAGGGACGCCAGGTCGGATCACGGTGCCCGACGTGGGCGCTTTGCGTGGTCGTGCGAGGGGGTCGTGAGTGGCAAAGAGCGTTAGAACGACCCTTACCACTCACGACCCCCTTGACAGAATCGCCCATTTCACCATCAAGCGGATATCCGGCCATCGAAAGTGTCCACACCGGTACCAGGAGCCGTGCTTTCCTACCCGTCGAGTATGTCGTTGTCCAGCAACATGTTGCGGTATGTCGCCGGGGTGATCCGTGGTCACCGGCGCCGGATCGGGTCGCCGTGGCGGCGGTTGTCGCCGGGATGGCAGGGGTTTCTGGTGCCGGCGTATCCGCGTAACGGCGACACCTATGCCCGGCTCGCGGCCGGGTTCGGCATCAGCATCGCCACGGTGTTCCGCGACGTCCGCGAGACGACCACCTTGCTCGCCGCGCAGGCACCTACTCTGACCAGCGTGTTATGGCAGCCGGCATGGAGTCACACCAACTACGCCATCCTCGACGGCACCGTGATCCGGACCGACCGCATCGCCGCGAACCGGCCCTGCTACTCCGGCAAACATCGCCATCACGGCATCAACCTGCAAGCCCTCACCGACCTCTACGGCCGGCTGCTGTGGATCTCCGAAGGACTACCCGGCGCGGCCACGTCACCACCCTCGCCCACGCCATCCTCACCCTCGAAAACCACCGATGAAAAAGGCTCAATGAGTGTGATTCTCGCAGAGGGAAGGCATAGATGACGTATCAGGCTGGATGCAGGGGACTTTCGCCGCAGCCAGCGCAGTTAAGGCTCCCTTCGCGTCACACCCAATGCCCAACGGCACGACACTTTTGCTTTACCCCTCACGAGACCCGACGTCTCGCACCAGTCCAGTGAAGGCTGAAAGACGCTTTCCCCGCATCCCATGCGGGGAAAGCGCCCTTCACTGCGTCCGATGCGGGGAAAGTCCCTTCAGCCCTGGTCCGAACTCGACATCGCCCGGCTGATCAGGTCCCCCACGTCCAGATCGTCGATGGCGTCCTTCGAGACGGGCGCGGACGAAGGCGCCTCCTCCGCCAGCTTCACCAGGGCCTCCAGCACCCCCAATTCCCGGAACCGGTCGAGCGAAGCGCCGGCCAAAGCCCGCCGCAGCCGCGCCTCGTCCGGCACCACCACCTCAGGGAACAGCAGCGTCCCAAGATGCGCCGCGAGCGCCGACGGGGTCGGGTGGTCGAACACCACCGTCGCCCCCAGCTGCTGCCCCGCCGCCGCCGCGAGCCGGTTGCGCAGGTCGACCGACGTCAGGGAGTCGAATCCGAGGTCGGTGAAAGCGTGCTCCGGGTCCACCTCGCCCACCGTGGCGAACCCGAGCACCTGCGCGGTGTGGGTCAGGACCAGGTCTTCCAGCCCGTCCGGCGTGAGCGCGACAGCATCAGCGGAAGTGACCGGGGAGGCCGTCCGCCGCACGGGCAGCCGGACGAGCCCGGTGAGCAGCGCGGGCAGCACCCCCGCCCGGGCCTGGTCCCGCAGCCCGGCCAGGTCGAGTTTGACGGGCACCGCCACCGGACCGGGCGCGAGGTCGAACAGCACCGCACCCTCCTCCGGGCTCAGGGCGCCGAAGCCGTCGCGCCGCATCCTGTCGATCAGCGCCTGGTCGAGAACGCCGCCCATCCCCTCGGCGTCCCACATCCCGTAGGCGAGCGACCGCGCGGGCAGGCCGTCGGCGTGCCGTCGCTCGGCCAGCGCGTCGAGGTAGGCGTTGGCCGCCGCGTAGTTGCCCTGCCCCGGCCCGCCGAGCACGCCGGACACCGACGAGACCAGCACGAATTCCGTCAGCGGCCGGTCGAGGGTCAGTTCGTGCAGGTGGCGGGCACCGTCGGCCTTCGGGCCGAGGACCCGGTCCAGGCGTTCCGGCGTCAGCGCGGTGACCACACCGTCGTCGAGGACGCCTGCCGCGTGCACGACACCCGACAGACCGGGGATGCCGTCGAGAAGGGTGGCCACGGCGTCGCGGTCGGCGATGTCGCACGCTTCGACGCGCACTTCGGTGCCCAGTTCGCCCAGGCGAGCGACCAGTTCTTCCGCGCCGGGGGCGGCGAGGCCGCGACGGCTGGTGAGGACCAGGCGTTCGACACCGTGTTCGGTGACGAGCCGTTCGGCCAGTTGAGCCCCCACGCCACCGGTCCCGCCGGTGATCAGCACCGTGCCCGCGGACTCCCAGTCCGGCTTCGGGCCCGGTTCGGCCCGGACCAGCCGCGGCACTTCGGCCCGGCCGTCCCGGACCCGGACGCGGGGTTCCCCGGTGGCCAGCGCGATGTCCACATCGGACACTTCGCCGTCGAGGATGACGAACCGGCCGGGGTTCTCCGCCTGCGCGGACCGCACGAGCCCGGCGGCGGCCGCGTCGTCGAGGCCGCCTCCGGTGACCACGACCAGCCGCGAGCCCGAGAACCGCGATTCGGTCAGGAAGCGTTGCAGGGCACTGAGGACCGCGTGGATCCCCTCGGGGGGAACCGGCAGGACGACCACCGGCGGCACCGGCTCGGTCACCTCGTCCCACCGCGTCCACGGCGTCGGTGTGGCGGACACCGGTTCGGCCGCGATGTGCTCGACGCGGAACAGCGACCGGTCTTCCCCGGCCCGCAGTTGCTCGCCGGTGACCGCGCGGACGACCAGCGAGCCGACCGAAAGCACCGGCGCCCCGGCCAGATCGGTCAGGTCGACGGCGACCTCGCCGGGCCCGATGAACCGCAGCCGCGCGCGGACCGTCGTGGCGCCTGTCGCGTGCAGGCTGACGTCGCTCCAGCTGAACGGCAGCGCCCCGGATTCCTCGCCCTCGCCGAGGAACATGCCGTGCAGGGCGGCGTCGAACAGCGCGGGGTGGATCCCGAAGCGGGCCGCGTCGTCTCGTGCCTCTTCCGGCAGCGAGATCTCGGCGTAGCGGTCCTCGCCGTGCCGCCAAGCCGCCCGCAGGCCCTGGAACAACGGGCCGTAGGTGAACCCGCGGTCGGCGAGGTCGTCGTAGAACGAGCCGAGGTCGATCGGCTCGAGGCCGTCCGGCCACGCGAAACCCTGGACGGGCGGGTTCGCCTCGGCCAGCAGGCCGAGCGCGTTGAGTTCCCAGTCCTCGCCGGGGATCCGCGAGTGGATGGTCACCGCCGCCGCGCCGCTGACCGCGACCTGGAGTTCGATCGGCCCGTTCTCGGGGATCACCACGGGCGCGTGCAGGGTGAGTTCGACCAGCCTCGGCCGCCCGGCCTCGTCACCGGCGCGGACGGCGAGTTCGGCGAGCGCCGCGCCCGGCAGCAGGACGGTGTCGTGCACGGTGTGCCCGGCGAGCCAAGGGTGGGTCGCGAGCGAAAGCCGTCCGGTGAGGACGGTGCCGTCACCCTCCGCGAGCGAGAGCCCGGCGGCGAGCAGCGGATGGCCCGGCGAGTCCAGCCCGGCCGACGTGAGGTCCGCGACCGGAGCCGGATCAAGCCAGAAGTGCTTGTACTGGAAGGGATAAGTCGGCAGTTCGAGAGCGCGTGCACCGGGCAGGACGCCGTCCCAGCCGACGCGGACACCTTGGACGTGCAGGGTGGCGAGCGCGGTCATCGCCGTCACGGCTTCATCGTGTCCCTTACGCAGCAAGGGAATGCCGTCGGTGAGCGCCGAGAGCACCGCGTCGGGGCCGAGTTCGAGGAACTTCGTGACCCCGTCGGCGCGGAGCGTCTCGACAGCCTCGGCGAACCGGACGGTCTCCCGGACGTGCGCGACCCAGTACGCCGGATCGGTCACGGCCGACACCATCGGGATGCGCGGTTCCGAGAACGTCAGCTCCCTCACCACCGCGGCGAAGTCGTCCAGCATCGGTTCCATCAGCACCGAATGGAACGCGTGCGAAACATCCAGGCGTTTGGTCTTGCGACCACTGAACCGGTCCACGACGGCGAGCGTCGGCTCTTCGGCGCCGGACAACACCAGCGAAGTCGGTCCGTTGACCGCGGCCAGCGAGACACCGTCCGGCAACTCGCCCAGTTCGTCCTCGGACGCCTGCACAGCGACCATCACGCCACCCTCGGGCAACGCCTGCATCAACCGGCCGCGCGCCACGACCAGCTTCGCCGCGTCCTCCAGCGACAACACACCGGCCACATGAGCAGCCGCGATCTCACCGATCGAATGCCCGGCCAAGAAGTCCGGCCGCACACCCCACGACTCCACCAGTCGGAACAACGCCACTTCCAACGCGAAGATCGCGGGCTGCGCGAACTCCGTCCGCGACAGATCCCCGAACTCCGGCAGCAGCGCGGACACCTCGTCGTAGGCCGCCGCGAACGCCGGGAACGCCTGGTAAAGCTCAGTGCCCATCCCGAGACGCTGCGAACCCTGACCGGTGAACAAGAAGGCCAGCTTGCCCGGCTGTGTCTTGCCAATGATCCCGCCGCCGTCGGCGATGGCTTCGAGCCCGGCCCGAAGCGTGTCCGCGTCCGCGCCGACGACAGCGGCCCGGCGCTCGTGCGCGGTCCGCGTCGTAGCCAGGGAGTACGCGACAGCACGTGCATCCGACGTGTCCACAAGGGACAGCAGGGCGCGGGCGCGGTCGGCCAGTGCCTGATCGGTCTTCGCCGACAGCACCCAAGGCACCACGCCGTGAGCGACAGGCTCGGCGGGTACTTCGGCCGGGACCTGTTCCAGGACGACGTGCGCGTTGGTCCCGCTGATCCCGAACGACGACACCGCGGCGCGGCGCGGCCTGCCGGAACCGGGCCACTCGCGCGGCTCGGTGAGCAGTTCGATCGCGCCTGCCTCCCATTCGACCTCGGCCGACGGTTCCGCCGCGTGCAGGGTCCGGGGCAGGGTGCCCCGCCGCATCGCCTCGACCATCTTGATGATCCCGGCGACCCCCGCCGCGGCCTGCGTGTGGCCGAGATTCGACTTGACCGAGCCGAACCACAACGGTTCGTCCCGCTCGGCGCCATAGGTCGCGATGAGCGCCTGCGCCTCGATCGGGTCACCCAGCCGCGTGCCCGTGCCGTGCGCCTCGACCGCGTCGATGTCTGAAGTGGACAGACCGGCGTCGGCGAGCGCCGCGTGGATCACGCGCTGCTGTGAGGGCCCGTTCGGCGCGGTGAGACCGTTGGACGCGCCGTCGGAGTTGACCGCTGAGCCGCGGACCACGGCCAGCACCGGGTGCCCGTTGCGCCGGGCGTCCGAAAGCCGTTCCAGCACGAGCACCCCGGCGCCTTCCGACCAGCCGGTGCCGTCGGCGTCGGCGGAGAACGACTTGCAGCGCCCGTCCGGGGAAAGCCCGCGCTGGCGGGAAAAGTCGAGGAACGTCTCCGGCGTCGCCATCACGGTGACCCCGCCGGCGAGCGCCATGTCGCACTCCCCCGCCCGCAGCGACCGGGCGGCCAGATGCAGGGCGACCAGCGAAGACGAACACGCCGTGTCGACCGACACCGCCGGGCCTTCCAGTCCGAGCGTGTACGCGATCCGCCCGGACAGCACGCTGGCGGATGTGCCGGTGCCCAGGAAGCCAGCGACGCTGTCGGGGACGCTGGCCAGTTTCGCGGCGTAGTCGTAGTACATGATCCCGGCGAACACGCCGGTGGCGCTGCCCTTCAGCGACGTCGGGTCGAGCCGGGCACGTTCGAGGGCTTCCCAGCTGATTTCGAGCAGGAGCCGCTGCTGCGGGTCCATCGCGAGCGCTTCACGAGGCGAGATCCCGAAGAACTCGGGGTCGAATTCGCCCGCGTCGTGCAGGAATCCGCCGTGCCGGGTGTAGGTCTTGCCGGGCAACCCGGGCTCGGGGTCGTAGATACCGTCGAGGTCCCAGCCACGTCCACTGGGGAACGGCGAGATCGCGTCGGTACCCGCGTCGACGAGGTCCCACAGGTCCTCCGGCGACCGGACCCCGCCGGGATAGCGGCAGCTCATCGCGACGATCGCGATCGGCTCCTCGGCGGCGCCGCGGCGGGTCACCACCGGACGGGCCGGTTCCGGGGCGCCGAGCAGTTCGGTGCCGAGGAAGGCGGCCACCGCCGCCGGGCTCGGATGGTCGAAAACGAGGGTCGCCGGCAGCCGCAGACCGGTCTCGGCGGTGAGTTCGTTGCGCAGTTCGACCGACGTCAGCGAGTCGAAACCCAGTTCGGTGAACGGTCGCGACGGCTCCACCGTCTCCGCACCCGCCCTGCCGAGGACGGCCGCGACACGAGCCCGGACCAGGTCGATCAACAGCGCTTCGCGGTCGGCCTCGGACAGCCCTGCGAGCCGTCCCGCCAGGCCGGTGTCGGTGCGCCGGACAGCCTCGCGACGGGTCCGGACGCGGACCAGACCGCGCAGCAGGGGCGGGACCCCGGCGTTCCGGACGGCTGCGAGGTCGAGCCGCACCGGAACGAGGACGGCACCGCCCTCGGCCACGGCGGCGTCGAACAGCGCCAGCCCTTCTTCCGGTTCGAGAGCGCCGAAGCCGTCCTTGCCGATCCGGTCCCGGTCGGTGTCGCTCAGCGCGGCACCCATCCCGTCCCGCCACAAGCCCCACGCCAGCGACTGGGCGGGCTTCCCGTCGGCGCGACGCTGCCGCGCGAGGGCGTCCAGCTCGGCGTTGGCTGCCGAGTAGGCCGCCTGCCCCGGTGAGCCGAACACCCCGGCGATCGAGGAGAACAGCACGAAGAAGTCGAGGTCGCCGGTGAGTTCGTCGAGCACGTGCGCGGCGGTCGCTTTCGCCCGGAAGACGCCGTCGAGCCGCTCGGGCGTGAGCGACGTGACGACACCGTCGTCGAGGACGCCCGCCGCGTGGACGACGCCGGTGACCGGCGGTTCGGCGCTGCTCAGAAGCTCCCGCATCTGGTCGCGGTCGGCGACGTCGCAGGCTTCGATCCGGGCCCCGAGTTCTTCGGCGAGTTCCTTGGCGCCGGGCGCGGCCTCGCCGCGACGGCTGACCAGCAGCAGATGCCGGACGCCGTGTTCGGTGACCAGATGCCGTGCGAGTCGGGCGCCGAGCCCGCCGGTACCGCCGGTGATCAGGACCGTGCCGGAAGTGTCCAGTGTGGACTCACCGGTTCCGGCCCTGGCCAGGCGTGGCGCGAACAGCGATCCTTCGAAAGCGTGCACCTCGGGTTCACCGGTGGCGAGCGCGGCGTCGACGTCGGCGTGGCCGCCCCGGACGAGGACGATCCGGTCCGGATGCTCGGCCTGCGCGGCCCGGACCAGGCCTTCGACGGCGCCTTCGTGCCTGGTCAGCACCACCAGCGGGTCGGCTTCGTCCGTGGCCAGGAAGTCCTGCAGCGCGACGAGGGTGGCGTCGAGCGATTCGGCTTCCAGGACCGCGGCGGGCCTGGTGTCCGACGAACCGGCGGGGAGCGGAACGTCCTCGACGCGATAGAGGCCGTCCCGCGCCGAGGCCGTGGCCGTCACGGCGCGGACGCTGAGCCCGCCGATCGTGGCGACCGGCGCGCCCGTCCCGTCAGCCAGGTCGAAGGCGATCGAACCGTCAGTGCCCGGCCGGGCGTGCACGCGCAGTTCGGTCGCGCCCCGTGCGTGCAGAACGACGTCACGCCAGGCGAAGGGAACCGAGCCCTGGGCTTCGCCGGGGACGGCGGTGGCCTGGAGCGCGGCGTCCAGCAAGGCCGGATGCAGGCCGAATTTCGCCGCCTGCCCGGGATCCGGCAGGGCGACCTCGGCGAAGATCTCGGTGCCGCGGCGCCAGACCTTGCGCAAGCCCTGGAACATCGGCCCGTAGGCGAGCCCGGCGGCGGCGAGCCGGTCGTAGGCGTCTTCGAGGCCCAAGACTTCGGCGTTCTCCGGCGGCCAAGGCATGTCCATAGTGGACACCGCCGGGTTGCCGAGGAAGCCGGTGGCGTGGGTGGTCCACGGACGTTCCGGCAGCCGCGAATGGATCGACACCGGTCGTCGGCCGTGTTCGTCGGCGGCGCCCGCGACGACCTGGACTTCGGGCGCGGTACCAGATTCGAGGACGAGCGGTTCCTGCAGGATCAGCTCTTCGACTCCCGTGCAGCCGGCTTCGTCGCCCGCGCGGACGGCGAGTTCGGCGAACGCGGTGCCGGGGACGAGCACGCGGCCCGCGACGACGTGGTCGGCCAGCCACGGGTGCCTGTCGAGAGAAAGCCGTCCGGTGAGCAGGACACCGTCGTCGGCGGCGATGGACACCGCGGCGCCGAGCAGCGGATGGTCGGCGGCGGCGAGCCCGGCGGCGGTGACATCCGCGTCGCTTTCCTGGCCGAGCCAGAAGTATTCGTGCTGGAAGGCATAGGTCGGCAGCTCGGTGAATCGCCCGCTGCCACCGAGGTAGGCGGGCCAGTCGACGGCGACACCGCGCGCGTGCAGCGCGCCGAGCGCGGTGACCAGCTGCCGCGGTTCGTCGTGGCCACGGCGCAGCGCGGGAATCCCGCCGTCGACGAGCGCGCTGAGCACGGCATCCGGCCCGAGCTCGAAGAACTTCGTGACCCCGGCGGCCGTCAAGCGCTCGACCGCGTCGGAGAACCGCACGGTCTCGCGGACATGGGCGACCCAGTAGGCCGGGTCGGTCACGGGCGACATCATCGCGATACGCGGCGGCGAGAACGTCAGTTCTTGGACAACCGCGGCGAACTCGTCCAGCATCGGCTCCATCAACACCGAATGGAACGCGTGCGAAACGTCCAGGCGCTTGGTCTTCCGGTCACTGAACCGGGCCGCGAGCGCGAGCACCGGCCCTTCGACGCCGGACAACACCACCGACGACGGGCCGTTCACCGCGGCCAGCGAAACACCTTCGGGTAGCTCCCCGAGTTCATCCTCGGACGCCTGCACCGCGACCATGACGCCGCCCTCGGGCAACGCCTGCATCAACCGGCCACGCGCCACAACGAGCTTCGCGGCGTCCTCCAACGAGAACACCCCGGCCACGTGAGCCGCCGCGATCTCACCGATCGAATGCCCCGCCAGGTAATCGGGCCGCACGCCCCACGACTCCACCAACCGGAACAACGCCACCTGCAAAGCGAAGATCGCGGGCTGTGCGAACTCCGTCCGGCCGAGGTCTCCGAGCTCCGGCAGCAGCGCACGCACTTCGTCGTACGCCGCCGCGAACACCGGGAACGCCTCGTACAGCTCGGTTCCCATCCCGAGACGCTGCGAACCCTGACCGGTGAACAAGTACGCGAGCCCGCCTACGGTGACCCGGGTGGCGGTGACGTCGGACAGACCCGCCGAGAGGGTCTCCCAGTCCGTACCCGTGACAACGGCTCGATACGGCAGCGCCGCCCGGGTGGTCAGCGTATGGGCGACGTCGATCGGCTCCACGGTTCCGGCGACCGACAGCAGCCGGGACGCCTGAGCGGCCAGCGCGGGTTCCGTGGCCGCGGACAGCAGCAGCGGCACGATGGCGGGCGCGCCCTGGACAGCGACGGTTTCCGCCGGAGGGGCCTGTTCCAGCACGACATGCGCGTTGGTCCCGCTGATCCCGAACGACGACACCGCCGCCGAGCGAGGGCGGCCGGTCTCGGGCCACGGGGTGCGTTCGGTCAGCAAAGAGACCGGTCCGTCCGCCCAGTCGACCTCGCGGCTGGGCGTTCCGACGTTCAGGGTGGGCGGCAGGACGCCGTGGCGCATCGCCTCGACCATCTTGATGATCCCGGCGACCCCGGCCGCGGCCTGCGCGTGCCCGAAATTGGACTTCACCGAGCCGAGGAACAGCGGGTGCTCACGATCGCGGCCGTAGGTGGCCATCAGCGCTTCGGCCTCGATCGGATCGCCCAGCCTGGTTCCGGTGCCGTGCGCCTCGATGACGTCGATGTCCGAAGTGGACAGTCGCGCGTCGGCGAGCGCGGCGCGGATCACGCGCTGCTGCGAAGGACCGTTCGGCGCGGTGAGACCATTGGACGCGCCGTCGGAGTTCACCGCGGAACCCCGCACCACGGCGAGGATCCGGTGTCCGTTGCGCCGGGCGTCGGACAGCTTCTCCAGGACGAGCATCCCGACGCCCTCCGCCCAGGCGGTGCCGTCGGCGTCGTCGGAGAACGATTTGCAGCGCCCGTCCGGCGCCAGGCCACGCTGGCGCGCGAAGTCGACAAAGATCCCTGGCGACGCCATCAGGTTGACGCCGCCGGCGAGGGCGAGGGTGCACTCCCCCGCGCGCAGGCCACGCACCGCGGCGTGCACGGCGACCAGGGAAGACGAGCAGGCCGTGTCGATCGAGACCGCCGGGCCCTCAAGGCCGAGCTGATACGCGATCCGTCCGGAGTGGACACTGCACGTGGTGCCGGTGAGCAGGTAGCCGTCCACCGTGTCACCCGGGTTGTGCAGGCGCGGCCCGTATTCCTGCGCGGAAACGCCGACGTAGACCCCGGTGGGGCTGCCTCGCAACGCGGCCGGGTCGAGACCGGAGCGTTCGACGGCCTCCCAGCCGACCTCCAGCAGCAGCCGCTGCTGCGGTTCCATCGCCAGCGCCTCGCGCGGCGAGATCCCGAAGAACTCGGCGTCGAATCCGGCCGCGCCGGGCAGGAAACCGCCGGTGCGCACGTAGGTGGTGCCGCGGTGGTCGGGGTCGTCGTCGAACAGGCCGGAGGTGTCCCAGCCGCGGTCGGCCGGGAACTCGCCGATCCCCTCGCGGCCCGATTCGACCAGGTCCCACAGCGCGGCGGGCGTGTCGGCCCCGCCGGGGAACCGGCAGGCCATGCCGACGATCGCGACCGGCTCGTGCCGTCCGTCCTCGGCGTCACGCAGCCGTTCCCGCGTCCGGTGCAGGTCACCGGTCACACGCTTCAGCAGGTCGAGGAGCTTCTCTTGGTCCGCCATCACACCCTCGCAGGTCAGAAGATCTCGTCGGTGAGGAAGTCGAAGACCTTGTCGACCGCGGCGTCGAAGAGGAGGTCGTCGAACTCGTCGTCCTTGTCGCCGGCCGCGTAAGCCAGCAGCAGCTTCTTCAGCGGCTTGGCGACCTTCTTGCGGTCTTCGGGGTCCAGGTCGCTCAGTCGTTCGCTGAGCCGCTCGATGTCGGCCAGCACCTTGACGACGGCTTTCTTGTCCGCCATCAGGAAATCCCCAGTTCGGTGGCCAGGAAGTCGACGACTTCGTCCGCTGTCGCGTCTTCCAGCCGTCCGCCGACGTCGGTCCCCGGCGTCGTGATGCCGTCGAGCAGGGCCCGCAGGCGTCCGGCGACCGCCGCCCGGCCGTCGTCGTCGCCGACCCCGGTCAGGCGTGCCTCTAGCTTGTCGAGTTCGGCGAGCACCGCGTCGGCCGCGCTGAGCGACGGCGGTGCCAGTTCGGCCAGCAGATGCGCGGCCAGCGAGGCGACGGTCGGATGGTCGAACACGGCGGTGGCCGACAGGCGCAGTCCGGTGACGCCGTTGATCCGGTTGCGCAGTTCGACCGACGTCAGCGAGTCGAACCCGAGGTCCTTGAACGCGCGTGCCGGGTCGATCATGCCGCCCGCCTCGTGGCCGAGGACGGCGGCGGCGTTGTGCCGCACCAGATCGATCAGCAGGGCCGTGCGTTCTTCGTCGGGCAGGGCCGTGAGCCGCTCGGCGAGACCGGCGCCGCCCGTCGTCGCGGGCCCCGCCGCGCGCCGGGTGGCGACCTTCGCGAGACCGCGCAGGACCGGCGCCACTTCGGTGGTCCGGGCGTGGGCACGCAGCGCGGCCCGGTCGACTTCGATCGGCAGGACGGTGGTGAACCCGCCGTCGAGGGCGGCGTCGAACAGGGTGAGCCCGGCCTCGGCGGTCAGCGGCGGCAGCCCTTCGCGGGCCATGCGGTCGACGTCGTGCTCGGCCAGCCCGCTGCCCATTCCCTCCCGCCAGAGCCCCCACGCGAGCGACACGGCGGGCAAACCGTGCGCGCGACGACGGGCGGCCAGCGCGTCCAGGAACGTGTTCGCGGCCGCGTAGGACGCCTGGCCCGCGGAGCCGACGATCCCGGACACCGAGGAGTAGAGCGCGAACAGCGCGAGGTCGTGGCCGAGGGTCAGCTCGTGCAGATGCCAGGCCGCGTCCACCTTGGGGCGCAACACTTTCGCGAGCCTCGCGGGGGTCAGCCCGGTCAGCACGCCGTCGTCGAGGACGCCCGCGGTGTGCACGACACCGGTCAGCTCGACGCCGTCCAGCAGCGCGGCGAGCGCGTCCCGGTCGGCGACGTCGCAGGCGGCCACTCGGACTTCGGCGCCCAGCCCGGTCAGCTCGGCGGCGAGTTCGCTCGCGCCCGGCGCGTCCGGGCCACGGCGGCTGGTGAGCAGCAGCTTGCGGACTCCGTGTGTGGTCACGAGATGCTTCGCGACGAGCGCGCCGAGTCCGCCGGTGCCACCGGTGACGAGCACCGGCCGCTCCGGGTCGAGTGCCCGCGGCACGGTCAGTGCGACCTTGCCGATATGCCGGGCCTGGCTGACGAACCGGAACGCGTCCGGCGCGTGCCGGACGTCCCAGGTCCGCACCGGCAGCGGAGTGAGCGCGCCCTGGTCGAACAGGGTGATGAGCTCGGCCCAGATCTCGGCGGTGCGCGCCTGGCCCGCTTCGATCAGGTCGAAGGCCCGATAGGCGACGTCTTCGGGGGCGCGGACGTCGGTCTTGCCCATTTCGAGGAAGCGGCCACCGGACGCGGTCACGTCGAGGGAGGCGTCGACGAACTCGCCCGCGAGGGAGTTGAGCACGACGTCGACACCGCGTCCGCCGGTCGCGATCCGGAAGTCCTCGGCGAAGTCGAGGGTTCGCGAGGACGCTATGTGGTCCGCGGGCAGTCCGGCCGCGCGCAGGACGTGTTGCTTGCCCTCGCTCGCGGTGCCGAACACCTCCGCCCCCAGGTGACGCGCGAGCTGCGTCGCGGCCATCCCGACCCCGCCCGCGGCCGAATGGATCAGGATCGATTCGCCCGTCTTGACCCCGGCCAGATCGACCAGCGCGTAGTAGGCGGTCAGGAAGACCAACGGCACGGTCGCGGCCTGCTCGTCGGTCCAGGCGTCCGGGACCCGGGTCAGGAACGGGCGCTCGCCCACGGCGACCGGGCCGATCCCGCCGTGCACCATGCCCATCACGCGGTCACCCGGCGCCAGATCGGTCACCGCGGCGCCAAGGGCCAGCACCGTCCCGGCGACCTCGCAGCCCAGCGGCCCGGCCTCACCCGGGTACATGCCCAGGACGTTCAGCACGTCGCGGAAGTTCAGCCCGGCCGCCCGGACGGCGATGCGGACGTCGTCCGGTCCGAGGTCCGGCTCGTCGATCGATTCCAGGGCGAGGTTTTCGACTGTGCCTTCGCCGGACTTGTCCAGCCGCCACGGCCCGGTGGGCGGAAGCAGGACGCCCGCGCCCGCCTCGGCGATCCGTGGGACGAGCGGGACGCCGTCGCGCACCGCGACCTGCGACTCCCCTGTCGCCACGGCCATCGGGACGTCTTCGGCCTCGCCGTCGACGAGCACGAACCGGCCCTGGTGCTCGGCCTGCGCGCTGCGCACCAGGCCCCAGATCGAGGCGGCCGCCGGATCAGTGGCGTCCGGCCCCGCTGCGTGTCGCGTGTGGACGACCAAAGTGGACTCTTCGCGGGTCACCCAGCCCTGGAGTACTTCCACTACGCGGGCGCCAAGTTCGTGTGCCGAGTCGACAGGGCCGCCTTCGGGCAGCACCGACAGCACGGCGGGTTTGCCCGGGACGACATCCGGATACGCCGTGCACGCCACCGGTTCCACGACCGCGACCGGCGTCCAGTCCACAGTGAACAGTCCAGCGGGAAGTTCCCGTCCTCGTGCGGCCGGGCGGCGGACGACCAGCGAGCCGACGCTCAGCACCTCGGCACCCGACGGATCGACGGCGACCAGCGAAACGGTGTCCTCCGCGTGGAAGGTGATCCGCAGTCGCAACGCGGTCGCACCGCTCGCCAGCAGGCGGACTCCCGACCAGGAGAACGGCAACCCACCGGCGGTCTCCGCCGACTCGCGCAGGAACATCGCGTGCAGACCGGCGTCCAGCAAGGCCGGATGGATGCCGAAACCGCCGTCTTCGTCGCCGGGAAGCTCGACTTCGGCGTGGACGTCGTTCCCGTCGACCCACACCGCTCGCAGGCCGCGGAACACGCCTTCGTAGTCGAAACCAGGCAGATCGTCGTAGAAGCCTTCCAGGGAGTGACTTTTCCCAGGCGGCGGCCACGCGATCTCCGGAGTGGCGTCATCGACTTCGGCGGCGAGGATGCCGTTCGCATGCCGCGTCCATTCCTCGCCGAGCTCCGGTCGCGAGTGGACGGTGATCGCGCGGCGGCCGTCGTCGTCCGCGGCGGCCACCACGACCTGGACCTCGACCGGGGCCGACAGCACGAGCGGCGCGCCCAGGGTCAGTTCTTCGACGCAGCCGCAGCCGGTCTCGGCGCCCGCGTGCAGGGCCAGTTCGAGGAAACCGGTGCCGGGGAACAGGATGGCTTCGCCGACGCGGTGACCGCTCAGCCACGGCTGGTCGGTCACCGAGAGCCGGGCGGTGAACACGGTGTCACCGCCCGGGACCGCGACCACCGCCCCGAGGAGCGGGTGTTCGGCGCGGCGCAGGCCGAGCCCGCGCGCGTTCCCACCGGGACCGGGGGTGAGCCAGTAGCGCGACCGCTGGAACGGATACGTCGGCAGGTCGATCCGTCGTCCGCCCGGGGCGAGCGCGGCGAAGTCGACGTCGACCCCGCGGACGTGGGCGGTGCCCAGCGCGGTCAGGATTTCGGGGACCTCGGGCCGGTCGCGGCGCAGCAGCGGGCGCGCGACACCGTCGTCGACCAGGGCCGACAGAACGCCGTCCGGGCCGAGTTCCAGGTAGGTGCCGCAGCCGGACGCACTCAGGGCACGCAGGGCGTCGGTGAAACGGACGGTCGCCTCGACGTGCCGGATCCAGTAGTCGGCCGAGTCGTGCCCGCCGATCTCGCCGGTGACCGTCGAGACGATCGGCAGATTCGCGGGCCGGTAGTCGGCGAGCCGCGCGATCCCGGCGAAGTCGTCGAGCATGTCCCGCATCAGCGGCGAGTGGAAGGCGTGGCTGACGTTGAGCCATTTGACCTTGCCGTCGAAGCCGGCGATCGCCGCCTCCAGCGCGGCACGCTCGCCGGACAGCACGACGGCTTCCTCGCCGTTGACCGCGGCGATCCCCGCCTCACGCTCGTGCCCGATCAGCAGCGCGCGGGCCGTTTCTTCGTTGGCGCGCAAGGAAACCATCGCGCCACCGTCGGGAAGCTCGCGCATGAGCCTGCCGCGCGCGGCCACCAGCATGGCCGCGTCGGACAGCGACAGCACGCCCGCGACGTGCGCGGCCGCGAACTCGCCGACCGAGTGTCCGCACAGGTAAGCCGGGACGACGCCCCAGGACTCCAGAAGCCGGAACAGGGCGACCTCGACAGCGAACAGCGCGGGCTGCGCGTAGTCGGTGCGGTCCAGCAGCGCCGGGTCCGCGTCGCCGAACACCACCTCCCGCAGCGGCGGGTCGAGCTGCAGGTCCACGTGGGCACAGACCTCGTCGAAAGCCTCGGCGTAGATGTCGTAAGCGTCGTAGAGCTCACGGCCCATCGCGATCCGCTGGGCACCCTGCCCGGTGAAGAGGTACGCGAGTTCGGCGGGCTCGGAAAGCGGGCCGCCCCGCAGGACGCGGTCGTCGAAAGCGGTCAAGGCGTCCGTCAGGCCGGCAGCGTCCGGCGCCAGGACGAAGGCGCGTTCGGCCAGCGTCGCGCGGGTCTTGGCGAGCGAGAAGGCGAGGTCCACAGAGTTCGCTTCGACGGCGGCGAGCTGGGCCGCGCGGGCACGCAAGGCGTCCGGGTCGGCGGCCGAGAACGCGACGGCGATCGGTGAAGACACCGAGGGCGCGGGCTGTTCGGGTGCGGCGGGCGCCGGTTCTTCGAGGATCAGATGGGCGTTGGTGCCGGAGATGCCGAACGACGAGACGGCGGCCCGGCGCGGTTCCTCACCGCGAGGCCACTCCACCGGCTCGGCCAGCAACGAGACAGCGCCCGTGGACCAGTCGACCGTCGAGGTCGGATCGTCGCCGTGCAGGGTGCGCGGCAGCCTTTCGTGCTGCAGCGCCATGATCATCTTGATCACCCCGGCCGCCCCCGCGGCCGCCTGCGCATGCCCGATGTTGGCCTTCACCGAACCCAGCCACAGCGGCGTTTCCCGGTTCCGGCCGTAGGTCGAAAGCAGCGCCTGCGCCTCGATCGGGTCGCCGAGCGTGGTCCCGGTCCCGTGCGCCTCGACAGCGTCCACAGTGGACGCCCCGATCCCGGCGTCGGCCAGCGCGGCGCGGATCACCCGCTGCTGGGACGGACCGTTCGGCGCGGTGAGCCCGTTCGACGCGCCGTCGGAGTTGACCGCGCTGCCGCGGATCACCGCGAGCACCGGATGGCCGTTGCGCTCGGCGTCGGAAAGCTTTTCCAGGACGAACATCCCCGCGCCTTCGGCCCACGCGGTCCCGTCCGCCGCGGCCGAGAACGGCTTGCAGCGCCCGTCCGGCGCCAGGCCACGCTGATGCGAGAAGGCCACGAACGGACCGGGCGTGCCGAGCACGGCCACCCCGCCGGCGAGGGCGAGGCCGCATTCGCCGTTCCGCAACGCGCGGACCGCGAGGTGGAGGGCGACCAGCGAGCCGGAACAGGCGGTGTCGACGGTCAGCGCGGGCCCCTGCAGGCCGAGGGTGTACGCGATCCGGCCGGAGACGACGCTCGGCGCGCTGCCGGTGAGCAGGAGCCCGTCGAGACCTTCGGGCGCGTCGGCCAGGCGGGTGCCGTACTCCTGCGGCTCGGCGCCGACGAACACCCCCGTCCGGCTGCCGGTCAGGGTCCCGGCGTCGATCCCGGCACGTTCCAGTGCCTCCCACGCGGTCTCCAGGACCAGGCGCTGTTGCGGGTCCATCGCCAGCGCCTCGCGCGGCGAGATGCCGAAGAATCCCGCGTCGAATTCGGCCGCGCCGGGCAGGAATCCCCCGTGCCGCACGTAGGTCCGGCCCGGTGTCCCCGGCCGCGGGTCGTACAGGCCGTCGACGTCCCAGCCGCGGTCGCGGGGGAACTCCGTGACGACGTCCCGGCCCTCGTCCACAAGGGACCACAGGGCGGCGGGCGAGTCCGCCCCGCCGGGGAAACGGCAGCCGATGCCGACGATCACGATCGGTTCGCCGGTGGCCGCCCCGCCTTCCGCGACGTCGGTGGCTTCGGCTCCGAAGAGGCACTCGTCGAGGAAGTCCGCCAGCGCTTCCGGCCCAGGATGGTCGTAGGCGAGGGCCACCGGCAGATCGAGCCCGGTCTCGTCGCTCAACCTCGCGTGCAGCTTCACCGCCAGCAAGGAGTCGAACCCGAGGTCGGCGAAGGTACGCCCGGCCGGGAGCGGGCCGTCCAGCACCGCCGACGTCGCCCGGCGCACCAGGCCCAGCAGCGTGCGGCGCCGTTCGGGGCGCGGCCTTTTTTCCAGCCGTCGCAGGGAATCCAGCTCGGTCATGCGCGCACTCGCCACCTCGGGTCGCCTGGCACAGGGAAGTCGCGGTCCAGCTAGCCACAGCGGCCGTCGCGGGCGGGACGGAACTGTTCCACCGCCGGGTAACCGCCCGCTCCCTGCCGGGTTTCCGGGTCGTGGACAAGCGGTGGAAAAGGTATCCAGCGCCCTTGATCGGAATCGTTAACGTGGCTCTCGGCGAACCGGATTTCAGCGCCCGGATTTCAGCGCACAGACCCGTAGCCGCACGAGAACGCCGGCGTCCGCCGTGCCGGCCGGGCCAGCCGGGCCGTCCGCGACGCCAGAACCAGTGCCGGAGGTAACGCCGATGACCATGTCTCCCGTCGAAGAACGCGTCCTGCCCCGCCAGCGAGCCGAGGCGGCGCCACCGACGAGCATGCTGTGCCCCGATTTCCCGTTCGCCTACGACGACTGGATCCGCCATCCCGCCGGCCTCGGCCGGGTTCCGCGCCAGGCGCACGGCACCGAGGTCGCGGTGATCGGTGGCGGCCTGTCCGGGATGGTGGCCGCCTACGAGCTGATGAAGCTCGGCCTGAAACCGGTGATCTACGAGGCCGAACAGCTCGGCGGCCGGATGCGGTCGGTGAGCCTGCCCGGCTACCCGGACGCCGTCGCCGAAATGGGCGCCATGCGCTTCCCGCCGTCCGCCGGGGCGCTGTTCCACTACATCAACAAGGTCGGGCTGGAGACGACGCCGTTCCCCAACCCGCTCTCCCCCGCCTCGCCGAGCACGGTGATCAACCTGCACGGCGAGAACCACTGGGCGCGCACGTCCGCCGACCTGCCGCCGGTGTACCGCGAGGTCAACGACGCCTGGACGAAGACCCTGCAGGAGCAGGCCGACATGTCGCTGATGGAGGACGCCATCCGGCGCCGTGACATCACGACCATCAAGGCGCTGTGGAACCACCTGGTCACCAAGTTCGACAACGTGTCGTTCTACGGGTTCCTGACCTCGTCCCCGCTGTTCTCCTCCTTCGAGCACCGCGAGATCTTCGGCCAGGTCGGCTTCGGCTGCGGCGGCTGGGACACCGACTTCCCCAACTCCGCGCTCGAGATCCTGCGCGTGATCTGCACCGACACCAGCGACGAGCACCACCGGATCATCGGCGGCTGCCAGCAGCTGCCGCTCGGGCTGTGGGCGGACGAGCCCGCCGACCTCGAATACTGGCCGTCCGGTACCTCGCTGAAGAGCCTGCACGGCGACGAGCCGCGCCCGGCTGTCGTGCGGATCGACCGGACCGGCCGCGGATTCACCATCGAGGACGCGAACCGTGACGTGCGCACCTACCCGGCGGCGATCTTCGCCGCGCAGAACTGGAACCTGCTCTCGGGGATGAAGAGCGACGACGCCCTGCTGCCGCAGCCGGTCTGGACCGCGCTGGAGCGCACCCACTACATGGGCGCGTCCAAGCTGTTCGTCATCACCGACCGGCCGTTCTGGCTCGACCAGGACCCGAAGACGGGCCGGGACGTGATGAGCACGACACTCACCGACCGCATCCCGCGCGGGGTCTACCTGATCGACAACGGCCCCGACGAACCCGGCACGATGTTGCTCTCCTACACGTGGAACGACGACTCGCTGAAGGTCGCCTCGCTGACCCCGGACGAGCGGCTCGACGTGATGCTGGACGCGCTGGCCAAGATCTACCCGGGCGTCGACATCCGCTCGCACATGATCGGCCCGCCGATCGCGATCACCTGGGAGACGCAGCCGCATTTCAAGGGCGCCTTCAAATCCTGCCTGCCCGGCAGCTACCGCTACCAGCGGCGGCTGTTCACGCAGTTCATGCAGCGCGGCGCCGCCGACCACCAGCGCGGCTTCTTCCTCGCCGGCGACGACGTCGCATGGATCGCCGGTTTCTCCGAGAGCGCGGTCACCACCGCGCTGAACGCCGTGTGGGGCGTCGTCGAGCACCTGGGCGGCGGCACCCATCCGGACAACCCCGGTCCCGGCGACGTGTTCGACGAGATCGCCCCGGTGAGCCTGGATTGACAGCGGAAAGGACTTCCCCATGTTCGCGAAGATCTATTCCCCCGACGCGGTCACCGGCGGCGCGGCCTTCGAACAGCAGGCCCTCCGCGTCGCCGAAGTGCTGCGGGACCGCGGTGTCGGCTCCGGTGACCGTGTCCTGCTCAAGGCCGACAACACGTTGGCCTATCTGACGATCCTCGTCGCGCTGATGCACGTCGGCGCGTCGGTGGTGCTCGTCGACCACATGGAACACGCCGATCGGACCGCTGAGACGATCGCGGGTTCCGGTGTCGTGCTGGCCGTCGTCGACGACGACGCGCCGATGCCGGTGGACGCGCCCGCGGCCTACACCTACGAGATCATGGTGGCCGCCGCCGACCGGACCCCGACCGATGTCCGGTTGCGGTTCGACGTCTGGGAAAAGCTGCCCGACAGCCTCGTGATGTGGTCCTCCGGCTCGACCGGTGTCCCCAAGGGAGTCGCGAAGAACGGCGCACGCTTCCTGAAGAACCTCGAACGCAACGCCGATCTCGTCGGCCACGTCGCCGAAGACGTCCTCCTGCCGCTGCTGCCGTTCAACCACCAGTACGGCCTTTCGATGGTGATGATCGCGTGGCTGCGGGACTGCTCGCTGGTCATCGCGCCCTACCGCCGCCCCGACCGCGCGCTGCGCCTGGCCGGACGCGCCGGGGCGACGGTCGTCGACGCGACGCCGTCCACTTACCGCAGCTTGTTCAACATCATCGGGAAACGTCCCGCGCTCAAGGAGGAGTTCTCCCGGGTGCGCATGCTGTGCAGCGGCGCCGCCCCGCTCGAACCCGGCGTCGTGGACCAGTCTGAAGAACTGTTCGGCATGCCGCTGCTCGACAGCTACGGCAGCACCGAAATGGGCAACGTCGCCTTCGCCAACACCGGGAACCCGCACGGCTGCGGGCAGATCGTCGAAGGGCTGACGCTTCAGGTTCGGGCCGACGACGGCACCGCGCTGCCCCACGGCGAGGTCGGCGAACTGTTCGTCCTCGACCCGGATCTCATGGAGGGCTACCTCGACGCGACCGGGCAGGTGCTCCTTGTCGACCGCGGCTGGTACGCCACCGGCGACCTCGGCAGGCTCGACGCGGACGGGAACCTGTTCGTCGTCGGGCGCAAACGGGCGGTGCACCGCAACGGGCACACCCTGCATCCCGAAGTGATCGAGCACCGGCTGGCCGGTGAGGGCTGCTCGGCGAAGATCGTCGCGCTGCCCGATCAGCGTCGCGGGTCGAGCCTGGTGTTCGTCGTCGAGGACGACGCGCAGCGGGACTCGCGCTACTGGCGTGACCGGATCTGCGGTGTGCTGCCTCCTGCGGAGCAGCCGAACCGAGTGCTCGTCACCGATCAGTTCCCGTTGAACCGCAACGGGAAGCCGGACCGGAAGCGGCTGGAGCAGTTCGCCGCGGCCGAACAACTCTGATCCCCACCACGAAACTGGGTGTGCACTGTGGACAAGTTCACGGATGCCGTCCTCTTCCCTGGCATGGGCCCCGCCCGCGCTTCGGAACTGGGCCGGTTCCTCGTCATCGATCCCTTGGCCCGGCGCCTGCTCGGGGTGGCCGAGCAGGCGCTCGGGCGTTCCCTGCTGGATCCGCTCGCCAGAACGGGCGAGGAGTACAACGAGCACACCCAGATCGCGTTCGTGCTCGCGTCGCTGGCGCTCGCCGAACGGGCAGAGCGGGAGCACGGGCTGGTGCCGGTCGCGGTCGGCGGCGCCAGCTTCGGTGAACGCGCCGCCGTGGTGCGCGCGGGTGCTCTCCCCGTGGCGGATCTCGTCCGGCTCGTCGAGGCGGTCGCGTGCCGGGAGCGGGCGTATTTCGAGACGGCGCACCAGGATCTCGTCAGCCAGTTCATCGTGCGGACGCCGGAACCGGCGCTCGGCGAGATTCTCGACGGGATCGGCCACGAGCTGTCCGGCCGGTTCGACGACGAGGTCCACCTGGTGACCCTGCGCGAATCCGACCTGGACGAATTCGTCCGGCGGGTGCGGGCGGCGGGCGGGTACGCGCTCACGACCATGCGGCCCGCGGCGCACGCGCGGATGCTCGGCGGCCTGCGCGACAGGCTGGCGGAAGAGGTCTTCGACGGGTTCGGGTTTTCTGACCCGGTCCTGCCGATCGTGTCCGATCAGGACGGAGAGCCGATCCGGACCGGTGACGGGGCGGCGTCGCTCCTGCTGGAGTCGACGGTCAACGCGGTCCGGCTGCCCGGACTGGTCCACCGGTTCGCCGGGTTCGGCGTCGGCCGGGTCCTCGTCGCCGGTCCGGACCACCTGCTGCACCGGCTGCCGGGACTGACGTCGGCGTTCACCCTGCTGCGCGCCGACCTTCGGGACACCCTGAAACCGAGCGCCCGGCCCCGCCTGCCCGAGGCGGTGGCGGCGTGAGCGCCAAGGCCCGCGACATCGCGACGATCATGGTGTCCTGCCTGGCGCAGCTGATGGTCGCGATCGACATGACCGTGCTGCACCTGGCGGTACCGGCGCTGACCACCCAGCTCGGCGCGTCGGCCGAGGAACTGCTGTGGATCGCGGACGTCTACGGCTTCGCCATGGGCGGGCTCCTGGTGACCATGGGCAACCTCGGCGACCGGTTCGGCAGGCGACGGGTCCTGGTGATCGGGGTCGCCGCCTTCGCACTGGGCTCGCTGGTGGCCGCCTACGCCCCGACAGCCGAAACGCTCATCGCGGCCCGCGCACTGCTGGGCGTCGCGGGCGCCGCCGTCCTGCCCTCGACGACTTCGTTGCTGCGCGCGGTCTTCACCACCCAGCGGGCACGGACGGCCGCGGTGGGGGTCACCGCCGGGGTGTCGGCCGCGGGTTTCGCGATCGGCCCGATCGTCGGCGGGGTCCTGCTGGAACATTTCTGGTGGGGTTCGGTGTTCATGGTCAACATCCCGGTGGCCCTGCTGATCCTCGGGGCGGCCCGCGTCGTGCCCGAATCCCGGTCCAGCGGCCGGTTGCGGCTCGATCTGCCCAGCGTGCTGCTGTCCATCGTCGGGGTGGTCGCGGTGGTGTACGCGCTGAAGGGCGCGTTCTACGTCGGCCTCTGGTACCCGGAGGTGCTCGGCGCCTTCGCGGTCGGTGGCGCGTCGCTGTGGTGGTTCGCCTGGCGCCAGCGACGCCTCGAGCAGCCGTTGATCGACCTGGACCTGTTCCGGAGCCGCGGTTTCTCCGCGTCGGTCGGCTCGAACCTGGTGTCGGTGTTCACGATGTCGGCGTTCGCCCTGATCTCCAGTCAGTACTTCCAGCTCGTGCTGGGCTGGAGCCCGCTGCGGTCCGGGCTGGCGTTCGTGCCGGGCGCGATCGCCGCGCTCGTCGCGGGCGGGATCCTGGCGGCCAAGGCGGTGCGCCGGTTCGGCCGGGCGCCGACCGTGTCAGGCGGGCTGGCGCTGGCGTCGATCGGCTTCGGGCTGTTCGGCGCGGTGAGCACGGATTCGTCCTATGTGCTGGTGCTGGCCGCGCAGGTGGCGTTCGGGGCGGGGGCCGGGCTCACGCTGACCGTCACCGGCGACACCATCCTCGGCACGGTCCCCCGTGACCGCGCCGGCGCCGCGTCGGCGATCTCCGCCACCGCCTACGAACTCGGCGGCTCGCTCGGCATCGCGGTGGTCGGCAGCGTCCTGTCGGCGGTCTACCACGCCGAACTGACCCTGCCCGCCGGTGTGCCACCCGAACTGGCCGCCCAGGTGCGGGAGTCGTTCAGCGCCACCGCGGCGGTCGCGACCGGCCTGCCGGAACCGGTGGCGACGGCGGTCCGCCTGGCGGCGGAGGAGTCGTTCGTCGGCGGCATCCGGACCAGCATGCTCGGGAGCGCGGCGGTGATGGTCGTCCTCGCGGTGGTGGCACTGCGGAGCCTGCGCGGAGTCCCGAAGGTGATCGAGACGGACGTACCCCCTCACCCCGATCCCGTCGCCGAGGCCCCAGGCACCCGCATTTAGTCCTCTGGATGCGGTAGTTGCACGCGCAAGGACCGCATCCAGAGGACGAAACGCGAAGTGGTCGACCGTGGTCCGCCGGGGCAACTATGCTGGCCGAAGGTGCCCCGGCCACCTGACCTCCCGACCGAACGGTCCTCCTTGCGCCATGCTCGGAGCGACCGTCGCCCGGCCGCGCCGTGGTCCAGCGCCGGCCGAGGAGGGAAATGGGAGCGACGGCCGTCACGAGCGCCGGACCGGATGACGCGCAGGCCGCTTTGGACCGGGTGCTCACCGGGCCCGGTGCGATCTGGGTGGTGCACGGGCCCGCGGGCAGCGGCCGCAGCACCGCGCTCTCCGGCCAGGCCCAGCGCGGACGCCGTTCCGGGGTCGCTGTCCTGCCCGTGCCCGCCGGCCCCGAGCCCGAAACAATCCTGCTCCGGCTGACGACCCAGCTGGTCGAGCTGATCACCGCGCTCGACAGACCCGAGCTGGTCAGCATGCTCAGTGCCGTCGCGTGGCTACGGGCGCGGTTGGAGTCGGGTTCCGGCGCCGGACCGCAGACGACGGCCCACGATCTGATCACCGTTCTCGCCACCCTCGCCCCGAGCAGCCGGACAGTGCTGCAGTTCGACGACTTCGACCTGCTGCCGCCGGAGCTCGCCACCGTGCTCACCCTGGTCGCCGAGGGGGCCCGCGCCACCGGGACGGTCACCGTCGCGACCGTGACCGGCCGGGATCCCGCGGGCGGCCCGGCGGGCAAGCTGCTCGCCATCGCCGACAGCACGATCGGCCTCCGTCCGTTGACCGCGGCCGAGACGACGGCGCTGTTGCCGGGCTGGACCACCCGGGCGGGCCGGATCGCGAGCGATCCCGCGCTCGTCACAGCGGTGCGCGCCGCGCTCGGTCCGTTGTTCGGCAATCCCGGCACGGTCGGCGCGACGATCGCGGGTCTGCGCGCCACCGGCAAGCTGTCGGTCGTCGACGAACACGTCTGCCTGACCGGTGCGGGGACGCCGATCGTGCTGCCGGACGGGCACGCCGAGACGCTCCGGCTGAAGCTGCTCGGGCCGCGCGCCCGGCGCCTGGCCGCCATCATCGCGGTGCTGAGCGAGCAAAGCGCCATCACTCTCGAAAGGTTGCCGTGGCTGGCTTCCGCGGCGGCGCTTCCGCCGTCCACCGCGGGCCAGGCCCTCGACGAGCTGGTCCGCGCCGGGATCCTTCGCACCGGGAAGGACGGTGAGGTGGAGTTCGCCGTTCCCGCCCTCGCCGACAGGCTCCGCCTGCGGCACGGCGTGCGCTGGCGCACCGTGCTGCACCGGAGGATCGCGCGGGGCCTCCTCGCCACGCCGCCGGTCGATCCCGCCGAAGTCGCCCCGCATCTCGCCGAACTCCCGCCGTCACCACCGGATCCCGCGACGGCGGGTCTCCTGCTCGCCGCGGCCGCGGGCGCGAGCACCGATCTGCCGACGGCTCGCCGCTATCGGCTGACGGCGCTCCGGCTGCTCGATCCGTCCGACGACCGGTTTCCCGAGGTCCTCCAGGCCCTGCTCGCGGACAGCCTCGCGGCCGGTGGCTACGGCGCGCTGGCCGACGACCTCGCCACCGTCGTCGTGCCGCGGCTCGCCGGCGCTTGGCCGTCCGCCCGGCTGTCCGCCACCGTGTTGCTGTGCTGGCTCGGCGCGCTCGCCCACGAACAGCGGCTCGCCGAACTCGACGTCGTGCGACCGCTGGCCGCCGAAGTCGCCCGCGCCCTCGACACGGCTCGCGAATGCCGTCGTCTGCTCGACGCGGTCAACCAGGCCGACAGACCCGTGGCCGCCGAGGCCGTCCGAACGCTCGCGCGTGCTTGCGGCGCCGAAGACGACAGTCTGTTCTCTCTCGGCGCCGGGATCCTGCTGGGCGCGCTGCCCGGCGACGGTGGCAGACCCGCCGAGGACTGGCTGGTACTGACGGAACCGCCGCCGCACGAGGACGTCGCCGAAGCCGCCGAGGTCCTCGACACGGTCAGCGTGCTGAACGTCCTGCTGCGCGGCCGCTACCAGGCTCCGGCGACCGGTTTCTCGGTCGGCTGGCACGCGGTCCGGCAGGCCTACCGCGAGGGCGAGTGGGACGCGGCACTGTCACTGGCACGGCGGCTCGAAGGCGACCGCCTGTGGTGGGACCCGCCCCGCCGCCACCGGTTCGCGAGTGTGTTCGCCGCGGAGATCTGCGCCCAGCGCGACCAGCCGGACCGAGCGGCGGATTGGTTGCGCCGCTTGCCTTTCCGCACTTCGGCCGACGCCTGCGTCGCGTGGGTCCGCTGTCGGCTGCGCCAGTCCGAAGGGCGGCACGACGAGGCCGTGGCCCGCGGCTGGCGGGATTACACCGACTGCCGCGAACGCGGGGTGCGGGCGGGGATGGAACGCCTGCTCGCGCGGCTCCTGCACGGGGCGCGGCGCCAAGGGGACACCGAGACCGTGACCCGCCTGCTGTCCGAACTGGAAGGCCTCGCCGCCCGCGGCCCGACCGCTTCGGTCCAGGAGGCGGCCTTGGTGTGCGGCGGTCTTGTGCGCGGGGACAGGGAATCGGTGCGAGCGGGCGTCAAACTGGCCCGGCAGTCCGGCGACGTGTTCCGGATCGCCGAGGCGTGCGCGGCGTTCGGCGAGGTGAGCCCTGCCCCCGCGCCGTCACTGCTCGAAGCGCACCGGACGTTGCAGCGGCTCGACGCCGTCGCGTCGCTGACGTCCGTCGCGGCGTTGCTCGATCAGCACCGGATCACCTTCTCGCCGGATCGGGCGGACCGGACCGACCGCGCGACACTGGATCCCTTGGAGCGCCACATCGTCGGCCTGATCGCGAACGGCCACACGAACCGGCAGATCGCGGCGGCGCTGCAGGTCAGCGAGAAACGCATCGAAGCCCGGTTGACGTCGCTGTTCGAGCGCACCGGCAGCCATTCCCGGGTGGAGCTGGCCGCGGCTTGGCTGCAGGGCCGCCTCGGCACGGCGGCGGTCCCCGCCGGATCCTGACCGGGCTCAACCCGCCCGGTGGCCGCGCATCGCCGCGGCCAGCTGGGCGCGGCCGCTGATGCCGAGCTTGCGATACGAACTGGTGAGGTGCTTCTCCACCGCGCGCACGGTGACCTCCAGCAGTTCCGCGATGTCGCGGTTGCGGCGCCCGGACACCGCCAGCTCCACCACGCGCTGCTCGGTCGCGGTCAGCAGGCCGTCCTGCTGGTCCGACGGTTCGGCGGACCCGGTCAGCCAGCTCGCCCCGCAGCCGGCCGCCAGGCTGCGGCCCTCCAGCAGCCGTTCGCGGGCGTCGGGTCCGGTGCCGCGTTCGCCGAGCAGGACCAGCGTGCGGGCGAGTTCGAGCCGATCTCCCGAGCGGGCAAGGGTTTCCGCGGCCTCGCGCAGCACCGGGACGGCGTCCTCGTCCCTGTCCAGCAGGGTCGCGCGGATGCGCAAGGCTCGTCCCACCGACGACGGCGCGCCCCACGACAGCGCCCGCTCGACCTCGCCCTGCGCGACCGCTTCGGCCCGCCTCGGATCGTCGGTCGCGGCGAGCAGCAAGGCGATCTGGCAGCGCAGCGGCAGCAGCACGCGGTTCCCGAACCGTTCCAGCTGGTGCACGCAGTCGAGGAAGTACTCGGCGGCGGCGGTGTGATTGGCCTCGGTCAGTGCCAAGGTTCCGTAGGCCAGCGACCGCAACCAGGGGTCGTGGTCGACTTCCAGGTTGTCGACGATCAGCCGGGCGAGCGCCTGATCTCGTTGCTCCATCGCGATTTCGGCCAGCACCCGCATCGCCGTCATGGTGATCCCGACCCGGCTGGGGCCCGCCGAGGTCAGGACGGCCTGTGCCCGGTCTCGGGCCACGCCGAGCAGGCCCGTGGCGGAGGCCACCAGCGCCTGTCCCGCCCAGGCGACCAGTGTCGGCAGGTCCGGATCGGCGGCGGAGCCGCATGCCGCGGCGAGCCAGGAGTCCACCCCGTCGAGCGAGTCCGCGGCCGCGAGCACCAGCACGGTGAGCGGGAGCGTGGTGTACATCTGGTCCGGTGAACCGGGTTCCCGCTCCAGCACCTGCCTGGCGAGGTCCACAATGGACTCCCGGGGCGCGGCGCCCGCGACGGTCATCAGGTACAGCAGGACAGCGACCAGCTCCCGCTGGGCCGAAGAATCCTGGGCGGGCGCGGGACCGAGCTCGGCCAGCCGGTCCGCCGCCGCGTCCCCGGCACCGGGCACTCCCCGCTCGTGGTAACGCAGCCGGGCCTCCATACGCAGGGCCGCGTCGGCCGCGTCCGGACCCGGGACCTCCCGGAGTTCCGCGAGCACCTGCCGGAGACGGCGGGCGTCCGCGGCGAAGCGGACCCCTGCCACGACAGGGAGCAGGCCGAGCGCGAAGGCGCGGTCGACCGGATCCCGCATCAGGCCCAGCGCCTGGTGCAGGTGCCGGTGGGCGGCGGGCAGGTCGTAACCGCGTTCGACGGCGGCGAGATCGACGAGCAGTTCCGCGCGGTCGGCCCCCGGATGCGCCAGCGCGTGCTGCAGGTACTGGGCGGCCGTCTGCGGCGACGAGTTCGCCAGCGCGGCACTGGCCGCGGTCCGCAGCACGTCCGCGGCCCACGGTTCGGGTTCGGCGACCGTGGCCAGCAGCTGCCGTCCGATCTGTTCGACCGGCCTTCCGTTGCGGTACAGGACATTCGCGGCGCGCAGGTGCAGGCGGTCCTGTTCCTCCGCGCTCAGCTGATCCGCGACGAGATCGCCGGCCATCTCCCCGGCGAACCGCAGCAGCCCGTCCGCGGGAGCCTCGACGAGACCCAGCCTCCGCAGCGCGCGCAACGCCGCGTCGAAGTCCGGCGAATCGAGATCGGCGAGCTCGGCCAGGACACCGGCCTCGGTCTCCTCACCGAGCGCGGCCATCGCCTTGGCCACCGCGCGGACGTCGTCCGGCTGGGCGCGCAGGCACCGGTTCAGCCGGGCCGCGGCGGGCGAGGGCCGGAGCGCGGCGAGTTCGGCCGCCGCTGCGGCGACCGGGCGCAGGCCGTGCCCGAGCATCGCGTTGACGAGCGCGTCCAGCAGCATCGGCGAACCGCCGGTGCGGGCGTAGCAGGCGTCCGCGAACTCGGGCGCGGGTTCGGCCCCGCAGCGGGCGGTCAGGTAGGCCCGGACTCCGGCGGCCGAGAGCGGGGTGGCGTGCACCGTGCGCGCCGCGGTGCGGGCGATGTCCTTGACCACGACGTCGTCCGCGGAATCGTCGCCCTCCAGCAGGGTCGCGACGACGAGGACCCGCAGCCTGCTCATCCGCTTGGCCAGATAGGCGAGCCAGCGCGCGGAAGCCGCGTCGGCCCACTGCAGATCGTCCACGAGCAGCGCCACCGGGCCGGTGTCGCGCACCATCTCGGTGAACAGTCCCAGCAGTTCGTGCAGCACGAGGTGAGCACGGCGTGGGTCGGGCGGATCGGCCGGGAATTCGCTGTCGGCCCGGACAGCGGCGAGCAGTTCCCCGCGCCGTCCGGCCTCCAGCAAGGGTTCCAGCAGCAGCCAGGCCACGCCGTGGGCGACACCTCGCTCCAGTGGCGTCGCGGCCGCCCGGACCACGCGCACACCCCGAGCCGCGGCCTCTTCCCCCGCCGCGTGCAGCAGCGCGGACCGGCCGGCGCCGAGCCCGCCGCGGACGACGACGAATTGTCCCGACCCGGCACGGGCCTCGGCGACCGCTCCCGCGATCGCGGCCAGCTGATCCGTTCGCTCGATCATCATGACGACGGATCAGAGCTCCTTGTCCAGCGCGTCGAACAGCTCTCGCAGTTCGGCCCGCCCGGTCACCTCGAGCTGCCGGTAGATCGCGGTGAGCCGGAGCTCGACGGCGCGTTTGCTCACGCCCAGTTCCTCCGCCAGGTCGGCGTTGGAGGCGTTCGAAAGCACTCGGCGGACAAGGTCGGTCGCGGCGGGCGAGAGCGCCCGCCATCGCCGGGACGCCGTGCGGTAGGACCGCCGGGGCCGGTCGGACAGCCGTTTCCCGAGGTCCGCGATGCGGGAGGTCGCCCACGCGAGCTGGTACGCGGTGGCCAGCCGATCGGCCTCGCGCAGCAGGCGCGGCACGCCGCTGGTCTGGCCGCGGTTGACCTGGGCGCCCGCCAGCAGCAGCATCGCCTCGACCAGGAGCACCCTGGCCGGGGACTGCTGAAGCGCGTTGACAGCCTGCGTCAGCCGGAACACCGCGTCTTCGGACCGGACAGCGACACCCGCGCTCAAATGAGTCCGCCCGATCGCGGTGCGCGTGCCCCAATCCTGCGCCAGCCGCCATTCCTCGCTGATCATCGCGGCGGCGGTGTGCTCGTCACCGAGCGCCTGCGCCGCGATGGCGACGTGCGATCGCCACGGCACCAGCCCGGGGTTCAGCCAGCCCGCCGCGGTCATCCGCCTGCCGCATTCCTGGAACAGCCCCAGTGCCCGCCGATGCCGTTTCAGGTCCAGCTCCAGCAGTCCGCGCATGAAGAGCAGATACGGCGTGGCGAACCCCGGCCCGCCCTCGGCGGCCGCCGCGTCGACGGCGCGCTGGGCGGCTTCGAGGTCTCCTCGGGTGAGCGCCGCCGCGATCGCGATCGTGCTCAGCGAGCTTGCCACCGTCGGCGGCCAGCCGTCCGGCGGACCGGACGCGGCGGCCTTGGCGAGCGCCTCCTCGGCGGCCTGCACACGACCGCGTTGCAAGTGGATCCAGGCCTGGCCGGTGAGAGCGAGCACCACCGGCACTCCGGCACCGGCGGCGCTCGCACCCGCGAGCACCTCTTCGTAGATCGAAAGCGCTTCCAGCACGTCGTCGGTCTGGTTGAAGGTGGCGGCCAGCGCCAGCCGCGGCGAGTACAGGGTCATGGGTTCGTGCGACGGATCGGCGGCCCGCCGGGCCAGGCGGCGGGCCGTCCGCCCGTCGCGGCACGCGGTCGTGGCCAGCCAGGACGCGGCGGCCGCCTGTGTCGGGGTCAGCGCGGCCGGGTCGAGGTCCGCCAGCGCGGGGACGCCGAGGAGGGCGGCACCGGCGCCGGTCCCTTCGGCCAGCCAGTGTAACGCCACCAGATCCGCGCGATCCCGCTCGTCGACCGCGGCCTCGCTCAGGACGGCCAGCTCGCGCAACGCGTCGTCCCTGGCGCCTCGCTGCATCATCAAGTCCACAGCGGACAGTCGCGTTCGGACAGTGTCGTCGCCGGAGATCCTGGTGGCCCTTGCCAGTCGCAGACCACCGGTGAACGGGCACGACGACGCCTCGACCGTTTCCAGCTCCAGTTGCAGTCGCGCCGAGATCCCGGGAGACGCCGGTTCGGCGAGCGCCCGCCGGTAGTACCGTGCCGCTTCGGTGTGGTCCCCGGCTTCGCGACGGCGCAACGCGGCCGCGTGCAAAGCCTCCAGCGCCCAGGCCTCGCCGACCGGCTGGGAGCCGAGCAGCAGCCCGGCGACGTCCTCCTCCGGGGCGGCCCGGCGATGCCCGAGTTCGGCGGCCCGGCGGCGCGTGCCCGCCCGCTCATCCGCGCCGGTCGCGGCCAGCACCCAGGTGGCCACCTGGGGGTTCATCGGCTCGGCGGGATCGGTCCCGATCAGGCCGGCGTCCGCCAGCACCCGCAGCGCCCGGCTCAGCGGCATGCCGAGCGGGGCGGCGAGCGGCCGCAGGTAGGCCTCGTCGAGGGTGCCGATCGCGGCGATCGTCCGCACCAGCGCGGCGAGGTCGGACGGCAGCCGGACGAGCAGGTCGAGCACGGTGTCCCGGCGCGCGTCCGCGGTGATGGCGGTGATCTCCGCGCCGGGACCGGCGGACGACCGGGCGAGCACTTCCGCGAGCAAGGCGGGATTTCCCCGCGTGGCCGCGTAAACCTCTTCCACGGGCAGCCGCGGCGCCGGGACCGCGTGCACCAGCCGCCGGACCGCCGCCTCGCTCAGCGGCCGCAGCCGCACGACATGCCGGTTCTCGCCGGGAAGATTGCCGAGGCACAGGCGCGTGTCCTCACCGTCCTCCTCCTGCGGGCCGGAATGCGCGGCGACGAGCAGCACAGGGGCGTTCATCCGGCGTCGCCGCAGAGCGGCCAGCCACACCTCGGACTGCTCGTCGGCCAGGATCAGATCGTCGACGACCAGCAGGACCGGACAGCGCCGGGCCGACTCCAGCAACCGCTGGCAGAGCAGTTCGTGCAGGACCTGCACGTCGGTGCCGTCCGAAAGCGCGGCGCGCAGCCACGGGACGTCCGCGAGCTCCGGGATCGAGGCGAGCAGCTGGGAAAGGAGCCCGTACGGCAACTGTGCCTCGGTGGTCGATCCCCGCGCGGTGAACACCTGCAGGCCCCGCTCGGTGGCCATGGCCGCGGCCTGGTCCAGCAGCGCCGTCCGCCCGCTGCCCGCCGGGCCGAGCACGAGCGCGGAGCCGCCGTGGCCGTGTTCGAGATCCTCGATCAGGCGGGTGAGCAGGCGCAGTTCGGTCTCGCGCTCGACGAGTTCGTCGGTGCCTTCGGCTTCGAGCCGCCGGACCGCGCTCACCGGACACCTTCGAGGACCGCCGGACGGTCGCCGGGATGACCCAGTATCGCGGCCAGTTCGACCCTCCCGGTGATCCGCAGCTTCCGGTACACGCTCGTCAGATGTGTCTCGATGGTCCGGACGGTGACGAAAAGGCGTTCCGCGATGACCCGGTTGCTGGCCCCGCGCCCGGCAAGGCGGGCGATATGCCGTTCGGCGGGGCTCAGCGAGGCCAGCGGGGTCACGTCGCTCGGGATCCCGGCCTCGGCGGCGGTCCGCTGGGCGCGGCGGAGCAGGAAGCGGTCTCCCGTCCGCAAACTCAGTTCGACACAGCGCCGCAGCCGAGTGCGGGCCGCGGCGGTGTCGCCCGCTTCGACGAACGCGCGGCCGAGGTGGAATTCCGCCAGTGCCTCCTCCAGCCGGGCGGGCGATCCGGCCAGGATGGCAGCCGCCTCTTCGATCAGCGCGATCCGCCCCGGCCCCCGGGTGGCGACCGCGGTCGCGAGTCTGGCCATCCCGATCGCCCGCGGGGTACCCCACCGCTGTGCCGGTCCGGTCCCTTCCTCCGCGAGATCCGCGGCGGCCTCGAACCGGCCCTCGTCGGCCAGCAGGCAGGCGGCCTCGAACCACCACGGCGCCAGCAGCGGGTTGGCAATGCCGACCTCGGCGAGACTCTCCCCGCAGCGATGGAAGAGCTTCAGCGCCGCCTCGCGGTCTCCCGCCGCCCAGTGCACGCGCGCGTCGACGAGCTGGAACCACGGGCGCATCACCGTGTGCTCCCACAACTGCGGGGAATCGGCTTCCCGCAACAACTTCATCGCCTTCGCGGTGTCGCCCTGCTGGGCGGCGACGGTCGCGAGCGCGATCCGCGGGACGACACCGCCGGTGCGTCCCTCGGCGCGGCGGCTGAGCGCGTAGGCCTGTCCGGCGTCGGCGGCCGCTGTGGCGAGATCCCCGCACCAATGCCCGAGCAGGCCCCTGAAGGCGAGGTATTCGCTGCGCTGCGCCGGGACCAGCTCGATGGCCCTGGTCAGTTCGTCCCTGGCGACGTCGACCTCGTCGGCCAGCAGCAGGGCCAGTACGGCGGAGCTGACGGCCGAATCGTCGGTGGTCGGGGTGTACCCGCGGATCGCGCGCATCGCCCATTCGGCGGCCTCGCGCGGCCGGGTCCCGTCGAGCGCGGCGACGACGGCGCACACGGCCAGGTGGCGGGCGTCGACGACGGCGTCCTCCGTCCGGGGCTGGATCCGGGTGTCGAGCTTCGCCAGGCTGTCACGGTCTTCGATGCCCACCAGGCACAGCAGCCCTTCGAGGTGGCCCCGCAACTGCTGGTCCATCTCGCCGCCGAGCACGGTGAGCACCCTGTCCAGCACGGTGACGGCGGTCCCGCAGCGGCGGGCGACGAGCGCCGCACGGCCCAGTTTCACCGCGGCCCTCGCCCGGTCGACCGGATCCTGCTGCAGTTCGAGCGCGCGGCGCAGGAGATCGAATCCGCTGTCCGGTTCCAGCAGCGCGACCGTCTCGGCGAGCTGAACCGCGAGGCCGGCGTCGGAGGGCCTGGCCGCCGCGGCAGGCCGGAGGTAGCGCAGCGCGTCCCAGGGCGCGCCCCGCTCGCAGGCACCGCTCGCGGCGTCCCGCAGCAGGTCGACCATCCACGAGTCCAGCTCGGCGAGTTCGAGAAGGTGCTCCGCCACTTCCTCCGGCGATCCGGCAGCGTCGCTCAGCAGGATCGCCGCGGTCCGTCGCCACCGGCCAAGCTCGGCGGGTTCGAGAGCGTCGAGCAGCCCGTCCCGCACCGGGTCGTGCCGGAAGGAAAACCCTTCCGCGGCAAGGATGTGCTGACTCCGCAGCAGTTCGACGGCGGTTCCGGCGGTGCGGGCGGGCAGTTTCGCCAGCCGGGCCACCAGGGACAGGTCCTGCCCGCCGAGCACCGCGATGGCGGTGGCGACCGTCCGGGCGTAGTCCGGGACCCCGGCGAACAGGGAGCGGATCAGCGCGGCGCCCGCCGCGGACCCGGCCACCGGGGCGACCCCGGACGCGACCTTGCCCAGTTCGTCGAGCATCTCCCGCAGCAGCAAAGGATTTCCGCCGGACTGCTCGACGCAGTGCCGCACGAACGGCTCCCCCGGCTCCGATCCGACGGCCTCGCGCGCCAGCGAGGCGACGGCCTCCGCGGGCAGCGGGCCGAGGTCGAGCACCTCGGTGCCGTACCAGGATTCGAGGTCCGCCAACCGTTCCGCCGCGCCGTCCGGGCCGTCTGCGGCCGAACGGACCAGGATCATCCGCACCGGCAGCCTGGTCGAATGCCGGGCGATGAGGCTCAGCCACCGCAAAGTCGGTTCATCACACCACTGCACGTCGTCGACGGCGAGCACGATCGCGGGCTGCCCGCCCGCCCACTCGGCGAAAGCCTCGTACCAGGTGGCGAAGTCGTCCGGCTCCGGGACAAGGGCACCCGCCCGGCGCAGGTCCGCGAGCAGTTCCCGGGAGACCGCTGCCCCGTCACCCGGTACACCGGCGCTCCGGCAGACGACGGAGTCCGTGAGCGTGGCCAGCGCGGCGTGCAGCAGGCTGGACTTGCCGATCCCCGCTTGTCCTCGCACGACGATGACGGAGCCTTCACCCGGCGCACCGGTGCTCAGCCGTGCGGCGAGCCGTCGCAGCTCGTCGTCACGTCCGGCCAGCACGCGTCCGGGTCTGTTGGCGTCCACCATCTCCGCCTCCCTGTCGTCCCATCGGAGTCGCTGCCGTCACACAGAGCGAACAATCGCTTACGTGCTTCCATCTCATCGTGTGATCGTCTTACCGAATAGAGCGTGCAACCTCGATAAGGGTTATCCCTCACTACAGGGATACCAGGCGCTCAGATGAGCAGGATGGCCACCGACGGGAGGTTTCGCGCATGGAGCGCCACGGGCCGGCGCGCCTCCGTGCGCGAGCCCGGGTGAGACGAAGAATGCCAGAAGTCGCCACAGAAGAAAACAGGGCGTTAAGCAGCGGTGCCCTCGGGGTTGCTCCCCGGTGACCGTCGACGCCTTCAGCGCCCGGCCCGACCGCTCAAACGAGCGAAACGCTCTCGAAAGTCATTACGAATTCTGCCGAAATACAGGCAACCAAAGTGGCCGTTCACTGGGACCGCACCGTAATCGCATGAGCACGTCACGCTGCGGTCACCCGCACGTCAGGTCCGGGCGATCAGCTCGCGCGCCGGGACTCCGGCACCCGCGGCGGCCAGGCCGTCGAGTCCAGCAGGCCGGTGGCGAAGGCCCGCGAAACCAGTTCGACCCGGTTGCGCGCCTTGAACTTCCGCTGCAAACGGGCGACGTGGTAGTCGATCCCCTGGCGGCTCAGGTAGAACTTGTCCGCCATTTCCAGGCTGGACAGGCCGCTGGCGATACCCTGAAGGATCTTCGCCTCGATGTCGTTGACCGAGCTCAGCTGCTCGGCGCGGGCCACGGCGGGCCCCGCCTCCGGGAGCATGGTCAGCAGGATCGCCGTACCCGGCGCCCGCATCCGGCCAGCCACGATGGTCAGCCTGTCGGCACCGTCGGAGCCGAGTCCGGTGACACTTCCGCGGAACCGCTGTTCCCAGCCTTCGGCGACCCGGTTCAACCGGTCGCGCAGGTGATCGGGACCGGTGGTGACGAGCTCGGGGAACGATTCGCCGAGCACGTCGGCGGGACGGCGGCCGAGCAGCCGGTAAAAGGCGGCGTTGCCGCCGCCGAGCCGCAGTCCGCCACTGAGCGCCGCCAGCGGCATGTCGGCGACTTCCACGAATTCACTGATGATTCCGGGCCGTGCGGTACGACCCGCGTCGAAAGACCGCTTGCCGATCGGGGAAATCGTTCGGATGCCGGCCATGGAAAGCCCCCTTCTGCCTGAGCCAAATGTGTCCACCAAAGCCGTCCCTGCCCAAGACTCGGCAAACACTACGAACCGGCTGTCGACGGGGTCAACGAATTCCGCAGCAGTTCGTGGCCACCGAACCCACCATGCGGACAGGCCGTACCGAAGGTTCGGTATCGGGGTTGCAGCGGGAGAATCCTCAGCTCAGCGGCCGATTCGGTGACCGAACCTCCACCGCGGGCCCACACCACGGGGGCCGGAAAGCGAATTCCACGTGAAGAACTTCTCGCGTTTCGCTCAGTCAAGATAGCACCAAATCCGCCGATCCTTAACATTGATTTAAGGTAGATCTCGGCGCCGCACGATCGGATTCGGAACCCGGTGACCGGTGATCGGGACACGACCGCTCCCACCTGTCGATCGACCGAATCGCGAACCCTCGTCAAAGCGATCGCTTGACCGGAATCAGGAAGTCCATTGTGGACATCAGAAAGTGACAGGGCCGCCCCCGGTGTTTCACACCTGGGGCGGCCCCGCACCGGATCAGACGGTTTCGCGCGTGGTCGCCGCGTCCTTCTCGGCGGCCAGCGCGGTGCAAGTACGCACCCACAACTCCCAGCCCGCCAGCGCCCGGTTGCAGTTCCAGCCGGTCCAGCGCCCCGCCTGGGCGCCTTCGTTGCCGGCGCGGTTACAAGCGGTTTTGCTGCTCCAGCCCTCACTCGACTTGCGGTACGGCGTACAGGAAGCCGCCGCGACGTCACCCGACGCCCCGACCGCACACGGTTCCGCGGTGCTCGCCATCGCCGATCCCGCGGTGAGCACCGATCCCGCCAGCGTCGCGGCGAGAACGGCACCTCGGAGCACGAAGCGCTTGTCCATTGCGTTTTCCTTACCGCGAGCAAGACCCCACGACCACTCTGGCCGATCCCCCGGCGAAGATCAACTGCCTTACGCGGGACGCGCCCAACCCCGGAACTCGCGTGATCCGCTCCCGCACACCCGAGTTCCGTCTCCAATCACGCGAGTCACGTCTCCAATCACGCGAGTTCGGCGTCTGATCACGCGAGTCACGTCTTCGGACCCGCCGGTCCCAAGTCATGGGCGCGGTTGCGCATGCGTGCATCCCAACGGTCCACTCATCGATACGCCAACCGGAAGGGATCACCATGTCGGTCACCGACGAACTCCTGGCCAACAACGCCGACTACGCCGCACGCTTTTCCGGGCCGCTCCCCTTGCCGCCCGCCAAACACGTCGCCGTACTCGCCTGCATGGACGCCCGGATCAACGTCTACGGCGTCCTCGGTCTCCAGGAAGGCGAAGCGCACGTCATCCGCAACGCGGGCGGCGTCGTCACCGAGGACGAAATCCGTTCCCTCGCGATCAGCCAGCGGCTGCTCGGCACGCGCGAAATCATCCTCATCCACCACACCGACTGCGGAATGCTGACTTTCACCGACGACGGTTTCAAGAAATCCATCCAGGAGGACGTCGGCGTGAAGCCGCCCTGGGCCGCCGAGGCCTTCAGTGACCTCGACGAGGACGTCCGTCAGTCGATCGAACGCATCGCGAACAGCCCGTTCATCCCCGAGAAGGACTCCGTCCGCGGCTTCGTCTTCGACGTCGCCACCGGGAAGCTGAACGAGGTCATTCGCCGATGACCTGCTCCACCTTGCGCTGCAGCTTGTTCATCCCGCCGAGCCAGCGGTCGGTCTGCGTCGCCCGCGCGGCGTAGTACTCCGCGACCTCGGGGTGCGGCAGCACCAGGAACCGTTCGGCGGCGATGGCCTCGAACAGCGCGTCCGCGACCTGCTCGGGCTGGATCGCCGAGGCACCCATCAGCAGTTCGCCCGCGGGGCCGGTGTTCTCCAGCATCGCCGTCCGGACGCCTTGCGGGCAGATCGCCTGCACGGTGATCCCGCGGTGCCGGTAGGTCGCCGAAAGCCATTCGGCGAAGGCGAGCGCGCCGTGTTTGGTCACCGAGTACGACGCCGAACCGAGGCTGGTCAGCAGGCCCGCCGCCGACACCGTCGAGATGAAGTGCCCGCGGCCGCGTTCGAGCCACGCCGGCAGCAGCAGCCGCGACGCGCGTACGTGCGCCATCACGTTGACGTCCCAGATCCGCGCCCAGTCCTCCTCGGGCGCGTCCACTCCACCCATCGGCGCGATCCCGGCGTTGGCGCAGAAGACGTCGATCTCGCCGAGGGTTTCGCGCGCGGTCTCGATCAGCGACGCGACACCCGCTTCGCTCGCGGCGTCGCCGGCGACGGCGGTCCCGCCGATCTCCTTCGCGACTTCGGCCGCGGCGTCACCGTTCAGGTCGCCGACGACGACCCGTGCCCCTTCGGCGGCGAACCGGCGGGCGAGGACGGCACCGATGCCGCCTCCTCCGCCGGTGACGACGACACCGGCTCCGGTGAACGACGCGGTCACAGGCCACCCGCCAGCGTCACGCCGCCGTCGAGGACGACCGTCTGCCCGGTGATCCAGCCCGCCTCTTCCGAAAGGAGGAACGACACCGCGCTCGCGATGTCGGACGGCATCCCGAGACGCTTCATCGGGTAGGCCTCCGAGACCTCTTCTTCGCGACCTTCGTACAGCGCAGTCGCGAACTTGGTCTTGACCACGGCCGGCGCGACGGCGTTCACCCGGATCTTCGGGCCGAGTTCGAAGCCGAGTTCCTTGGTGAGCCGGATCAGCGCGGCCTTGCTGACGCCGTACATGCCGATCCCGGGGGACGCGCCGAGCCCGGCGACGGACGCGACGTTCACCACCGCGCCGCCGTGCTCCCCCATCCACGCGTCACGCGCCCGGCGGGTCCACGAAAGCGGCGCGAGCACGTTGACGGCGAAGATCTTCGCGGCGGCTTCGGGGTCGATGTCCAGGGTCGGCCCGTACACCGGGTTGATGCCGGTGTTGTTGACCAGCATGTCCAGCCTGCCGAAGGCCTCGATGGTCTTGGCGACGGCCTCGTCCTGGTGCGCGGCGTCGTCGGCCTTGCCGGGCACGGCGATCGCGACTGCCTCACCACCCAGTTCGGCCACCGCCTCGGCCAGCGGCTCGGGCTTGCGCGCGGTGATGCACACCTTCGCGCCGCGCTCGACCAGGTCCTTGGCGATCCCGAGGCCGATACCCCGGCTGGCGCCGGTGACGATCGCGACGCGATCCTTGAACGAGTTCACTGTTCGATCTCCTCTTTGTCCACCGGCGAGCGTGTTCACCGGCGAGCGCGGGCACTAAGCGAGCGCTCACTTACAATGGGAAGGTCCGGAGATGGTGTCAAGCCCACCATCGGAGTACGAGCGTCTGGGAGGATCTGCGGATGACCATGTCGCTGTCGGCCGAACTGTGGCCCGACGTCCAGCCCGAGACGGCACGACGGCTGATGCTGGCCGGCGTCGAATCCTTCGCGCGGCGCGGCTACCACGCGACCACCACCCGGGACATCGCCTCGGCGGCGGGCATGAGCCCCGCGGCGCTGTACGTGCACTTCCCGTCCAAGGCCGCGCTGCTGTTCGCGATCTCGAAGTACGGCCACGAGCAGACTCTCTCACTGGTCGAGAGCGTCGTGGCGCGCGAGACCGACCCTGTCGAGCGGATCCGGCTGCTGGTCGAGGACTTCGTCGCCTGGCACGCGCGGCGGCACACGGTGGCCCGCGTGGTGCAGTACGAACTGCACGCGCTGCCGGACGAGGAGTTCGAGATCGTCGCGAAACTGCGCCGCCGCATCGAGCAGGTCGTGCGTGAGGTCATCACCGAAGGCTCGGAGGCGGGCGTGTTCAGCGTCGGCGACCCGCACACCGCCGCGCGCGCCGTGCTCTCGCTCGGCGTCGACGTCTCCCGCTGGTACAGCGACCGGGCCCGCCAGACGCCGAAGAAGCTGGGCCAGGAGTACAGCGAGCTGGTGCTGCGCATGCTCGGCACGAAACTCTCCTGACCAGTACTGATCGACCTTCCTCGGCGAAACCGCCACCAGAGTGACATACCAACCGGTCGGTATCGAGAATTACCCGTTGAGACGTTGACCACATACTAAGCGGTTGTTAACTTGCCCGGACTGCATCGCCGCAGCAGCGCCGAGCGAAGGGCATCCAGATGGCCGACAGTGCTCCGAACGCCCCTGAAACCTCCGCCGAACCGACGATCACCGTGTCCCAGCGCAGGAGGGCCGCGACCGCGGCGGCGCTCGCGTCGTCGGTCGAGTGGTACGACTACTTCGTCTTCGGGATCGCGGCCGCCTTGGTCTTCGGGAAGACCTTCTTCCCCACCACCAACGCGGCGGCCGGCGTCCTCGCCTCGTTCGCGACCTTCGCGGTGGGCTTCCTCGCCCGACCGCTCGGCGGGATCATCGCGGGCAGCATCGGCGACAAACACGGCCGGAAACCCGTGCTGGTACTGGCGATCGCGCTGATGGGCGCGGCGACCACGCTGATCGGAGTGCTCCCCACCTACGACACGATCGGCATCGCCGCGCCGATCCTCCTGGTGCTGCTGCGGCTCGTGCAGGGGGTCGCCGTCGGCGCCCAGTGGGGTGGCGCGATGCTGCTCGCCACCGAGTACGCGCCGCCTGGCAAACGCGGCCTCTACGGCAGCCTGGTCCAGCTCGGCGTCCCGATCGGCGTGGTGCTGGCGAACACGGTCTTCCTGATCGCCGCGCAGGTCGCGCCGCCGTCCGACTTCCTCACCTGGGCCTGGCGGATCCCGTTCCTGGTCGGCATCCTCGTGCTCGGGCTGGCCTGGTACATGCACGTCAAGATCGACGAAACGCCGGAATACCGCCGTGCCGAAGCGAAACTCACCGCCGAGGAACGCGGCCGCGCCAAGTCGCCGCTGCGCGACGTCCTACGCGATCACAAGGGCACGGTGCTGCTGGCCGGCGGCTCGTTCATGGTCAACACGGCCACCTTCTACATCCTGCTCAACGGCGTCCTCGACTACGCCACCCGCCATCTGGGGATGTCGAGGACCACCGTGCTCGTCGCGACCCTGCTGATCAGCACGCTGCAGCTGGCGATCATCCCGTTGTCGGCGAAGCTGTCCGACCGCATCGGCAGGCTCAAGATCTACACCTTCGGCGCGGCGGGGGTCGCGCTCTGGGCGATCCCGATGTTCCTGCTGATCGACACGGCTTCGCTGCCGCTGTTCGTGGTCGCCTCGTTCGTCGGATCGCTGTTCCTCGGCATCATGTACGGCCCGCAGGCGGCGCTGTTCGCCGAACTGTTCACCGCCGAGATGCGCTACACCGGCGCCTCGCTCGGCTACCAGATCAGCGCGGTCGTCGGCGGCGGGCTCGCGCCGTTCATCATGGTGCTGCTGCTGGAATCCACCGGGACCTCGATGTCGGTTTCGCTCTACATCATCGTGCTGGCCCTGATCTCACTCGGCTCGATCGGCCTGCTGGCCAAACGCGCCAAGCGCGCCGCACAGTCCACTTCGGACTCACTCGACGGCACGCGTGAAGCGGTCGGCGACCAGCCGTAGCCGCTCCTTGACCTCGTCCGGCGCCTCCTCCACCACGAAGTCGACCTCCCACTGGGCGAGGTAGAACGGCACCACGGATAGGTTGTTGGATCCGACGCTGACGCGGCAGGTGTGCTCGTCGATGGCCTCGATCGTCCCGACGGTCGGTGGCACGTTCGCGGCGAGCGCCTCCGCCGAGGCGTTCACCCGCAGCACCATCTGATGCGGATACGGCGACGACGAGATCCCGCGGGAGACGTAGGCCGCGAGATCCTCGGCGGGCGGTTCCCTCGGCGTGAAGCGGAAACCGGTGTCGGGGACGCCGTCGATGCGGTCGACCCGGAAGGTCCGCCAGTCGTCGCGGTCGACGTCGAACGCGACGAGGTACCACCGGCGCCCGGTGTGCACCAGGCGCAGCGGCTCGACGCGCCGCTCGCTGACCTCGCCGTGGTAGCCGCTGTAACCGAACCGGAGCCGCTGTTGGTCGCGGCACGCGGTCGCGATGACCGTCAGCGTCCCCGCGTCGATGATCGGGCCGGCGCCACCGAGCGGGATCATCGCGGTGTTCAGGGCGGCCACCTGGTGCCGCAGCCGGGCGGGCAGCACCTGCTCCAGTTTCGCGAGCGCGCGCACCGAGGTCTCCTCGATGCCCGACACCGTCCCGTTCGCGGCCGTGCGGAGCCCGACGGCGACCGCGACGGCCTCCTCGTCGTCCAGCAGCAGCGGCGGCAGCGCGGCCCCCGCACCGAGCCGGTAGCCGCCCGCGACGCCGGGAGTGGCGTGCACCGGGTAGCCCAGCTCCCGCAGCCTCTCGACGTCGCGCCGGACCGTGCGGACGTCCACCCGCAGCCTGTCGGCCAGGTCGGCGCCCGGCCAGTCGCGCCGCGCCTGGAGCAGGGAGAGCAGCCTCAGCAGCCGTGCCGACGTGCCCGTGGTCATCGGTTCGCTCGCTTCATGAGGCGAGTGTGGCAGAGATCGAGGACAGGTTCCGTCCGCATTGTCCTGGTGAGCGCTAACCTCGTGAGTGGCTACAACGGTTCTAACCGTCGTAGCCACTCACGAGTCCGTAAGGTGAGCCCCGTGATCGATCCCGCGCAGCTGCTGTCCGTCGCCCGTGAAGAGGCCGAGCTCGGCAAGGCCGAGGGCGGGGTCCCGATCGGCGCCGCGCTCTTCGACACCGCCGGCGTCCTGCTCGGCCGCGGCCACAACCGCCGGGTCCAGGACGGCGACCCGTCGATGCACGCCGAGACCTCCGCGTTCCGGAACGCGGGCAGGCGGCCGCACTACCGGGACACGATCATGGTCACCACCCTCTCCCCCTGCTGGTACTGCAGCGGGCTGGTGCGCCAGTTCGGCATCGGCCGCGTGATCATCGGCGAAGCCACCACGTTCGAGGGCGGGCACGGCTGGCTCGAGGAGAACGGCGTCGAGATCACCTTGCTCGACGACCCGGCGTGCACCGCGCTGATGACCGAGTTCATCCAGGATCATCCGGAGCTGTGGTTCGAGGACATCGGGGTCCCGACCGAGAGCTAGATGCGTTCACCCGGGTGCAGTGCGTGGTCGATGGCGTTCTTGAGATCGACCGCCGAAGCAGACCCGGTGGAGTGCCAAGCGATATAGCCATCGGGGCGGATGAGCACGGCACCGCGCCCGTAGTGTTGCGACCAGCCATCGGCGTTTTCGGCGCGGTGGGCGCGTACCGGCACCGTTCGAGCCGCGTCCATCCACTCAGGACTGTCGCAGAGCAGGACGAAATCGCCGACGCACAGGTCGTGCAGGGCGGTATCGCCGAGCCAGAGATGCGGCGCCCTCCTGCCGACACTCGCGCGCGGGCCGTGCCCGGAGTCGAACACCGGACCGGAGCCGTAACCGGCGCCGTAACCGGCGCCGAGGGTTTGGGCGCGCACGTCTGTTTCTTCCGGTTCGGGCGCGCCGCTGTACCTGGCCTGCTGGTGGGCCACGATCATGGGCGCCAGGGTTTCGGCCAGTGGCCGGCGTTCGGCATCGTAGGTGTCCAGTAGGTCGTCACCGGCCCGGCCGCCCAGGACGGCGGCGAGCTTCCACGCGAGGTTGTGCGCGTCCTGTACGCCGGTGTTCGCGCCGAGCGCGCCCGCGGGTGGCCACACGTGGGCGCTGTCCCCGACCAGGAACACCCGCCCGGCGCGATATCTCTCCGCGACGCCGACGCTTTGCTCCCAGGCGGCGACCCCTTCGATATCGACATCGACGTCCTTGCCCACGGCCGCGTGGACGAGCCGTACACACCGCTCACGCGTGAAGTCGGCACTGGACTCTGACGTGGGGTCGTAGCCGACGGACGCCTGCCAGCGATCCGGGTCGGCGGTGCTGACCAGCCCGCCGAAGAACCCGTCCGGGTTGGCGATCATCCAGAAAAGGGCCCGGCGAGGAAGGAATTCGGACAGGTTCGCGCGGAACACGATGTTCATGGAGTGCTGGAACGTCATCTCGCCGGTACGAGCGATACCCAGCCGCTGCCGGATCGGGCTCCGGTTGCCGTCGGCGGCCACCAAGTAGGCGGCCCGCACGACCTGCCGATGACCGGTGTCGCGGTCTTCGATCGTCGCCCGCACCCCCTCGCCGTCGGTGTCGAAGTCGACCAGTTCGGTGTTGAACAGGTGCTCGGCTCCTGCCCTCCAGGCGGCGTCGATCAGGATCGGCTCGACCGTGTTCTGATCGGCCATGCAGAACACGCCGGCGGTCACCTCGGGCCAGGCCCGCGACTCCTCGGCGTCGAAGATCCATTCCCATTCGCCCGCGAGCGAGGTGCAGCGGGCGACCCCCGATTCGGCGTCGAACGGCGCGCCTGCCCGCTCGATCGCGTCGGCGACCCCGTAGGCGCGGTAGATCTCCATCGTCCGCTGGTTGATCCCCCGTGCCCTGCCGTGGATCGACACCCCCGCGTGCCGGTCCACCAGCAGGGACGGGATGCCCTGCCTGGCCAGGAAGAGCGAACTGGTGAGGCCGGCGAGGCCACCACCGACTATCAGGACGGGCACGGTTTTCACGGCTGTTCTTTCTCCTGTCGAGCGTCGAACTCCGCGGCGGCCTGCCGCAAGGATTCTTCGGACCACGTGAGGGATCCGGTGTGCAGATCGGCGACGAAGGCGCGGAGCCAGCGCTGCTCGGTGACCAGCAACGCGTGCCGGTATTCCTCCTCCACCAGGAAGATCCGGGCCACACCGGCGGAGCCGCCGAGCACGGGCGCGATCTCGGCGAGCCGCGCGTCGACAGCGGCCAGCCGCGTCTGGAGCTGCTCCGCCGCTTCTTCCGGGGTCAGCATCATCAGGAAGGACAGGCCGACCGGAAACTCCGGGAACTCGTTCCCGGTCGTGGCGAGCATGTCCTTGACCCACGCCTTCGCGGTCACCAACCCGGCGTCGGTGATGCCGTAGACCGTGCGTTCCGGATGCCCCTCGACCCGGTCGACCCTGATCAGCTCCAGCTTCAGCAGCCGCTCGATCGCCTGATACACGCTCGCGCGCTGGCGGACGTTGACGACACGGTCCTTGCCGTAGTCCTTGATCAGCTTCTGGATCCGGTAGGCGTGCATCGGCTCCCCCGAGAGGATGCCGAGCACCGTCAGACCCAGCGCGGAACGTTTGTCGGTCGCACTCATAGTCATGACATTACTAGTCATGTCATGACTATGCAATGCGGCCGCGTAAGTACGGCAGCCCCGCGCGTGAGGACCGCGAACAGGACAGTGGCTAAGCCGATTCCTCGGTCTCGAAAACGACGGTCCGGTTGCGCCCGGCCCCCTTCGCCGCACGCAGCGCCTGATCCGCCGCACCGACGAGCCTGTCGAGCGTCTCACCGCCGGCGGGATGCGACGAGACCCCGATCGAGACGGTCGCCCCGGCGAACGTCCCACCCAGTGAGACGAAGGTCGAGGCGATCCGCAGCCGGATCCGCTCGGCGATCGCGTGCGCGTCGAACCGGGTCGTACCGGGCAGCAGGACGACGAACTCCTCGCCGCCGAACCGGCCGACGAGGTCCGCCGCACGGACCTCCGCGCGCAAAGTGTCCGCCACCGCGCGAAGGACGTCGTCCCCGACGCTCCTGCCGTGCCGGTCGTTGAGCCGGGCGAAGTGGTCGAGGTCAAGCAGCAGCAGCGAAAGATCGGCGCCACGGCCGCGAAGCAGATCGAACTGGGTGCGCGCACCGTCCAACCAGGACGACGCGGTGAGCAGTCCGGTGCCGGAGTCCGTCCCCGCGTGGCCGCGCAGGGCGCGCATCGTCCCCGCCCGGTGCAGCACCACGAGTGCCCCGGCGAGTACCACGGTCACGAACGGCCAATCCACCGCCGACCACGCGAGCAGCAAGCCGAACGCGACCATCGCCGCGTCGAAGGCGAATCCCGACGGTTCCGCCCCGAATTCGGCCGCCGGCGCGGCCAAAGCGGCGTCGACGGACAAGAACACCAGCCCGGTCGCGAAAACCAGGGCGAAACTCTCGAAATCCCTTGTCCCGTCGGCGAACGGCGGGGCGCCCAGTAACAGAGGAATAAGCGAGGCCCCCAGTGCCGACAGCATGGTGGCGGAAGCCGCGAACACCTGGCGATGCGGGATTCCGCGCCGGATCCGGAACCAGCGGTACCCCGCGGACGCGACGACGAGCATGGCGGCCAATCCCGGTGGCAGCAGCAGCGCGCCCGCGAAGATCCAGGCCGCGTCCAGCCCGGCACCGAGGCGGGTGTCGGCACGGGACCGCTCAACGGAACGCGAAAGCTCCGAGCTGAGGATCATTCCCGCCAGCAGAGCGGAAAACGGAAGCAGTGACGACGGCGCGGGCGGCCGCAGCACGAAGAGGTAGGCAGTGGCGGCGAAAGCGGCGGCGTCGACGAGGAGCAGGTACCCGATCAGGCCCCGCCTGGGTAGTTCCCACAGGCTCCAGGACCCCAGTAGCCGACGCGGCACGGCGAGCCGGTCTCTCCGGCCGCGGCTTCCGGTCACCATCAGGGAGTCCCCCACCATTTCGGCAAACTAGCCGGTAATCGCGGTGCTGTCGATCCTCTTTCCGGGTCATGACCCCCCTACTAAGGTCGGTCCTTTCGGCGCGGAATTCCGGTGAATTCTTGACAGTCCTCAATGGTCTAGTCCACCGTGAGGGAGCACACAGTGACCTCCCGGTTGATACGCCGCGTCAAGACGGAGGTGCTCCACACCTGCGCGCATCGGCGCGCGTACCAGTTGGAGGACCTATGAAATCCCTACGACGCTGGGCAACACTGGCCACCACCGTCGGCGCCGCTCTCGCCACGGCCGTCGGCCTCGCCCCCGTCGCCTCGGCGGCCCCGGACGCGGTGCTCGCCTCGCCCTATCTATACCAGTGGTCGGGACAGACGGACCCGATCGCGGCGATGAACGCCACCGGGGTCAAGGCCTTCACCCTCGCGTTCATCCTCTCCGACGGCGGCTGCAACCCGAAATGGGACGGCAGCCGCTCACTCACCGGCTCCGACGCCACGATGATCAACAACATCCGGGCCAAGGGCGGCGACGTCATCCCGTCGTTCGGCGGCTGGTCCGGCACGAAGCTCGGCACGAAGTGCACGACACCCGCCGCCCTCGCCGGCGCCTACCAGAAGGTGATCGACGCCTACAAACTCAAGGCGATCGACCTCGACATCGAGAACACCGACGAATTCGAGAACAACACCGTCCAGGACCGGATCCTGAACGCCATCAAGATCACGAAGCAGAAGAACCCCGGCCTGCGCGTGGTCATCACCATCCCGACCGAGGTCGGCGGCCCCAACGCGACCGGAAAACGGCTGATCAACCAGTCGAAGGTACTCGGCGCGGGCGTCGACGCGTGGTCGGTCATGCCGTTCGACTTCTCCAGCGGCGGTGACATGGCGGGCAAGACCCGCAGTGCCGTGGACGGACTGAAGAACGTCGTGAAATCCACCTTCGGCCTGAGCGACGACGCGGCCTACCGGCGCAGCGGACTCTCGTCGATGAACGGGAAGACGGACGTGGCGGGCGAGACCGTCAGCGTCGCCGACTTCCGCGCGATCCGCGACTACGCGGCGAGCAAACATCTCGCCCGGCTGTCGTTCTGGGCCGTGAACCGCGACTGCAACAACTGCGCGGGAATCTCGCAGGGCAAGTACGACTACACGAAGATCGTGGCGGGTTACACCGGCTGACTTCCGTTCCCCACCGGTGTCAGCGTTCCGTGAAGGCCTCCTTCGCAACGGCGGAGGGCCGTGAAAGTGGCGGTGAGGCGTCGGTACAGGTGGTCGTGAGTGGCAAGTGTCGTTCTAACCCCACTTGCCACTCACGACCAACCCGACCCACTCGGTACCGCCGCGCCACCCCCTTGCGGGTACGTGAAGGCCCCCTTCATTGCGCTAGGCGCAATGAAGGGGGCCTTCACGTACTTGGCCGCGAACAACCGCAGCCAAAACCAGTAGCCACCTCAGCGCCCACAGTCCGGCGCCGTATTCAACGGCCGTCCCCGCGACCACACCAGGTCGACCGGATGCACCGAACCGTCCGGGTCGATGGACAGGATCGGCAACGCCTTGTCGAGCTGGTTCCCCGTCGTCTGGTCGAACGCGACGAACCCGGTGGCGCCGGGCACCGACGAGTTGCAGTCGATGCTGCGCACCATGTTCGCCATCGAGACCGGATCCGCCGACACGTTCCGCATCGCGGCCTCGACCGCCGCCGCGACAGCGTCGTGTTCGATCATCGCGGCGCCGTCCCACAGTTCCCGTTTGGGGAAACCGTGGGTGCCGGTGAATTCGGCGATGAAGTTGTCGTGGTTCTTCTTGTACGTCGGATGCGCCGGATCGCCGGTGAACATATCCCACTGGTCGGGATAGGCGAGTGCCGTGTAGCGGAGCCGGACACTGATGTCCTTGTTCAGTTCCAAGGGTTTCCCGGCGAGGGTGCTCGCGTCGTCCCCGGTCATCACGGTCACCGAATCGACTCCCTCGCAAGCGCCGTCGTCCGCCAGCGCCGCCACGAGAGCGCCGAGATCGAGGCCACGGCCGGCGAAGTAGATCAGATCGGGTCTCGCACCGCAGATGTCGTTGTGCCAGCTTCTGAACAGGCCCCGGAGATAAGCCTCGCGCGACTTGTCGGCGAGCGGTTTGACGTCGTAGGTCTTCGTGAAGATGACCGGGACCTTCGACGAGTTCAGGAAGGCCTCGGCGAGCGTGGTCGCGTAGGTGTCCTCCTTGCTGACTCCCTGGATCATCATCACGCGCTGGAAGCCATGCGTGGCGATGTACCCGGCGGCGGCGCGGGCCTCGTCGGTGTTGGTCGGGCCCACGCGGAAGAAGTTCTCGATCCGCGCGCCTTTCGGGTCGATGTTCATGTTGTCCGCGGTGACGGTCGCGCCGATCGTGGCGATGCCGTGCCGGGACAGCTCGGCCACCAAAGCCCGGCTGTTCTCCGAGCTGGTGCCGACGTCGGTGACCGCCGCGATGCGCTGGGCGGCGGCCGCGGCGATGATCTCGTCGGCGACGACGCGCCAGTGGTCGGCGTTGCTCCCGTAGTTCGCCAGCAGCAGTTTGATCCCCGGGGGCCCGTTCTTCGGCCAGGCGCCGGTGATCGCCCCCTGGACCTCACGCTGCACGAACAGGAACGGCTGGCTGTCGACCTTCGGATCGGGGGCAAGGTTCTCCAGCACCACGATGGTCTTGAAGTCGGCGCCCGCCTTTTCGTTGCGGGCCTTGACGAGCTTCTCCAGCTGGCCGAGCGGATCGTCGTCCCGCACCGGACCGGAGTCGAGGTTCAACCCGACACAGACGTACGACGAGCCGACCGACTCCTTGTTCGCGCTCACCGAGTGCAGGCCGGCCCCGCAGGACTCCCACGGTCTGAGCCCCACCAGCGCGGCACCGGCCAGCAGGACCACGACCGCGATCAGCAGCGCTCGATGACGGCGTGCCCAGCCGCGGGGCCGCACCGGCGGGCCCGTCGCCGCGTGTTCACGGGCCTCGGACATACGGGTTCTCAACGCATCGAGCCAGGACATGACGAGGTTCCGTTCAGGTTCAGGGGAATTCGCCGCGACGGGCGAGTTCTTTGGCCGACACGAGCGCGCCGACGTCGGGCTGGTGCGAGGTGGTGGCCAGCGCGGCGAAGGCGTTCGCGATCACCTGGTGCTGGACAGGGCCGCGGACCGCGAAGGGGTTGGCGGTCAGCCAGCCCGCCGCGACGAGCCGGGCGACGTTGTTCCGGATCTCGGAGCGGTCGGCGGGACGGCGCGCGTTGTCCAGGTTCACCAGTTCGTCGTACAGCTCCGCGTGGTCCCGCTCGGGTGGCAGATCGTCCGGCGCGTTCAGGACCAGCTCGAGCTTCGCGACCCACTCCGCGTGCGGGATCCGGTTGAACTCCCGCTCGAAGAAGGTGACCACCTCGCCGATGTCGCCCAGCGCGAGGTTGCAGTAGGCCAGGCGCACCGGGTCCTGCGCGGTGTCCGGGTCGTCGCGCAGGGCCTTGAACTGGTCGGTGTAGGTCGGCCCGTCCCCGTCGCCGCGCCGGGCCAGCGCGGACACCAGGTTCGCGGCGATCCACGGGTGCAGGGCCGCCTGGTCCTCGGTCGTGCCCGCCGAATTCCTCGCCGTCACCCACAACGAGGTGCGCAGCTCGGTCAGGATCCGCCCGACGTGCGGCTGGTCGATCCGGCTCTGCGCGGCGTCCGGGATCAGCCAGGGCGCGGTCGCGAACGGGGCCGCGGTCACGAAGTCGTCGAGGTGGACGTCGTCGAGGTGCTCGGTCAACCCGAGCTCGGCCAGCCTGCGATAGCAGGGATCCTGCTCGCCGCCGGGATCGGTGGTGAGCAGATCGCGGTCACCCTCGCGCACGAGGCTCGCCCGCAACCGCACCGCGAGCTGCTCGACCGCCGACGGCAACCCGCCTGTCGCCCGGTGCGCGAGCGTGACCTGCGGGGAACCCACTCCGGAATCGAGGATCCGCGCGATCCGCCCGCTCGGCTGGGGTGAGATCCGGACGGGGTAGTAGGGCGAATCGAGCGCGCCGTAGCCCGGGTTCGCCCAGTCTTCATACGAGGCCTCGTCGCAGTCCGCCATCGGCCGGACGGTCCGCGGGGCGCCGGACGCGGGTTTCCATGGCGCCAGCCAGGCGGTTCCCCAGTCGTCGTGCCAGCGCCCGCTGGTCGCGATGACCAGCAGCGCGTCGTGGGCGTCGCGGTCGTTCGGATGCTGCACGGCGTACCGTTCCCGCGCGGCGACGAGGTCGGCGAGGAACTCCGTTCCGCCCGCGTGGTCCACGTCGTCGAGCACGATCACCCAGTTGTGCCAGTGCCTGCGCTGCTGCGAGATGTCGCAGGCGCAGGGGCTCTTCTCCTCCGGCTTGGCCAGCCGCGGATGGTTCTCCCGGACATCGCCGAGGAACGCCGCCATCAGCCATTCGGTGACGGCCTTCGCGTCACGGGCGCTGCCGTGCGCGAGCCGGTTCAGTTCGAGCAGCGCGTCGAACGGGGATCTTCCCTCGGCGTTGGGGAAGTCGGCCAGCGACCGCAAAGCCTTGCCGAGCCTGGGCCGGATGTTGCGGACCAGATGCGGGAACGTCTGGCGGAACAAATCCGCGTACGGGGGTTCGACGAGACCTGTCGCCTTCGCCGTCTCGGTCAGCGTGTCGAGCGCTTTGTCCAGCGCCGGCGTCCAGATGATTCCGTGGAAACTGCCGATCAAGGACTTCAGTTGGCCCAGGTCTTCGTCACGATTTCGCCCGGACAGCTCCGCCTGGACTGCGATCAACGCGATGGTGAAACGCACGAACTGCGGTTTCGGTCGATTTCGCCATTTACTCGACAGTCCGTAGGCCAGTTTCGTGAGCACGTCGATCGTGCCCGCTCTGCCGCCCTGCCCGAAATCGAATCCGGCGTGCACGACACCCCAGCCCAGGTCGCGACGGATCGCTTCCAAGGCCGTGGTCTTCCCCGAACCCACCGGTCCGAGCAGCAACGTCACCGGCTGCTGGCGGGACGGATTCCCCGTCTCGCGGTTGATCAGCATTCTCCGGGCGAGCTGCACCGCGGGAGAATGTCGGTCCACACTCATTTTTCCTGTTCAGCCCCTAGCTGTGCTCCGGGAGGGAAAGGGAGAGAGTGCGAACTATCGTAGGTAACCGGCCGAAGCCAGGACACAGGAAAAATGACACCAGACACGAAAGGACGAAATCCGGCGAGAATCGTAATTATCGTTCGACGGCGAGCGACACCGCCACTCACCCGATCGGCGCTATCCGCCCCATTGCGGCTGACGACCGCCGCCCCGATAACCACCGGGATATCCGCCGCCGTAGTACCAGTCGTAGTACCAGTCGTGGTCGTGGTGACCGGCACGCGGATCCTGCCGCGCCTCGGGAGCGGGCGTCGGAGTGGGGGACGGCGTCTCCGAGCCGTGCATCGACGCGGTCATCGGCGGCGGGGGCGCGACACTGCCGCCCGACGGCCCCGACGGGACGGGTGGGGGCACCGCGTCGTCCGGGACCTCGATCGCCTGCGGGGCGATGGTCAGCGACGGCGGCGGGAGCGGCATCCCCGGGATGACCTCGGCCGAGTCAGCCGGGGTGAGCAGCACGGCCAGCAGCCCGCCGACGACGACACCGCCCGCCGAGAGCGCCGAAATCCGCCGGAACCTGCCCTTGCCGGGAAGGACGGCGATCGGCGCCCGGTGCTTCGGCCCGCGTGGTCCCCGGCGACGGGGCGCCGCACCGGCGGCCCGCATCAATTCGCTCAGGGCGTCCCCACCGGCCTCGCGGCGAGCCGTCCGTGCCATCGGCACCTCCCAAACCCCGGTCCGCCGATCGACGCGGCGGCCTCAACCCGGGGAGGATCCTAGGAACGCGGGAGGCGCTTGTAAACGGCCGTCGTCCACAGCGGACAGACGGTGCGGCGAAAGGTCAGGCCGCTGCGGTGACCGCGATCGCGGCTTCGCCCGCTTCGGTCAGCTCGGCGGGCACCCGGCCGGTGACCGCGGAGAGCCCGGTGGACTCGGCGGGGCGAATGTAGCCGCCGTGAGCGAGGGCGTGCGCGGTCATCTGGTCGCAACAGGCGAACCCGTCGATGAAGAGGTCCGGCTCGCAGCTGCACGACATCTGGGCTCGGCGGGCCGCGACCGCTCGCAACATCGCCATGGCTCGATGGGACAACTCGACCTCTGAACCGGACACCGGACCGCACCTTTCGATCAGCCACCTGAACCGGCAGCACTTACACCGTGTTATCGGCCGCTGCTCCATCAGTGTTAACAAGATCTCAGACGTTCTCGGGATTATCCAGGTTCCGTTCGATCTTCTGGCTTTTCGCCAGTGCCAGGGTGGGCTCCAAAACGCCTGCCCACTGGGCGATGATCTGTTTGCGGCGCTTGGTGTCGTCGGTCAGCAGATTGGCGAGGCCCAGGCCGCGGGCAAGATCGAGAGTGGCCTGGACCAGCTCACGGACGCCCTGGTGGGATTCGTCGACGCCGAGGAGTTCGACGGTCACCCGGTGTGCTTCCCTGCCGACCCGCGCCTCCAGCGGCACCAGGGTGGCGCGCAGCCCCTCGTCGGTCGACGCTGCGACCCACAGGTGGAGCGCGGCGCGGAACATCGGCCCGCTGTAGAGGTTGAGCACCATGTCGACCGCCCGCTCGATCCGCGACCGCCCGGACGGCAGTTCCGCCGCGCGGGCGCGCAGCTCCACGATCTGGATCTCGCCGACGTGCTCGACCGCGGCCGCGACCAGGTCCTCCCTGGTCGGGAAGTGGTGCTGGGCGGCACCGCGCGAGACCCCGGCGCGTTCGGCGATGACCGCGACCGTGGTCCCGTTCCAGCCCAGCTCCCCGATCGTCTCGACGGCGGCCTCGACCAGCCGCCGCCGGGTCGTGCGGCTGCGCTCCTGTTGCGGTTCGCGGATCATGGCCTTGATTCTGGGGTACGGCCTTCGACCCAGAAATCGAGCTGCAGGTCTTCCTCCCGCCCGCCGACGCGGTACTTCGCGAAGTCCGTGACGCCCTCGGCGGCCAGCACCTCGTCGTCGAGGTAGAAATTCCCCGACGCCTCGGTGCTCGGTTTGGTGAGGATCGCGTGCGCGGCGTCCGCCATGATCTCCGGCGTCCGCGACTTCGCCGCGAGTTCGGCGCCGACGACGTTGCGGATGGCGGCGGTGTCGATCGTGGTGCGCGGCCACAGCGAGTTCGCCGCGATCCCGTACTGCCGCAGTTCCGCGGCGAGCCCGACGGTCACCAGGCTCATCGAGTACTTCGCGATGCTGTACGCGAGATGCCCGGCCTGGAACCACTTCTCGTCGAGGCTGATCGGCGGCGAAAGCGTCAGGATGTGCCCGTTGTCCGCCAGTTTCAGATACGGGATGGCGAGTTTCGACAGCAGGAACGACCCTCGCGCGTTGATGTCCTGCATCAGGTCGTAGCGCTTCATGCTGACCGCTTCGGTCTGCGTCAGGTCGATCGCGCTGGCGTTGTTGAGCACGATGTCGATACCGCCGAACTGCTCGGCGGTCCGCGCGATAGCGGCCTCGACCGACGTGTCGTCGCGGACGTCGCCGACGATCGGCAGCGCCTGCCCGCCGGCGTCCTCGATCGCCTTGGCCGCGGTGTAGACCGTTCCCGGCAGCTTCGGGTGCGGCTCGGCGGTTTTGGCCAGCAGCGCGATGTTCGCCCCGTCGCGGGCGGCGCGGACCGCGATGGCCTCGCCGATCCCGCGGCTGCCGCCGGAGATGATGATCGTCTTGCCGTGGAGCGTGCTCATGCGTCCGCCTCTCAGTAGGACCGGGGCAGGCCGAGGCTGTGCTGGCCGACGAAGTTGAGCACCATCTCGCGGCTCACCGGCGCGATCCGGCCCAGCCGGACGGCCGCGACCAGCGTGCCCAGCCCGTATTCGCTGGCAAGGCCGTTGCCGCCGTGGGTCTGCACGGCCTGGTCGACGGCGCGGATCGCGACCTCGGCGGCCGCGTACTTCGCCATGTTCGCCGACTCGCCCGCGCCGAAGTCGTCGCCGGAGTCGTAGAGCGACGCCGCCTTCTGCGTCATGAGCTTGGCCAGTTCCAGCTCGATCTTGATCTCGGCCAGCGGATGCGCGAGCCCCTGGTGGGTACCGATCGGCGCGCCCCACACCTTGCGCTCGTTGGCGTAGGCCACGGCCTTCCTCTGCACGTACCGGGCGATGCCGAGCGAGAACGACGCGCCCATGATGCGCTCGGGGTTGAGCCCGGCGAACAACTGCGCGATCGCCGCATCCTCCTCGCCGACCAGCGCGTCGGCGGGCAGGTGGACGTCGTCGAGGAACAGGCCGAACTGCTTCTCCGGCGAGACGATGTCCATGTCGATCTGCTTGTACTCGAAGCCGGGCGCGTCGGTCGGGACGATGAACAGCGCGGGCTTGAGCTTGCCGGTCTTGGAGTCCTCGGTACGGCCGACGACCAGGACCGCGTCCGCCTCGTCGACGCCGGAGATGTAGACCTTCCGTCCACTGAGGACCCAATCACCGCCGTCGCGTTTCGCGGTGGTGGTGATCTTGTGCGAGTTCGACCCGGCGTCGGGCTCGGTGATCGCGAAGACCATCCGCCTGCTGCCGTCGGCGATGCCGGGCAGCCAGCGCTTCTTCTGCTCGTCGGTGCCGAACCGCGAGATGACCGTGCCGCAGATCGCCGGCGAGACGACCATGAGCAGCAGCGGGCAGCCCGCCGCGGCGAGTTCTTCGAGCACCGCGGCGAGATCCGCGATCCCCGCTCCCCCGCCGCCGTACTCCTCGGGCAGGTTCACGCCGAGGTAGCCCAGCCGTCCGGCCTCGGCCCACAGTTCTTCGGTCTTGAGCCCTGCGCGGGCCTGCTTGCTGTAGTACTCGTGCCCGTACTTCTTGCCGAGTTCGGCGACCGCCGCCCGCAGCGCGGCGCGCTCCTCGGGCTCGGTGAAGTTCATCGCGTTCATTCGTCGTCTCCTACCACCGCGAGGATCGTGCCCACTTCGACCTGCTGTCCGACCACCACCGGGAGTTCGGTCACGACGCCGTCGGCGGGCGCCGCGATCCGGTGTTCCATCTTCATCGCTTCCAGCCACAGCAGCGGATCACCGGCCTTGACGGTGTCACCGGCCTCGACCGCGAGCCGGACGACCGTGCCCGGCATCGGCGCCACGAGCGAACCGGCGGCGAGCGCCGCGTCGGGATCCGGGTACCTCGGCACCACGTCCAGTTCGACGGTGCCGTCCGGCGAATCGACATACACCGCGTCGCCGTACCGGGCGACAGCGAACTTCCGCCGCACCCCGGAAACCTCCAGGACCACGCTGCCGCTTTCCGCGGAAACCAGCTCGACGCCTTCGAAACCGTCGGCGCGCAAGCCGTCACGGGTGAGCGTGTAGACGACCTCGATCTCGTCTTCTCCCTGACGAAAACGTTTGCGCTGCCCTTGCGAGCGCACATTTCGCCAGCCGCTCGGCAGTCGTCCCTGCACCTGGGCGCCCGTACGGTTCACCGCGGCGCCCGCCAGCGCGGCGGCCAGCGCGGAAATCCGTACAGTGTCCACAGTGGCCAGTGGCTTCGCCAGGGTTTCGAGCCCGTGCCGGTCGAAGAACGCCGTGTCGGTCTCGCCCGCGAGGAAGGCCTCGTGGCGCAGGATGTTCACCAGCAGGTCGCGGTTGGTCACCACGCCGTGGATCTCCGCGCCGGCCAGCGCTCCGGCCAAGGCCCGCGCCGCGCCGTGGCGATCCGGGGCGAAGGCGATGACCTTGGCGAGCATCGGGTCGTAGTGCACGCCGACGGTCTGGCCGCTGACGAAACCGGAGTCGAGCCGGACGCCCGGGCCCACTTCGAATTCCCGTTGCGCGGCGGGAAGCTCGAAACGGTGCAAGGTGCCGCTCTGCGGCTGCCAGCCCGCGGCCGGGTCTTCGGCGTAGAGCCGGACCTCGATCGCGTGGCCCCGCGTCTCCGGCTCGTCGATCGGCAGGTGCTCGCCCTCGGCGATCCGCAATTGCAGCGAGACGAGGTCCAGTCCTGTCGTGGCCTCGGTGACCGGGTGCTCCACCTGGAGCCGGGTGTTCATCTCCAGGAAGTAGAACCGTCCGTCCGGACCGGCGAGGAACTCGACCGTCCCGGCACCGACGTAGTCGATCGCCTGCGTGGCCTTGCGCGCGGCGTCGAACAGCGCTTCCCGCATGGCGTCGTCGACGAACGGCGACGGCGCCTCCTCGACGACCTTCTGGTGACGGCGCTGGATCGAGCACTCCCGCTCACCCACCGCCCACACCGTGCCGTGGGTGTCGGCGAGCACCTGGACCTCGATATGCCGTCCGGTCTCCAGGTACCGCTCACAGAACACTGTCGGGTCGCCGAACGCCGACGCGGCTTCCGCGCTCGCTCCTTCGACTGCCTCGGCGAGTTCGCCGAGCGAGCGCACGACGCGCATCCCGCGTCCACCACCACCGGCGGACGCCTTGACCAGCAAGGGAAGGTCGGCTTCGGTGACCTCGGCCGGGTCCAATTCGGACAGGATCGGGACACCGGCGTCGGCCATCATCCGCTTGGACTCGACCTTGGAACCCATGCTCTCGATGGCTTCCGGCGGCGGGCCGACCCAGGTGAGCCCGGCGTCGATCACGGCGCGCGCGAACGCGGCGTTCTCGGACAGGAAGCCGTAACCGGGGTGGATCGCGTCGGCGCCGGTCTCGACGGCCGCCTTGATCAGCAGTTCGGCCCGCAGGTAGGTGTCGGACGGCGCGTTGCCCGGCAGCCGGACGGCGACGTCCGCTTCGGCGGTGTGCGGCGCGTCGGCGTCCGCGTCGGAGAACACCGCGACCGTGCCGATCCCGGCGTCGCGGCAGGTGCGGAACACGCGGCGGGCGATCTCACCGCGGTTGGCGACCAGGAGTTTCTCGATCATGCCGCTCACATCCTGAAGACGCCGAAGCCCTCGGCGCCCTTCACTGGTCCATTGTGGATCACGGACAGGCTGAGCCCGAGCACCGTGCGGGTGTCGCGGGGATCGATGATCCCGTCGTCGTAAAGCATCCCGGAGAGGAACATCGGCATCGACTCCAGCTCGATCTGCCCCTCCACCATGGCGCGCATGGCGGCGTCGTGCTCTTCGTTGTAGTCCTGCCCTCGCGACGCGGCGGCGGCGCGAGCCACGATGGACAGCACGCCCGCCAGCTGCTGCGGCCCCATGACCGCGGATTTCGCGCTGGGCCAGGCGAACAGGAAACGCGGATCGTAGGCACGGCCGCACATGCCGTAGTGCCCGGCGCCGTACGAAGCACCCATCAGCACCGACAGATGCGGCACCTTCGAGTTCGACACGGCGTTGATCATCATCGCGCCGTGCTTGATGATGCCGCTCTGCTCGTACTCCTTGCCGACCATGTAGCCGGTGGTGTTGTGCAGGAAGACCAGCGGCGTGTCGATCTGGTTGGCCAGCTGGATGAACTGCGCCGCCTTCTGTGATTCCTCACCGAAGAGCACGCCCTGCGCGTTGGCGAGGATGCCGACCGGGTAGCCGTGGATGTTCGCCCAGCCGGTGGCGAGACTGCTGCCGTACAAGGGTTTGAACTCGTCGAAGTCCGAACCGTCGGCGACCCTGGCGATCACCTCGCGCGGGTCGAACGGCACCTTGAGATCGGTGGGCACGATGCCGAGCAGATCTTCGGCGGAGTACAGCGGCTCGGCGTAGTCCGGCTTCGGCGTCGGCCCCTGCTTGGTCCAGTTGAGCCGCTTGATGATGCTGCGGCCGAGCCGGATCGCGTCCTCTTCGTCCGCCGCGAGGTAGTCGGCGAGGCCCGAGGTGCGGGCGTGCATTTCGGCGCCGCCGAGCGATTCGTCGTCGGACTCCTCACCGGTGGCCATCTTGACCAGCGGCGGCCCGCCGAGGAAGACCTTCGCGCGTTCCTTGACCATCACGACGTAGTCCGACATGCCGGGAAGGTACGCGCCGCCCGCTGTCGAGTTGCCGAACACCAGCGCGATCGTGGGCACCTTCGCCGCCGAAGACCGCGTGATGTCGCGGAAGATCCGGCCGCCGGGGATGAAGATCTCCTTCTGCGTCGGCAGATCCGCACCGCCGGACTCGACGAGGTTGATCACCGGCAGGCGGTTCTGCGCGGCGATGTCCGCGGCGCGATAGCTCTTCTTGGCCGTCCACGGGTTGCTCGCTCCGCCTTTGACCGTGGGGTCGCTCGCCGAGATCATGCACTCGACACCCTCGACCACGCCGATCCCGGTGATCACGCTGGCGCCGACCTGGTAGTCCGAACCCCAGGCCGCCAGCGGCGACAGTTCCAGGAACGGAGAGTCCTCGTCGAGGAGGAGTTCGATCCGCTCGCGGGCGAGCAGCTTGCCGCGTTTGCGATGCCGGGTGACGTACTTCTCGCCGCCGCCCGCGATCGCCTTGGCGTGCTCGCCGTCGATCTCGGCCAGCTTGCCGAGCATGGACTCGCGGTTGGCCGCGAAGTCTTCACTCCGTTCGTCCACAGTGGACCTGATCGTGCTCATGCGGTGTATCCCAATCGCTTCGCGGCCAAGCCGGTGAGGATCTCGTTGGTGCCGCCGCCGATGCCGAGGATGCGCACGTCACGGTAGTGACGCTCCACTTCGGACTCCCGCATGTAGCCGAGTCCACCGTGCAGCTGCACGGCCTCGTTGACCACCCATTCGGCGGTCTCGACGGCGGTGTTCTTCGCGAAACAGGCTTCGGCGATGACCTCTTCGCCCGCGACGTGCCGCTGGGCGACCTGCCGGGTGTACGCGCGGGCGACGTCGATCTTCCGCGTCATCTCGGTGAGCTTGTGCTGGACCAGCTGCCGGGAGATCAACGGGCGGCCGAAGGTCTCGCGCAGACGGCACCAGTCGAGCGTCAGGTCGAGCGCTCGCTGGGCGTGCGCGTAACCCTGCACCGCCAGCGAGACCCGCTCGGTGACGAACTGGGTGGCGACCTGCGCGAAACCGCTGTTCTCGGCACCGATCAGGTTCTCCGCGGGCACCCGGACGTCCACATAGGACAGCTCGGCGGTGTCCGAGCAGAGCCAGCCCATCTTTTCCAGCTTGCGGGAGACGCTGAAACCCGGCGTGCCGCGTTCGACCACGATCAGCGAGATGCCGTGCGCGCCGGATTCGCCGGTGCGCACGACGGTGGTCACGAAGTCGGCGCGGCAGCCTGAGGTGATGAAGGTCTTGGCACCGTTGATGACGTACTCGTCGCCCTCGCGGACCGCCGTGGTGCGGATCCCGGCGACGTCCGAGCCGCCATCGGGTTCGGTGACCGCGAGCGAGCCGATCTTGGCGCCTTCCAGCGCCGGCCGGACCCAGCGTTCGATCTGCACCGGATCGCCGGCCGCCGCGATGTGCGGGACGGCGATGCCGCAGGTGAACAGCGAGGCGAAGAGCCCGCCGGAACCGCCCGCGTAGTGCAGTTCCTCGGCGATGACGACGGCGTCGAGGTAGTCGCCGCCCCCGCCACCGACCTCCTCGGGGAAGCCGACGCCGAGCAGCCCGAGTTCCCCGGCCTTGCGGTGCAGGTCGCGCGGCAGCTCGCCGTCACGCTCCCAGTCTTCGAGGTACGGCAGGATCTCGGTTTCGGCGAACCGCCGGACGGTTTTGCGCAGCTCGACGCGTTCCGGCGTGGAGAAGGGGTCGGTCACAGGAGAGCCTCCGGGATGTCGATCTCGCGCGAGCGCAGCCATTCCCCGACCGCCTTGGCCTGCGGGTCGAACCGCGCCTGCGACGCGACACCCTCGCCGAGGATGCCTTCGACGACGAAGTTGAGCGCCCGCAGGTTCGGCAGAAGATGCCGCCGGACTTCGAGGTCCGCGGTCTCCGGGAGCAGCAGTTTGAACTCGGTGACGGTGAGCCGGTGCGCGAGCCAGCGCCACGCCTCGTCCGAACGCGCCCAGACACCGACGTTCGCGTTGCCGCCCTTGTCCCCGCTGCGCGCGCCGATCACCTTGCCGAGCGGTGCCCTGCGGACCTCGGTCTGCGTGAACGGGGCGGGCAGCTGCTCATCGTCCACATCGGACAGAGGCAGCGTTTCGGCGGCGGGCGCGATGTCGCGACGCGTTCCGTCCGGCAGTACGGCGACGTGCGGAACCTCTTGCGCGTCAACGTAAGCGGCCCGGTAGACGCCGTAGGGCGACGCCGCCGCGGGTGGCGCGGTGACGTGGAAGCCGGGGTAGCTCGCCAAGGCGAGTTCGATCGCCGCACCACTGAACGCGCGTCCGGCGACCTCCGGATCGGCGTCCTTCACCGCCACGTGCAGCAACGCGCTCGCCTGCTGCTCGGTTTCGGCGTCGGGCCGGTCGGTGCGGGCCAGCGTCCACTGGACGTCGGCGGGCGGGCGGGCCTTGAGCGCGCCTTCGAGTTGTTCCTTGACCAGCGCGGCTTTCGCTTCGACGTCGAGTCCGGTGAGGACGAACGTCGTCTCGTTGCGGAAACCGCCGAGGCCGTTCAGACAGACCTTGAGCGTCGGCGGCGGGGGTTCACCGGTGACGCCGCTGATGCGGACGCGGTCCGGGCCGTCCTCGGCCAGGGTCAGCGTGTCGAACCGCGTGGTGACGTCCGGCCCGGCGTAACGAGCGCCAGTGATTTCGTAAAGCAGTTGTGCCGTAACGGTTCCGGCGTTCACGATGCCGCCGGTACCGGGATGTTTGGTGATCACGCTGGAGCCGTCGGCGGAGATCTCGGCGATCGGGAAGCCGGGGACGCCGATCTCGTGCTCGGTGAAGAAGGCGTAGTTGCCGCCGGTGGCCTGCGTGCCGCATTCGATCACGTGCCCGGCCGCGACCGCGCCGGCCAGCGCGTCGTAGTCGTCGCGGGCCCAGCCGAAGTGCGCGGCGGCGGGTCCGACGATCACCGAAGCGTCGGTGACGCGGCCGGTCACCACGATGTCGGCGCCCGCGTTCAGGCAGTCCGCGATCCCCCACGCGCCGAGGTAGGCGTTGGCGGTCAGCGTCTTGCCGAAGCCGAGCTCTTCCGCGCGCTGGAGGAGGTCGTCGCCCTCGACGTGCGCGATGGCGACGTCGACACCGAGTTTCGCGGCCAGTTCGCGGAGCGCGTCGGCGAGCCCGGCGGGGTTGAGCCCACCGGCGTTGGCGACGATCTTGACGCCCTTTTCCTTGGCCAGTGCGAGGTTCGCCTCCATCTGGCGGAGGAACGTCTTGGCGTAGCCGCGGTTCGGGTCCTTCATCCTGTCGCGGCCGAGGATGAGCATGGTCAGCTCGGCCAGGTAGTCGCCGGTCAGCACGTCGAGCGGGCCGCCGGTGAGCATCTCGCGGACGGCGGAGAACCGGTCGCCGTAGAACCCGGACGCGTTGCCGATCCTGATGTGCGCGGTCACGCGAACTGCCCCGGCTGCCGCCCCGCGCCGGGAGGCCCGGCGAACGCCTGGGCGATGCCGAGCCATTCCTCGACGTCGGCGCCGGTGGCGACCAGGTCGGTGTCTTCGGGGTGGCGGCGCTGGGTGATGACGAGGCAGAAGTCGACCGCGCTCCCGGTGAGCCGCTGCCCGGCGTCCTCGGGCCCGAAAGCCCAGGTGGTGCCGTCCGGCGCGGCCAGCTCGACGCGGAACTCCTCGGCGGGCGGGGCGAGCGAGTTGAGCTTGTAGGCGAAGTCGCGGGTGCGGGTCCCGAACCGGGCGATATGCCAGATCCTGGCCGAGTTCTCACGCGGGACGCCGAGCGCGTCGAAGATGTCCTGGCCGTGCGCCCAGGTCTCCATGAGCCGCGCTGTCACCATGGACGCGGCGCTCATCGGGGGACCGTACCAGGGGATCTTCTGTCCGCTGGGGACCTCGTCGAGCGCCTTCGCCAGCTCCGCGCGGCCGGACCGCCATTCGGCCAGCAACTGCCGGGGCGGCGTCTTCGCGCCCTCGGCCGCGCCGTCGTCGACGTAGGTCTCCCCTGTCGCGAGGAGCCCTTCGATCTCGGCCTGCCATTCAGCCTCGGAGCCGCGCGCCGCGATCAGCGCCTTCTTGTCGGTCCAGGCCAGATGGGCGATCTGATGGGCGATCGTCCAGCCTTCGGCCGGGGTCCGCCGTGCCCAGTCCGACGCGGGCAGATCCGCCACCACGTCGTCGATGGCCTGCGATTCCGCCGCGAGATCCCCAAGGATCACGCCCAGGTCAGCCATGCCCGCCTCCTCGCGTCCTCCTCAGGCTCGCACCCTCCGCCAGAAAAATCAAGCACGCCTGATTGTTTTACTCGCCGACCGCTCTGCCCCGCACCAGCCCGCATCCAGAGAACCAAATGCCCGGGTTCAGCGTCGTGAGTGGCGATTCGGGTTATTGAGAGGTAAGGCAAAGGTGGCATGATCAGCCTTGGTCGCGAAGGAGCTTGCCGCCCGCTGAGTGTCCACAAGGGACGATTCTTGCGGCACAGTGTCCATCTGATGCCCATATGTCCAGTTTGCCCGAGGGGTGGGGGGGGGGGGGGGGGGGGGGGGGCTACACATGCCACCACAACCCCCACGCCCAAAAGCCCGCCAAAACCAAAAAAAGCGCCCGCCCGCCCAAAACCGGGGCCCCAGTCACAT
>NZ_JBVJLY010000005.1:0-227295 GCF_055584485.1 Amycolatopsis sp. NPDC102522 | reverse complement strand
GCCCCCGTGTTTTTTAAAAAATGTAACTATTTTTCCCCAACTTTTAAATTGTTCTCCCAATTTTTCATTTTTCCAGTTGGGTTTTTTTGTGCAAGTGTCGCTCTAACGACACTTGCCACTCACGACCCCTTCGCAAAATGCGGCCAATCACCTAAATCGGGCACCTGCACGTCAAGAGGCGTCCCTTATGGACAGTCGAGAGAGGTGTCAGAGACCGTCGACGAATCCGCTCCCGCCACTGCCTTCAGCACGCCACCTTTGCCTTACCCCTCACCAGAACCCGAATCGCCACTCACGACCAGCCCGACCCCGCACTCACCCCGCCCGCTCGAACTCGCGGATCAGCACCGGGTACTGCTCCCCACCGTGCCCGGCCGCGATCGCACGGTCGGCCATCGCCTTGATCAGCTTCGGCAGTTCGGCGTTCACGCCCAGCGCCTCGCTCTCCTCGACCATGTGCTCCATCGCCCGCACGTCGGTCTCCAGCGCCGACACCTCCGCGGGGAACGAGCCCTTGTCGACCTGCTCCGCGTACCCGGGCAGCCAGCCGGCCACCCCGACGGCGATCTGCTGCGCGAACGTCGCGTAGGTCGCGGCGTCGACACCGGCCGTCTTGAGCATCACGGTGCCTTGGAGCCACGCGTTCAGGACGCTCCACATCATCGCCAGCCCGGCGACGTCGTACAGCGACGCGAGCCCCGGGTCCTCGCCGAGATGGCTGACGGCGCCGAGCGCGCCGAGGTCGAAGTCCGGCCGCGGACCGCTGAGCAGGATCATCGCCTCGTCGGTCCCGATCGACGAGGGGATGGCCATGATCGCGCCGTCCAGGTAGCGGGCACCCCGTTGTTCGGCCCAGGCGGCGGTTTCCCGCGCTTGGGTGGAGTCGCCCGAGGTCAGGTTGACCAGTGTCGTGCCGTCGAGCCCGGCATCGCCGAGCAGCTCACGCACGGCCGAGTAGTCGGTGAGGCACACGATCGTCGTGCCGCCTGCCGCGAGCGCGTCGCCGATCGTGGGCGCGAGCCGCGCCCCCTCGGCCACCAAGGAGGCGGCCTTGGCGGACGTCCGGTTCCAGACGGTCGTGGGATGCCCGGCCTTCAGGAACGCGCGGGCGAGCGCGGTGCCCATCAGGCCCAGGCCGAGAACTGTCACAGGTGCGGTGGTTTCGTTGTCCATGGCAACATCGTCAACATTGAGACCGGCCTGAAGGTCAAGGGGATATCGGTGAAAATCGGGGAATTGAGCCATCGGACGGGCGTCAACGCCCATCAGCTGCGCTACTACGAGGCCCAAGGTCTCCTGGAGGCCGAGCGCGGCTCGAACGGCTACCGCGAGTACGACGAGACGGCCTTGCTGCGGGTGAAGCAGATCCGACATCTGCTCGCCGCGGGCCTGTCGTCCGAGGACATCGCGTACTTGCTGCCCTGCGCGATCGGCGAGGAGCCCGAGCTGATCGGCTGCCCCGAACTGCTGGCCGCGATGCGCGAACGGCTCGGACGGCTCGACGAGCAGCTGGCCAAGATCGCGCGGTCCCGCGACGCGCTCGCCGGTTACATCGACGCGGCGGAACGGACAGGCGCGAAGACCTATCCCCCGTTCGAAGGTGCCGCGTGAGCGCGGAAGCCGTCCGATTGCGCGAGCAGGGCACCGACGAGGCCCGACTGAAGCTGATCGAGCTGGCCGGACAGCACCCGAAGGACGCCGTCATCGCCTACCAGACAGCCTGGGCGCACGACTCCCTCGGCTTCGAGGCCGAGGCCGCTCCCTACTACGAGCGCGCACTCGCGACCGAGGGCCTGTCCACAGAGGACAGGCACGGCGTTTTCGTCGGGCTCGGCAGCACGTATCGCGTCCTCGGCCGGTACGAAGAATCGCTCAAGACCTTGCGTCGCGGCCTCGACGAATTCCCGGACGACGCGGCGCTGAAGACATTCCTCGCGATGGCGCTCTACAACGTCGGGGAGGCCCGCGAGGCGACGGGAACGCTGCTGAAAGTACTCGCGGCCACCAGCGGAGACGTCGGAGTCCAGCGGTACCGGCGAGCGGTCGAGTACTACGCGGATCACCTGGACGACGTCGAGTGACGCCTTATTGACACCTTGTCAACATAGCCTTACTTTCACGTCATGAGCGCGTACGCCGAAATCACCTACGAGGTCGCCGACCGCATCGCGACGGTCACGCTCAACCGGCCCGAGGCCCGCAACGGCTACACCATCCGCATGGCCGACGAGCTCGGCGACGCGATGGACAGGGCCGACCGCGACGAGGACGTCCGCGTGGTGATCCTGACCGGCAACGGCAAGGACTTCTCGGTGGGCGCCGACCTCTCGCAGGGCGGTTTCGACTTCGATCCGGAGACCGGCCCGGACGCGGCCTGGCAGGAGCCGGCGGGACGCTGCTCGAAACGGATCTTCACGATGAACAAACCGGTGATCGCGGCCCTGCGGGGCGCGGCCGTCGGCGGCGGCGTCACGATCACGCTCTCGTGCGACTACCGCCTGGCGTCGACGGACTCCCGGTTCGGCTTCGTGTTCGTCCGCCGGGGCATCTATCCCGAAGGCGCGTCCGCGTGGTTCCTCCCCCGGCTCGTCGGGATGGGCACGGCACTCGACTGGATGATCAGCGGCCGCGTCTTCGGCGTCGAGGAAGCGAAGAACGCCGGACTGGTCCACAGTGTTCACGAGCCCGACGAGGTGCTCGGCAAGGCCCGCGAGCTGGCGCTCGAGATCGCCAAGACCACGTCACCGGTTTCGGTCGCGGTGACCCGCCAGCTGCTGTACCGGATGGCGAGCGCCGCGTCGCCGTTCCCCGTGCACGAACTGGACTCGCGGCTGATCGGCGGCCTGGGCGCCAGCCCGGACGCCGTCGAAGGGGTCATGTCCTTCCTGCAGAAACGACCACCGGAGTTCTCCATGCGCGTCGACACCGACCAGCCCGCCTACCTGCCGTGGCGGAACGCGTGACCGCCTATCCCCCGGAGCCCTGGAACCTGGCGGGCCAGGCGTACCTGTCGGTCTGGCGTGTCCCGGTGAGCGAGCTGCCCGAGCTGCCCGAAGGTGTCGAACCGATCGTGGCGGGCGGGCGCGCGCAGGTGTTCACCGCCTGGATCGACTACCAGGAGCCCGGACAGCTGCGGTATCACGAGCTGCTGGCGACGGTCGCCGTCCGCGGCAAGCGTCTCTCCAGCTCCATCACCGACATCTGGGTCGACAGCGAGGTCTCGCTCGCGGGCGGACGGGCACTGTGGGGCATCCCCAAGGACCTCGCCACGCTCGACTTCACCCAAGGACGGACTTTCACCGCCTCGGCGGCCACCCAGGAGGACTGGATCGCGACGGCCGCCTTCACCCCCCGGCCGAGCCTCCCGGTGCGGATGCCCGCCGCCTTCGACGTCGTCCAGATGCTGGACGGCCGTCTCAAAAGGAGCCCCGTCCGGGCAAAGGCGCGGCCGCGTCCGGCGGCCGCGGATTGGCGCGTCAACGAGCACGGACCGTTCGGTTTCCTGGCCGGTCAGCGGCCTGTCCTGAGCGCCTGCCTCCGCGATTTCACGATCGTTTTCGGCGGCTGACCAGCCGCTCAGCGTGATCGCCTAACCCGCCAGGGTGAGACCACGACACGCCACCCATTGGGGCACGTGCAGCCTCCGACCCCTACATGTAGTCTCTGGGAACCGGCACCGCCCAGCGACGGGGAGACCGCTCGGGAGCGGTTGTCGGACAGCTTGGTGAACCTGCAGCGCACGGCCTTGTCAGGCCTTGCGGTGCTTCAACGCGCCCATTGGAGACACGCATGTCAGTGGAAACCGGTCAGCGGCCACCTTCGTCTTCGGACACCACGCCCGCGACCGTGCGAGTCATCCGGCGGGACGGCAGCGTGTCCCCCTTCGACGCGAACAAGATCTCGGTCGCCGTGACCAAGGCCTTCCTCGCCGTCGAGGGCGGTGACGCGGCCGCTTCGTCGCGGATCCACCACTTGGTCAAGGAGCTGACCGAGCAGATCGAGTCCTCCCTGCTCCGCCACGCCGGTCCCGAGACCGCGCTGCAAATCGAGCAGATCCAGGACATCGTCGAACTCGCGCTGATGCGCGGCGAGCACCACAAGGTCGCCCGCGCGTACGTCCTTTACCGTGACGAGCGCGCGAAAGCCCGCGAGTCCGAGAAGCCGGCGTCCTCCGACGTCGCCATCAGCGTCAAGTCCGCCGACGGCTCGATCCGCCCGCTCGACTGGGCCCGCGTCTCGCACGTGGTCGGCGAGGCCGTCTCCGGACTCGAGGACGTCTCGGCGGAGCTCGTGCTGGCCGAAGCCAAGCGCAACCTCTACGACGGCATCAGCGCCGACGAGCTCGCCCTCGCCCAGATCATGGCCGCGCGCGTGCTCGTCGAGCAGGAGCCGAACTACTCCTACGTCAGCGCCCGGCTGCTGGCGGACAAGCTCCGCGGCGAGGCGCTCAGCTACCTCGCGGGCGCGCCGCAGCTGGCCAGCCAGGACGAGATGACCGCCCGGTACCCGCAGTACTTCCGCGACTACCTGAAGCGCGCCATCGAGCTGGAGCTGGTCAACCCCGAGCTCCAGACGTTCGACCTGGACAAGATCACCGAGGCCATCCACGCCGAGCGCGACCTCGACTTCGGCTTCCTCGGCCTGCAGACCCTGTACGACCGGTACTTCCAGCACCACAACGGCGTCCGGTTCGAGCTGCCGCAGGCGTTCTTCATGCGCGTCGCGATGGGTCTGGCGATCCGCGAGGACAACCGTGAAGCCCGCGCGATCGAGTTCTACGAGCTGCTCTCGTCGTTCCACTTCATGGCGTCCACCCCGACGCTGTTCAACTCGGGCACCACGCGCCCGCAGCTGTCGTCCTGCTTCCTGACCACTGTGGACGACGACCTGGACTCGATCTTCCAGGCGTACAAGAACAACGCGCTGCTGGCGAAGTACTCGGGCGGCCTCGGCAACGACTGGACCCCGGTCCGCGGCCTCGGCGCGCACATCAAGGGCACCAACGGCCAGTCGCAGGGTGTCGTGCCGTTCCTCAAGATCGCCAACGACACCGCCGTCGCGGTGAACCAGGGCGGCAAGCGCAAGGGCGCCGCCTGCGCGTACCTGGAGACCTGGCACGTCGACATCGAGGAATTCCTCGACCTGCGCAAGAACACCGGTGACGACCGTCGTCGTACGCACGACATGAACACCGCGAACTGGGTGCCGGACGAGTTCCTCCGCCGCGTCGAGGCCGACGCGCAGTGGACCCTGTTCTCGCCGAACGAGACCCCGGACCTGCACGACCTCTACGGCAACGCGTTCTCCGAGCGCTACCGCGAGTACGAGGCCGCCGCCGAGCGTGGCGAGCTGAAGGTGTCTCGCAAGATCCGCGCGGTCGACCTGTGGCGCCGCATGCTGACCATGCTGTTCGAGACCGGCCACCCGTGGATCACCTTCAAGGACCCGTGCAACCTGCGCTCGCCGCAGCAGCACGTGGGTGTCGTGCACTCGTCCAACCTGTGCACCGAGATCACGCTGAACACCACCACCGACGAGGTCGCGGTCTGCAACCTCGGCTCGGTGAACCTGCTCAAGCACGTGACCCCCGAGGGCATCGACGCGAAGCGCCTCGAGAAGACCGTGCGTACCGCGGTTCGCATGCTCGACAACGTGATCGACATCAACTTCTACACCATCCCGGAAGCGCGCCGGTCCAACCTGCGGCACCGCCCGATCGGGCTGGGCCTGATGGGCTTCCAGGACGCGCTGTTCGAGATCGGCGTGCCGCTGTCCTCGGACGAGGCCGTCCAGTTCGCGGACACCAGCATGGAGCACATCAGCTACTACGCGATCTCGGCCTCGACCGACCTCGCCGAGGAGCGCGGCCAGTACCAGACGTTCGAAGGTTCCTTGTGGAGCAAGGGAATCCTGCCGATCGACTCCCTGCAGCTGCTGATCGACGCCCGCCAGGGTGACGCGCTCGACGTCGACACCTCGTCCACTTTGGACTGGGCGCCGCTGCGCGAGCGGGTCAAGACCGTCGGTATGCGCAACTCCAACGTGATGGCGATCGCGCCGACCGCGACGATCTCCAACATCGTGGGCGTCGGGCAGTCGATCGAGCCGCTGTTCCAGAACCTGTTCGTCAAGTCGAACATGTCCGGTGACTTCACCGTGGTGAACCCGCACTTGGTCCGCTCGCTCAAGGAGCGCGGGCTGTGGGACGAGGTCATGGTTTCGGACCTGAAGTACTTCGACGGCAGCCTCGGCCAGATCGACCGCGTGCCGGACGACCTGAAGGCGCTGTACGCCACCGCGTTCGAGATCGAGTCGCGCTGGCTGGTGGACGCCGGTTCGCGTCGGCAGAAGTGGATCGACCAGGCTCAGTCGCTGAACCTGTACATCGCGGCGCCCAGCGGCCGCAAGCTCGACGAGCTGTACCGCTACGCCTGGCACAAGGGCCTCAAGACCACGTACTACCTGCGGGCGCGGTCCGCGACGCACGTGGAGAAGAGCACCCTGCGCGGCACCGACGGCAAGCTGAACGCGGTCTCGGCCACCCCCGCCCCCGCTACTCCGGCTTCGCCGAAGCCCGCCGCTCCGGCTCCTGCCGCTTCGCCCGCCGCGGTTTCGCCGTCGCCCGCCGCCGCGGTCCCGGCCGTGCCGGTGACCGCCCCGGCACCGGCCGCCAAGCCGGAGCCGAAGGAGATCCCGCAGGTCTCGGACGTCGACTTCGTCGCCACCGACGGCGCCGCCTGCCGGATCGACGACCCCGACTGCGAAGCCTGCCAGTAATACATCCTCGTGAGTGGCGATTCGGGTTCTAACCCGAATCGCCACTCACGACCCCACTCGTGAAGTGAGCCTCTGTATGACCACCTTTGACGCTTCCACCGACGCCACCGGCCTCGGCGAGATCGAAGTCGGCGCAGCCCGCATCAACGTCGACGACAAGCGGATGATCAACGCCCGCGCCGACGTCAACCAGCTGCTGCCGATGAAGTACACCTGGGCGTGGGAGAAGTACCTCGCCGGCTGCAACAACCACTGGATGCCGACCGAGGTCGCCATGCAGGCCGACATCGCGCTGTGGAAGTCGGCCGACGGCCTGACCGAGGACGAGCGCACCATGCTCAAGCGCAACCTCGGCTTCTTCGCCACCGCGGAATCGCTGGTGGCCAACAACATCGTGCTCGCGGTGTACCGCCAGATCACCAACCCCGAATGCCGCCAGTACCTGCTGCGCCAGGCGTTCGAGGAGGCCGTGCACACGCACACCTTCCAGTACATCTGCGAGAGCCTCGGCCTGGTCGAGGGCGAGCTGTTCAACATGTACCGCGAGGTCCCCTCCATCTCGGAGAAGGACGCGTGGGCGCTCAAGTACACGCAGAACCTGGAGAACCCGGACTTCGAGACCGGCACCCCCGAGGCCGACCAGAACTTCCTGCGTGACCTGGTCGCGTTCTACGTGATCTTCGAGGGCATGTGGTTCTACACCGGCTTCGCGCAGATCCTCTCGCTCGGCCGCCGGAACAAGATGATCGGCATCGCCGAGCAGTACCAGTACATCCTGCGCGACGAATCGATCCACCTGAACTTCGGCATCGACTGCATCAACCAGATCAAGATCGAGAACCCGCACCTGTGGACCGAAGAGTTCCAGGCCGAGATCCGCGGCATGCTGACCGACGCGTGCGAGCTCGAAGTCGCCTACGCCCGCGACACCATGCCGCGCGGCATGCTCGGGCTGTCGGCCGAGCTGATCGAGCAGTACATGCACTTCATCACCGACCGGCGGGCGCAGCAGATCGGCCTCCAGCCGATCTTCGGCGAGACGGAGAACCCGTTCCCGTGGATGTCGGAGGCGATGGACCTCAAGAAGGAGAAGAACTTCTTCGAGACCCGCGTCATCGAGTACCAGTCCGGTGGCGCCCTCGACTGGGACTGATCCCTCGTCTGCGGTACAGGCCCGCTCGGCGCACCCGCGCCGGGCGGGCTTTTTCATTTACAACGCGGGATGGCCGGGCAGCACCGCGATGTCGTGCGTGCGGCGATAGGCCAGGTCGCAGTCCCAGCAACAGGTTGTGGCACTGCCCCCACCCCGCCCTCCTCGGTCGACGAACTCGACGGAAGCATTCCGGCCGCAAAGCATCGTCAGCTTGCCTCCGGGCATCGGGCCCGGTTCCAGACGAACGCGATGCCAGGTCCCGTCCAGCACCGGATGGGCAGTGGCCAGGTCGACGTGGATGCGTGCGACCTCGCCCCCGGCGACGACGCTTTCGTCGCTTCCTGGCCAACCGCTCATCTCGCCTCCAACTGGTAAAGACATGTTGACCAATACCGTGGCATAACGCAGCCAACTGGTCAAGACAAGTTAGCCAGTGGCAGGATGGCGCCCATGGTGGATCGCACGAGCGGAGTGCCGGCGTTCAGGCAGGTGGCCGCGGATCTTCGCGAGAAGATCTCATCCGGCCAGTTCCCGCATGGTGCACAACTACCCAGCGAACGTGAACTAGTTACCACCTATGGCGTTTCACGACCTACCGTGCGAGACGCGGTGGACGTCCTCAAGTCCGAAGGCCTCGTGACCGCCGAGCACGGCAAAGGTGTTTTCGTCCGGCCTCCGACCAGTCTCCAACGGCTGGCGCGAGCACGGCTCTCCCGCACCGCACGCGAAGAAGACCGCGGAGCGTTCATTGCCGATGCCACGGCTCATGGGTTCACGCCTTCGACATCCGTACGTATCCGGTTCGAGGAAGCCGACACCCGCACCGCCGAGTATCTCGACCTCGATCCCGGCGCGGCGGTCACCGTGAGAGATCGCGTGATGCGCGCAGACGGACTCGTCGTGCAGCTCGCGGTGTCCCGCCTTCCTCGCGAGTTCACGCGCGGCACCGCGGTGGAAGAAGTCGACACGGGACCTGGCGGGACCTATGCACGCTTGGAGGAATCCGGCCACCGGCTAGCCTCCTTCACCGAGCATGTCGGAGCTCGGATGCCGACTCCCGACGAAACGTCCTTACTGCAGCTCGCCGACGGAGTTCCCGTCATCACGGTGACCCGAGTGGCCTACCGCGAGGACGGAAAACCGGTGGAGATGAACGACATGACCCTCGCGGCCGATCGGTATCAGCTGGCATACGAGTGGGCCGCGGACTGAGGTTCATCACATTCGAGCGGCCCCGTAGCGGGCCTGAGTACGCTTCGAGGTGCTACTGGTTCGCCCGGCCTCCCAAGCCGGTCGAGGTAACAGGGAACCCGGTGTGAATCCGGGACTGCCCCGCAGCGGTATGTGGGAACGAAAGCCGTCACCGTGCGAGACACGGTAAAGCACTGGGTATGGCACCCGGGAAGCGACGGCCGGTAGGAGCGAGCGAGTCGCCCACGAGTCCGAAGACCTGCCCGTGGTACGTGCGCCGACGGCGTGCGTGAGTCCGGGCCTCGTGGGATGGGCACGACCGAACGGCGGTCACTCCTGTGCGCGGCTCCGGGCTCTGACGACAAGCTCGCGAGGAGAGAGCTGTGACCGAAATCGGCACGACAGTGCTGGGCTATCCCCGGATCGGACCGGACAGGGAACTCAAGCGTTCACTCGAACGCTACTGGGCGGGCAAGATCGACGAGGCCGAACTGCTGGACACCGGCCGTGCGCTGCGCACGCGGACCTGGCGGGAACTCAAGGACGCCGGGCTGGACTCCGTCCCGTCCAACACGTTCTCCCATTACGACCAGGTGCTCGACACCGCTGAGCTCTTCGGGGCGCTGCCGGAGCGCTTCACGACTCTCGGTCTTTCGCCGCTCGACATCTACTTCGCCGCCGCACGCGGGGTGCAGGACGCGCCGGCGATGGAGATGACGAAGTGGTTCGACACGAACTACCACTACATCGTCCCCGAACTCGGCCCGGACACGACGTTCTCGCTCACCGGCACCAAGCCGCTCGACGAGTACCGCGAAGCCCGCGCGATCGGCGTCGAGACGCGGCCGGTGCTGGTGGGCCCGGTGACGTTCCTGCTGCTCGCGAAGGCGGCCGAGAGTGCTCCGGAGGGCTTTCGCCCACTGGATCTGCTCGACAACCTCCTCGACGGCTACGTCGAACTGCTGAGGCGCCTGCACGACGAAGGCGTCGAGTGGGTCCAGTTCGACGAGCCCGCCTTCGCAGCGGACCGGACAGAGCAGGAGCTCAACGCGCTCATCCGCGCCTACCACCGGCTGGCGAAGGAGACAGCGCGGCCGAAGATCCTGGTCGCCGGGTACTTCGGCGGTCTCGGTCGCGGTCTGGGCGTGCTGGCCCGCTCCCCGATCGACGCGCTCGCCGTCGACCTCGTCACCGATGAGTCCTTTGTGGACGCTGTCGCGGCCGAGCCCGCCTTGCGCGACAAGGAGGTTCTGGCCGGGGTCGTGGACGGGCGCAATGTCTGGCGCACCGACCCGACCCGCGCGCTCGGCCGGGCGGCGACGCTGCTCGGCACCGCGAAGTCGGTCAGCGTCTCGACGTCGTGCTCGCTGCTGCACGTGCCCTACGACGTCGAGCGGGAGGACGGGCTCCACCCGCGTCTCAAGGGCTGGCTCGCCTTCGCCAAGCAGAAGGTCGACGAGGTCGTCCTGCTCGGCCGCGCGCTGACGGAAGAGGGCGTCGACCTTTCCGCCGCCCGCACCGCGGCCGCGGACCGTGCCACGGCGGCCGACCTGGCCGACGCCGGAGTGCGGGCCCGGCTGGAGGCGCTGCGGCCGGAGGACACCGTCCGCTCCCCCTACGCCCGGCGCGCGGTGGCGCAGCAGGACGCGCTGGGGCTACCGCCGTTGCCGAGCACGACGATCGGCTCGTTCCCGCAGACCACCGAGGTCCGCAAAGCACGGGCCGCGCACAAGGCGGGTTCGCTGGACGACGCGGGCTACGAGGCCGCGATGAAGGCGGAGATCGAGCACGTCATCCGGTTGCAGGAGGACCTCGGCCTCGACGTGCTGGTGCACGGCGAGCCCGAGCGCAACGACATGGTGCAGTACTTCGCCGAGCGGCTGGCCGGGTTCGCCGCCACCGACTTCGGCTGGGCGCAGTCCTATGGCTCGCGGTGCGTGCGGCCGCCGATCCTGTACGGCGACGTCTCGCGCCCGGAGCCGATGACCGTCGAGTGGGCGCGCTACGCGCAGAGCCTGACCACGAAGCCGGTCAAGGGGATGCTGACCGGGCCGGTGACGATCCTGGCGTGGTCGTTCGTCCGCGACGACCAGCCGCTGGGCAAGACCGCCCGTCAGGTGGCGCTGGCCATCCGCGACGAGGTGCACGACCTGCAGGAGGCGGGCATCCGCGTCATCCAGGTGGACGAGCCGGCGCTGCGGGAGCTGCTTCCCTTGCGTACGGCGGCCCACGAGGCGTACTTCGCGTGGGCGGTTTCGTCGTTCCGGCTGGCGACGTCCGGCATCGACGACGCGACGCAGATCCACACGCACATGTGCTACTCGGAGTTCGGTGAGGTGGTCAAGGCGATCGACGCGCTCGACGCCGACGTCACCAGCATCGAGGCCGCGCGGTCGAAGATGGAGGTCGTCACCGACCTGGGCGCGGCGGGCTTCGGCCGCGGCGTCGGGCCTGGCGTGTACGACATCCACTCGCCGCGTGTCCCCGACGTCGACGAGGTCAGCGGGCTGCTGCGGACCGCCGTCGGCGCCGTGCCCGCCGAGCGGATCTGGGTCAACCCGGACTGCGGTCTGAAGACCCGCGGTTACGCCGAGGTCGAGCCCGCCCTGCGGAACCTGGTCGCCGCCGCCCAGGCGGTCCGGACCGAACTCGGCTGATCAGTACATGAAGGCCCCCTTCCTGTACCTAGGCGCAAGGAAGGGGGCCTTCATGTACTTCGGCGGAGGTATTGTCAGGACGTCAATAAGGATGCGATGGTGGAGCGGTAACCGGTCTCAACGGGGAGATGGTCACCATGGCGAACGCCGTCGAAAAGGTCACCGGGGCGCTGCGCGAGCGGGTTCCGCCGCTCACCTCGATCCCCCTGCCGCGTTCGGTCGACCAGCGCTGGCTCGGCGCGACCTGGCCGGTCCGCGAACTCGCGCCCGCCCCACCGGGCCTCAAACCCGTCCTCGGCGACGAAGGCCCGCCGGTCATCGGGCACGCGCTGGACTTCATGCGCTTCGGCGTCGAGTTCGGCCTCAAACGCCATGAGACCTACGGCCCGGTGTCGTGGATGGGCGCGTTCGGCCGCCGCATCGTCACCCTCTCCGGCCCGGAGGCCACGCAGATCGCGTTGGTGAACAAGGACAAGGCCTTCTCCCAGGAGGGCTGGAAGTTCTTCATCGAGCGGTTCTTCGACCGCGGCCTGATGCTGCTCGACTTCGGCGAGCACCATCTGCACCGCCGGATCATGCAGGCGGCGTTCACCCGGCAGCGGCTCACCGGCTACGTCGACCAGATGGGGCCGGCCCTGCGCGACGGCATCGCCACCTGGGCGGACCGCCCGAACCCGCGGATCTATTGGTCACTCAAGCAACTCACGCTCGACGTCGCGACGCGCGTGTTCATGGGCATGCGGTCCGGCGACGACGCGGCCGCGATCAACCGCGCGTTCGTGAACTCCGTGCGCGCGGGCACGGCCATCGTGCGCTTCCCCGTTCCCGGCGGCCGCTGGGCGGCGGGTTTGCACGGCCGCAAGGTCCTCGAACGCTACTTCTCGGCGAATCTGCCCGCGAAACGGGCGAGCGACGGCGACGACCTCTTCACCGCGTTGTGCCACGCCACCACCGAAGACGGCGACCGCTTCACCGACTCCGACGTCGTCAACCACATGATCTTCCTGATGATGGCGGCGCACGACACGTCGACCATCACCAGCGCCGCCGCCGTCTACCACCTCGCCAAGAACCCCGAGTGGCAGGAACGCGCGCGCCAGGAATCCCTCGCGCTCGGCGACGACGTGCCGGACATCGAGGCGCTGGAGAAGCTGAAGACCCTGGACCTGGTGATCAAGGAATCCCTGCGCCTGGTGTCCCCGGTGCCTTCGCTGGCGCGGAAAACCGTGAAGGACACGGAAGTTCTCGGGCATTTCATTCCTGAAGGGACACTGGTCGGGGTTTCGCCCACCGTCAACCATTTCTCGCCGGAGCACTGGACCGACCCGATGCGTTTCGACCCCGACCGCTTCGGTGAGGAACGCCGCGAGGACAAGTCGCACCGCTACGCGTGGATGCCGTTCGGCGGCGGCGCGCACAAGTGCATCGGCCTGCATTTCGGGACGTTCGAAGTGAAAGCGCTGCTGCACGAGATGCTGCGGGCCTATCGGTGGTCGGTCCCGGAGGACTACACCGCGCGCTGGGACTACGTCTCGCTGCCTGTTCCCGCGGACGGCCTGCCGATCCGGTTGACGGCACGCTGAAGCCCGGTCAGCGGACAACCACTTTCGAGTACTCTTGGTAACTTCCGGTCACCACTCGTGTAGTAGCGATCACCCTTTCAGCCGGTAGACACCCCGGATCGCGCGTGATGCCGTGGCACTACACCCGGTCGGCTCATACCTAGTGTGGGTCCGTGGGCTCGGACACCCGGTCTGAGCTGGCCATAAACCGCGCATGAAGAGGTGAAGTGTGCCCGAACCTGGTTCCGCGCCAGGGTTGGTGGACGTCGCTCGGAGATGGGCCGCGACGCTCGCTGACACTAAAGGAGTATCGCTTCCCCAGGAGCAACTCGAAGAGTTCTTGCTCGGCGTCGCCCAGGACGCCGTCCGGACCGAACCCGACCACGAGCCGGCCCGGGATCGCTTCTCCAAGCTCTATTCCGCCTCCCCCATCGGGATCGCGCTCGCCGACTCCGACGGCGAGATCGTCGAGGCGAACACCGCACTCGGCAAACTCCTCGGCTGCCGCCCCTCGGCGCTGCGCGGACGGACCATCCCCGAACTCGGCTCCGCAGACCACGACGTCGCCCGGCTGCGGAACGGGCTCTCCCAGCTCAGGGCGCTCGGCCAGCCGACCCAGCAGGAACGCCTGCTGCTCGACCACAGCGAGGAAGGCACGATCTGGGTCGACGTGACCCTCGCCGACCTTCCCGGTGACCGGCCCGGCTCGACCTATCCGGTGCTGATGGTCTCCGACGCCAACGAGATCCACCTGCTACAGGAACGACTGCTGCACCAGAACGTGCACGACGCGCTGACCGGCCTGCCGAACTCCACCGCGTTCGGCAACGCGCTGGAGACCGCGCTGGCCGGCTCCGGCACCGAGCAGGTCGCGCTCGTCTACCTCGACGTCGACGGTTTCAAGGTGATCAACGACGGTCGCGGCGCCGGTGTCGGCGACCAGGTGCTGCGCGGGGTCGCGAACAAGCTCAAGTCCGTGTTCACCGGCAGGCACAACGGTTCCGTCGCCAGGCTGTCCGGCGACGGGTTCGCCGTCCTGCTGCGCGGCGAGTTCACCCCGCCCCAGGTGATCGCACTGGTCGAGCAGGCCCTGGAGGAGCTGGTCGAGCCGATCTACCTCGGCGGGCACGGCATCGGGGTCAGCGCGAGCGCCGGCATCGTCGTCCGCCCGGTCACCGACGGCGGACCGGAAGATCTGCTCCGGGCCGCGGAAATCGCCCTGCACCGCGCCAAAGAGGCGGGCAAGGCGCAGTGGATGCTGTTCGACCCGGAACTCGACGCGCGCGACCGCGGCCGCTACCAGCTCGGCGCGGTCATCGCGGGCGCACTGGAGAACGGCGAGTTCTCGCTGATCTACCAGCCGACGGTCAAACTCGCGAACCCGGACCAGCTGGCCGCGGTCAACGCCGGGCTGCGCTGGACCCACCCGGAGAAGGGCGAACTGGACTCCGACGAGTTCTATCCGCTGGCGCAGACCACCGGCATGACCGTCCCGCTCGGCCGGTGGCTGCTGGCGGAATCGCTCGCCGCCACCGCGCGCTGGCGGAACCGGTTCGGCGACGCGGCCCCGGACGTCTGCGTGCGGCTGCCGAAGCGGCTGGCCATCGACCCCGATCTGGTGCTGATGGTCAAGGAACAGCTCGACCGGTACAGCCTGCCCGCGCAGGCGCTGCGGCTGTGCACCGATCGCGAATCCGTGCTCGACCCGCGAGGCGAGGTGCTGGACTCCTTCGCCGTACTGGCCGATCTGGGCGCGCAACTGGTACTGACCATCTCCGGCTCGGCCGATCTGGAGCTGATCCCGCAGCACCGGCTGCCGGTCCGGCACGTGATCCTGTCCGGCGCGGTGATCGACGCGCTGGCCGACGGCGAGAACGAGGCCGACGTCCGCCACCTGTGCCAGCTGGTCGCCAGGGCCAAGGAGCTGAAACTGCGCATCGGTGCGGAAGGCGTCCACAGCCACGAACAGGCCGAGCGGCTGAAGCGGTACGGCGTGCTCGCCGCGCGCGGCTCGTTCGTCACCGATTCCGCGACCGGGGACGAGGTCGACGAGCTCATCGAACGGCACGCCCACTGACGTGGCAGGATCCGTCCATGGACCAAGGTGACATCGCCCCGGACTTCACCCTGCCCGACGACAAGGGCGAAGAACGCACACTGTCGGACTTCCTCTCGTCCGGCCCGGTCGTGCTGTTCTTCTACCCCGCCGCGATGACCAGCGGCTGCACCGCGGAAAGCTGCCATTTCCGCGACCTGGCCGCGGAGTTCGCCGAAGCAGGCGCGCACCGTGTCGGCATCAGCCCGGACGCCGTCGCCAAACAGCAGGAATTCTCCGCCAAACACGGCTTCGACTACCCACTGCTGTCCGATGTGGACGGTGTGGTGGCGCGACAGTTCGGTGTCTGGCGCAAATTCAGCCCGCTGCACGCGAAGCGGCACACGTTCGTCATCGACACCGACCGCAAGGTGCTCGAAGTGATCAAGAGCGAACTGAAGTTCACCGTGCACGCCGACAAGGCGCTCGCGGCCTTGCGCGAGCGCAAGACTAAGGACGCTTGAGCCGCCAGATCCGGTTGACGCCCGCGCAGGCCGGGGCGAGCGGCGGCTCGGCGGCCTCGTCGCCGGTCATCGTGAACCCCAGCCGCGCGGGCACCGCACCACTCGCGGCGTTGTTCTTGTCGTGCCGGATCTCGACCTCCGGCGCACCGAGCCGGAAGGCCTCGTCGGCCAGCAACCTGGCGGCCCTCGTCACCAGGCCGCGGCCCGTGTGGTGGCGGCTGAGCCAGTAGCCGATCTCGATCCGGTCCGGATGGACGATCATGCCCGTGCCGCCGACGACCTCGTCATCGGCGAAGATCGCGAAGTCGTAGGTCTTACCTTCGGCCCAGTTCTTCGCGGTGTGCTCCAGGAAGCCAGCGGCCTCCTGGAGGCCGTAGCCGTCAGTGGCCCAGATCATCCAGGCGCCGAGGTGCTCGGCGGATCCCCCTGCGACGGCGGCCAGGGTTTCGAGCTGCTCCGGCTTCCAGCGGCGCAGCACGACGACGTCGTCGGCGAGGGTTTCGGCGGGCGCTTCCATCGGTCCATGGTGCCTCGCCGTCGCTCTGCGCGCCTCCGGTTTTCGGGGAGGCTCGTGAGCGGCCAGCTTCGGTACCTACTGGACTCTGGGTACGGATTGTTCGCAGGCCCGGTCCGTGAAGGACCCCTTCCCCAAGTACGTGAAGGACCCCTTCACTGCGCCTAGCGCAATGAAGGGGTCCTTCACGTACTTCAGGCGACCAGGGTGCCGCGCCGTGGCGGGGCACGGTGGTCGTCCGGATCAGGTCAGGATCGCGCTGTCCGGGATCTCCGTGTCGTTCTTCAGCGCGTCGAAAAGCAGCTTCGACTTCGTCTTGTCCCAGTTCTCGGCCGAGCCGTTGGTCACCGGCACCGTCGTGGTGACGACGCCACCCGACGAGATCCCGCGCATCGCCAGCGCGAGCCCCACCAGGTTGTGCACGTGGTCGCCCGTGTCCATCGTCAGCGCGTCGGGCGCGGTCGACAGCAGCGGGAACAGCGAGAACGGGTTCAGCAGCGTGCCGGGGCTGCCGATCTCGCTGACCAGCGCGCCGATGAACTTCCGCTGGTTGGCGACGCGGTCGAGGTCCGAACGCGGGGTGGCCTCGCTGTGCCGCATGCGAACGAACCCGAGCGCCTGCGGGCCCTGGAGGTCCTGACAGCCCGCGGGGATCTTGATCCCCGTCATGGTGTCCTCCATCGGCTTCTCGACGCACATGTTGACCCCGCCGATCGCGTCCACGATCTTGGCGAAGCCGCCGAACCCGATCTCGGCGTAGTGGTCGATCCGCAGGCCTGTCGCCCCTTCGACGGTCTTCGCGAGCAGCGCCGGGCCCCCGATCGCGAACGCGGAGTTGATCTTGTTCTTGCCGTGTCCCGGGATGGCCACCTGCGAGTCGCGGGGCAGGCTCAGCAGCGTCGGCTTGGTGCTGTTGTCCGGGACGTGCGCGACCATGATGGTGTCGGTCCGCTTGCCACCGGCCTCGTTGCCGGAACCGGTGACCAGCTTCTCCTGCTCTTCGGGGGTCAGCCCCTCCCGGCTGTCGGAGCCCACGATCAGCCAGTTGGTGCCTTCGGCCGCGACGGGACGGCCGGAGTAGTCGGCCAGCGCGTCGACGCGGTTGATGGAGAACTCCAGGTACACCCACACGCCGGCGAGGAACACCACGAACACGGTGAGCAACGTGAGCAGCACCTTGCCGAAGCCCCAGCGCTTGCGTCGCCGCGGCGGGCGCGCGCCGTCCATGGGACGGCCGGGAGGGGGCTCAGGACGGCGCGGGGGCGGGCCGGCGGGCCGCTCGGCACCACCACCGTGCCCCATGGGCGCCGTACGCTCGTCGTACGGACTGCTCCCCCGGCCCGGCAGCGGCATCATCTGCGCGGGCTGATGCCGCCGGGGGCGGCCGGACGGCGGCCGCTGTGGCGGCATCCGTCGCCCTCGGTCGTCGCCTCCATACGTCATGCCGAATCACCCGTCCCGATTTCGCGTGTAGGGCCCAGTCAACCGCAGACCCTAGGTGAAGGACGTACGGCACCCCGCATCGGTTGGGTGGCTTTCACCGCCCGTTCTCGGCGAAGCCGAACTGGTGGAGCTTGAGATACCCCGAACGGAAGCCCGCTTCGGAGTACGCCAGGTAGAACTCCCACATCCGTTTGAAGACGTCGTCGAAGCCCAGTTCGGTGATCTCGTCCCACCGCTGGGTGAACCTCTCCCGCCACAACCGCAGCGTGCGGGCGTAGTCCTGGCCGAACTCGCGCACTCCTTGCAGGTGCAGCCGGGTGTGCGCCAGCATCCCCTGCTCGACCGAGGTGGTCGACGGGATGAGCCCGCCGGGGAAGATGTACTTGTGCACCCAGGTGTACGACCGGGCCGCGGCGAGCATGCGTTCGTGGTCCATGGTGATGGCCTGGAGCCCGAGCCTGCCGCCCGGCTTCAGCCGCTTCCCGATGGTCTCGAAGAACGTCGGCCAGTAGGACTCGCCGACGGCCTCGATCATCTCGACGCTGACCACGGCGTCGTACTCGCCGGTGGAGTCCCGGTAGTCGCACAGCCGGACGTCGATGCGGTCGGCGAAGCCCGCCGCCTCGATGCGTTCGGTCGCCAGCGCCGCCTGTTGCTCGGAAATGGTCAGTGACGTGACCCTGGCCCCGCGGGCGGCGGCGCGGATCGAGAGTTCACCCCAGCCGGTGCCGATCTCGAGCACCGTGCTGCCTTCGCGGACCCCGGCGTAGTCGAGGACGCTGTCGATCTTGCGGTGCTGGGCGGTGGTGAGGTCGTCGTCCGGCCCGAACAACGCCGACGAGTACATCATCGACGGGTCCAGGAAAGCGCCGAACAGCTCGTTGGACAGGTCGTAGTGGCGATGGATGTTCGCCCGTGACCCCTCGATGGTGTTCTCCTCGTCCGCGGGGTGGCCGCGGTCGACGAACCGGCGGAACCGTTGCAGCAGCGGCGGGATGAGCGTCGCCATCCGCTCCGCGAACGGGGTCAGCACCTCGGCGAGCGCGTCACTCGTCCAGTCGCCGACCATGTAGGCCTCGCCGAACCCGATCTTCGCGTCCACGCCGAGGCGGTGGAAGAAGGCGGCGGGGCGGTTGAGCCGCATTTCGGGTGCCCCCGGGCCGCCCGCGCCCAGCTGCGACCCGTCGGGCATGCGCACGCGGACGTTCAGCGGGCGCACCGCCTGCCGGAACAGCTGCTCGGCGATCCGCGCCCGGAACGGGGAATGCGGTGGGGTGGCCAATCCCGGCCACCGGGTTTCGTCAGGGGCGGGCAGGCCGGCCGGACCTGCCGTCCGATCAACGCTCGACGTGGACATAGGTGCTCCCTCCCACCCGGTCTAGACCGGGATCCGCAGGCGCTCGGAGCTCGGCCGATCCCAGGCCGCGCTGAGCGTTTCGTCAATTCCCCCGGCTTCGATCAGCTCGAGTGTGAAAGCCCGTACGAGACGGTTCCAGACGCGAGACCTTCGTAGCATCGCGTGCCCTTCACCACCGATTTCAAACCGCGCGGACCGCGATGTCACCTTTTCGGCGCGTTCCGCGAAAGCGTGTGACGCCACCGGATCGGTCATCCGGTCCTTGGTCCCGTGCGCGATGAGCACGGCGCGACCGCTGACGGCACCGATGGGTTCACCCGGTGGTGTCCACGGTGCCAGGGCGCAGACCCCGACGACAGCCGGATCGTCGGCGACGCGCAGCGCGACCCGCCCGCCCATCGAATGGCCGACGAGGATCACCGGCAGCCCCGGGTGGTCTTCGCGAACGCGCTCCAGGGCCCAGCGGGCGTCGGCCAGCGCGTCGGCGCCGTCGTCGTTCCAGCCGTAGACCCGGTTGCGCAGGAGCCGCACCTCGACCCCGTGCTCCTTGCCCGCCCGGTGGACGTCCTTCGCCAGCGGCACCATCCGCTGGTACGCCAGCCGCCACGGCGCCACACGGGCATGACTGTGCTCAGCGCCGCCGTGCAGTACCAGCACGACGGCTTTCGCCTGGCCGCGTACTCGCCAAGTCCGCACCGCGGGATCAGCCTCGCTCACCCTGGATCCTCCAGTCTCCGAATCCCCGGCCGCAGCGATCGGGTCAACCTCGATCATGACCCGATGTATTCCACTTCTGCCATTGGTCCACGCGATACATTCGTCGCTGATCTCCAGACGGAAGGGCGGATGTGGTGAGCACCACCGAACGTTATGCAGACGTCGCCGAACGGCTCGCGGAAGCCGAACGGGGTAACGCGGAGCAGATCCGGAAATCGGCCGAGCTGATCCTGGGGGTCATCCGGGCCGACGCCCTGGTGTTCACCGCCGGGGCCGGGCATTCGCTGGCAGCGGTCGCCGAGACCTTCTATCGCGCGGGCGGGCTCGCCTGCGTGTACCCGGTCTATCACCCCGAACTGCTGCCGCTGCACGGCGCGCAGCACAGCACCAAGACCGAGCGCCGCTCCGGGCTCGCCGAAGAGGTACTCGCCGAGCGGGCGCCGGGGCCGGACGACCTGCTGGTGGTGTTCTCGACCTCGGGCGTCAACCCGTATCCGGTCGAGCTGGCCGCCGGGGCGCGGGCGCGCGGGGCCGCGGTCATCGCGGTGAGTTCGGCCGCGTCCGTGGCCGCGGCGCCGAAGCGCGCGGCGACCACGCTGATCGAGGAAGCGAGCATCGTGCTCGACTCCCACGTCCGTCCCGGCGACTCGAGCTACCCACCGGAAGCGCCGCGGACCGCGCCACTGTCCACAGTGATCAACGCGTTCCTGTGGAACCTCGTGCTCGCCGAGGTCGTGGACCTCGGTGCGGCGCAGGGCGTCGACATCCCGCTGTGGCGCAGTTCCAACGTGGCCGGTGGCGACGAGGCCAACGCCGCACTGCTGGCCAAGTACGGCGCTCGGGTCCCCGCTCTCCGCTAGTCACCTGCCTCGTGAGTGGTAAGGACGGCTAGAACCGTCTTTACCACTCACGAGGGTAAAACCGCAGGTCAGGCAGCCGCAGGTCAGGCTGCCGCGGGCTGCTCCGAGAACTGCGTCAGGTACAGCTCCGCGTAGCGCCCTTCGCGCGCGAGGAGTTCTTCGTGCGTTCCCCGCTCGACGATCTCCCCGTGCTCGATCACCAGGATCTGGTCCGCCGCCCGGACCGTCGACAACCGGTGCGCGATGACCAGCGCGGTCCGCCCGTCCAGCGCGTCGGTCAGTGCCTCGCCCACGGCCGCCTCGGACTGCGAGTCCAGATGCGCGGTCGCCTCGTCGAGGATGACGACCCGCGGCTGCGCCAGCAGGAGCCTGGCGATGGTCAGCCGCTGCCGTTCCCCGCCGGAGAGCCGGTAGCCCCGCTCCCCCACCACGGTCTCCAGCCCGTCCGGCAGGTCCCGGATCAGCTCGGCCAGCCGGGCGCGATCGAGCGCCGACCAGATCTCGGCGTCGGTGACACCGGCCCGCGCGTACTCGAGGTTCGCCCGGATCGTGTCGTGGAAGAGGTGCCCGTCCTGGGTCACCACGCCGACGGTTTCCCGCAGCGAGGCGAAGCCCAGCTCCCGGACATCCACATCGGACAGCCGGACCGCCCCGGCGTCGACGTCGTAGAGACGCGGCAGCAGTGAGGCGATCGTCGACTTGCCCGCGCCGGAAGAACCGACCAGCGCCACCATCTGCCCGGGTTCGGCCCGGAAGCTGATGCCGTGCAACACCTCTTCACCACCGCGATGATCCAAAGTGGACACATCCTCCAGTGACGCCAGCGAGTACCTGTCCGCCGCGGGGTAGCCGAAGCGGACGTCGGAGAACTCCACCGAAACCGGGCCTTCGGGAACGCGGCTCGGGTCCGGCTTCTCTTCGATCATCGGCTTGAGGTCGAGCACCTCGAAGACCCGCTCGAACGACACCAGCGCGGTCATCACGTCGACCCGGACGTTCGCCAGCGCGGTCAGCGGCGAGTACAGCCTGGTCAGCAGCAGCGCCAGCGCCACGACGGTGCCCGGCGCGAGCGCCCCGGTCAGCGCGAGGTATCCGCCCAGCCCGTAGACCAGGGCCTGCGCGAGCGCGGAAACCGTGGTCAGGCTGGTCAGGAACCAGCGCGTCAGCATCGCCGTCCGCACCCCGATGTCGCGCACCCGCCCGGCCCGCGCGCCGAAGTCGCCCGCTTCCTTCTCCGGGTCGCCGAACAGCTTCACCAGTGTCGCGCCTGGCGCGGAGAACCGTTCGGTCATCTGCGTGGTCATCGACGCGTTGAGCTGGCCCGCCTCCCGCTGCAGCCCGGCCATCCGCCGCCCGAGCCGCCGTGTCGGCAGGATGAACACCGGCAGCAGCACCAGCGCCAGCAGGGTGACCTGCCAGGACAGGGTCACCATGACCACCAGCGACAGCGCGAGCTGGATGACGTTGGTGACCAAACCGGACAGTGTCGCGGTGAACGTGCGCTGGGCGCCGATGACGTCGTTGTTGAGCCTGCTCACCAGCGCACCGGTGCGGGTGCGCGTGAAGAACGCGACCGGCATCCGCTGCACGTGCCGGTACACCGCGAGCCGCAGGTCGAGGATGATCCCCTCACCGATCCTCGACGACTGGGCCCGTTCCACCAGCCCGAGCCCGGCGTCGATCAGCGCCAGCGCCCCGATCAGCACGGCCAGCCACACCACCAGCGAGACGTCGTGCCCGCCGACGATCGCGTCGACCACCTTCCCGGCCAGCACCGGCGTGCTCACCGCCAGCACCGCCGAGACGACGGTGAGCACCAGGAATATCAGCAACCTTCGCCAGTGCGGCTTGGCGAACCGCGCGACGCGGCGGAACGTGCCCTTGTGCAGCCCCTTCGGAACGTCGGCCGACTTCATCGCCGAGTTCATCAGCATCCACGTGTTGTCCATGAGAAACCTCTCTTCGCCCCCAGAAACCTCGATATTAGTCGAGAGTTTTCCCGGATATAAGCATGACCAACACTCCAGGCAAGCGGATGCTTCCCGGTTTCCGCGTCCTCTTTCCGGCGGAGGTCGCCCCGTCGGTAGCCTGAGCCGGTGACCAAGGACCCAGACCGGCGACGACTGACCATCGACTTGGTCTTCTACACGGGCTGCCTGATCTTCGCCGTCGTGAACACGGCCGTCGCGGAGTTCTACGGCTATCGCGTGTGGGCGAACTTCGCCGTGGCGGGTTACGGCCTCGCCGTGGTCCACACCAGCTGGCTGACGATCGCCGCCCGGCGCGGCAAGCGGCCGTCCGGCGCGCTCGGTTCGCGGTGGATCGGTATCGGCGCCATCGGCCTGTTCGCAATGATCCTTCCGTTGGGAATGCTCGTCATTCGCCGTCTGACCGGAGTGGACTGGCTCATCACGCCGGTTTCGTGGGCCGCCCAGCCCGAGGTCTGGGTGATCGAGAGGTCCGCGAAACTCTTCCTGGAGAACGGAACCCCGTACGTCGACGTCACCGCACTCGGTCGCGCGGTGGAAGTAAACGATTACACACCATACGGTCCGGTGATGGCCGTCTTCGGCCTGCCGCGCGCGTTGTTCGGCGGCGGCCCGGTGGCGAACGCCCTCACCGACGCGCGCTGGATGTTCGCGCTGGCGGCCGTCGCGTGTGTACTGCTGACGCTGCGGCTGCTGAAATGGCCGAAAATCCCGGTCAGTGCGGCACAGCTCGCCCTCGCCTGTCCGCTGACCGCGTTGACCTGGGCGGTCGCCGGCCCCGATCTGGCCATCGTCGGCCTGCTGGTGCTGTCCTTCGCACTGGCCACGACCGGCCGCGCCGTCCTGTCGGGTCTGGTGCTGGCCCTGGTGATCAGCGCGAAACTCATCGTCGCGCCCGCGGCGGTGGTGCTGGGTGTCCTGTTGATCACGCGGCGTGGTCCTCGCGCACTGGGCGGATTCGCCGCGGCACTCGTGGTGACGACCCTTGTCGTGCACGTACCGGTCTATCTCGTGGACCCGAAGGCGTTCGTCGAGCACGTCTTCCGGTTCCCGCTGGGAATAGGCGTGATCAAGTCACCGGCGGCGAGCCCGTTGCCCGGCCGCCTCATCGCCTCGCTCGGCCCGGTGGGCACGGCGATTTCCTTCGCCCTGCTCGGGATCGCTGCCGTCGCGATCCTGGTCTGGCTGGTGCGCCGCCCTCCCTCGACCGGATCGGACGCGTTGACGCGCATGGCCGTCGGGCTCGTCGCGCTGATCCTGCTCAGTCCGGCGACGAGGTACGGATACCTGGTGTATCCGCTGGTCCTGCTCGGCGCCAGGCTGGCCTTCCTGTCCGCCGAAACCCGCGAAACAGCGGTCCCTGGAAAGGGAACTGCGCCCCCCGCGCAGCAGTCCGCTACTTCTTCGTGACTACTTCTTCTTTACCCTGGTGGCACCACCACGGCCGCGCAGCTGGACGCCGGACTCCGAGAGAACCCGGTGCACGAACCCGTACGAGCGACCCGTCGACTCCGCGAGAGCGCGGATGCTCGAGCCCTTCTCGTATTTCTTCTTCAGGTCAGCGGCCAGCTTGTCACGCGTGTTGCCGGTGATCCGCGCGCCTTTCTTGAGATCAGCCACGTCGATCGCCTTCCCGCCGAGAGTGTTCTGGGCCACATAACGGCCCCTGTCGCCGCAATGATCGAACACTGAGCGCCGGAATGCCAGACGACGAGCGCAAAACTGCTGAAACCGCGATCACATTGGGCCATTTCAGTGGCCGGATGGCATCGATCAAGCACCCGAACGGACGCAGGCCTCACGCAAGCTGGACAAGTTCCAGATAATCCGCGGACCAATGGTCTTCGGTTCCGTCCGGCAGGAGGATGACGCGCTCCGGCTCCAGCGCCTCGACGGCGCCCGGGTCGTGGGTCACCAGGACGACGGCTCCGGAGAAGCTGCGCAAGGCGTCCAGGACCTGGGCACGGCTTGCCGGGTCCAGGTTGTTCGTCGGCTCGTCGAGCAGCAAAACGTTGGCAGCGCTGGACACCAGACCGGCGAGCGCGAGCCTCGTCTTCTCGCCACCGGAGAGCGTGCCCGCCGGCTGATCGAGCTGCTCGCCGGTGAAGAGGAACGACCCGAGAAGGTTCCGCAGCTCTTGCGCTCCGGTGTCGGGCGCGAGGTGACGGATATTTTCCCACACGGACGCGTCGTGGTCGAGCGTTTCATGTTCCTGTGCGTAATAGCCCAAACGCATTCCGTGACCTGGAATGGTCTCGCCGGTATCCGGAGTTTCCATTCCGCCGAGCAACCGGAGCAAAGTCGTCTTTCCGGCACCGTTCAATCCGAGTACGACAACCTTCGAACCGCGGTCGATGGCGAGGTCGACTCCGGTGAAGATCTCGAGCGAACCGTAGGACTTCGAAAGCCCCTCCGCAGTGAGCGGGGTCCGGCCGCACGGCGCGGGTTCGGGGAACTTGATCCGGGCGACCTTGTCGGCCTGGCGGGTGTCGTCGAGCGCGGAGAGCATCTGCTCGGCGCGGCGGGCCATGTTCTTGGCGGCCACCGCCTTCGTCGCCTTGGCACCGAGTTTCGCGGCCTGCTGCTGCAGCGCGGACGCCTTCTTCTCGGCGTTCGCGCGCTCGCGGCGACGGCGCTTCTCGTCGGTGGCGCGCGCGTCGAGGTAGCGCTGCCAGCCCATGTTGTAGAGGTCGAGCTCGCCGCGGGTCGCGTCGAGGAACCACACCTTGTTGACCACGTCGCCGAGCAGTTCGACGTCGTGGCTGATGACCACGAGACCGCCGTCGTGCTGCTTCAGGAAGCCACGGAGCCAGTTGATGGAGTCGGCGTCGAGGTGGTTGGTGGGCTCGTCGAGGAGCAGGATCGTCTCGGACTTGCCGCCCGCGCCGGCTTCGGCGGCGGCGAACAGGATCCGGGCCAGCTCCACGCGGCGGCGCTGACCACCCGAGAGCGTCTGCAACGTCTGCGCGAGCACCCTGTCGGCGAGACCGAGATTGGAACAGATCCGCGCGGCCTCGCTTTCGGCGGCGTAACCACCGAGGGAGGCGAAGCGCTCTTCGAGACGACTGTAGCGATTGACCGCCTTGTCGCGTTCCTTCTCGTCCACCAGCTCCGACATCGCGTTCTGCGCTTTTTCCATGTTGCGCAGCAAGGCGTCGAGGCCACGCGCGGAGAGCACGCGGTCTTTCGCGGTGACGGACAGGTCGCCTTCACGCGGGTCCTGCGGCAGGTAGCCGAGTTCGCCACTGCGGCGGACCTCGCCGGCGTACGGCTCGCCCTCCCCCGCCAGCACCTTGAGCGAGGTGGTCTTGCCGGCGCCGTTGCGGCCGACCAGGCCGATACGGTCGCCCTGCTGGATGCGGACGTTGGTGTCGTCGAGCAGAATGCGCGAACCAGCGCGCAGCTGCAGGCCAGAGGCCGTGATCACGGGATCTCCCGGTACAAGGGGTGGATGAGTGGACAGCTTCGACTCGCCGGCCGACGGCCGGCGAGGAGCTACTCCAAGAGGATGTCCACGCGATCAGTGTACGGGCCGCCGTCGAGCGATTTTATCCGACCGTGCCCGACGTCACGGCCCGGACAGGGTGATCTCGACCGCGACCGCCCGTTCGGCCGCGTCGTCCAGCACCGTGCGGCGCGGTTCGGGGATGTCGAGAACGCGGGGTTCGGCACGGGCGAACAACGGCGCCAGCCGCCTGTCCTCACGCAGTGAGTCCAGTGCCCTGCGGTCACCGCCGAGCACGACGGCGTCCACTTCGGACAGTTGCGGCAAAAGGATCTCGAACGCGTCTTCGGCGGCGGAACGAAGCGCCGTGCGCGCTTGTCCTTCCCTGCGCCGCGCGAACCGCTGTTGCGACCAGCCACCCGCCGCGGACCGGCCTTGGACGAGGTGACGGTCCGTCCTGGACTGGACGACCACTCCCCCGCGCGCGATCCCGACGCTGTGCCCGCCGCGGCGCACCAGCAGGAGCGCGATCCGGCGCGAGACCAGCGCGTGCTCGATGAGCGGGCCGACGGCCGTCCCGGCCACGGTTCCCTCGGCGTCCAGCGGTCCGAAAGGGACGGTCGCGACGGCGACGACCCCGTTTTCCGCGGTGACCGTGACGGTGTCCGGAGCGAAGTGCGTCTCGCGGACGCCTTCGTTGCGGACGGCGAAGCGGGCGTACCAGCCTTCGAGGCGGTCCGGGGCGACCTCGACCGCCCGTCCCCCGCCCGCCACCTGCCGCTCCCTCGCCATGGTCTCAACGTACGTGGCCTGGCCAACTCGGGATCGGCGCCTTACCCGCCCGCGGTACGTGAAGGCCCCCTTCACTGCGCTAGGCGCAGTGAAGGGGGCCTTCACGTACTTCCGGAAGCGACTAGACCGGCTTCACCGGCCCCGCGCCGACCGACTTCCCGACACTCGCGGGCCGCTCAGCCACACCAGACTGAACGAAACCGTTGGCGTGCAAGGAAACCGAACGGATCGATCCGGTGTCGCCACCGGCGACGTCCACCGCGGTGAACTTCCAGACACCGTCGGCCACCGCGCCGGTGGTCAGGCCGCCGAACGGCTGCACCGGCTTGTAGGTCCCGGTGAACGGGGCACTCGCCGCGCTCACCGAACTGAACAGAGCGGTCGCGGTGTCGGCGAAGACGACCTGGCACAGGTTGTTGCCCGAGCCGCCGCCGCGCTGGAACACGGTCGCCTTGGCGCCCGCCGGCGAGGTCAGGGTGCCGACCAGGTCACCGACGTACGAGTGGTTGATGCCCACCGTCGTCGAGGTCTGGTCGGTGTTGCACGTGGCCCCGTCGATCGAGAACGTCAGCTTCGACGCGCGCCCGACACCGCTCACCGTGATCGGCACGGTCGCGCCGGTCGGGTCGCTGTCCGGGATCGCCACCGCGGCACCGGCGTAGGCGAAGTTCTGCGTCACCGGCGACGGCGTGCCGACCGGCAGCGAGAACGTCGACGTGGTCGGCGAGAACGAGCCCGCGAAGGTCACGCGCGCGTTCAGCACCACCGGCACACCGAGTTCCTGCGTGGTGGGAACGGTGATGGTGAAGTCGTTCACGCCGGTCTGCCCGGGGCTGATCGTGCCGTACGACTTCGACCGCGGCGCCACCGTGACACCGGGGGTCGGGCTGGAGAGCACGACGCTGGTCGAGGACGCGGTGCCGTCGCCGCGGTTGGTCACCGGCAGGGTCACCTTGGCGGTGTCGCCCGGGTCGAGCGAGGAACCGCCGTCGGCCGGGGTGACCGTCGGCTGGCCCGCGGTCGCGAGCGGCTGCGGGCTGGCACCGGTGTAGGCGAGCACCTTGTCGGCGAGGATGACGCCCGCGCCGCTGGAGTTGTCGCGGCCCGGGGTCAGGATGTCGACGGCGGTGTTGATCAGCGCCGCGCGCACCTCGGCCGGGGGCAGCCCCGGGTTGCCCGAGAGCACCAGGCCCGCGATCGCGGCGGCGTGCGGCGCGGCGGCCGACGTGCCGTAGAACGTGGTGAACCCGGTGACGCTGGTGGAGACGCCGTCGGCCGCGGTGATGTCCGGCTTGGCGCGGACCTCACCACCGGTGCCGGACACGTTGCCCGGGGTGATCGGGGTGCCGTCGGCCTGGTAGAACATGCGCCGCGGACCGTCCGAAGTGAACCGTTCGACCTTCGAGGCCGCGCCGAAGGCGGCCGGGAACGGGCCCGCCGGGTTGGCCGGGTCGTTCGGTTCGAGGGCACGCGGGAACGCCTTGGCGGCCGGGGCCGCCGCGACGCTGAACGCGTCCCGCGCGGCCGAGTGGCCCACGGTCACGCCGGGTTTGGTGTAGGCCTTGAGGCCGTCCGCCGAGTCGGAGAAACGACCGCGCAGCGCGGACAGCGACAGGTAGCGGCCCTCACCGGAGAACTTGACGATGGCCAGCCGCAGCCCGGCGGCGCCCGTGGTGTCCACTCGCTCGTAGGCGTCCTGGGTCCCGGTCTGGACGTCCTGGCTCAAGTCGACGACGTTGCCCGCCGCGTTCAGCAGGTACAGGTCGTAGTCGTTGTTCGAGCGGCCCAGCGGGTCCGACCAGAACAAGGTGACCGGCACGGCCCCGGACCCGTTCGAGATCGGCTGGAAGATCTGGTTGCCCGCGGCTCCGGCGAAGTTGTGCGCGGTGCCGGCGAACTTGCCGACACCCTTGCCGGAGTCGACGAAGTCGCCTTCCCAGTGGCCCGAGGTGCCGTCGGCGACGTTGCCCTCGTTACCGGCCGAGGAGAAGTACAGCGCGCCGTTGGCGGTCACGTCGTTCACGGCCTGGGCGATGATCCAGTCCTGGAACGGCGATTCCTTGAAGTACAGGACATCGTCGACGATGACGTCGCAGTGCGCCTCGAAACGCAGCTTGCGGATGTTGTCGGCGAAGCTGGCGTCGGAGTTGAACGCGCTGGCGAAACCGAGCGCCGCGTTCGGCGCGAGATCGTGGATGATCTCGAGCATCGCGGTGCCCTCGTCGCCGGATCCCTGCTGGCCGGGGAGCACGTCGACGCCCGCCGGGAGTTCGCCGCGCGCCTGCGAGGTCGCGAGCGAGTCGACGCCGTCGGAAAGCGCGCAGATCTTGGTGCCCACCCCGGTGACGCCGAACTGCTGGCGCGCGATGTCGGCGTTGTGCGCGCGGTCGCCTTCGCTGTTGACAGGTCCGGCGGCGGCACCGACCTGGCCCTTGGCCTCTACGGCCTTCCGCAGCTCTTCCGCGATCCGGGCGGCCTTCTCTTCCTTGCCTTCCGGCTTCGCCTTGCCCGCGGTGGCGGGCTCGGCGAGCTGGCGGGCGGTGAACGCCTCGTTGGCGGTCTCGACCTTCTTGACGTCCTCGCGTCCGGCGATCGCCGGGACCGCGTTCAGCGGCACTTCGGCTCGGACGCTGCCGTACCGTTCGGAGACCGCGCGGATCCCGGCACCGGCTTCACGCAGACCATTCAGGAGTTCTTCCGAGACCTGGCCCCGGATGTCGACGAGTACGGTGCCGGTCGCGGAGACATTCGCCCCAGACCCCAGTGCGGGAACCGCGGAGGCCGACATGCGTTGAGCGCGGAGTTTCTGTTCGACGAGCAGCCTGCTGTCCACTTTGGACTCAGCGGCGGTCTGATTCTTCTTGATCGACTGCAGGGCCTCGATCTGCCGGACGGTGTTCTCCGAGAAAGCGTCCGGGGACTGTCCGGTTTCCGCCGACGCGACGGGCGGGCTGACAAGGCCGAGCGCGGTGACGAGCGCCGCGGTGCCCGCGGTCAGGATCGATCTTCTTCTCCGGTTAGAACGGGTTGGACGCACGTGCGCCTCCGATTCCTAGGCGCGTGCCCCGACTCACGCTGACCAATGCCGGCGATCACCGGCTGGATCAAGCTAAGTACCGGGCGTGCACCGGCGGCAGGCGCCGTTCGAGTGACGTCGGATGGAGAATTTCCGGATTCGGCCGCAGATCGTGGGCCGTTCAGCGTAATCGTATGGTCACGGCGTGATGATGGACCGGCCTCAAAGGACGAAGGAGTCCGACCAAGGCTGCGAAGCGCGACCGGACAGGCCGTCCAAAAGGGTCACCGCCTGTTTGTCCGTCAGGGACGCCACGAAGTCGACCACCGCCCGCCCGCGCGCCAGACCGCGCACGGCGTCGGCACCGGTGACCGGTTCACCGGTCGCTCCGATGAGCAGTTCCGGCGACGTCCGCGCGAGCTGGCTGAACTCCGACTGCGCCAGTTCGACCAGATCGTGCAGCCGCCGCGGGAGCCGGTAGAACTCGTCGCGATCGAGCAGCCAGGCGTCGAGCGCGTCGACCAGTGTGGTCACCAGGCTCGCCTGTCCGCGCTGGTGCAGCGCCAGTTCCGGGCGCAACAGCACGAACCGCCGGTGCACGAACTTCAGCACCTGGACCTCGTGCCACTGCGCGGGTCGCAGCGTGAGATGCCCCGTCCGGGTGGAGGGGGACGACACCACCTGGACGCCGTCGACGAGCCGCGCGGTCCACTTCGCCGAGAAGGCGGCTGTCGCCTGCTCCGCCTCGATGGAACCGTCGAACCCGGTGGCGAGCAGGCCGTCGACGAGTTCGGCGCGGACACGGGCGACGGCGCTGGTGAAGGCGTCGTCGTCGACGATCCAGCCGTCCTTGGCGTGCATCCGGCGGCGCAGCCGTTCCAGCGAACGGCCCGGCAGCCGCCGTTCGGCGGTCAAGGTCGCGTCGTCCAGCCCGGCCAGTTCCACCGCGCCCTCGACCCAGCCGGCGAACTCGGCGGCGACCGGCGCGTGCTGCAGGACACCGATCCGGTGGAAGTCCTGGAGGTCGTGGATGGCGTAGGCGATGTCGTCGGCGGTGTCCATCACGGACGCTTCGACGGTCTGCTGCCAAGGTTCGATCCGGCCTGCGAACGGCGCCCGCGCCTCGGTGAAGTCGTCGAGTTCGGTGCTGTAGGCGGAGAACTTGCTCGCGCCGGTGCCGGGGGCGTCGGCCGGTTCGGCCGCGCCGCGCGGCTGGACGTCCATCGACGTCGGATGCGGATCGGGCACGTGCAGGCGCGCCCACGGGTACTTCAGCACCGCGGCGCGCACCGCCGTGGTGAGGTCCAGCCCGGAAGCGGACGGCCCGCGCACGTCGGTCGTGGTGATGATCCGGAACGACTGCGCGTTGCCCTCGAAGCCGTCGGCGAGGCCGAAGCGGTGCCGGGCGATCCGGTCGAGGGTCTGCTCCCCCAGGTGCCCGAACGGCGGATGCCCGAGGTCGTGCGCGAGCGAGGCGGCCTCGGCGACGTCCGGGTCGCAGCCGCCCAGTTTCGCGGCGAGTTCGGCGGAGTCGCTGGTGGAGTTGATCCGCTCGGCGATGGCGCGCGCGACCTGCGCGACCTTGAGGCTGTGCGTGAGCCGGTTGTGCAGCAGCCCGGATCCACCGGCGCTGACCACCTGGGTCACCCCGCCGAGGCGGGCGAAGAACGGCGACGCGGCGATCCGGTCCCGGTCGATCCGGAACGGGCTCGTGGCGAGGTCGGTGAACCCGGCGTTCTCGCTCTCCGGATCACGCCGCCACGTCCTTGGATCCGTCAGTCTCGGGTCCGTCTGTTCCATGCGTCACACCGTATCCGTCGGGGCGCTTTGAGACACTGCCCAGGTGGCGGACGTGGTGATCGCGGGCGGTGGCCCGGCGGGCCGGGCGCTCGCACGGGCCTGCGACCGGCGCGGCCTGGAGACGGTCCTGATCGACCCGGCGCCGGGCAGGCGCTGGCGGGCGACCTACGGGCTGTGGGCCGACGAACTGCCGTCGCTGCCCGAGAGCGCCATCGCCTGCGCGCCTTCGACGGCACTCGCCTTCGGAACCAGGCGGCACGTCCTCGATCGGCAGTACCTCGTGGTGGACAACGCCGGTCTGCACACATGGCTGGACGGCGGCTACGACGTCGTCACCGGGACGGTGGCGGGCGTCGACCACGGCAGGCAGGGCTCGTCGGTGCGCCTCGAAGACGGACGAGTGCTCGCGGCGGGCCTGTATGTCGACGCCTCCGGAGCCAGGCCGCGGGGCAACCGGTACGAGCAGACGGCCTTCGGCGCCGTCCTCCCCGCCGAGGACGCGCTGCGCCTGGTCGACAGTCCGGACACCGCCGTGTTCATGGACTGGCGCGGCAGCGACCAAGGCTTCCTGTACGTGCTGCCGCTCGGCGACGGCACCGTCCTGGTCGAGGAGACCTCGCTGGCCCGCAAGCCCGGCCTGCCGCTCGAACTCCTGGCGGCGCGGCTGCGTGCCCGGCTGACGGCCGCCGGGCTGACGTCACGCGGCCGCGAGGAACGCGTGCGGATCGTGCTCGACCTGCCGGTGCCCCGTCGTGGCCGGACGGTGCCGTTCGGGGCCGCCGCCGGGTTGGTGCATCCGGCGACCGGGTACAGCGTCGCGACGTCGGTGCGGCTCGCGGACCCTGTCGCCGACGCGGTCGCCCAGGCCTGGGATCGCGGACCCGCCGAAGCCGCGTCGGCCGCCCACCGGGCGCTGTGGCCACCGTCGGCTCGGACCGTGCACGGGTTGCGGCGGCACGGGCTGCGGGCGCTGTGCGGGATGCCGTCCGAAGTGGTCCCGGTGTTCTTCGATCTGTTCTTCACGCTGCCCACCGGGCTCCAGCGGGCCTTCACCACCGGTCGCGAGGACGTGCCGGGTACCGCCGAAGCGATGTCGGCACTTTTCCGAATGGCGCCGTGGCAAGTGAGAAAACACCTGATCGGGTGGCGTGCGTTACGCCGTTCTAGGTAACCCGGGTGCCTCTCCGATGAACATCAGTTGACACGTGTTTCGTTTCGTGCCGCCACCGACGAATATGCGGTTGTGACGTTGCAGATCGCGGTCCGCTTCGCTTACCAGCCGTTGTACAGCCTGCACACCGGTGGCGTCGTCGCGTTCGAAGCCCTGGCACGGCCGGGCCGCGGCACCGCCCACGAACTGCTCGCCGACGCCCGGCGCAGCGGCAGGCTGGCCGAGGTCGACGTCGGCCTGGCCGCCGAGGCCGTGCGGCAGCAGAAGGAGCCGCAAACAGCCCTGCCGCTGCACCTGAACCTGTCCGCCCGGACCGTGGCGGCCTCGCCGTCCCAGTTCGAACCGCTGACCGAGGCACTCGGCCTGTCCGGCCGCCGGACCAGGGACGTCGTGCTGGAGATCGGGCCGCCGTTCGCCCAGGTCCCCGCCGACCAGCTGCTCACCGGGATGCGCCGGCTCACCGATCTCGGGTTCCGGCTCGCGCTCGACGGCCTCGGCCGCGGCGACCTCCCGCTCACGCTGCTCGCTTCGGCGCCGATCGACCTGGTGAAACTGGACCGCAGCGTGCTGCGTGGCCTGCCTCACGACCCGGCGGCCGTCGCGGTGGTCGAGGCGGTGCTGCACTTCGCGTCGCGCACCGACAACCGGCTGGTCGCGACAGGGCTCGAAACCACCGAGCAGCTGGAGTCCGCGCGGAGGCTCGGGGTGCGGATCGCGCAGGGCAACCTGCTGGCCCCGCCGGACGGCGACCACGCGCCGCTGCCCGCGCCGGACGCGCCCGGCCCGATCGTCGGAGGCACCGCCCGCGCCCGCCGCGTCGGCGACTTCCTGCGGCCCGCGGCCACGCTGCCGGAAGCGGCGACCTGTGACGACGTGCGTGAGGTGCTGGCCGCCTCCGACGGGCCGAGCGGCATCGTCGGCATCGACGACCGGCACCGTCCACAGTGGTCGATCGACCGGACGCGGTTCCTGGTCGCGTTCACCGGGTTGTACGGCCACGCCCTGCACGCCAAACGGCCCGCGTCGCGGCTCGCCGACCGGCCGCACACGATCCACGCCGACGCGAGCGCGCTGGAGTTCCTCGAACTGGTCACCGACGCGGACTGGAGCCGGACCGGCGACGACGTCGTGGTGGTCGACGACCGCGGCCGCTGCGTCGGGGTGGTGCTGGTGAACGAGGTCGTCCGCGGGGTCGCGGAGGCGAAGGTCGAGGAGGCCGTCTCGCTGAGCCCGCTGACCCGCCTGCCCGGCAGCGACACCGTCGCCAGGGACGTCGACCGCCGGATCAACGCGCGGGAGCCGTTCGTCGCGGCCTGGCTGGACGTCGACTCGTTCAAGACGGTCAACGACACCGCCGGGTTCGCCGCGGGCGACGACCTGATCCGCACACTCGGCCGGACACTCACCGACCTGGAGGCCAGGCTGCGGCGGATGCGCGTCAGCCACGTCGGCGGGGACGACTTCCTGATCGCCTGCGACGTCGACGAGATCGGCACGGTCGCCACGGCGCTGCTGGACACGCCGTGGTCGGCCGACGGGCTCCCGGTGACGGTCTCGCTGGCGACCCTGGTGTGCGGGAACGGCGCGATCCGGTCCTACAAGGACGCTTCCCGGCTCTTGGCGCCGCTGAAGAAGCGCGCCAAGGAGGTCCCCGGGTCGAGCTGGGTGCTCGGGCGGCCGGGGTCGGAGCGCGTCGAGGTGCTGCGCGGCATCACGACGCGCGGCCTGCCCGCGCAACGTGCCGCCGGCTTCTGACGCGTTTCAGAGGGCGTGGGCGGCGCGGTAGGCCGAGAAGCGCTCGTCGACCTCGCCCGTGGTGAGGCCGAAGTCCGCGAGGTCGTACCGGTGCACGGGTTTCCTTTCCCCGGAACGGCTTTCGGCGTGCACGGTGGTCATCGCGTCACGGGCTTCGCCGCTCAGCGGCAACCCGAAACGCCGGTAGACACCCTCCACCGTACCGATCGGGTCGGCGACGAAGTCCTCGTACCGGACATCGCAGAACTGCGCCGGATCGTGCCGTTTCCTCGCCTCCAGCGACCTTTCCGCGCCCCGCGCCCACAGATCCAGCTGGCTACGGCCGATCACGTCACCGCGGAAGACGTCGGACCAGCCTTCCGAAGCTTGTTCGTTCAGACTGCAGACCGACGCGATGATCGTGCTCGGCGCGCGGTGGGTCTGGACGATCAGCGCGTCCGGGTACACCTCCAGCAGCGCGTCGAGCGCGAACAGATGACTCGGGTTCTTGAGCACCCAGCGGCGTCCGGCGTCGGGCAGGCCGATCAGCTGGAGATTGCTCCGGTGCCTGCGGTAGGCGTCGGTCCAGTTCTGCCCGTCCAGCCAGCGCGAGTACGACGGCACGTGCGCGAGACATTCGTAGGACACCGATTTCAGGGACTGCCGCAGCAGTTGCCAGCATTCCTCGACCTGACCGGCGGACATGTGGTGCAGGCCCATGAACTCGGGATGTTCGACGTGGTGCTTCTCGTAGCCCGCCTGGATCCCTTGGAAGACCGGGTTTTCCGCCCAGGTCTCGCGCGGCGGCCGCGGCTGCGGCACCTCGGTCAGCCAGACCTCCAGCCCTTGGTGCGCCGGATCCTCGGTGAGCAGCCGGTGCAGCGCCGTGGTCCCGGTGCGCGGCAGGCCGGTGACGAAGATGGGCCGCTCGACGGGCACCTCGGCGTACTCCGGGTTCTGCTTCCAGGACGCCTCGCTCAACGACCTCGCCACGAGGGCACCACGCAGGAACGCGCGATGGATCTTGTTACCGTACGGCGTCAAACCGGCCTCACCGGCATACGAGTCCAGCAGGACCCGCAGCCCTTCGAGGTGGTCTTCGCCGCCGAAGTCGTCCAGCCCGGTGAGTTTCGCCGCCGACGCGTGCAGATCCTCCACGGTGCCGACGTTTTCCCGCCCTGGCAGCATGTTCTCCCCTTCAGTGGTGGTATTCGCCGGCGTTGACATCGAGGCACTGCCCGGTGACGCAGCGGGCGAGCGACGAGGCCAGGAACACGACGGTGTCGGCGATCTCGTCCGGTTCCGGCAGGCGGCGCAGGTCGATCGTCTCCGCGGTCTCGGCGTACACCTGCTCCGGCGGCACACCGCGTTCCTTGGCCAGGTAGGCGAAATACCACTTCAGCGAATCGGCCCAGATGTAGCCGGGCGCCACGGAATTGACCCGGATCCCGCGTGGCCCGAGTTCCGAGGCGAGGCTCTGCGCGAGCGCGAGCAAACTCGCCTTCGCCATCTTGTACGCGCCGAACGTCCGCCGGGAATGCCGGAGCACGGCCGAATTGATCATCACCACCGAACCACCGCTCTCGTCGAGCGAGGGCGTGAACAGCCGTGTGAGCCGGAGCGCGGCGAGCACGTTGGTCTCGAAGCCCGCCCGCACGTCGGCGAGGTCGACGTCGGCGAGATCCATGATCGGCGGAATGGCGAAAGCGTTGTTCACCAAGGCGTCCACGCGGCCGAAAGCCTTCATCGCGGCTTCGGCGAGACTCGCGGCCGAAGCGTCGTCGGTGATGTCGGTGGGCACGGTGACCGCGCGGCGGCCGAGCGCGTCGACCTCCTTGGCGACCTCGGCTAGCCGGGATTCGGTGCGCGCCGCGAGGACGACGTCGGCGCCCGCCGCAGCGCTGCGGACGGCGATGGACCGGCCGAGTCCCGGCCCGACGCCGGAGACCACGATCACCTTGTCCCGCAGGAGATCCGTCATCCCAGCATCCTTCCCGCGACGGCCGTCTGACGGGCCGCGATCCGGGCCGCCCACTCCTCAGGGGTCACTCGGGCCTCGTCGTGGAACGGCAGCCTGTCGGCGAGGTCGCCGAACTTCACCACCTCGACCTCGGGACCGTCGGCGGTGTCCAGCGCGCGGGAAAGCCGTTGCCAGCGGATCTGGACGTACCCGCGATCGTGCCCGGTGCGTTCGAGCCAGTTGGCCAGGCCGGGGTCGCGTTCGCTGATCACGAACCGGATCTTGCCGTCCGGGTCGACCCGCGCCTGGTCGGCGGTGAGGCTCGTCTGATGGTTGATGTAGTCCAGCGAGAGATACCAGACGCTGCCGAGCTGGATGCCCTGATACGGCGCGTCCGAACGCGGGACCGTGACGATCATGACCTCTTCGTCGCCGAGTTCGTAGTGCCCGGCCGAGGAGTACTGCGTGGTCAGGCCGCCCGGTGTCGGGCGCGGTTCGGTCATCGTGTTCACCGGCAGGTTCAGGTAGAACCACTTCGGGAAGGCGAGGAAGGTGCGCAGCCTGCTCAGCAGGATCTTGCCGGAGACGCCGTAGCGTTTGGCCAGCCCGTCGCGGGTGAGCGGCGCGGGCGAGCCACCCGCGGTGTCGGCGCACTGGATCTGGATCGTGCCGCGGCGTTCGGTGGCCCAGTCGCTGTAGACCTCGCGGACCACGAGCATCGACGAGCCCGGGCCCAGGGTGAAGTAGTTCGAGGCACGTTTTCCCGCCGAGAACTCATCGGCGCTGTCGGGGCCGGGATCCGGTTTGGCCGGTCCGAAGCGGAGTTCGAACGAGCCGTCCTCGGCGATCTCGATCTCGCGATCGTCGAAGGCGGCGAGACTGTCCGGCACCTCGACGGGTGAGTAGTCGCCGTTGAGGACCTGGAAACTGACGTCGGCGGTGCTCCCCCGTGTCCCGGTGACGACGTACTCGCGGTCCTCGCGGATGTTCGCGTTGAAGTACAGCGTGTCCGGGTTGTCCAGGCCCATCTTCGTGTACGGCCCGGTGGACTGGGTGAAGAACGGATAGTCCCGTTCGTAGGCCCACGCCATCTGCAGGGACGCGCGGATGCTTCCGGCGAGGTAGTCGTAGCCCTCGACCAGGTCTTGTTCGGTCCGGATGTGCGGCGCCTCCGCGATGACCTTCTCGGCTTCGACGATCGCGTCCGCGAACGGTTGAGTGAGCACCGGCGACTCCTCATACTGGTACAAATACGTACCGACTTGGTACGTTCTTCGCGAGGTAAGACTAGAACGCGTTCTAAGGATGGGTCAATGACTCGGCGTTCCCCGCCCGCCGAGCGGGTCGTGCGGCTGCTCGACTTCTTCGCCGCGCACCCGGGCCGTCGCTTCGGCCTTTCGGAACTCGCCCGCGAACTGGGCCTGGCCAAGCCGACCTGTCTCGGCATCGTCACCGAGCTGACCGCGGGCGGCTACCTGGTCCGGGACCCGAGCCCGGTCACCTACCGGCTCGGGCCCGCGATGATCGCCGCGGGCCGCGTCGCCGGCGAGGGTTTCGGCGCGAGCGAGGTCGCGCGACGGCATTTGGAGGACCTGAGCAGGCGCTACGGCGCCACGTGCACGGCGTCGGCCGTGGTCGGCGACCGGATCCTGATGCTGCAGAGCGCCGGACCCGGCCGTGTCAAACTCGGCGAGACCTACCCGTTCGCGCCGCCGGTCGGCCTGATGTACGTGCTGTGGGACGCCGACTCGGCGTTCGACACGTGGCTCGCCAAACCCCCGGCGGTGCCGGTGCGACTGGACGAAGCGCATCTGCGTCGCGTCGTCGCGGAATGCCGCGAACACGGGTACCTGGTGGAGAGCCTGACCTCCGCCGGGCGACGGCTCTACGCGCTGATGGCCGGCGTCGGCGCGGACGAGCTACCGCCGGAGGTACGGGGCCTGGTGGGGGAACTCGTGTCGAGCCTCGGCGAGCGCGTCTACCTCGGCGCCGATCTGGAGCCGCGCCACAAGCACGCGGTGAGCCTGCTCGCCGCGCCGACGTTCGACGCTTCGGGCAGGCAGGAACTGGTGCTCACGCTGTCGGTCGGCGAGCCGATCACCGGCGCCGAGATCGCGCGGCGGGGTGCGGCGCTGGTCGCCACCGCCGACGCCGTCACCGCCGAATCCGGCGGCCGCCGCCCCCGCGTTCAGTCCTCTGAACGCGGCGGCCGCCGCCCGTCGGCCACGTGAGTGAAGACGTGGCTCGCGTGTTCAGGAACCGCACTCGCGTGATCAGAGCCGGAACTCACGTGATTGGAGCCCGCACTCGAGTGTTCGGTGCCGCGGAGGATCTCGTGATGCCCGGTCCGCCCCACGCGCACCAGCCCGCGCGTGAAGGACCCCTTTCCTCGGCTCAGCCGAGGGAACTCGACCTTCACACCTTCCCCAAGTACGTGAAGGCCCCCTTCATTGCGCCAGGCGCAATGAAGGGGGCCTTCACGTACTTCAGGCGGCCAAAGCGGCGGAGAGCTATCGGTCCGGATAGTCGTGAGTGGCGATTCGGGTTAGAACCGTCCTGGCCGCTCACGAGACCCGACGACCAACCCGCATTCAGAGGACGAAACGCGGGTCAGGAGGACCAGCGGTTCGCGGTGAGTTTCAGGCTCGGCACGTCGTCCATCGACATCATCGTCTCGTACAGCCGGTCGTACTGGGTCGAAGCGGTCAGCCACGCGCCGTCCACCCGCCGGTAGGTGTCCTCGTAGTACGCCGCGCCCTCGATCACCACCCGATGTTCGGGCACGATCACCTTGTCCCGCATCAGCCACGTGCCCGTCGCGGTGTCGCCGTCGACGTCGATCTCCGGCTGCCCGGCGAAGTGCACCGTGGTGACGCCGGGCCCGACGGCGTTCCGGAAGAACCCGATGATCGCGTCACGCCCTTCGAAGTTCAGGGGTTCGCCGTACGAGGGCGTGCCGAACCGCGCGTGCGCGTCGGTCGTCAGGGTCCCGGCCATCTCGTCCCACAGCTTGAGGTCGAGGCACCGGAGGTAGCGGGCTTTGAGGCGGCGGATCTCTTCGAGCGCGACCAGGTCCATGCCGACAGCGTGCCCCTCCCCTTGACCAAGCACAAGAACTTGTTCTACTTTTCTGATCTCGAACCACGGAGGTCACGATGGGGTCGCCGACCTACGAGCTCACCCATCTCGAAGCACTCGAAGCCGAAGCCGTGCACATCTTCCGCGAGGTCGCGGCGACCTTCGAACGGCCGGTGCTGCTGTTCTCCGGCGGCAAGGACTCGATGGTGATGCTCCACGTGGCGGCCAAGGCGTTCTGGCCGTCACCACCGCCGTTCCCGGTGATGCACGTCGACACCGGGCACAACTTCGACGAGGTCATCGAGTTCCGGGATCGCACTGTCGACACCTACGGACTCCGGCTCGTCGTCACCAGCGTCCAGGACGACATCGACGCGGGCCGGGTCGTCGAAGACCCCAAGGCCGGCCGCAACCGGCTCCAGACCGCGGCTCTCCTGCGCGGGATCCGCGAGCATTCCTACGACGCCGTCTTCGGCGGCGCCCGGCGCGACGAGGAGAAAGCCCGCGCGAAGGAGCGGGTCTTCAGCTTCCGCGACGAGTTCGGCCAATGGGATCCGCGCAATCAGCGGCCGGAACTTTGGGATCTGTACAACGGCAGGCACCGCAAGGGCGAGCACATCCGCGTCTTCCCGCTGTCGAACTGGACCGAACTCGACATCTGGCAGTACATCGAGGCCGAGGGCGTCGACCTGCCGTCGATCTACTACTCGCACCGGCGCCCGGTCGTCCAACGGGACGGGATGCTGCTCGCGCACACCCGCTTCCTCACCTTGACCGAAGACGAAAGTCCTTACGAGGCAACGGTTCGCTTCCGCACCGTCGGCGACGCGACCTGCACCGGCTGCGTCGAGTCGACGGCGACTTCACCGTCCGAGGTGGTCGCCGAGGTGGCGGTCAGCAGGATCACCGAACGTGGCGCCACCCGCGCCGACGACCGGATCTCCGAGGCGGGCATGGAAGACCGGAAGAAGGAAGGCTACTTCTGATGGGCGCTTCACAGCTGGTCCGCCTCGCGACCGCGGGCAGCGTCGACGACGGGAAGTCGACCCTGATCGGCCGTCTGCTGTTCGATTCGAAGACCGTGTTCACCGACCAGCTCGAAGCCATCGAACGCACCAGCCGCGACCGCGGCGAGGCGTATCCGAACCTCGCGCTGCTGACCGACGGCCTGCGCGCCGAACGCGAGCAGGGCATCACGATCGACGTCGCTCACCGGTATTTCGCGACGCCGCGCCGGAAGTTCATCATCGCCGACACCCCGGGACACGTGCAGTACACCCGGAACATGGTCACCGGGGCGTCCACGGCGGACCTCGCGCTGGTCCTCGTCGACGCCCGCAAAGGCGTGCTCGAACAGTCACGGCGGCACGCGTTCCTGGCGAGCCTGCTCGGAATCCCGCATCTGGTGCTGTGCGTCAACAAGATGGACCTCGTCGACTGGTCGAAGGAGCGCTTCGAGGAGATCCGCGAGGACTTCCGCCGCTTCGCCATGAAACTCCAGGTGCACGACCTGACCTTCGTGCCGATGTCGGCGCTGCACGGTGACAACGTCGTGCACCGGGGAGCCAGTATGCCTTGGTACGAAGGCACTTCCCTGCTGCACCATCTCGAACAGGTCCACGTGGCCTCGGATCGCAACCTCATCGACGCGCGGTTCCCGGTGCAGTACGTGATCCGGGAGCCCAGCCGTGACTTCCGCGGGTACGCGGGCACCGTCGCGGGCGGGGTGTTCAAACCCGGCGACGAGGTCGCGGTGCTGCCGTCCGGGTTCACCACGACGGTGCGCGCGATCTGGGGGCCGGGCGGCACCCCGGTCACCGAAGCCTTCGCCTCGCAGGCCGTCACGATCGAACTCGCCGACGATGTCGACCTCGGCCGCAGTGACCTGATCTGCCGTCCCGGCAACCGGCCGCACACCAGCCGGGACGTCGACGCGATGGTCTGCTGGTTCTCCGAACAGAACGCGCTCACCCCCGGCGCGAGCTACGTCGTCCGGCACACCACCCGGGAGACCAAGGCCGAGATCCGCGACCTCGACTACCGGCTCGACGTCACCACCCTGCACCGCGACGAGACCGCGAAAGCGTTGTCCCTGAACGAGATTGGTCGGATCCGGCTGCGCGCGCGGCAGCCGCTGCTGTTCGATTCCTACCGCCGCAACCGGTCCACCGGCGGTTTCGTCCTCGTCGACGAGCATTCCGGCGCGACGGTCGCGGCGGGCATGATCACCGGGCCGAGCGTGACGGCGTCGAACGTCGTCTGGCACACCGCCGCGGTCAGCAGGACCGAACGCGCGACGCGCGGGCTCACCGTCTGGCTCACCGGGCTTTCCGCGTCCGGGAAGTCGAGTGTGGCCGTGGAGCTGGAGCGACGGCTGGTGGCGTCCGGCAGGCCCGCGTATCTGCTGGACGGCGACAATCTCCGGCACGGGCTGAACGGGAACCTCGGCTTCAGCCCCGCCGATCGCGCCGAGAACGTCCGGCGCGTCGCCGAGGTCGCGAAGCTGTTCGCCGACGCCGGTGTGGTGTCGGTGGTCTCCCTGATCAGCCCTTACCAGGCCGATCGCGAACTCGCTCGCGCCGCGCACGAGGCGGCAGGGCTGCCGTTCCTCGAAATCTTCGTCGACACCCCGCTCGAGGTCTGCGAAGACCGCGACCCCAAGGGGATGTACGCGAAGGCGAGGGCGGGCGAGATCAGCGGGTTCACCGGGGTGGACGCCCCCTACGAGCGACCGGAGAACCCGGAACTGGTGCTGCGCCCGGAAAACGGGGACCCGGCCGCGATGGCCACGCTGATCCTCGCCGCCCTCGACTAGTCCTTCAGCCGCCGTTGGAGGCCCGGTACGGAGCGGACGCGTAGGTGCGGGCGGTGGTGGCCGTCAGCTTCTCGACCGAACGGAACATCGTCTTCCCGAGCTTCGTCCGCGCCTTCAGCGCCGGATGCGTCGCGGCGTAGTCGTCCTTGTTGACCGCCTGGTCACCCGCGAACGCGCCGGAGGCGAACAGCGAATAGGTCAGGATCGGCTTGCCGTCCGCGCTGAACATCACGCCGGCCTCGTTACGGCCGTCGTTGAACCAGCCCGCCTTCGTGGCGACCCGCAGCCGCTCGGCCGAGGTCAGGTCGAGCCGCACACCGTCGGTGAACGCGCTCAGCGAACGCAGGATGTTCAGCAGGTACTCGGTGGACTTCGCCGAAAGCAGCGTCCCGCCGACCAGCTTCCGCAGCAGCGTATGCGTTTCGGCCGGAGTCGTCTTGCCGAGGAAGAAGCGGTTCGGGTTCGCCACCGGAACGACCTGCGTGTGCACGAATCCCTTGCCGCGCAGGATCTCGTTGACCTCCGCGGACGGGCAGACCAGCCCGCACAGGCGGACGGCGGTGTTGTCGGACAGCGTCAGCAGCGCGGCCATCGCGTGCCCGAGAGTGATCGAGCTCGGGTACGCGCCGTCGAGGCCGAAGATACCGTCGGTGTCCTTGATGACGATGTCGGCCGTGACGTCGACGCGCTGGTCCAAAGTGAGCAGTCCGCGGTCGATCTTGTCGAGCACCGCGGTCGCGACCGCGATCTTGTTGACGCTGTAGGCCTCGACCACCTCGTCTGCCCGCTCGGAGACGGCGGGGACCAGGTTCCCGGCGGAATCCGCGACGCTGACGTAAGACGACCAGGTGCCACCCGCCTTCGCGGTTTCCCGGGCGTAGACCTGGGAGATCCGGCGCGCGGCAGCCGAAGCGTCGGCAGCGGCGGTGTCTGAATCGGACTCTTCGGCGGCTTGGGCGAGCTGGGCTGTCCCGAGTACCGCACCCGCGGCGGCGACCGTTCCCAGCCCCAGCAGACGACGGCGATTGACGTTCGTATCCACCTGGGGACCCTACCGCGTTCAGCCCGCCGGTGTGACGAATCCGGTGTCGTAGGCCTTGATCACCGCTTGTGTCCGGTCCCTCGCACCGAGTTTCGCGAGGACGTTCCCGACATGCGTCTTCACCGTCTGCAGGCCGAGGTACAGCTCGCCCGCGATTTCCACATTGGACAGTCCGACCGCCATCAGGCGCAGTACCTCGCGTTCGCGTTCGGTGAGCCCGGCGCCGGCGAGACCGTCCTGCGGGCCCCGGTTCGCCTGCTGCGCGGCCAGCCGCCGGATCGCGGCCGGGAACAGCAGGGACTCCCCCGCCGCCACCGTCCGGATCGCCGCGACGATCTCCTCGGGCCGGGCCCGCTTCAGCAGGAAGCCGCTCGCTCCGGCGAGCAGCGCGTCGTAGACGTAGTCGTCGTTTTCGAAGGTGGTCACCACGATCACCTTCGGCGGATTGTCCATAGTGGACATCAGATGTTCGGTGGCGCGGATCCCGTCGACCGAGGGCATCCGGACGTCCATCAGCACGACGTCGGGCCGGAACCGCGAGACCAGGCCCGGCACTTCAGCACCGTCGGCCGCTTCTCCCAGAACCTCCAGATCAGGCTCGGACGCGACGATCGCGCGCAGCCCCGCCCGGATGAGCTGTTCGTCGTCGACCAGCAGCACCCCGATGCTCATCGCCGTTTCCCCCATGGCACCGCCACCTCGACCTTCCAGAATCCGTCTGCGCGGCCCGCGGTGATCGTGCCTCCGAGCACTTCCACCCGTTCCGTCATTCCCTCGAGCCCTCGGCCGCCCCCGTCCCGTGACGGCTCCGCGGCGCCGAGCGGGTTGGCCACCCGCAGCCGCAACAGGTCCGGAGCGGCGTCCACGAGCACCGTCACGGGCACCTTACCGGCGTGCCGCAACGCGTTCGTCAGGCATTCCTGCAGGATCCGGTACGCCTCGCGGGAGACGACCGGCGGCACCGACGCCGGTTCGCCCAGCACCTCCGCCGTCACCTCGGCGCCCGCCAGCCGCGTGGCCTCCACCAGCGCGGACAGCTCCGTCAGCCCCGCTTGCGGCGCCCGTGACGACGCTTCCTCACGCAGCAGCCCGAGCACGTGGTCGAGATCGTCCAGCGCGGCACGGGCCGACTCCTCGATCGCGGTGAGCGCCTGCTCGGTGAACTCCGGATCCGACCGAAGGGTCCGGCGCGCGGCCCCGGCCTGGATGGTCACGACGCTCAGCGCGTGCCCGACCGAGTCGTGCAGTTCGCGGGCGAGTCTGTTGCGTTCGGCGAGTTGTTCGGTGCGTTTCTCCAGCTGGGCGATCCGCTCGGCGGCCGAGATCCCCAGCAGGCTCCTGGCGCAGCGGGTCAGCACCGCACCGGCGATCCGGACGACGTACGCCAGCGCGACGAGGCCGAGCAGGAACGCCGCCGGGATCCAGGCGCTCGCCCAGCCTTTCGGCACCGTGATCGGGTCCTCTGTGGACAGCGCTATCCGACCGGTGAACGGCGCCGCGACCGAGAAACCGAAGGCGACCGGGACGAGCAGGCTCACCAGGCTGACGACGCAACCGGTGGCCACGTGCAGCAGGAACATCGCGCTCGACCGCAGCCGGACGGGCCAGCTCCCCGCGGGCCCGAATGTCACCCCTGGCACCGGGTCGTCCAGCAGTTCCCGCACGGCCGCGCCTTCCAGCACCCGGACGGCGGGGAGGAACGACGACGCGATCACCACCAGGACGACGGTGATCATCGCGATGACGACCCCGCGTCCCATCGTCACGACGAGGGGCAGCAGCGACGGCACCACGATGGCGGCGAAGAGCACGTACGGCACGCTGAGGGCGCCGCCGAGGATGAAGTAGACCCACCGGCGGTAGGTCGCCCGGTCCACGAGCGGGCCGAAAAGTCGCATGCGCTCTTTCTAGCGTGTGCCGACCTCGCGCGGATCCCTCATCAGTATCTCCGCGATCTCCCTCGCGAGCGTGACCCGGTGCGCGTCGCCGTCGATGCCGGTGTGCGCGACAGCGCCCTCCAGCAGGAGGAAAAGCTGCTCCGCGAGCCGCTCGGGGTCGGCCGCGCCCGGGGCGTCCTCACGGAGGAGTTCGGCGAACTTCGCCCGCACCGCTTCCTTGTGCCGCCGGATCACGTCGAGCCCGGGATGTCCGGCGGGCAGTTCGGCGGCCGCGTTGAGGAACGCGCACCCCCTGTCGCTCCCGAGCTTGGGGTGGTCGATGTAGGCGTCGAAGACCACGAGCGCCCGGGGCGGATCGGCGTCGGCCAGGCGCTCTTCGAGGTACGCCCACCAGACGTCGTGCCGCCGTCGCAGGTACTCGACGATGAGCTCCGTCTTCGACCCGAAGCACGCGTACAACGTCTTTTTCGTGACGCCGGCGGTCTCGGCCACGGCCGCGACGCCCACCGCGTTCAGGCCCTCCCGGTAGAAGAGCTCGGTCGCGGCAGTCAGGACACGCTCGCCGGCTGGAGTCAGCATGGTTCGACTATACCGATCGGTTGACCTGAGCGCGAAATGCGGGAACACTCCCCGAGTATACCGAACGGTATACATCTGGAGGCGAGCTGATGGTTTCTTCGTACAAGCGCGAGTTGACGCTCACCGCGGCCGGGTTGTCGCTGATCGCGGTCTCCTACGGGCTCGCGAGATACGCGTACGGGCTCTTCGCGCCGACGCTCCGGACGGAATTCGGCCTCGACGGCGGCCTGCTCGGCGCCATCGCGGCGGGCAGTTACGTCGCGTACTGCCTGGCCGTCATGGCCTCGACCGCCGTCACGGCACGCTGGGGCGCGCGGGCGGGCGCGCTCTCCGCCGGGTTGTCCGCGACAGCCGGCACCGCCCTGATCGCGGCCGCGCCGAACGCCGCCGTCCTCGCGCTCGGCGTCGTCCTCGCCGGAGCCAGCACCGGCCTCGCCTCCCCCTCGCTCGCGGACGCGGTCTCGCGGGTCGTCCGGGTGACCCGCCGCGACCGCGCCCAGTCCGTGGTGAACGCCGGAACCGGGCTCGGCGTGCTGATCTCGGGCCCGGTCTCGCTGCTCGCGCTCGGCGATTGGCGGCTGGCCTGGTGGGCCTTCGCCGCGGCGTCGGCGCTGGTGACCCTGTGGATCACCCGCGTCGTGCCGCCGGTCAAGGAGGATCGCGCACGCGGCCTGCCGGCGCCACTGTTCCCGCCCGCCACCGGACGCCTGCTGCCCGCCGCCGCGACGCTCGGCCTGGCCAGCGCGGCGATCTGGACGTTCGGCCGGGACATCGCCGTGAGCGTCGGCGGGCTCGGCGAGACAGCCTCGACCGTGGTGTGGATCGTGCTCGGCGCTGTCGGCCTGGCCGGCGCGTTCACCGCCGAGCTGACCTCGCGAGCGGGACTGCGCCGGACCTGGTCGGCGGGGATGGTCCTGTTCGCCGTCGCGACGGCGCTCTTCGCCCTCGCCACCCGGTCGCTCCCCGCGCTCATCATCGCGGCGGCGCTCTTCGGGGCCGTCTACATCGGACTGACCGGTGTGCTGATCCTCTGGGGGACCAGGGCCTATCCGACGGCGCCCGCGTTCGGTGTCGGCTTGGCCTTTCTGATGCTGGCACTCGGCCAGGCCGCCGGAGCACCACTCATCGGCCTCCTCGGCGACCTCATCGACCTTCGCGCCGGCTTCCTCGCCGCGGCGGCGACGGCCCTTCTCGGTGTCCTGTTCGCGCCCAAGGAAGCGACCACTACGTACAACTTCGGGGTTCGTTCCCTCTCAAGGGTGAGTACCGTCCCGCCGGAGCGGGAATCCCGCGCGGGCTGCGCGTGATGTCCTCATCGGCATGAACCTGCTGCTCGGCCTGCTCACCCTGCCCGCCTACGCGTTGATGCTGTGGCCGCTCGTGGTCGCCGCCCGCCGCGTGCTGGGCGTGCGGATCGGCGTGATCCGCGCGTTCTGCGCCGCCGGCTTCGGCTGGCTGGTCGCGGGCGGCATCCTCACCGCGGTCCCCCGGCTGATGTACGCGGGCAGTGCCTTCGCCGGGCTGGTCATCCCGGTGGCGGGCAGCGCGTTCCTGGCGACGCTGATCTTCCTGTTCGTCGCGGAGTTCGTCCTGCCTTCCGGTTCGGGGCTCGGGCTGATCGGCAGGATCCGGTCGATGCGCCGCCGCGTGGCCCGGACGCGGCGGTACTCGCAGATCACCCGGATCGCGATCAAACACGGCCTGGGCCGGTATCTCACCGGCCGCCGCGAATCCGGCCTCGCCCAGGTCCGGCACGCCAAACTGGCGCGCTCGCTGCGGCGCGCGCTGGAGGAGGGCGGCGTGACGTTCGTGAAACTCGGCCAGCTGCTCTCGACGCGGTCCGATCTGCTCCCGCAGGTGTTCATCGACGAACTGAGCAAGCTCCAGGACCAGGTTGCCTTCGCCGACGCCGACGAGGTCGCCACGGTGCTGCGGGAGGAACTGGGCGGGAACCCGGACGAGATCTTCGCCGAGTTCGATCCGGAGCCGATCGCGGCCGCGTCGATCGCGCAGGTCTACCGGGCGAAGCTGCGCGGCGGGCAGGACGTGGTCGTCAAGGTGCAACGGCCCGGGGTGCAGGCACTGGTCGAGAAGGACCTCGACATCGTCCGCCGGGTCGCGGCCGCGCTGGACCTGCGCGCGGACTGGGCGCGTTCGCTCGGCGTCGTCGACCTCGCCGAGGGATTCGCCGACGCGCTGGTCGAAGAGCTCGATTTCCGGACCGAGGCCAGGAACATCGAAGCGGTCGCCGCGGCCTACCCCGGCAACGAGGTCGCTCTTCCGACCGTCCACAAAGAACTGTCCACCGAGCGGGTCCTCGTGATGCGGCGCCTCGACGGCAAGCCGCTCGCCGCCGCCAAGGACCAGGTCCCGGCGGCGGAACGGGCGAACCTCGCGCGGTCGATGCTCCGCTGCGTGCTCGGCCAGGTGATGGGCAGCGGCGTCTTCCACGCCGACCCGCATCCCGGCAACGTCCTGCTGCTCACCGACGGCAGGCTGGGCCTGCTCGACTTCGGTTCCGTCGGACGGCTCGACTCGGGCCTGCGCGGCGGGCTGCAGAACCTCATCCTCGCCCTCGACCGCGGCGACCCGGCCGCGTTGCGCGACGGCCTGCTGGAGATCGTCGACCGGCCGGACGAGATCGAGGAACGACGGCTGGAGCGGGCACTGGGTTCCTTGGTGGCCAAGCATTTCAACCACGGGCAGGCCCCGGATCTGGACATGTTCACCGACCTGTTCCGGGTGATCGCCGACTTCCGGCTCAGCGTGCCCCCGCCGATCGCCGCGGTGTTCCGCGCACTGGCCACCCTGGAGGGAACGCTCGCCGCGCTGGCGCCGGGATTCAACATCGTCGTCGAATCCCGCGCCTACGCCGCCGAGCAGGTGGGTGCCGGGCTGCGGCCGGAATCGCTGCGCTCCACGGCCACCAACGAACTGATGGCGCTCCTGCCGGTGCTGCGCCGCCTGCCCCGCCGCGTCGACCGGATCGGCAGCGCGCTGGAGCAGGGCAGGCTTTCGGTCAACGTCCGGCTGTTCTCCGACGAACGCGACCGCGACGTGGTCACCGGGCTGGTGCACGAGATCCTGCTGGCGTTCGTCGGCGCGGCCACCGGGCTGATGGCGGTGCTGCTGCTGAGCAGCGCGACCGGCCCGGAGGTCCTGCCGGGTGTCACGCTGCACCAGATGTTCGGCTACAACCTGCTGGTGGTCAGTGCGCTGGTGGGATTGCGGCTGCTCTTCGTCGTTTTCCGGCGGAGCGGACAACGCTCACGATCGCCCCGATGACCCCGAGGACGACCAGCCCGATCCCGGCGAAGATCAGCAGCCGCGAAGTACGGAACCCGGTGTCGGACAAGGGATCGCCCGGCAGTCCTGCCTCGACGAAAGCGGTGGTCCGCGGAAAGGGCTCAGCGGCGAGAGTGCTCCCCAGCCCGACGACGATTCCGCTCACCTTCGACAGCGGCACGGCGCCATCGCCCGGCATGCCGACGTAGATCCGTGAGTCCCGCGAATTGTTCCGCAGATCGCCGGCGACGAACACCGTGTCCGGCGGCACCTGGACGCTGAACGGCCGGTACTCCTTGCGGCCGTAACCGTTGTCGTCTTCGGCGTACGGCTCTTTGACCGGCTTCCCGTTGACGGTGATCAGGTTGTCGTTCGTACAGCAGACGACCTGATCACCACCGACGCCGATCACCCGCTTGACGGCCCGGCCTTCGCCGGGAGCCGAGTCCGGGAACGCGGAAAGATCCATGAGGACGACCTCGCCGCGGTGAATCTCGGGGAGATCCGTCCAGCGGTACAACACGACCTGGCCCGGCTTGATCGTGGGCGTCATCGCTTCGCCCGGAACACTCACCATGCGGTAGCTCATCAGGGTCCAGAAACCGTACCCTCCGGTGCCCACGCCGACGATCGCCACCAGGATCATCACGAGCAGGAGCGGGGAGAATCTTCGCTTCGGCCCGGGTCTGTCGGCAGGCGGAGCGGGGAAGTCCGTTTCGGTCACGGCACACCCTAGCGCCGGTGGCCGACAGTTTCCGGCGAACGCTCAGCCTCGGGGCGCGTACATGATGACCCCGACCCCGGCGAGACAGATCAACGCGCCGAGCACGTCGTAACGGTCCGGCCGGTAGCCGTCGGCGACCATCCCCCACGCCAGCGAACCCGCGACGAACACCCCGCCGTACGCGGCGAGGATGCGGCCGAAGTTCGCGTCGGGCTGCAATGTCGCGACGAAGCCGTAGAGGCCCAGCGCGACGACGCCCGCACCGATCCAGAGGTAGCCGCGATGTTCCCGGACGCCCTGCCAGATCAGCCAGGCGCCGCCGATCTCCAGCAGGGCCGCGAGCGCGAAAAGGGAGATGGACCGGATCATCCCGTAACCCAAGCAGACACCGGCCGGGCGAACTCCCGGGGCGAGGTATAGGGCGTTATACGCAAGGGGTTCCGTTCGCAGCCAGGTCGAAGGCGTCACTCGCGTGATCAGGGACCGCACTCGCGTGATTGGGCACGGAACTCACGTGATTGGAGGCCGAACTCGAGTGTTCCGGGTCTGTTCACGCGAGTCACGCCTCTGATCACGCGAGTTCCGGGCTTGATCACGCGAGTTCGGTGCCGCACCACCCTCACCGATGCTATGAAAGGCCCGTTACTTGCAAAATTTGCAAGTAACGGGCCTTTCCTGGCGCGCAGGCGCGAAAAACGGGGGTCAGACGGTGAAGCCGAGCGCCCGCAGCTGCTCGCGGCCGTCCTCGGTGATCTTCTCCGGGCCCCACGGCGGCATCCAGACCCAGTTGATCCGGAAGTCCTTGACCAGTCCCGTTCCCCCGCCGACGAGCGCGGCACCGGTCTGGTCCTCGATGACGTCGGTCAGCGGGCAGGCCGCGGACGTCAGGGTCATGTCGATGGTGGCGGTGTTGTCCGGCTCCACGTGGATGCCGTAGACGAGCCCCAGGTCGACGACGTTGATGCCGAGTTCGGGGTCGACGACGTCGCGCATCGCCTCTTCGAGGTCCTCGACCTTCGCCAGGTCGGCGGTGTCCGCGGCGGCGGTGGTCTCGGCGTCGAGGTCGGCGGCCGTGCGCCCCTCGCGGGTTTCGGTCTGCTGTTCGGTCATGCCGTCTCAACTCCGTTGGTCGTGCGGGCGACGGCGTCCTTGAACGCCATCCATCCGAGCAGGGCGCACTTCACGCGTGCCGGGTACTTGGCGACGCCCGCGAAGGCGATGCCGTCCTCCAGCACTTCCTCGTCCGGCTCGATCTGACCCTTGCCCTGCATCAGCTCGACGAAGGCGTCCATGGTGGTGAACGCCTCCTCCACGGTGTGCCCGACGACGAGATCCGTCAAGACCGACGTGGACGCCTGGCTGATCGAGCAGCCTTGTCCGTCGTAGGAGATGTCGGCGACCTTCCCGTCGTCGACCTTCACCCGCAGGGTCACCTCGTCGCCGCAGGTCGGGTTGACCTGGAACGACTCGGCGTCGAACGGCTCGCGAAGGCCGCGGCCGTGCGGGTTCTTGTAGTGGTCCAGGATGATCTCCTGGTACATGCTCTCCAGGTTCATCAGGCCACCCCGAAGAACTTCTGCGCCTCGCGCACACCGTTCACCAGAGCGTCCACTTCGGACAGTGTGTTGTAGACGTAGAACGACGCGCGCACGGTCGCCGGGACCGAGCAGGCCCGGTGCAGCGGCCACGCGCAGTGGTGCCCGACGCGGACGGCGACGCCGAGGCTGTCCAGCACCTGGCCCGAGTCGTGCGGGTGGACGCCGTCGATGACGAACGAAACCAGTCCGCCGCGGTCGGCCATGTCGGTGGGGCCGATGATCCGCACACCCGGGATCTCGCCGAGGCCGGTCAGCGCCGCCTCGGTGAGGAGGTGCTCGTGCGCGGCGACCCGGTCCATGCCGATCGCCGACAGGTAGTCGGCGGCCGCGCCGAGGCCGACGGCCTGCGACGTCATCGGCGTGCCCGCCTCGAACCGCTGCGGCGGCGCGGCGAACGTGGTCTGCTCCATGCGGACCATCTCGATCATCGAGCCACCGGTCAGGAACGGCGGCATCGCTTCGAGCAGCTCGCGGCGGCCGTAGAGGACGCCGATGCCGTACGGGCCGACCATCTTGTGCCCGGCGAAAGCGGCGAAGTCGACGTCCAGGTCGTGGAGGTCCACGGGGAAGTGCGGCACCGACTGGCAGGCGTCCAGCACGACCAGCGCGCCGACCTTGCGGGCCTTCTCCACCAGGAACTTGACCGGGTTGATCGTGCCGAGCACGTTGGACTGGTGCGTGAACGCGAGCACCTTGGTCCGTTCGGTGATCAGCTCGTCCACATTGGACAGATCGAGACGACCGTCGGCGGTGACGGAGAACCACTTCAGCGTCGCGCCGGTGCGCTGGCAGAGCTGCTGCCACGGCACCAGGTTCGCGTGGTGTTCCATCTCGGTGATGACGATCTCGTCACCGGGACCGATCTTGAACCGCTCGGCCCCGGGACCGGCCGTGGCGGCGTTGCTCATCGCGTAGGCGACGAGGTTGATGCCCTCGGTGGCGTTCTTGGTGAACACCAGCTCGTGCGGGGAGGCGCCGACGAACTCCGCGATCCGCACGCGGGCGGATTCGTAGGCGTCGGTCGCCTCCTCGGCGAGCTGGTGCGCGCCGCGGTGCACCGCGGCGTTCGAGGTCTCCAGGAACCGGCGCTCGGCTTCGAGCACCTGCGCCGGTTTCTGGGACGTCGCACCGGAATCCAGATACACCAAGGGTTTCCCGTCCCGCACCGTGCGGGTCAGGATCGGGAAGTCGGCCCTGATGGCCGCTATGTCCAGCGGTACAGAGTTAGCCGTGGTGGTGGTCATCGGGCCAACTCCTCTCGGTGTAGTCGCGAAATCGGTGATCAGACGGCGGCGGTCTCGGTGGAGCCGGTGTACTTGACGTACCCGTTCTCCTCCAGCTCGTCCGCGAGCTCACGGCCGCCGGACTCGACGATCTTGCCGCCGGCGAAGACGTGCACGAAGTCGGGCGTGATGTGCCGCAGGATCCGCGTGTAGTGCGTGATCAGCATGACGCCGGCGTCGTTGTTGGCCTTGAACTCGTTGACGCCCTCGGACACGACGCGCAGCGCGTCGACGTCGAGGCCCGAGTCGGTCTCGTCGAGGATGGCGATCTTCGGCTTGAGCAGCGCCAGCTGCAGGATCTCGTGGCGCTTCTTCTCGCCGCCGGAGAAGCCCTCGTTCACCGAACGCTCGGCGAACTCGGACGAGATCTCCAGCTTGCCCATCTCCTCCTTGACCTCCTTGACCCAGTGGCGCAGCTTGGGAGCCTCGCCACGGACCGCGGTGGCCGCGGTACGGAGGAAGTTGGACATGGACACGCCCGGTACCTCGACCGGGTACTGCATGGCGAGGAACAGGCCCGCGCGGGCGCGCTCGTCGACGCTCATCTCCAGCACGTCCTCACCGTCGAGCAGGACCTGCCCGGAGGTGACTTCGTACTTGGGGTGACCGGCGATGGCGTAGGACAGCGTGGACTTGCCCGAACCGTTGGGGCCCATGATCGCGTGGGTCTCGCCCGACTTGATGGTCAGGTTGACGCCCTTGAGGATCTCCTTGGGGCCCTCCTCGGTCGTGACCGAGGCGTGCAGATCCTTGATTTCCAGCGTAGGCATTTCTTTCCTAAAAGTCTGATGTGGACGGACGGGGGCTCAGACGCCCACGGCTTCGAGTTCGGCTTCGATCGCGGCCTCGAGACGCTCGCGCACCTCGGGAACGCCGATCTTGACCAGGATCTCGTGGAAGAACCCGCGCACGACCAACCGACGCGCGGCGTCTTCGCCGATTCCGCGCGACTGGAGGTAGAACAACTGCTCGTCGTCGAACCTTCCCGTCGCGCTCGCGTGGCCGGCGCCTTCGATCTCGCCGGTCTCGATCTCCAGGTTCGGGATCGAGTCCGCCCGCGCGCCCGGCGTCAGCACCAGGTTGCGGTTGAGCTCGTAAGTGTCGGTCGCTTCGGCCGCCGCGCGGATCAGCACGTCGCCGACCCACACGGTGTGCGCGCCGTCGCCCTGCAGCGCGCCCTTGTACATCACGCGCGACTTGCAGTTCGGCACCGCGTGGTCGACGAAGAGACGGTGTTCCTGGTGCTGTCCTTCGTCCGCGAAGTACAGGCCGAGCATCTCGACGTCGCCGCCCTTGTCGGCGAAGGTCGCCGTCGGCGAGACGCGGACCAGGTCACCGCCCAGGGTGATGACGATGTGCTTGAGCGTGGCGTCGCGGCCGAGCTTGAGGTGCTGCTCGGAGACGTGCACCGCGTCGTCGGCCCAGTCCTGGACGCTGACCACGGTCACGTTCGCCGAATCGCCGATGACGAACTCGACGTTGTCGGCGTAGGTGCCGGAGCCGACGTGGTCGAGGACGATGACGGCCTCGGAGAACTGCTCGGCGCGGACCTGCAGGTGGCCGTAGGCGACCTCGCCCTCGCCGGGACCGGAGATCTTCACCGTCGACGGCTTCGACGCCTTGGTCTCCTTGGGCACCGTGATGACGGTGGCCTCGGTGAACGACGAGTAGGCCTGCGCGGCGATCCGGTCGCTCGGGACACCCGCGACGCCGAGGCGCTCGTCGTCCCTGCCGACCTGCTCGATCTTCAGTTCGGGCGCGGCGTCGGATTCCAGGGTCGCCGAACCCGAAGCGGTGGCGGACCCGTCGTGCAGGCCGCGCAGCCGCTTCATCGGAGTGAAGCGCCAGTTCTCCTCACGGCCGCCGGGGACCTCGAAGGCCTCGACGTCGTGAGAGGTGAACCGCTCCGCGCGGGACGTGGCCGGGATGACCACGCCCTCGCGCATCGCTTCGGAAACGTTGTTCTCGGTAACCGACATGACTAGCCGACGGACCCTTCCATCTGAAGCTCGATCAGGCGGTTCAGCTCGAGCGCGTACTCCATCGGCAGCTCACGCGCGATGGGCTCGACGAACCCGCGCACGATCATCGCCATGGCCTCGGCCTCGTCGAGACCGCGCGACATGAGGTAGAACATCTGGTCTTCGCTGACCTTCGAGACGGTCGCCTCGTGGCCCATGGAGACCTCGTCGTTGCGGATGTCGACGTACGGGTACGTGTCCGACCGCGAGATCGTGTCGACCAGCAGCGCGTCACAGACCACGCTGGAGCGCGAGTGATGCGCCCGCTTCGCGATCTTGATCAGACCGCGGTAGGAGGTACGGCCACCGCCGCGCGCCACCGACTTCGACACGATGGTCGAGGAGGTGTGCGGCGCCAGGTGCTCCATCTTCGCGCCCGCGTCCTGGTGCTGGCCTTCGCCCGCGAACGCGACCGAGAGGACCTCGCCCTTGGCGTGCTCGCCCATGAGGAACACGGACGGGTACTTCATCGTGACCTTGGAACCGATGTTGCCGTCGATCCACTCCATGGTCGCGCCCTCTTCGCACTTGGCGCGCTTGGTGACCAGGTTGTAGACGTTGTTCGACCAGTTCTGGATGGTCGTGTAACGGCAGCGGGCGCCCTTCTTCACGATGATCTCCACGACCGCCGAGTGCAGCGAGTCGGACTGGTAGATCGGCGCGGTGCAACCCTCGACGTAGTGCACGTAGGCGTCTTCGTCGACGATGATCAGGGTCCGCTCGAACTGACCCATGTTCTCGGTGTTGATCCGGAAGTAGGCCTGCAGCGGGATGTCCACCTTGACGCCCTTGGGGACGTAGATGAACGAGCCGCCGGACCACACCGCCGTGTTCAGCGCGGAGAACTTGTTGTCCCCGGCCGGGATCACGGAGCCGAAGTACTCCTTGAAGAGCTCCGGGTGCTCCTTGAGCGCGGTGTCGGTGTCCAGGAACAGGACGCCCTGAGCCTCCAGATCCTCGCGGATCGAGTGGTAGACGACCTCGGACTCGTACTGCGCGGCGACACCGGCGACGAGGCGCTGCTTCTCCGCCTCGGGGATGCCGAGCCTGTCGTACGTGTTCTTGATGTCCTCGGGCAGCTCTTCCCAGGAAGTAGCCTGCTTCTCACTGGACCGCACGAAGTACTTGATGTTGTCGAAGTCGATCCCGGAGAGGTCCGCACCCCAGTTGGGCATGGGCTTCAGATCGAAGAGCTTGAGCGCCTTCAGTCGCGCTTCGCGCATCCACTCCGGCTCGGACTTCTTCGAGGAGATGTCGGTGACGACGTCCTCGTTCAGTCCTCGACGGGCGCTGGCGCCCGCCTCGTCGGAGTCCGCCCAGCCGAACGCGTACTTGCCAAGGGACTCGATGGTCTCTTCCTGGCTCATGGGCGCGGTGGTGGGAGTGCGCTGCTCGGCAGCGGCAGTCATGCGGGTTTCCCTCCATTCGGGATCCGTGCTGTGCGCCCAGGAGAGGGCGCCGTGCTTCCCGGCCGGGGTGTGGCCGGGTGACCCGCCGAAACGACGGGTACGTGTGTGGTGCACGCGTTGTCACCGCGTGCGATGGTCGCCAGTCGCTGCACGTGAGTACCCAGAAGTTCCGCGAAAGCCTCGGTTTCGGCTTCACACAACTGAGGGAACTCGGCGGCGACGTGGGCGACCGGGCAATGGTGCTGGCAAAGCTGTTCGCCGACACCGACCTGACGGGTCGACGCAGCGTAACCCTCCCTGGTCAGCGCCGCAGCGAGGGCCTCGGCGCGGGCGGCGGGGTCCGTGTGCTGCGTGATCGCTTCCTGATGCGGGCCGACCAGCGAAGCGACACGAGCCTCGGCGAAGGCTTTCACGGCGTCCTCGCCGGCGTGTTCGGAGAGGAACCGGATGGCCGAGGACGCGAGGTCGTCGTAGGCGTGCCCGAACCGGGCACGACCGGCCTCGGTCAGGAGGAAGTTCTTGGCGGGGCGGCCTCGTCCGCGCGGGCCGCGCCGGGGCGCGTCCCGGGTTTCGGCCTCGCCATCGGCGAGCAGGGCGTCGAGATGACGACGGACGGCGGCGGCGCTGATCCCCAGCTGCTCGGCCACCACGACGGCGGTCATCGGACCCTGTTCCAGCAGCAAGCGGGCCACTTCGTGCCTGGTCCGGCCCTCGGGGCCGACCTGCACGGGGACAGGCTGAACGTCGGCGTGCGACATGTCGCCACCGGCCTCGTTCCGCGTCCCCGTCTTTTTCACAACACAAGTGTGACGTATTTCCGGGGAGACGGCAAAGAGGGGTGCCTCACGGAGTGGCGTGGGTCACGTCTGCCGGCGAAAGCACAGGGGTAACCACGTACCCGCTCGGTCTGTTCCCGGCATCGCTACCCTTCGTGCGTGGCAGTGGGCGATCACCCGGCACGGCGGGACACGGACGAAGCAGGGCCGGAGAAGGATTCGGCGGCGGGGTCGGTGGCGACGCTCTCCCCCGGTCACCCACGCGAACCGGAGCCGCTCGACGACAAGGAACTGCGCGGGCTGAACGTCGTCCGCCGGTTCGGCGCGGTCGGTTCCCTGTTCCTCGCGCTCGGTTCGCTCGGCGCGGGCGCCGCACCGGTGATCAACCCGGTGCAGGAGATCCCGGTCCTGCGGCTGTTCACCCGGATCCCCATGGTCTCGCTCGCGATGGGCCTGGCCGGGATGGCGATCATCGTGCTGAGCTGGCTGCTCCTCGGCCGGTTCGCCCAGCCGGCGCGCCGCCGCCTAGCCACCCAGGGCCAGCTCGCCCGCACCATCGCGCTCTGGTGCGCGCCGCTGCTGTTCATCCCGCCGCTGTTCTCGCGCGACGTCTACAGCTATCTCGCGCAGAGCGAGATCGTCGCCCGCGGCATGGACCCGTACTCCCTCGGCCCGGCCGAAGCGCTCGGCGTCTCCGACCCGCTGACCTCGGGTGTCTCCAACATGTGGCGCGAGACCCCGGCGCCCTACGGTCCGCTGCTGCTGCGCCTCGGCGGCTGGCTCGCCCCGCTGAGCAGCGGCAACATCGTCACCGGGGTGCTGCTGCAGCGCGGGCTCGCGCTGATCGGCGTCATCCTGATCATCTGGGCGCTGCCCCGGCTGGCCAAGCGGTTCGGCGTGCAGCCCGCCACCGCGCTGTGGCTCGGCGCGGCGAACCCGCTGCTGATCTTCCACTTCGTCGCGGGCGCCCACAACGACGCGCTGGCCATCGGGCTCATGGTGGCCGGGCTGGAGGTCGGCCTCCAGCGGATGCCGGTGCGGTTCAAGAACGACGAACCGCCACCGCTGGCCAAGGGCGAACTGCTGTACATCGGGCTCGGGGTCGTGCTCATCACCCTCGGCGTCGCGGTGAAACTGAACGCGATCCTGGCGCTGCCGTTCTTCACGGTGATGGTGGCCAGACGCTGGCACGGCCGGATCAAGGACCTGGTCACCGCGGCGGTGCCGATGGCGCTGCTGTTCGGCGTGGTGCTTGTCGCGGTCTGTTACGGCACCGGCCTCGGCTTCGGCTGGGTCGGCGCGCTCGGGACACCCGGCCTGGTGCGCTCCTGGATCTCACCGACGTCGGAACTCGCCGCGCTCGGCGGGGTCCTCGGCATCGCGCTCGGCCTCGGCAACCACACCAACGCGATGGTGCCGATCCTCGGCGCGCTCGGCTATCTCGTCGCGGGCGCGGTGACGGTCAAGTTCCTCTGGGACAGCTTCAAATGGCGTTACCGGCCGATCATCGGCCTCGGTGTCTCGCTGGGCGCGGTGATGGTGCTGCACGTGGCGCTGCAGCCGTGGTACCTGCTGTGGGCGATCATCCCGCTCGCCGCGGCGGCGGGGACCTCGCGGTTCCGCATCGCCGCGACGATCGTCACCGCCGTCCTGCCTTTCCTGCTGCCGACGACGGGAAGCACCTTCGAAGGCCGCGGCTTCGTCCTGCCGTTCGCGTGGGCCGCCGCGGGGGTCGTCACGCTGCTGGGGCTGTTCGTCGTCCACCGCCTCTCACCGCTGCTGCTGTCCAGACCGTCCCCGGAGCATTCGGTCCGGGCGTGACGCCGTATCGTGACCTGTCGTGAACGCCCCCGCCGTCGAGATCACCGGGCTGCTGAAACGCTACGGATCCACCACCGCCGTCGAGGGACTCGACCTGCGGATGGAACGCGGCACTCTGCTCGCTCTGCTCGGCCCGAACGGGGCCGGCAAGACCACCACCGTCGAGATCTGCGAAGGCTTCCTGCGGCCTGACGACGGCGAAGTCCGTGTGCTGGGCTTGGACCCGTCGCGGGAAGGTCCGGCGCTGCGGCCGCGGATCGGCGTGATGCCCCAGGGCGGCGGCGCGTATCCCGGCGTCCGCGCCGACGAGATGCTCGGGCTGGTCGCCGCGTGTGCGGCGAATCCGCTGGATCCGGCCTGGCTGCTGGACATCCTCGGTCTTTCGGGAGCGCGCAAGACGCCGTTCAAACGGCTTTCCGGCGGGCAGCAGCAACGGCTGTCCCTCGCCTGCGCGCTCGTCGGCCGTCCGGAGCTGCTCTTCCTCGACGAGCCGACGGCCGGGATGGACCCGCAGGCCCGCCGCCTGGTCTGGGATCTGCTCGCGGCGCTGCGGGCCGACGGGGTCAGCGTGCTGCTCACCACCCATCTGATGGAAGAAGCCGAAACGCTGGCCGACACCGTGGTGATCGTGGACCACGGCAAGGTCGTCGTCGAAGGGTCTCCGCAGTCGCTGACCGTCGACGCGGGCGAAGCCGCGCAGCTGCGTTTCAAGGCCCGTACGCGGCTCGACACCGCTCTGCTGACAGCGGCGCTGCCCGAGGGCCACCTCGTGCGCGAGTCTGCGCCGGGGACGTACCTCGTCGAGGGCCCGATCGACCCGCAGGTGGTGTCGACGGTGACGGCGTGGTGCGCGCAGCAGGGCGTCATGCCCGAGGAACTGCAGGTCGGCAGGCGCACGCTGGAAGAGGTCTTCCTGGAGCTGACCGGACGGGAACTGCGAGCATGACCACGACACCCGCCCCCCGGTTCGCCCCGGGCACGTTCACCCCGGCCCCCGGTCGCGGTTCGCTCGGCAAGATGCTGCGCACGCACGCGAAGGTCGAGGCGAGCCTGACGCTGCGCCACGGCGAGCAGATCCTGCTGACCCTGCTCATCCCGCTCGCGCTGCTGATCGGCTTGTCGCTGCTGGACATCCTGCCGTCGGCGCAACTCGGCTCGTCGTCCAAAGTGGACTGGATCACCCCGAGGATCCTGGCGCTGGCGGTGATGTCGTCCGCGTTCACCGGGCAGGCCATCGCACTGGGCTTCGACCGCCGGTACGGCGTCCTCAAACGGCTTTCCGCCACCGCGCTGCCCCGCTGGCTGCTCGTCGCGGGCCGAGTGGCCGCCGCACTGGTGGTGGTCGCGCTGCAGGCCGTGATCCTCGGTGCGGTGGCCGCGCTGCTGGGCTGGTCGCCTTCGCTGGGCGGGCTCCTCGGCGCGTTCCCGTTCCTGATCGTCGGCACGCTCGCGTTCGGCGCGCTGGGCCTGCTGCTCGGCGGGGCGCTGCGCGCGGAGGCCGTGCTGGCGCTGGCGAACATCGTCTGGTTCGTACTGCTGCTCGCGGGCGGCATCCTGCTGGCGCCGTCGACGATGCCGTCCGGGCTCGCGACGGTCGTCGAGCTGCTGCCCTCGGGCGCGCTCGCCGAAGGCCTGCGATCGGTGCTGCTGGACGGTTCGTTCGGCTGGGGCCCGTTCGCGGTCCTGGTCGGCTGGGGTGCCGTCGCGGGCGCGCTGGCGAGCAAGACCACGAAGCTCACTTGAGGCGGCCGACACACCGCGTGTAGCCGGTGGAACGCTCTCAGGAAGGGCGTTCTAGCATCGAGCGCGTGCCGTTCCAGAGCCTTGTAGCGCGTCTGCCGTATCCCTCGTTCGCGATCCAGCGAGCGGTCGCGATAGCGGCGGTGATCGCCCAGGCCGGAATCGGCGTGACCGGCTCGGTCGTCCGGGTCACCGGCTCGGGCCTCGGCTGCCCGACCTGGCCCCAGTGCGTCGAAGGCAGCATCGTGCCCGTGGCGCATCCCGAATTCGACGCGCTCACCCAGTGGATCGAGTTCAGCAACCGGATGCTGACCGGCGTCGTCATCGCCGTCGCCGCGCTGTGCGTGATCACCGCGTGGCGCGTGCAGATCGAGCACCCGAGCCGCCGTCGTCTGGTGAAGCTGGCCTGGACGATGCCCGCCGGCGTGATGCTGCAGGCCGTCGTCGGGGGCATCACCGTGCTCGCCAAACTCGAATGGTGGACCGTCGCGCTCCACTTCCTGGCCTCCACTCCCCTGGTGTGGCTCGCGGTCCTGCTGCTGCGCGCGTTCAACGAGGGTGACGAACCCGCCCGCTGGCTGATCCCGGACGCGGGCCGCAAGACGCTGATCGTGCTCGCCGCGGCGATGTGGGCCGTCCTCGTGGCGGGAACCACCGTGACCGGCGCGGGCCCGCACGGCGGCGACCCCGGCACCCACCGGTTCCAGGCCCCGATCGAGACGCTCACCCAGGTCCACGGCGGACTGCTGGTGGCTTACCTGATCGTGCTGGCCGTCTTCGGGCTCCAGCTGATGCGTGGCGAGACGCCGAAGCGGTTGTGGCGGCGATACACCATCGTGTGGGTCATCGCGCTCCTACAGGGCATCCTGGGCTCGGTGCAGTACGCCCTGGGCGTGCCGGAGGCGCTGGTCTCGTTCCACGTCCTCGGCTCCGCGCTGGTGATCGTCTCGACGGCGGCGCTGTGGTGCGGCTCACGCGATCGCGGTCCCGTCCTCTCGGCCACGGCGCCGGAACGCGAACTCGCCACCTCGAACTGACCCCGTGGCAAACCGGACGTAACCCCCAGGCGGCATGCCAGCCAGACGAAGCGCTTACGCTTCGCAGGGTGCCCCACACGGGGGGACCACCGAGTCGAGGCACGAGGTGTCGCATGACCGCCAGCACCGATCCCGCGCCTGGGGCGACCCAGTCGAAACCATTGATCTCGCACCGCCGGGGCTCCGGCGAGATGCTGATACTCAAGACGTTCCTGCTGGTCCCGTTCGTCGCACTGCTCGCCGCCGTGCCGATCGTGTGGGGCTGGGGCATGAGCTGGATCGATCTCGCGCTGGCGGCGGTGTTCTACACCCTCGGGACGCTCGGGGTGACCGTCGGCTACCACCGCTACTTCACCCATGGCGCGTTCAAGGCAGGACGGCCGCTTCGGGTCGCGCTCGCCATCGCCGGGGGCTTCGCGGTGCAGGGGTCGGTCATCTTCTGGGTGGCCAGCCACCGTCGCCACCACGCCTTCGCCGACCGCGAAGGCGACCCGCACTCCCCCTGGCTGTTCGGGACGACGCCCAAGGCGCTGCTGCGCGGGTTCTGGCACTCGCACATGGGCTGGATGTTCAGCCGCGAGGTGACCAACTACGAGCGCTTCGCGCCGGATCTGGTGGCCGACAAGGATCTTCGCGTGGTGAACCGCTACTTCTGGCTGTGGATCACGCTCAGTCTCGCGCTGCCCGCGGTGCTCGGCGGACTGCTCAGCTGGTCCTGGTGGGGTGCGGTGACCGGGTTCTTCTGGGCCGGGCTGGTCCGGATCGCGTTCCTGCACCACGTCAGCTGGTCGGTGAACTCGATCTGCCACCTGATCGGCGAGCGCCCGTTCGCCAGTCGTGACAAGGCGGCGAACTTCTGGCCGCTGGCGATCCTGTCCATGGGCGAGTCGTGGCACAACTCCCACCACGCCGACCCGACCTGCGCGCGGCACGGTGTCCTGCGCGGACAGGTCGACGTGTCGGCGCGGGTGATCTGGCTGTTCGAGAAGTTCGGGTGGGCGCGGGACGTGCGGTGGCCGAAGCCGGAGCGGCTGGCGGCGAAGCGCGTGAAGCCCGCCTAGCGTTCTTCCCCGCCGGATGTCATGAAAGGGTCGTTCAGGACGAAATTTGTCCTGAACGACCCTTTCATGACACTTCTGGTGACCGTGTCAGGAGAGTTGCTGCCGCACGGCGGAAGCGAAGCGCCAGGCGGCGGAATCGTCGGTCTGCCGGAAGCCGAGCGAGGGCTCGACGAGCTCCAGTTCCAGCAGCAGCGGCCTCCCGTCCGGGCCGGTGACGAGGTCGACGCGGGCGTAAAGCAGCTCCGCGCGCAGGATGCCGAGCAACGCCGACGTCGCGTCCAGAACGTCTTCGGCCAGTGCGCGGAACTTCGCGGCAGGCTGGACGGGTGCGAGCTTTTCCGTGACGTACAAACCGGATTCGTCGAGTTCCCTGCCCAGCATCGCGGCCTTCGAAAACGCGTGCGAGTACACGCCGCCCAGGTACACCAGCGCGAGTTCGCCCTCGGTGTCCACACTGGACTGATACGGCTGCAGCACCGCGGTGTGGCCCTCGGCGTGGAGGCTTTGCAGATGCGCCACGGCGGCGGCGCCGGAAGTGAACTTCCCGGCACCACGGGAACCGGCACCGATCGCGGGCTTCAGCACGAAGTCGCCCTTCGGCCAGCGCGGGGCGTCGTCCTCCGGCTCGATCAGAGTCGTCGGCACGATGGCGACTCCGGCGTCGCCGAGTTCGGCCAGATAGGACTTGTCGGTGTTCCACCGCGCGACCACGGCCGAATTGGCCAGCGTGGGCACGGATTCGGCCCAGGACAGGAACTCGTCGCGGCGCTCGGCGTAATCCCAAGTGGCGCGCGGCACGACGATGTCCGCGGCGCCGAAGTCGACGGTCGTGTCGTCCCAGGCCGCCCAACGGGTCTTGAAGCCGAGGTCGGCCAGCGCCTCGGGGACGGCGTGTTCGTCGCCGTCGCCTTCGGGCAGTGCGGAGCAGGAAACGAGGATCGCGGAACCGCTCACTTGCCCGCCATCCGGCGGCGGTGCTCGGCACCGATCTTGGTGGCCTTCACGGTCTCGCTGTCCCACTCGGCGGGTTCGAGATCTTCGACGGCCTCGACCAGCGCGTCGCCCGCGTCCGTGGAGGCGACGACGACGTCGCCGAGCGCGCCGTCCGCGCCCACGAGCACGACCCGGGCGCCGATCCGGCCGATGTTCTCCACCACCGCGCGCGACGGCTTCCCGTGCCGCTTCACGAAGTCGCGGGCGGCCGCGACCTGGCGCGACGTGGGGGCGGCGGTCTCGGTCTTCTCTTCGGTCTCAGCCACGGGCCGAGCTTAACCGCGAAAGGCCCGGGACGCGGAATAACCGTGGCGTCGGCCATAGTTGTCCCGGTCGGAACGACCCTGAACGAGGAGGACGTATGCCCACGGCAGTGCAGATCCGGCGGACCGGCGGTCCCGAAGTCCTTGAGCTGTCAGAAGTCGAGGTGGACGAACCCGGCGCCGGGGAACTGCTCGTGGACGTCGCCGCGGCGGGCGTCAACTACATCGACACTTACCACCGCGAGGGCATCTACCCCATCGACACGCCGTTCATCCTGGGCATGGAAGGCGCGGGCACGGTGGCCGCGATCGGCGCGGACGTGGCCGGGTTCGCCGTCGGCGACCGGGTCGCCTGGCAGGGTTCGCTGGGCAGTTACGCCCAGCGCCGGGTGCTCCCCGCCGCGGTCGCGGTGAAGATCCCGGACGGCGTGTCCGAGGAGACCGCCGCCGCGACGATGCTCCAGGGTGTCACCGCGCACGCGCTGATCGCCTCGACCTACGAGGTCAAGGCGGGCGACGACGTGCTGATCCACGCCGCCGCGGGCGGGATGGGCCTGCTGCTGGTCCAGCTGGCCAAGGCACGCGGCGCGCGGGTGATCGGCACCGTCTCCACCGACGAGAAGGCCGAACTCGCCAAGCAGGCGGGCGCGGACGACGTCATCCGCTACGACCAGGTCGACTTCGCCAAGGCCGCCCGTGACCTCACCGGCGGCAAGGGGGTCGCGGTGGTCTACGACGGCGTCGGCAAGTCCACTGTGGACGGCAGCCTGGCGAGCCTGAAGATCCGCGGCCTGCTCGCCCTCTACGGCGCGGCCAGCGGCCCGGTGCCGCCGATCGACCCGCAGCTGCTCAACCGCAGCGGCTCGGTGTACCTCACCCGCCCGACCTCCGCGCATTACGTGCTCACGCGCGAGGAGCTGGAGTGGCGGGTGAACGAACTGTTCGCCGCCGTCCAGGACGGTTCGCTGAACATCCGGATCGGCGGCCGCTACCCGCTGGCCGACGCCCGTCAGGCGCACGAGGACCTTCAGGGGCGGCGCACCACCGGCAAGCTCCTGCTGATCCCGTGACGGCGCCTTGGCCGGAGGATGTCCGGCTCATCGGCGAGGGGCTCGTGCTGCGGGAGTGGATCGAAGGCGACGTCGCGTTCATGCCGGGGCTGTTCGACAATGCCGCCGTCGCGCGCTTCACGCCGTTGCCGTCCCCCTTCGACGAGGTGGCGGCGAAGGCGCACTACGCGAAGTACGTCAGCAGCCGCGCGGACGGCAAGGGGCTGCGGCTGGCCATCACGACCGACAGCGGCGAGCCACTCGGCGAGGTGGTGTTGTTGCTGAAGGAGGGCCTCTCGGGGCCCGCCGAACTCGGCTACGCCGTCGGCCCCGCACATCGCGGGCAGGATCTGGCGGCGCGTTCGCTGCGGGTGCTCACCGCGTACGCGCTGGAGCTCGGGCTGAGCCCGCTCAAGCTGCAGATCGACGCCGAGAACGCGGCGAGCGAGGCCGTCGCGCGCCGCGTCGGCTACGCCCTGACCGACGTGCCTCCGGAAGCGAAGGTCGAGAAGGGCCTGGAGATCACCCTGCTCACCTGGGAGTACGCCGGCCCGGTCGCCTAGATGTCATGAAAGGGTCGTTCCTGACGAATTTCGTCAGGAACGACCCTTTCATGACACTCCCGGGCGAGAACTCAGCCCTTGTTTGTCGGGACGCTCACCGCGTCGGTGACGAACACCAGGGTCTCGTTCGGCTGGATGCCGTTGCCGCCCTTCCCGTAGCCGAGGTCCGGCGGGATGATCAGCAGCCGCCGCGCGCCCTGTTTGATCCCTTCGAGGCCCTGGTCCCAGCCCTTGATGACGTCACCCGCGCCGAGACTCAGGTCGAACGGCTCACCGCGGTCGAACGAGCTGTCCAGCTTCTGCTTGTTGGACCAGGTGACCAGCGAGTAGTTCATCTTCAGCTGCTGACCCGACTTGGCGCCGTCACCTGTGCCGGGCTCAAGGTCCTTGGTGATGAGCTTCTTCGGCGGGTCGCAGTCGTCCGGGATGGTGATGGTCGGCGCCTCACCGAACTTCCCGGTGGTCTTCACATCCTCCGCCGTGCACTCCTTGCCCTTCGACCCGGCCGGGGCCTCGGCCGCCGTCGAAGCCGAAGCGGGGGCCGCGCCGGAGGACTGGCCCGAACCTGCGGTGTTCTGCTTCTCGCCACAGGCCGCCAGGGCGAGCACGCCCGCGCCGATGACCACGATCTTGCCGAATGTGCGCATGCGGCAGACCTTAGCCAAGACCCTCCAGCGCCGGAACAAGGTCACCGGTCTGCACTACACCCATCCGACGGGTCGCCCTGGTCAGGGCCACATAAAGATCGTTGAGCCCGCGCGGGGACTCCGCGACGATCCCGTCAGGCGCGATCAGCACCACCGAATCGAACTCGAGGCCCTTGGCTCGCTCGACAGGCATCACCGACACCCTGTCCCCCGCTTCGCCGAGCACCCCCGACAACGTCTCGATCATCGGGACCGGGCACAGCACGGCGACCGTCCCGCCGTCCACAGCGGACAGTTCGGCGCCGACGATTCCCGGCAGCTCGGCGGCGAGATCCGCCGGCGTCACGGCACGCAGCCAAGGCTCGAAACCGGTCTCCCGCACCGAAACCGGCGCTTGCAGCTCCGGATTGACGTCGGCCAGCACCCGGGACGCGACGGCCATGATCTCCGCCGGGGTCCGGTAGTTCACGGTCAGCTCTTCGAGCCGCCAGCGATCGGCGACGTACGGCGAAAGCACCTCTCCCCACGACCGCGCGCCGCCGGAAGCGCCGGTCTGGGCGACGTCACCGACCAGCGTCATCGACCGGTTCGGCGACCGGCGCATCAGCAGCCGCCAGTCCATCGCGGTCAGTTCCTGCGCCTCGTCGACGATCACGTGCCCGAAGGTCCAGGTCCGGTCCTGGGCGGCCCGCTGCGCCGCGGTCATCTCACTGCGGCGATGCTGGCGTTCGGCGAACAGTTCGGCGTCGAGGACGTCGCCGACCCGCAGCAGTTCCTCGTCGATGATCTCCTCGTCCTGTTCGAGGATGTCGAGGACGCCTTCCGCGTAGGCGCGGTCTTCCCGCTCGCGGCGGGCGCGCTCGGCACGGAGGTCGGTGTCGTCCTCGCCGAGCAGCTCGGCGAGTTCGTCGAGCAACGGGACGTCCGACGGGCTCCACTTCGCGTCCGTCGGACTGTGGAGAAGCTCACGATCGGTGTCCGACAAGGCTTTCCCGGCCGCGCTGCGCAGCCGTTCGCGGTCGGCGAACAGCTCGTCGAGGACGACCTCGGGGGTGAGCTTGGGCCACAGCCCGTTGATCGCGGCGGCCACGTTCTTGTCCGCGGTGACCTCGGCCCGGATGTCCTGGACATCGCGCGCGTCGAGCAGGTCCTCCCCCAGCTTCCGGGCGGCTTGGCGGGTCAGCGCGTCGAGGAGGTCTGAGACGAAGATCCGCCGGGCGAGGTTGTGCGGACGGCGCGACCGGCGGGCCCGCGTCCGCGCCTCGGTGCAGGTCTTGCGGTCGAGCATGAGGATCTCGCGTTCGAACTCGATCTCCAGCACCGGTTCCGGCACGCGCTGGCGGTCGCGGACCGCGTTGGCGAGCACGTCGGCCATCACCGGGCGGCCCTTGATCTCGGCGGCCTCGCGGGTGACCGGCCCGGTGGCGTCCAGGCCCGGGTACAGCTGCCCGACCGTGGCCAGCAGCACCCCGGTCTCGCCCAGCGACGGCAGGACCTGCCCGATGTAGCGGAGGAACGTGCTGTTGGGCCCGACCACCAGCACGCCGCGCGTGGTGAGCTGCTGCCGGTGGGTGTACAGGAGGTACGCCGCGCGGTGCAGCGCGACCGCGGTCTTGCCGGTGCCCGGCCCGCCCTGGACCACCAGGACACCGTTCGGCGACGCGCGGATGATGCGGTCCTGCTCGGCCTGGATGGTGGCGACGATGTCGCTCATCTCACCCGTGCGACGGCGTTCGAGCGCGGCCAGCAGCGCCGCCTCCCCGGCGAGGCCGAGGTCCTGCCCCTGATCGGCGGCGGAGAGATCGAGGATCTCGTCGTCGATGCCGACGACCTTCCTGCTCAGCGACCGGAGGTGCCGCCTCCGGCGCACACCTTCGGGTGAAGCGGCGGTGGCGAGGTAGAAGGGCCGCGCGACCGGCGCGCGCCAGTCGACGAGCAGCGGACGGTACTCGTCGTCCTCGTCGAACAGCCCGAGCCGGCCGATGTAGGTGGTCTCCTCCGCGTGGTCGGGGAGGAAGTCGAGGCGGCCGAAGCACAGGCCCTGCTCGACCGAGCTCAGCTGGGACAGCCTGTCGGTGTACAGCGTCGTGGCGACGTCGCGTTCGGTGCGTGCCTGCGGGGTGCCGCCGGTCTGGCGCAGGGTCTGGTCGAGCCTGCGCTGCGCGTCGACGCGTTCGGCGTCGAGCTTGCGGTAGAGGGTGGTGACGTACTCCTGCTCGAGCGCGACGTCCTGCTCGAGCGCGTCGAGTTCCCGGTCCGGGGACACGGACAAAAGGAGCCTGCTTTCGGAGGTGGGACAGGGGGCCGAAGAAGGTACAACGGCGCCCGCCATCATCTCATTCCCGCACTCGCGCCCGGACCAGGAGGAAGGCCACCAGCGAAAGGACGGTGGCGACACTCGCCCACACGACGTTCGGGTGGAGCAGGACGGCGAAGGTGGCCGCGACCCCCGCGATGGCGTAGGCGCTGCGCCTACGCGGCACCGCACTCACGTGACCAGACCCGTAACTCGCGTGACCAGACCCGGAACTCATGTGATCAGGGACGGAACTCACGTGATCAGGGACGGAACTCAAGTGTTCAAACACCGCACACCCGAGTACGGCCTCCAGTCACGCGAGTCACGTCCCTGATCACGCGAGTTACGCCCTCGCTGCGGACCCAGCACCGCGCCCCTCCTCCTATCCCGGACACGCGTGAAGGCCCCCTTCCCTCGGCTGAGCCGAGGGAAGGGGGCCTTCACGCGCTACAAGATCAGAAAGGCAGCCCGATGGCCGGAAGGCCGATAGCCGAGTCCACGGCCAGCGCGACGAACACGATCATCAGGTACGTGTTCGACCGGTGGAACAGCGACATCGGCTTGGTCTCCTCGCCGCGCCGCACCGCCGCGTTCAGGCTGTGCGCGTAGAAGAGGAACCAACCACCGGCGAGCAGAGCGAACGTCGTGTAGATCCAGCTCGTCACCGGGACCAGCAGCAGCGTCCAGGCGACCATCACCCACGAGTAGATGACGATCTGCCGCGCCACGTGCTGCGGGGTGGCGACCACCGGCAGCATCGGCACGCCGGCGCGCTCGTAGTCGTCGCGGTACTTCATGCCCAGCGCCCAGGTGTGCGGCGGGGTCCAGAAGAAGATGACGCCGAACATCACGAACGCGGGCCACTCGACGGTGCCGGTGACGGCGGCCCAGCCGATGACGACCGGCATGCAGCCCGCCGCGCCGCCCCAGACCACGTTCTGTGACGTACGCCGCTTCAACAGCAGCGTGTAGACGAAGATGTAGAAGAGAATCGTCGCGATCGCGAGAATCGCCGAAAGCAGGTTCACCGTGAAATAGAGCACCACGGCGGACAGGACACCGAGTACGAGACCGAAGATCAGCGCGCCGCGCCGGGGCACCGATTCCTTCACCAGCGGACGGCGCTTGGTGCGGTTCATCACCTTGTCGATGTCCGCGTCGATGACGCAGTTCAAGGCGTTGGCGCTGCCGGCCGCCATCGTGCCGCCCACGAGGGTCGCGAGCACCAGCCAGGGCGACGGGATTTCCCGGCCCGCCAGGAACATCGCGGGAATCGTGGTGACGAGGAGGAGCTCGATCACCCTGGGCTTCGCGAGGGCGGCGTACGCGCCGACGACCTGGCGGATTGTTCGCCGGCCACCGTGCGGTCGTTCACCGGTCGGATGTACGGCGCTGGTGCTGTCACTGCGTCCGTGCGCAGCGTTCACCAACGACATTTCACTCCCTGCGTCAGTTTTCGGGACGGGCCCGTCAGGCTTCCGGGTGATGTGGCGGCCCCGGATCCCCGTGTTCTGAACCCTTCCTCGATGTTAGACGTGCTGTTTCCAGAGGGTGATCGCGGGTCCTCGACCGGCCGAACCATTAGGCTGGCCGCGGTAGGTCGCGGCGTGCCCCTGCGAACGGCCCGGAGCAGGAATATCGTCCCTTCCGGATCGATTGAGATTAGTAGCGGTACACGTGGGTTACCCACGAGGGAAGAGAAGCCACAACCTGATGACGGGGAGTTCGAGTTCAGTGTCCGAAACCGCCTCTACCAGCGAGAAGAACCCACTCCTGACGCGCAACGTGCCCGCCGACTGGACCGACATCGACACGCGGGCCGTCGACACCGTCCGGGTGCTCGCCGCGGACGCGGTCGAGAACTGCGGCAGTGGTCACCCCGGCACCGCGATGAGCCTGGCGCCGCTCGCCTACACGCTCTTCCAGCGGACGCTGCGTCATGACCCGGCGGACCCCGAGTGGCCCGCCCGTGACCGTTTCATCCTCTCCGCCGGTCACTCGAGCCTCACCCTCTACATCCAGCTGTACCTCGCCGGGTTCGGCCTGGAGCTGGAAGACCTGAAGCAGCTCCGCAAGTGGGACTCGAAGACCCCGGGTCACCCGGAGTACCGCCACACCAAGGGCGTCGAGACCACCACCGGCCCGCTCGGCCAGGGCCTGGCCAACGGCGTCGGCATGGCGATGGCGGCCCGTCGCGAGCGCGGCCTGCTGGACCCGGAGCCCGCCGTCGGCGAGAGCCTCTTCGATCACCACATCTACGTGATCGCCTCCGACGGTGACATCGAAGAGGGCGTCACCGCCGAGGCCTCCTCGATCGCCGGCCGCCAGGAACTGGGCAACCTCATCGTCTTCTGGGACGACAACGAGATCTCGATCGAGGACGACACCAAGATCGCGCTCTCCGAGGACGTCGTGAAGCGCTACGAGGCCTACGGGTGGCACACCCAGGTCGTCGAGGGTGGCGAGGACGTCACCGCGATCGAAGAGGCCATCAAGGCCGCGAAGGCCGAGACCGAGCGCCCGTCGTTCATCGCGCTGAAGACCGTCATCGGGTACCCGGCGCCGAAGAAGATGGGCACCGGCAAGGCCCACGGTGCCGCGCTCGGTGCCGAAGAGGTCGCCGCTGTCAAGGAGATCCTCGGCTTCGACCCGGAGCAGAACTTCCAGGTCGACGACGAGGTCATCGCGCACACCCGCGCCGCCGTCGACCGCGGCAAGACCGCGCGCGCCGAGTGGCAGGAGAAGTTCGAGGCGTGGGGCGCCGCCAACCCGGAGCGCAAGAAGATCGCGGACCGGATGGCCACCCGCACGCTGCCCGACGGTTTCGCCGACAACCTGCCGAAGTGGGAGCCGGACGCCAAGGGCATCGCGACCCGCAAGGCCTCCGGTGAGGTGCTCAACGCGCTCGCCGACCCGCTTCCCGAGCTCTGGGGCGGTTCCGCGGACCTCGCGGAGAGCAACAACACCACCATGAAGGGAGCCGACTCGTTCGGCCCGGAGAAGGCTTCCACCGACATGTGGAAGACCAGTCCGTACGGCCGGACGCTGCACTTCGGCATCCGCGAGCACGCGATGGGCTCGATCCTCAACGGCATCGCGCTGCACGGCGGCACCCGTCCCTACGGCGCGACGTTCCTGATCTTCTCCGACTACATGCGCCCGCCCGTGCGGCTGGCCGCGCTGATGAAGGCGCCGGTCACCTACGTGTGGACGCACGACTCGATCGGCCTGGGCGAGGACGGCCCCACCCACCAGCCGATCGAGCAGCTCTCCTCGCTGCGCGCGATCCCCGGCCTCAACGTCGTCCGCCCGGCGGACGCCAACGAGACCGCATACGCGTGGAAGGCCGTCCTGGAGGACGTCCACCACCCGTCGGGCCTCGCGCTCACCCGGCAGAACGTGCCGGTCCTGGAGGGCACCAGCGCCGAAGGCGTCAAGCGGGGCGGTTACGTCCTCGCCGAGGCGTCCGGCGAGCTGCCCCAGGTCGTGCTGATCGCGACCGGCTCCGAGGTCCAGCTGGCCGTCGAGGCCCGCAAGACCCTCGAAGCCGACGGCATCACGGCGAGCGTCGTCTCGATGCCGTGTGTCGAGTGGTTCGACGCGCAGGACCAGTCCTACAAGGACTCCGTGATCCCGCCGTCGGTCAAGGCACGCGTCTCCGTCGAAGCCGGTATCGCCCTTTCGTGGCACCGCTTCACCGGTGACGCCGGGGAGAACGTCTCGATCGAGCACTTCGGAGCGTCGGCCGACGCCGGCACGCTGTTCCGCGAGTTCGGGTTCACCGCGGAAGCCGTCGTCGAGGCCGCCCGCCGCTCGATCGCCAACACCAAGAACTGAAGGGGAAGCATGAGCAACGACAAGCTCGCGCAGCTGTCCGAGGCCGGGGTTTCGATCTGGCTCGACGACCTGTCCCGTGAGCGCCTGAACACCGGCAACCTCGCCGACCTGATCCGCGACAAGCACGTCGTGGGCGTCACGACCAACCCGACGATCTTCGCCAACGCGATGTCGAAGGGCGAGGCGTACGACGAGCAGACCAAGGAGCTCGCCGCGCGCGGCGCCGACGTCGAGGCCACCATCCGCGAGCTGACCACCACCGACGTGCGCAACGCCGCGGACCTGTTCCGCGACGTCTACACCGCCACGAACGGGGTCGACGGCCGCGTGTCCATCGAGGTGGACCCGCGCCTGGCCAAGGACACCGACAAGACGGTGGCCGAGGCGCAGGACCTGTGGAAGACCGTGGACCGGCCGAACGTGCTGATCAAGATCCCGGCGACCGAAGAGGGTCTCCCGGCGATCACCAAGACGCTGGCCGAAGGCATCAGCGTCAACGTCACGCTGATCTTCTCGGTCGAGCGGTACAAGGCGGTCATCGAGGCCTACTTCGCCGGCTTGGAGCAGGCGAAGGTCAACGGCCACGACCTCAAGGGCATCCACTCGGTCGCGTCGTTCTTCGTGTCCCGTGTGGACACCGAGATCGACAAGCGGCTCGGCGCCATCGGCACCGACGCCGCCACCGCGCTGCGCGGTGAGGCCGCGATCGCCAACGCGCGGCTCGCGTACGCGGCGTTCGAGGAGCTTTTCGCTTCGGACCGCTGGAAGAAGCTCGCCGAGGCGGGCGCGAACGCGCAGCGTCCGCTGTGGGCCTCCACCGGCGTGAAGGACCCGCAGTACTCCGACACCCGCTACGTGGACCAGCTCGTCGTCAAGGACACGGTCAACACGATGCCGGAGAAGACCCTCGACTCGGCCGCGGACCACGCCGAGATCACCGGCGACACGGTGACCGGCAAGGGCCCCGACGCGCAGATCGTCTTCGACAAGCTGCGTGTGGTCGGCATCGACATCGACGACGTGTTCAAGGTCCTCGAGGACGAGGGCGTCGAGAAGTTCGAGAAGTCCTGGGTGGAGCTTCTCGAGACCGTCACCGGGCAGCTCGAAAAGGCAAAGGACTGAACTGGACCATGGCAGGGGAAACGACCGGCGTCGAAATTGTCGACGCCGCCCTGGCCGGCGAAGCCGCTCCGTTCGCGGAGCGGCTCGTCGCCGACCAGGTCGCATCGAAATTGGCGTCCCAGGACGCCACACTGTGGGGTCCCGAAGCCGAGTCCGAAGCGTCGATCCGTCTCTCGTGGACGACGCTGCACAAGTCCTCGCGGCCGTTGATCGGCGAGATCGAGGCACTGCGGACCGAACTGCGCTCCGAGGGCGTCGACCGGGTCGTCCTCGCGGGCATGGGCGGATCGTCGCTGGCCCCCGAGGTCATCACCGCGACCGACGGTGTCGCGCTGACAGTCCTCGACACCACCGACCCTGGCCAGGTCGCCGACGCGCTCGCCGGTGACCTGGAGCGGACGGTCATCGTCGTGTCGTCGAAGTCCGGCGGCACCGTCGAGACCGACAGCCACCGGCGGATCTTCGCGAAGGCCTTCACCGACGCGGGCATCGACGCGGCCCGGCGGATCGTGGTCGTCACCGACCCGGGTTCGCCGTTCGCGGAACTGTCCGAAAAGGAGGGTTACCGCAAGGTCTTCCTCGCCGACCCGAACGTCGGCGGCCGCTATTCGGCGCTGACCGCGTTCGGGCTCGTCCCGTCCGGGCTCGCCGGCGCGGACGTCGCCCGCCTGCTCGACCAGGCGGCTTCGGCGGCCGACTCGCTGGGCGCCGACTCCGCGGACAACCCCGCGGTCAAGCTGGCGGCGGCGTGGGTCGCGGCGCACGAAAAGGGCGCCGAGAAGGTCGTCATCGCTGACACTGGATCCGGTATCAAGGGCTTCGCCGACTGGGCGGAGCAGCTGATCGCCGAGTCCACCGGCAAGCAGGGCACCGGTCTCCTGCCGGTCGCCGTCGAAGGCCCGGACTCCCCCGGGTTCGCCGACGCGAAGGCTGACGCCACCCCGGTGGCCGTCGGACCGGCTCAGGGCGCCGCGAAGATCTCCGTGACCGGTTCGCTCGGCGCGCAGTTCCTGCTGTGGGAGTTCGCCACCGCGTTCGCCGGACGGCTGCTCGGGATCAACCCGTTCGACCAGCCCGACGTCGAGGCCGCCAAGAAGGCCGCGCGTTCGCTGCTCGACAACCCGGACAAGCTCAAGGGCGGCGAAAAGCCGTCCACTGTGGACGGCTCGGTCGAGGTGTTCGGCTCGGCGGGAGTCGCCACCGACGGGAAGCTCGCGGACATTCTGCGGGCTTTCTTCGACTCCGCACCGGAAACCGGCTACATCGCGGTGCAGGCGTACCTCGACCGTCTCGACGACGCGTCGACGTCGATCCTGCGCGGCGAGATCGCCAAGCGCACCGGCCGCCAGACCACCTTCGGGTGGGGGCCGCGGTTCCTGCACTCGACCGGGCAGTACCACAAGGGCGGGCACCAGAACGGTGTCTTCCTGCAGATCACCGGCGCGGTCGAGCAGGATCTCGACGTGCCGGACAGGCCGTACACGCTCGGTGTGCTCCAGCACGCGCAGGCGCTGGGTGACGGCCAGGTGCTCGCGGAGCACGGTCGTCCGGTGCTGCGGCTGCACCTCACCGACCGGGCCGCCGGCCTGGCCGAACTGGTCCGCGCGGTACAGGAGGCAGGCGAGTGACCCGAGCCTGGAGCAACCCGCTGCGCGACCCGCGCGACAAGCGGCTGCCGCGGATCGCCGGGCCGTCCAGCCTGGTGATCTTCGGCGTGACCGGTGACCTCGCCCGCAAGAAGCTGATGCCGGCGATCTACGACCTCGCCCACCGCGGGCTGCTGCCCGCCGGGTTCTCGCTGGTCGGTTTCGCCCGCCGGGACTGGGAGCACCAGGACTTCGGCGAGCTCGTGCACGACTCGGTCAAGGAGCACGCGCGGACGCCGTTCAAGGAGTCCGTGTGGAACAGGCTCGCCGAAGGCATCCGGTTCGTCCAGGGCACCTTCGACGACGACGACGCCTTCGACAGGCTCGCGCAGACGGTCAAGGACCTCGACGCCGAGCGTGGCACCGGTGGCAACACCGCGTTCTACCTGTCGATCCCGCCGAGCGCGTTCCCGGTGGTGACCAAGCAACTCGCCCGCTCCGGCCTCGCCGACGCGAGCGAAGAGACCTGGCGCCGCGTCGTCATCGAGAAGCCGTTCGGCCGCGACCTCAAGAGCGCCAAGGAGCTCAACGAGATCGTGAACGACGTCTTCCCCGAGGAGTCGGTGTTCCGCATCGACCACTACCTCGGCAAGGAGACGGTGCAGAACCTGCTGGCGCTGCGCTTCGCGAACCAGCTGTTCGAGCCGATCTGGAACGCCAACTACGTCGACCACGTGCAGATCACCATGGCCGAGGACATCGGCCTCGGCGGCCGCGCGGGGTACTACGACGGCATCGGCGCCGCTCGCGACGTCATCCAGAACCACCTGTTGCAGCTCCTCGCGCTGACAGCGATGGAAGAGCCGGTTTCGTTCGCTCCGCGCGCTCTCCGCTCGGAGAAGGTCAAGGTGCTCTCGGCGACGAAGCCACTGGGCCCGCTCGACGAAACCACCGCGCGCGGGCAGTACGCGGGCGGCTGGCAGGGCGGCATGAAGGTGCCGGGCCTGCTGCAGGAAGGCGGCTTCGCGAAGGACTCGACGACCGAGACCTACGCCGCGGTGACGCTGGAGGTGCAGAACCGCCGCTGGGCGGGGGTGCCGTTCTACCTGCGCACCGGCAAGCGGCTGGGCCGCCGGGTCACCGAGATCGCCGTGGTGTTCAAGCGGGCGCCGCACCTGCCGTTCGACTCGACCTCGACCGAGGAGCTGGGCCAGAACGCGCTGGTGATCCGGGTGCAGCCCGACGAGGGCATCACGCTGCGGTTCGGGTCGAAGGTGCCGGGGACCACGATGGAGGTCCGCGACGTCACCATGGACTTCGGCTACGGGCACGCTTTCACCGAGTCCTCGCCGGAAGCCTACGAGCGGCTCATCCTGGACGTGCTGCTCGGCGAACCGTCGCTGTTCCCGGTGAACGAAGAGGTCGAACTGTCCTGGGAGATCCTGGACCCGATCCTCGACCACTGGGCCAAGAAGGGCGCGCCCGAGGCGTACCCGCCCGGTTCGTGGGGGCCGCCGTCCGCGGACGAAATGCTGGAACGTACCGGCCGGAACTGGAGGCGTCCGTGATCATCGACCTGCCGTCGACCACGACGTCGCAGCTGAACAAGAAACTCGTCGAGATCCGCGAACAGGGCGGGCAGGTGGCGCTCGGCCGGGTGCTCACGCTGGTCATAGTGGCCGACGACGACGACCGGCTCGAAGAGGCGATCGAGGCCGCCAACGAGGCCAGCCGGGAGCACCCGTCGCGGGTGATCGTGGTGGCCAAGGGCGCGCGGACCGCGGCGCCGCGGATCGACGGCCAGATCCGGGTCGGCGGCGACGCCGGCGCGAGCGAGGTCATCGTCCTGCGGCTCTACGGCCCGCTGGCCGCACAGGGACAAAGCGCTGTCGTGCCGCTGCTGCTGCCGGACGCGCCGATCGTCACCTGGTGGCCGGGCACCGGTCCGAAGGCCCCGGCCAAGGACCCGCTCGGCGAGCTGGCGCAGCGCCGGATCACCGACTCGGCGGCGGAAAAGGCGCCCATAAGAGCACTCACCACGCGGGCGAAGTCCTATGTGGAGGGTGACACCGACCTGGCGTGGACCAGGCTGACGAGCTGGCGCGCCCAGCTCGTGTCCGCCTTGGACCTTCCGCCGCACGAGAAGATCACCAGCGCGACCGTGACCGGCGAGGCCGACTCGCCGTCGACCGAACTGCTCGCCGGCTGGCTGGCCGAGTACCTCAAGGTGCCGGTGAAGCGGGTCAAGAGCACCGGTGCCGCGGGGATCATCTCGGTGACGCTGGACCGGCGCTCCGGCCCGGTGGAACTGCACCGGCCGGACGGTCGGGTCGGCACGCTGACCCAGCCGGGCCAGCCGACGCGCCGGATCGCCCTGCAGCGGCGGGACAACAAGGACTGCCTGATCGAGGAGCTGCGGCGGCTCGACCCGGACGAGATCTACGAGGCCTCGCTGAACGGGCTCTCCAAGATCTCCTCGGGCACCGCGCCGAAGGCCGCTCCGGCGAAGAAGGCGGCTTCGGCCAAGAAGGCCCCCGCTGAGAAGAAGGCTCCGACCGCGAAGAGCACCTCATGAGCAAGACCGAGGTCGTCGTCTACGAGAACCCGGACCTCCTGGCCGCCGCCACGGCGGCCAGGCTGGTCACCCGGATCGTGGACGTCCAGGCCGCCAAGGGCTCCGCTTCGGTGGTGCTCACCGGTGGCGGCACCGGGATCGCGATCCTGAGGGAACTGCGCGACTCCAGTGCCCGTGACGCCGTCGACTGGTCGCGTGTCGACGTCTACTGGGGCGACGAGCGGTTCGTCCCGGCGGACTCGGACGAGCGCAACGAGAAGCAGGCCCGCGAGGCGCTGCTCGACCACGTCCCGCTCGACCCGAAGCGGGTGCACGCGATGGCACCCTCGGACGGCGAGTTCGGCGACGACGTCGACGCGGCGGCCGCGGCCTACGCCGAGGTGCTCACGGCGGACGTCCCAGCGTTCGACATCATGCTGCTGGGTCTCGGCGGAGAGGGGCACACCGCCTCGATCTTCCCCGAGAGCCCGGCGGTGTACGAGCAGGACCGCTCGGTCGTCGCGGTGCGCGACTGCCCGAAGCCGCCGCCCACCCGGATCTCGCTGACCCTGCCCGCGATCCGTCGCGCGCAGGACATCTGGCTGGTCACCGGCGGCGACGCCAAGGCGGACGCCGTCGCGCAGGCACTGGCCGGTGCGGGCGAGGTCCAGATCCCGGTGGCGGGAGCACGCGGCAGCCGTCGCACGCTCTGGCTGCTGGACCGGGGTTCCGCTTCGAAACTCACGAAGGTCTATCAGACTCCTTCTGCCTGACCTTGTAACGCGTGAAGGCCCCCATCCCTCGGTTGAGCCGAAGGATGGGGGCCTTCTCGCGCGTTCGGACGTTCCGTGACACCCCCATGGCGGACGTCCACGAGGCGGCTTCTTCCCTACGCTGAAAGAACCCAAGCTCCAGTCCCCGGCCCACAGTCACCGTCCGAACGCGAAAAGTGACATAGATCAACTCCCACTGGTTTCTTCGTCAGAGCCTGCCCGCTGATTCGTCGAAGTGCTGAGCGGACCACGAGCCCAGGTGGTCCGGTGTGGATTCGACCGACCGAACGTTCATGCACTTGTCCGCAGAACGGACAGTGACCGGACAGTCGCTAGCCCGACTGGGGGAAACTTACCGTCCTGCTACATCCACCCGTTAGCATCCGCACATTTGTTCGTTCCTGCGCGTCCCGATCGGGCGAAGAACACGTCTCACCATTCAAGTCCACAAGACGAGTGAGGTCGCCAGCGATGAGCACAGAGGGTCTCTCGATGCCAGGTATCTCGGTGGGCGGCTCCGGAGCGGACGCCGCCGACCGGATGCGCCGTGCCGCCGGGGTCATGTCGTTCGCCAAGATCAAACGTCCGGCGCTGGTCGCGCTGGGCATCGATACGCTCGCGATCTTCCTGGCCGCGCTCGACGTCTGGCTGGTGATCCCCGAGAAGGCCCAGCCGTACTCCATCTACCTGTCCGGCGCCGCGTGCCTCGGCCTCGCCTTCCGCCGCAAGCTGCCGTTCCTCGCGGTGATCGTCACCGTCCCGGGCTTCCTGGCGGGCTGGTCGCAGCTGGCCGCGATGATCGCGCTCGGCTTCCTCGCCACCCGCAAACAGATGCACTGGCAGACCTGGACCGGGTTCGCGCTCGTCTTCACCTGCCGGTTCGTCCAGTGGCCGCTGGCCGACTTCGTCGAGCTCAGCTGGCGCGAACACGTCCTGGACGGGATCTACGGCGTCATCGTCGCCGGGATGCCGGTGGCCATCGGCCTGCTCATCGGAGCACGGACCGAGGTCTCGCAGAAGCTCGCCGAACTGGCCGCCAGCCGCGACCGCGAACGCCGCTTCCACGCCGACGCCGTCCGCGCGGAAGAGCGCGCTCGTCTCGCGAGGGAGATGCACGACGTCGTCTCGCACCAGATCACGCTGATCGCGATGCAGGCCGGCGCGCTGCAGGCGCAGACCTCCGACGCTCGTTCGCTGGAGACCGCGCTGGTCATCCGGAAGCTGAGCACGAAGACGCTCGAAGAACTGCGCTCGCTCGTGAGTGTGCTCCGCTCGGGCTCCGAAGAAGACGGACCGCGGCCGGGGATCAACGAACTCGACCGGCTGATCCGCGGCTCGGACGTCCCCGTGCACCTCACCGTCGAGCGGATCCCCGACCTCCTGCCCAGTCAGGTTTCGGCGGCGGCCTACCGGACCGTGCAGGAATGCCTGACCAACGTGCACAAGCACGCACCGGGCGCCACCGCGACCATCCGGATCCAGGGCGAGCACGGTTCGCTCAAGGTCGAAATACGCAATGAGCGCGCCCGGACCGCCGGTGCGGCCCTGCCCTCGGGAGGGCACGGGCTGACCGGTCTGGCCGAACGCGCTCGACTGCTGGGTGGGAGCTTCGAGACCGCCGACACCGAGGACGGCGGGTTCCGGGTGCGTGCCCGGTACCCGCTCGACCGGTGAGCGGCTCTTAGATCTCCCGGCGCTGGCGCAACCGCTCCAGCGCCTCGGCGAGGATGGCCTCGCCGTCGGCGTCGGAACGCCGTTCCTTCACGTACGCCAAGTGGGTCTTGTAAGGCTCGGTCCGCGGCGCCGCAGGCGGGTTCTTTTCGTCCTGCCCACCAGGGAGTCCGCAGCGCGGGCAATCCCACTCGTCGGGAATCTCGGCGTCCATCGAGAACGAGGGCTGCGCCTCGTGCCTGTTGGCACACCAGTAGGAAATGCGGCGCCGCGGCGCCGACTCACCCCGTTCCGATTCGCCCGAAGGTCCGGCACCCACACGGGTGCCCCGAATCGCGTTACCGCCAACCATGAATCCTCACACCTATAGGGATCGGCGGCGCGCCCCCCATAGGCACGCCGAAACACCTGGATCGATCAGACCTTGAGCAGGAGCCCGAGGCCGATGATGCTGATCAGCCACACCGCGCCCAGCAGCAGCGTGATCCGGTCGAGGTTCTTCTCGGCCACGCTCGAGCCGGACAGGCTCGACTGCATACCGCCACCGAACAGCGAAGACAGACCGCCACCACGGCCGCGGTGCAGCAGCACGGCTACCACCAGGAAAAAGCTGGAGGCGATCAACAGGATTTGCAGGAACAGCTTCATGTCATCCTCTGCGCTCTTGGAGAATGCAGGAAAACGGTGTGCCACCGACAGCTTGTGACTGTCAGAACACACCGTACTCCTGGACTCGTCCACTGCTGTGTGACGGACCGGATACCCAGGTTACCCGGTAGGTGCCCCGATCAGGGCAGGGGCCCGCCCGCGGCGAGTGCGCAGAGTTTGGTGAACTCGTCACCATCCAGGCTGGCACCACCGACGAGTGCACCATCGATGTTGTCGCAAGCGACGAGGTCGCTGATGTTGTTGGCCTTGGCCGAGCCCCCGTAGAGGACACGGACCGAGGACGCGACCTCGGCCCCGTACTTCTCGGCGAGGGTGGCGCGGATGGCTCCGCACACCTCCTCGGCGTCCGCCGGGGTCGCGACCTTGCCGGTCCCGATGGCCCAGACCGGCTCGTAGGCGACGACGACGTCCATGACCTGCTCGTTCTTGAGCCCCTTGAGGCCCTCGACCAGCTGGGTCGTGGTGTGGGCGATGTGCTCGCCGGCCTCGCGGACCTCGAGCTTCTCCCCCACGCACAGGATCGGCGTGATGCCGTGCTTGAGCGCGGCCTTGACCTTCTTGTTGACCAGTTCGTCGGTCTCGCCGTGGTACTCACGCCGCTCCGAGTGCCCGACGGTGACGAAGCTGCAACCCAGCTTCTTCAGCATCAGGCCCGACACGTCACCGGTGTAGGCACCGGAGTCGTGCGGCGACAGGTCCTGGGCGCCGTAGGTGAGCGACAGCTTGTCGCCGTCGGTCAGCGTCTGGACGCTGCGGATGTCGGTGAACGGCGGCAGGACCGCGACGTCGACCTTCGCGTAGTACTTCTCCGGCAGGGCGAAGGCGATCTTCTGAACCAGCGCGATGGCTTCGAGGTGGTTCTGGTTCATCTTCCAGTTGCCGGCGATGAGCGGTTTGCGCGCCACTAGTCGTTCTCTCCCAGCACAGCGACTCCGGGCAGTTCCTTGCCCTCCAGGTACTCCAGCGACGCTCCGCCGCCGGTCGAGATGTGCGAGAAGCCGTCTTCCGGCAGGCCCAGCTGCCGTACGGCCGCGGCGGAGTCGCCGCCGCCGACCACGGTGAAGGCGTCGCTCTTGACCAGCGCTTCGGCCACGGCACGGGTGCCACCGGCGAAGGACTCGAACTCGAACACGCCCATCGGGCCGTTCCAGAACACGGTCGCGGAATCGGCCAGCTTGCCCGCGAACAGCTCACGCGACTTCGGGCCGATGTCGAGACCCATACGGTCGGCCGGGATGGCCGTCGCGTCGACGACGTCGAACTCCGCGTCGGCGGCGAAGCCCTTCGCGGCGAGGACGTCCACCGGCAGGATCAGCTCGACACCGCGCTTCTCCGCCTCGGCGAGGAAGCCACGGACCTGGTCCAGCTGGTCCTCCTGCAGCAGCGAGTTCCCGACCTCGTGGCCCTGGGCCTTGAGGAAGGTGTACGCCATGCCGCCGCCGATGAGCAGCCTGTCGACCTTGGTCAGCAGGTTCGCGATCACGCCCAGCTTGTCCGACACCTTCGCGCCGCCGAGGACGACGACGTAGGGCCGGGCGAGGTTCTCGGTGAGCTTCTTGAGGACCTCGACCTCAGCGAGCACCAGACCACCCGCATACGCCGGAAGCGCACGGGCGATCTCGTAGACCGAGGCCTGCTTGCGATGCACGACACCGAAGCCGTCGGAGACGAACGCGCCGCCGGGGACGAGCGCGGCCAGCTCGGCGGCCAGTTCCTGGCGTTCCGCCTCGACCTTGCTGGTCTCGCGCGCGTCGAAACGCACGTTCTCCAGCAGTGCCACCTGACCGTCGCTCAGCCCCGCGACGGTGGCCTTGGCGGACTCGCCGACCAGGTCACCCGCCAGCGGGACGTCGACGCCGAGCAGCTCGGTGAGCTTCGCGGCGACGGGCGCGAGCGAGAACTTCGGGTCCGGCTCGCCCTTGGGACGGCCGAGGTGCGCCGTGACGACCACCTTCGCGCCCGCCTCGGCGAGGCGCTTGAGGGTCGGCAGGGCCGCGCGGACGCGGCCGTCGTCGGTGATGGTCTCCCCGTCGAGCGGGACGTTCAGGTCGGAACGTACGAGTACGTACCGGCCTGAGACGTCCCCGCTCAGCAGGTCTTCGAGGTTCTTCAGCGCCATCGGTCAGGAAAGCTTGTTGCCGACGAGCTTGACGAGGTCGGCGAGGCGGTTGGAGTAGCCCCACTCGTTGTCGTACCAGCCGATGACCTTGACCTGGTTGCCGATGACCTTGGTCAGCGGCGCGTCGTAGATGCAGGACGCCGGGTCGGTGACGATGTCGGCCGAAACGATCGGGTCCTCGTTGTAGCGCAGGATGCCGGACAGGGGGCCCTCGGCGGCGGCCTTGTACGCGGCGTTGATCTCCTCGAGGGTCGCGCTCTTGGTCAGCGTGACGGTGAGGTCGGTGGCCGAGCCTGTCGGGATCGGGACACGCAGCGCGTAGCCGTCGAGCTTGCCCTGCAGCTCCGGCAGGACCAGGCCGATGGCCTTGGCCGCACCGGTCGAGGTCGGGACGATGTTCAGCGCGGCGGCGCGGGCGCGGCGCAAGTCCTTGTGCGGCGCGTCCTGCAGGTTCTGGTCCTGCGTGTACGCGTGGATGGTGGTCATCAGGCCCTGCTCGATGCCGAACGAGTCCTGCAGCACCTTGGCCAGCGGGCCGAGGCAGTTCGTGGTGCAGGAGGCGTTCGAGATGATGTTCTGCGAGCCGTCGTACTTGTCGTCGTTGACGCCCAGCACCACGGTCAGGTCCTCGCCCTTGGCGGGCGCGGAGATGATGACCTTCTTCGCGCCGCCGGCCAGGTGCGCCTTGGCGGCGTCGGCGTTGGTGAAGAAGCCTGTCGACTCGACGACGACGTCCACGCCCAGGTCGCCCCAGGGCAGGTTGGCCGGGTCGCGCTCGGCGAGGGCCTTGATCGTCTTGCCGTCGACGACGATGCCCTCGTCGCTGACGCTGACCTCGCCCGGGAAACGGCCGAGGATGGAGTCGTACTTCAGCAGGTGGGCCATGGTGGCGACGTCGCCGAGGTCGTTGAAGGCGACAACCTCGATGTCGTGACCGGCGGCCTGCACGGCCCGGAAGAAGTTGCGGCCGATGCGGCCGAAGCCGTTGACACCTACGCGAACCGTCACTGCTGCCACTCCCTTGAGACTCGTCCGGGATCGCCCCGGTAAGACGTCCTTTACTCGGGCGCAACCCTAGCGTGCGTGCTCGGGCGACCCTCTTTGCCCTGACGAGACTTCCACCACTCGGTGGGTCAGGTCAAGAATCGATTAAGTGCATCGCTACCAGGACGTCTTGGGGAAACTCTCAGCTTCGTTGTGCTAGCCGCCGCTCCAGCGGGGTGCGCATCCGTGGCGTGACTCGCACCTCTCCGAACCACTCGGCCAGGTGGTTCGCCTCCGCCTCGACGGCCCGTTCGACGTCCGCGCCGACGTCCTCCAGGAGGTGGTGGACGACCTCGCCGTCCGGACGCTGCGCCCAGCCGCCGACGATCCGGCCGTCGGCCCAGACGGTGGGCCCGATGTTGCCGGTGCCGTCGAACAGCGGCGCGCGGTGCGGGCCGAGGTACCAGTCCCGCTCGATCCAGCCCATCGACGTCGGGTCGAGGGACGGGAGCAGCGCGACCCAGGGCGCGGGCTCCGCGACCGGCTCCAGATCGTCGGCGAGCACCACGCCGGGGACGCCGTCGAGGTCGACCTCGATCGGCTGAACCACGGCGAGCGCCTTCTTCGTCTGCCCGACCGTCCAGCCCGTCCACCACCGCAGGTCCGCGATCGGCGCCGGACCGAAGGCGTAGAGCCACCTGCGGGCGAGCTCGGCCCTGGCCTCGTCGGCGTCGTACTCGGCGATGCCCTGTGGCAGCCAGTCCGCCATCGGGGCCCAGTAGTGCTGGCTGCTGATCCAGCTCCCGCGCGGGCGGCCGCGCACGATGCGGCCGTCGACCGCGAGCTGGAACAGGACCCTGCTGGTGACGTTGGCGATCGCCTCGTACGGCTTTCCCTTGGACATCACGAGCTGCTGTTTGAGGCGCGGCTCGTCCTGGGAAAGCTGTTGCGCCGTGGCGGATCCGCGGGCCTTCAGCGCGCGCTCCGTCGCGTCCTCGACCTCGGCCAGCCAGTGTTCCGGCTCGGGCACGTTCTCCGGGTGGCCTTGCGTGCCGAGGTGCTGTTCGAGCAGGCGGCGCTGCTTCTTGGCGATGTCCGCCGAGCACGCCGCCTGGACCAGGGCCGCGTTCTCGTGCCCGAGCACGAAGACGGTGCGGCGCATGCCGAGCATCCGCACCAGCGTGCGCTCCTCGTAGAGCGCGTTCTCCAGATCCGTGACGCCTTCGCGCTTGGACCGCGCCCACGTCGAGAGATGGACCGTCGCCGGGTCCGTGGCGTGCAGCGCGACGACCGCGTCCGCCACGGCGCCCGCCGACGGGGCGGGCACGGCGAGGTGATGGCGCGTGGCGAGCCGGGCGCGGCGCTGCCGGACGTCGATCTTGGGGGTCACGGATCGGTTCTACCACCGGCCCCCGACAAAACCGCCGGGTCGCGGGGGTCGTGAGTGGCGATTCGTGTTCTATTGAGGGGTAAGGCAAACCTGGCGTGTTTGTGGACGGTGTCGGTGACGCTGCGCGACACCGGGCCTGTGGCGTCGACTGTGTGGATTTTGGTGCGTTGGATGACCAGAAATCCACACAGTCCTGTCGTGACCGGACCGGTCACGACAGTCGGACAGGGGGTGTGTGGAAATAGGGACGCTCAACGTCCCTATTTCCACACACCCCTCACCCTGAGTGACAACTCGCGCCCTCGTCGACCCGACACCTTTGCCTTACCCCTCAATAACCCGATTTACCACTCACGACCACCCCGGCCCGGCTCTACCCTGACCGACCCGTTCCCGGCTCACAGCCTGCACGAAGACGTGACTCGCGTGATTGGTTCCCGCACTCGCGTGCTTGGAGCCGGAACTCACGTGACTGGGTGCCGCACTCTCACGTGCGGCGTCTGATCACGCGAGATCCGCCTCTGATCACGCGAGATCCGCGTCTGATCACGCGAGATCCGCCTCTGATCACGTGAGTGCGGTGCCTGATCACACGGGACTCCATCACGTCCGAATGCGCCGCCTTCTGCTTACCCCTCGATAAGCCGGTTAGACGCGTTCCAGTTCGAAGACCGGGATGACCCGGGTGGTCTTGCTCTGGTACTCGGCGAACTGCGGCATGACGGCGGACTGCCTGCCGTAGACGTCGTCGCGCTCGGCGCCGGTGAGCACCCGCGCGCGGACCGGGAAGGTCTCCGTGCCGAGCTCGACCTTGGTGTCCGGGTGGGCCACCAGGTTGTGGAACCACGCCGGGTTGTCGTCGGCGCCGCCCTTGCTGGCGAAGATGTAGATCCGGTCGCCCTCCAGGAGCGGGACGAGCGGCGCGATCCGCTCCTTGCCGGACTTCGCGCCGGTGTGGTGGACGAGGACGAGCGGGAAGCCCTCGAACATGCCGCCCGCCTTGCCGCCCTTCTCGCGGAACTCGGCGATCACGCTGCGGTTGATCTCGTCGAAGTCGAATTCGATCGTTTCTGCCATGACCTCGATCATATGGCGCATCGGGTGACCGTATCGATGCCTGAAATCGCCATGGGCATATCCGTCTGTCGCACTATCATCGATGGCATGGACTTGTTGGCCGAAACCCTCGCGGTGGGTGGCGTCCGGGGCGCCGCCGGAGCCCGCATCGAGGGGTCCGGACCGTGGGGGATCCTCTGGCATCGCATCGCCGGCGCGGCCTTCTACGCCGTCACCTGCGGGACGGCCTGGCTGGATCTGCCGGGTCACCCACCGCGGCAGCTCATGCCCGGCGACGTCGTCCTGCTGCCGAACGGCCAGGAGCACACTCTTCGCAGCGCCCCGGACGCCCCGGTCATTCCCAAGCTGTGCACGGCGGCGGAGAAGGCACGGGACTGCGGCGGGGTGCTGCGTCTCGGCTCCGGGGAGGTGCAGACCCATGTCCTCGGCGCGTCCTACGACTACGACCCGGCGGTGTCCACCCAGGTGCTCGCCACCCTGCCGGATCTGGTGCACATCAGCGCGAACCGCGGCGGCGACGGACTGGACGACACCGTCCGATTGCTCTCGCGGGAATTGGCCCGTCCGCAGATCGCCACCGACTTCGTCCTCAACCGGCTCGTCGACATCCTCCTGGTCCAGCTGCTCCGCGTGTGGCGGACCGAAAAACCGGCCGAGGCGCGGGGAACCTGGCTCGGCGTCCTGGGTGATCCGCTGATCAGCGTGGCACTGGTCAAGATCCACGAGGCCCCGGCGAAACCGTGGACCACCGATCTGCTCGCGGCGGAACTGGCGACCTCGCGCAGCACGCTGACACGCCGCTTCCGCGAAGCCACCGGCAGGACCCCCGGCGATTACCTGACCCAGTGGCGGATGGACCTGGCCGCGGTCCGGCTCCGTGACACCGGCGAAACCGTGGACAGCATCGCCCACGCTGTCGGCTACACGTCGGTGTACGCGTTCAGCCGGGCCTTCCGGCGCGCCCGCGGCCAAGCACCCGGGCAGTACCGCACCTCGAGCCGCGAGGGGCTCAGGCCGGCCGGGTGACCGGAACGACGTCGAGAAGTTCTTTCAGGCCTTCGAAATCCTGCGGGTTCGTCGTGTAGAGCGGCATCCGGTGCGCGATGGCGACACTGGCGATCATCAGGTCGGCCACCCGGCGCCGGGGCGTCCTGCCCATCGCGAGCACGGACGCCGACACCCTGCCGAAGATCCGTGCGGCCTCGGTACCGAAAGGCAGCGGATCGAACTCCGACTCCACCCGTTGCAGTAGATCCGTGCGCCGGGCTCGTTCGGCCGGGTCCTCGGCGTAATGCGGACCCGCCGACAGTTCGGCGAGCGTGATCGTGCTGATCGACATCAGATCCGGCAGCTGGGCATGATCGATCGCCCGCCGGAGGATGAGGATGTTCGTGTCGAGCAGGCCGTGGACCTCAGCGGCCATAGGGATCGTCCGCCTCCCCTTCGAGAGCGTCGTCGAGGTCCGCGCGGAACCTGTCCGGGTCGATGAGCGGAGCGTTCGCCGAGACGGCGGCGAACTGGTCACGGGAAACGGCGTGCCGCCGACACAGCGGGACCAGCTGGGCGATGGGCGAGCCGCTACGGGTCACGGTGAAGCTTTCGCCGTGCTCGACCGCGTCCATGATCTCGCCGGACCGGTTCCGGAGATCACGTTGAGAGATCTCGTGCTGAACGCTCATACCCGCACTCTAACACCTTGTGCCCCGCCGTGCCACCGCGTGCCACATCCCTCTCAGGCTGTCTCCTCTTCCTGCTCAGGCTCTTCTGAAGGCCGGGTGAACAGCCGCGTCGCCGAGAGCCGCGCGACACCGTCCGGCTCCCCGAGTTCGTCGGTCGCGTTCCGGATCGTCGCGTCGACGGACAGGTACTTGCGGCCCGCCCGCAGGTCCGCGTCGTTGCGCAGCCGCACGATCAGCGGGAACTCGCTCAGCGCGCCGGCGTCGAACAGGCCGGTCGTGTAGATCAGCTGGACACCCAGCGCCTCGGCCACCGCGCGCTGCAACTCCAGCAGGTAACCCGCCGAAGCGCGGCCGATCGGGTTGTCGAGGAACAGCACGCCGGAATGCCGGTTGCGGGCCTTGCCGCGGTTGTTCGCCCGCAGCGCCGCCAGGGTGCAGTACAGGATGATCGCCGCGGTCAGCTGCTGCCCGCCGGAGAACACGTCCCGGATCTCGGAAACGCGCTGCCGTTCGGTCCGCAGCACGGAGTCCGGCTTCAGCATGTCGACCCGGAAACCCTTGGGCGCGGCGGCCTGCACGCCGCGCAGCACGAGCGAGAGCCCGTCCCGCTTGACGTCCCGGCCGTCGGAGGTCTTCCCCACCGCGGCCTCGTCGACGACCTCGCCCAGTTTCTCGGCGAGCACGTTCTCTTCGAGTTCGGTGAAGCGGATCCGCAGGAACTCCTGGCCCGACCAGTCGCCGAGACCGTCCGGCAGCCGCGAAACCCGTTGTGCCGCGCGGAGGGTGCGCAGCGCGCCGTCGACCATGCCCTGCAGGCGCGTGATGATGCCGCCACGGTGCCGGTCGATCTGCGCGAGATCGTCGGTGAGCGTGCGCAAGCGCGGCCGCAGCGCCTCGGCCCATTCCGCCGCGTGGGCGGGCAGCTGGTCCCGGCGGACCGAGATCACCTGCTGGCGCACCGGCGTGCTGAGCTTCTCGAACCGCTTGTCCGTGGCGTACTGCGCGAGCTGGTCGGCCGCGGCCCGCACCCGGCGGTCGCCCGCGTCGGCCGCGTCCTGTGCTTCGGTGAGGGAGGCGTTGAGCCGGGAGTGCTTGGCCCGCGCGGATTCGACGTCGCCGTCGAACGCCGTTTCGTCGTCCTCTTTGGACAACAGATGCGCCATGGACTCGGCCAGCAGGCCGAAGCCGGACGCGGACGTCTTGGCGGACTCCAGTGTCGCTTCGGCGGCGGCACGGCGTTCCTGGAGCTCCTCCCATTTCCGCGCGGCGGCGGACACTTCGAGGCTGGCGTCGTCGATCAGCGCGAGGCCGTGCTCGATGTCCTGCGGCCGCGCGTCGGAGGAGATCGCGGCGAGCGCTGAAGGCTGTTCCGGAAGCTGGCTCAGCTCGGCCTTGCGGGTCGCGACGAGGCCGACGATCTCGGTGCGCTCCTCCTCCAGCACCGCGACCGCCCGGTTCGCCCGCGCCTGCGCCGCCGCGCGTGCCGAAGCGTCGGAACCGTCCGGCGTCTCCAGCAACGTCGAAGCCCGCTCGCGGACGGCTTCGTCCAGCGCTTCGACGGCCGCCCGCGCGGACGCCTCGACGCTCTCGGCCTGGTCGAGTTCGGCGCGGAGGTCACTGCCGACCTCGACCTTCGCATACGCCTCGGACGCCGACGCGAAAGTACGCCGCAGCGCGTCCACCGGCTCGGCGGGCGCGGGATCGTCCTCGGTGACGTCGCTCGATCCCGGGACCTCGGCCAGTTCCGACTTCGCGGTCGTCGCCGTGCGCCGGTGCCCGTCGGCGGTGCGCTGTTCCTCACCGGCCTGCTCACGCAGCCGGGAAGCCTTCACCGCGGCTTCGGACGCCGTCGCCTCGGCCCGCTCGGCGGTCTCCGTCGCGCGCTCGACGTCGTCCGTCCACTCGGGAATCTTCGCGGCGCGTGTGGCGAGTGTTTCCAGGCCACGCGCCCGCTCCCCCGCCCCGGCCGAAGCCGAGCGCAGCTCGGGAACCCGCTCCCGCAGCCCCGTCGCCTTCTCACCGAGCCGCTGGAACTCCTTTTCCGCCTGCTCCAGCGCGGTCCGCGCGGTCTCGTGCGCGGTGCGCGCGTTCTGCAACTGCTCGGCCAGCGTCGCGATGCTCCCGGGCGGGTAGTCCTCACGCCAGGTCTTGAGTTTCCAGGACAACGCGCTGTCGTCGGTCAGCGACGTCGCCAGCGCTTCCAGGCGGCGCTGCCGTTCCGCGTGCCGGAGCGCGATGGCCTCGCGCTCGGCGTCCGCGGCTTCCTCGTCGTACATCGCCGGGTTGGGCGGGACGAGGAATTCGATACCGGCCTCGCCCGGCAGGCGGTCGGCCGTGGTGGCCCCGGTCGTGGCGACCGGGATGATCGTGGTGGGCAGCAAACGCCGCTCCGCCAGCACCTTCTCGGCGAGCCGGACCTGCTCCGGTTCGTTCAGCAGGATCCCCGAGACCAGCTGGGGCGCGCGGGCCAGCACGGCCGCCCGCTGCTTCTTGTCCAAAGTAGACAGGTAGCGCCAGCCAGACCACGCGTTCATCCCGGCGGCTTCCAGCGCGTCCAAGGCGGCCTGGACCTCTTCGGTGGCGGGCAGGAGGCCGCCGGAGCCGAGCGCGTTCAGCGCGCGCTCGTCGACGGATTCCTCCATCCGCAACGCGGTCTGTTCCTTCTCCGCGGTCGAACCCGCCTCGCGAAGCCGTTCCAGCAGCACCGGGAGATCCGTCTCCAGCGCGACGTCGTCCGCGCCGAGGAGTTCGCTCAGCCTGGGTTCGACGGCGAGCGCGTCGGTGCGCCGGTTGGCCCTGTCGAGTTCCTCGGCCGCGCGCTCCAGCCTGTCGTCGGTGGAGCCCGCGAGCCGGTGCGCGTCGTTCACGGTGACCTGCGCGGACCGCAGATCCTCGGCCACGCGTTCGAGTTCCTGTTCGCGGCGGGCGAGTTCCGCGGCGGTCGTCTCGACCTCGGTCCGGGCCACGCGCGCCGCCTCGGCGACGTCGGCCCCGGCCTTGAGCGCGCCGGACCGGACGGTTTCCGCGATCTCCTCGCGGATCTCGGCGATCCGCGCCGCCAGTCCACGGGCCTCCGCCCGGCGCGAGGCGGCGAGGTTCGCCGACTCGTCCCGTTCGGCTTGCGCCTTCTCCGCTTCGGCACGCAAGGCGCCGACATGCGCTTCGGCCTTCGCGGCCTGATCGGTCGCGTTCTTGGCCAGTGCCAGCAGGCCCCGCGCGAGCGCGGCGGCGGCGGTGTTGCGCGCCTGCAGCGCCGGCTGCGCCTTCTGCTCGCGATTCCCCACCAGCTCCCGGAAATCGCGGGCCTTGCGGGCGGCGTTGAGGTGGTTGAGCACGGTGGCGCATTCACGCCAGGCCTCGGCGGCGGTCTTGGCCTCGGCCAGTTCGCCGTCGATCCGCTTCTTGCTCTCCGACGCGTCGTCGAGCCGCAGTTTCCCGACCAGGCGCCGGAGTTCGGTGACCCCGGCGGTGAGACGGCGATGGTCGCCCTCGGCCAGTTTCTCCGCCGACTTCACCTCGTCGACGTGCTGATCGAGCCCGCTCAGCCGCTCGTTCTCCAGCTTGTCGCGGGCGGCGACCTGACCGGCCAGCGTCCGCATCTCGGCGCGGGCCGCGTCGGCGAGCTTCCGCGACGCGGCGGCGACGCCCTCCTCCTCCGCCAGCGGCGCGAGCAGGTCGAGCGCGCCCGCGACGAAGTCCCGCTCCGACAGCAGGTCCCCGCGCTGGGCGAGATTGTGCGCGTAGGTCGCCACGACCTCGGCGAGATCCTTCGGCTCCTCCTCCGAGAGGACAGCGCGCAGCAGGAACTCGACGAAAGCCTCGTCGGTGCTGAACGCGAAGGCGTCCGCCGCCTCGCCCTCACCGGCGTTCATCGCGCGCTGGTACCGGAAAAGCTCGGTGTCGAGGCCGAGGCCGTCGAGCCGGGACGTCCACTCGTGGTGGCGCCGGGTCCAGAACAGCTCCAGTTCCGGCTCGCCGCCGTGCACCTTGTCGAGCTGGTCGTGGAAACCGGACATCGTCAGCAGCCTGCCGTCCGACGTCAGCGGCAGCGTGTCCAGATCGAGCGACGGCGTGGGGCGGAAGCAGTACCAGGAGTCGGCGAGGTTCTCCGAATCCGCCGACACCACGTGCCCGCGCCATTCCGACACCTTGCCGGTGATCACCCGGTGCCCGGTCTCGACCTGCAGCCACTCCAGCACGACGTGCGAGACGTCCTTGGCGGCGACGAACTTCTCCAGCACCTTCGTGTTCGTCGTGCCGACGACCTGGCGGCGGCCGGGCAGCATCACCGAGAAGATCAGCTTGATCAGGACGGACTTGCCGCCGCCGTTCTCCAGGAACAGCACACTCGCCGGCGACGGGCGCCGCGGCGGCCCCTCCCCCGCCAGGTGAATCCCGGCGCTGAACAGCGCGTCCTGCTTGGGCGCGGTGATGGCCGCCCCGACGCCGCTGAAGTCCAGCACGACGTCCTGGTACCGCGCGCCCGCCGGACCCACCGAATGCAGGCGAACCCGCGAAAGCTCGTACATCTCTTGAGTCCCCTTTTACAGCGTGTCCGAAGCGGCCGCGCGCAGCGTCCCGTCGCCGTTGGCGACCGAGACCACGTTCAGCTCGAGCAGATCGTCGAAGGCCGCGTCGGCGGCGAGTTCGCGCACCTGCACCTGATAGCGCGGTGTCGTGCGGTAGGTCCCGCCCTGTTCCCCGCTGACCTGGACGAGAAAGCCTTGGTCGGCAAGGAAACGCAGGGCCCGCGCGACCATGCCGCGAGTGGTGTCCGACGCCAGCCTGCCGTCCTTGGTCGCCGCCGCGGCCGGACGCCGGGCGTAGGCGCGCCAGGCCTGTTCGAGTTCGGGCGCGTCGGCCAGCGGGTCGTTGTTGGCCTCGGCCTCCACCGCGCGCTCGTCGAGGATCCGGCAGGCCTCGCGCACCATCGCGTCCACCTGCTCGACGCTGACGCGGCCGATGTAGGTGTCGTTGGCCAGGTCGTCCGGACGCGGGTAGCCGAGCGCGGCGGTGGCCAGGTGGACGAGCCCGTGCAAGACCTTCTCGGTCTCGCGGCGTTCGCGGATCTTGCTCTGCCGCGCGTAGCTGTCCATCTTGATCTCGAAGACGGACTCGTCGGTCGCCGCGAGTACGGCACCGGCCTGGAGGTTGACCTCCAGCACCATCAGCCCGAGCCCGGCCGCGACAGCGTGCGTGAGCTGCTTGAACGCCCTGTCCTCGCCGTAGCGCCGGACGAGATCGCCGTAGACGACGTCCCGCGACGGCAGCTGCTTCGGGCGCATGCCGAACGAGACGAGCCGGGCCGCGGATTCGACGTCCCCTGTAGAAATCGGCGTCGTCACGCGACCTCCTCCTCTTCCTGATCCTCACGATCGACCCTGGCCGACGAAAGCAGCAGATCCGCTCCGCCGAACTCGGGGTCTTCGAGCAGCGTGCCGTCGTCGACGGCCAGCAGCACCTGGCGTTGCCCCAGCCGCAGCGCCGCGCCGACCTCGGGACTGTAGGCGTGCACCGCCCGCAGCGCGACCAGGGCGGGCAGCCCCGGATCGATCCGGCGGGCCTCTTCGAGCAGCCCGGACAGCCGTCGCGGCACCTCCGGCAGATCGAGCAGGTCGTCGGCGAGGCGCCACTGCTCGTCGCCGAAGCGGTCGGTGACGTCGGCGGGCATCAGCTCGGGTTCGGGGATCTCGCCGACGAGCTGGTCGCGTTCCGGTGCCGGGCGCAGCAGCAGCGACACCAGTGAGGACAGCGACGGCACGGGCGGCGGCGTGATCCCGGCGACGGCGTGGAAGAACGACTCGGCGGGCGCGACGGCCTCGGCGATCGGCAGGCCCAGCGTCGGCATCAGGAGCTGGCCGAACAGGTCGATCGTCGCGCGCTGCGGCGGCCCGGAGAACTGCTGGCGGTCCTGTTCGGCGCGGAACACCGCTCCGGCGTCGGCGAGCCTCGACTGCAGCCGGGTGTGGCGGCGGATGCAGTCGCTGACGATGTCGACGAGTTCGGCGGCCCGGCGTTTGCGGTCGAGGTCCTCGGTCTCGTCGCGGGACGCGGTGATGTTCTTGAGGATCGCGTTCTCGGCGCGGAAGCGGGACTCGATATGGGACAGCGCCTGGTCCAGCAGGTCCGGGACCTCGCGCTCCCAGTCGACGGCGCGCACGTCACGCCGGGTGGCGTCGAGTTTGGCGCGCAGCGTCTCGCCGTACTGGACTGTCCGGTAGCGGGCCTGCTCGGCGGCGAGTTTCGCGTCGGCGAGGCGGCCGCGGCTGATCAGGTTCTCCAGTTTGACCTCGGCCGCGATCTGGGCGGATTCGACGTCGGTGTCCAGCGCGCCGACGAGCACGTTGATCGCCTCGTCGGTGGCGCGCAGGTAGACCTCGCCGTCGGGCGCGGCGAGCTCGACGAGCAGCTTGAAGTCGAACTGACGGCGCTGGTAGCCGCCGCCGGGGCCGATGGAGCCGTAGACGCGGCGGAACCCGCGGTCGGTGGTGCCGACGTTGATCAGGTTGTCGAGGACCCAGCGGGCGACCTTGGCGTGCTCGTCCGGCGTCCGGCCCGGCGCCTGGAGCGCGACGAACGGCAGCAGCCGCCCGATCACCTGTTCGTGGTCGGCGCCGGTGTCGAAGTCCATCGACACGGTGACCTGGTCGATCGTGTGCAGGGCGATCTCGGCCATCTGGTAGATCGTGGCGTCCGCCCAGTCCAGCTTCGCCTTGCGCGCGTCGAGGTCGTGCAAGGGCGCGGTGCAGGCCAGCGCCTTGAGGCGGCGGGTCAGCCCCTCGTCGGCCAGGCCCATCCCGGTCAGCTCGTCGTCTCGCACAGCAGGCCAGGCTAGTCGGCACCCCCGACACCCCGCACGGGTGACCGGGGTGCCCGGCGCTCCGGGCGGCGGTAGCGTCTGGTTCATGCGTGAAATGAGCCGGGACGAATGGTGGGGCTTCGCGAGCGAGGGCACCCGCACGGGCATGCTCGGCCTGGTGCGCGCCAACGGGGCGGCGATCGTGACGCCGGTGTGGTTCCTGCTGAACGAGGGGCCTCACGGGGACGAGCTGATCTTCACCACCGGTACGGACACGCTCAAGGGGAAGGCGCTGCGGCGCGACACTCGGCTCTCGCTGGCCGTCGACGACCAGAAGCCGCCGTACTCGTATGTGCAGTTCACCGCCGAGGCGGAATTGCACAGCGACTACGACGAGATGCTCGAATGGGCGACCAAGCTCGGTGGCCGGTACATGGGCGCGGACAAGGCCGAGGCCTACGGCAAGCGCAACGCCGTACCCGAGGAGTCCTTGGTGCGAGCCAAAATCGTGAAAGTGATCGCGCGAGCGGACATCGCCGGCTGACGCCTCCCTTCTTCCTGACCGTCCTTGAGGGACTCTTGCCGGGACGCGATCGGGGTCGCGAGTGGCAAGTGGTGTTCCAGTGAGGGGTACGGCAAGCGTTTCGGGCTGCTGAAGGGGACTTTCGTCGCATCGCACGTGGGGAAGGTTCCCTTCAGCTCACCCCCGCGGGGTCCCAGTGCCCCAGGCCCGCGCTACGCCACTGTCGTGAAGGCCCCGACCCCGGGAAGCCTCCAATGTGACGTTTGCCCACCCCGCATCCAGAGGACTGATTGCGTCGAAAGGTGTCTCCGTCCCGCTGACCGCGACACCGGGCATCACACTCCGTGAGGGTCTTCCTCGACTATTGACACGCAGCACCCACTGGTGTGTGATCTGAACCATAGATAGGAAAGTTTCCTAACTAAAACTCCGCTCCCGCCGGGTCCCGCCCGGTCCGCCGTTGCACCCTCCCCGACCCCGACTTCACGCATGGAGGCTCCAGTGGCACCCCGACCACCGTGGCGCGCGCTTCTCACGTGTGCCGCCGCGACGGCGATGACCTTCGCCGTCCTGCCGGTCCTCCCCGCCGGCGCGGCACCGATCGACCTCGAATCCGAAGCCGCGACGATCTCCCAAGGCGCCGTCGAAAAGAACCACGCGGGCTATTCCGGCACCGGGTTCGTGAACTTCGACAACGTCGTCGGCAGCTATGTCGAGTACACGGTGAACGCCGCGCAGGCCGGAACCCAGACGCTGACTTTCCGCTACGCCAACGGAACCACGGTCGACAGGCCGGTCTCGCTGAGCATCAACGGCACGTCCGCCGGGACGTTGTCCTTCCCCGGCACCGGTGCGTGGACCACCTGGAAGACGGTCACGAAGGACGTCGCGCTCGCCGCCGGGGCCAACAAGATCCGCACCACCGCGACGACCGCTGAAGGCGGCCCCAACGCGGACAAGCTCACCGTGAGCGGAGTGGCCGACGCCGAAGCGCCGACCCCCCCCAAGAACCTGGCAGCCAAGGACGTCAAGGCCCGTAGCGCCACCTTCACCTGGGAGGCCGCGACCGACAATGTCGGCGTGGTCCGCTACGACGTCATGCGCGGCGGCAACGTCCTCAAGAGCGTCGACGGGAACACGCTCACCGCGACCGTCGACAACCTGCAGCCGAACACCGCCTACGACATCTCCGTCGGCGCCTTCGACGCGGCCGGAAACCCTTCGCAGCAAAGCAATGTCGTGCAGTTCACGACACCGTCCAGCGGTGACACCACACCGCCGACCGTGCCGGGGAACCTGCGCTCGACGTCGGTGACCGCGAACAGCGTCTCCTTGGCGTGGAACGCTTCCACGGACGACAGCGGCACCATCGCCGGCTATGACGTCTACCAGGGCACCACGAAGGTCGCGACGACGCCCTCGCTCGACGCCACGATCACCGGACTGACGGCGAACACGTCGTACACGTTCACCGTGAAGGCCCGCGACCTCGACGGCAACGTCTCCGCCGCGAGCACCGCGCTGACCGCGAAGACGAGCGGGAACGCGGGCGGCGGGATTCCCGAGTACGACAAGGACATCACGAAGGCCGACCTAGCCTGGTCCGTCGACTTCCTGCCGGACGGCAGCGCGCTGGCGACCGAACGGGACCGGTTCGAGATCCTGCGGATCACGCCGTCGGGCGAGAAGACGACCGTCGGCAAGGTTCCCGGCGCTGTCGGCACCAACGGCGAAGGCGGCCTGCTCGGCATCGCGATCTCGCCGAACTACGCCAGCGACCACTCGATCTTCCTGTACCACACGGCTTCCGGCGACAACCGGATCGTGAAGATGACCTACGAGAACGGAAAGCTGTCTTCGACGTCGGCTCCTGTGCTCACCGGGATCGCCAAGAACCGTTACCACAACGGCGGAAGGCTGCGCTTCGGCCCGGACGGCAGGCTCTACGTCACCGTCGGCGACGGGCAGAACAAGGAAACCGCGCAGAACAAGGGCTCGCTCAACGGCAAGATCCTGCGGGTCAACCCCGACGGCTCGGCACCGGGTGACAACCCGTTCTTCTCCACCGGCGGCAACGCCCGCTACGTCTGGAGTTTCGGGCACCGCAACCCGCAGGGCCTGGCGTGGGACTCCCGCGGCCAGCTGTGGGCTTCGGAGTTCGGCGACGGCAAGCTGGACGAGCTCAACCTGATCCAGAAGGGCGGCAACTTCGGCTGGCCCCAGTGTGAAGGCACCGACGGCAGCTGCGGTGGCACGGTCGCGCCGAAGAAGACCTGGCCGACCAGTTCCGGCGGGCCGAGCGGGATCGAGATCGTCAACGACTGGATCTACGTCGCGGCCGTCACCAGCGAGCAGCTCTTCGCCACGCAGATCAACGCGGCGGGCAACGGCGTCGGTTCGGTGCAGTCGCTGTTCTCCGGCCGCTGGGGCAGGCTCCGCTCGGTCACCAAGACCCCGGACGGCGGTCTGTGGGTCACCTCGACCAACGCGGACAAGAACGGCGGCACGCCGAGCGGGATCGACAACGTGGTGGTGCGGCTGAAGTTCCCAGGTGCCTCGCAGCCGGGAGCGTTCAAACTGGGCAGTTCCGCGTTCGCCGACAACGCCACCATCCCGGACAAGTACACCTGCGCCGGTGACGGCACCGCGGGCCAGGACACCTCCCCGCCGCTGGCGTGGGGTGCCGGGACCACCAATGCCAAGGGATACGCGGTCGTCTTCGCCGACGTGGCCAACAACGGCAACAAACTGCACTGGGCGATCTGGGACATCCCGGCGTCCGCGGCGTCGCTGTCCGAAGGTCTGGGAGCGGGTTACACCGTCCCGAACCAGAACGGCGCCAAGCAGAAGGCCATGGGCAGCGGGGCGAACTCGCAGAAGTACTTCGGCCCCTGCCCCGGCGGTTCCAGCCATCCCTACACGTTCACGCTCTACGCGTTGAACACGGCGACGGTGCCGGGCTTGTCTTCGTCCTCGACGATGGCGCAGATCGAGACGGCGATCAAGAACGCCTCGACGGCCAACGTCAAACTGCGCGGCAAATCCCAAGCCGCGTCCTGAGTCACGGCCGGGGTGTCCGGAGCGGCGCCGGGCACCCCGACCGTATCCAGTGTGAACTGGAGAGACGCCATCCCGTCCGGGATTTCCCGACGGGGTGGCGTTTTCGTGGGAAACAACCTCGTTGACGCTGTCCCTGCCGGACGGCAAGATCATGGTCAGCAGGTTGTCCTGGTCGGGGCCCAGTAGAGACACCTGCGGTGAACTGGGGAGAAAAATGCGTAATCTCAAGCGATTCCTCGTGTCCATGACCGTGCTCGCCGGATTCTCGGCGCTGTTCGGCGCGCCCGCCGCACAGGCGGACCAGCGCATCGACATCGGCCGGCTGTCGCTGCGGCCCGTCAAGATCCACGGCGTGGGTATCGCCGCTCAGCAGCAGGCGTACCTGATCGGCCCGGCGTCCGACGAGAGCCGCTGCCTGGACGCGGATCTGGGCACCATCAACGGAAACGGCACCAAGGTCCAGCTGTGGACCTGTCTCATCCAGCCGGACAACACCTTCCCTGCCAACCAGGGCTGGTACGTCACCCAGATCCCCGAGGGCCACTACCGCTTCCAGAACGCCCAGAGCGGGCGGTACCTGGACGCCGACCTCGGCTCGATCGACCGCAACGGCACCAAGATCCAGCTCTGGGACTACCTGCCCGCCGCGTCGAACCAGTGGTTCTCGGTCACCGAGAACCCCGAGGGCTTCCTGCGCCTGCAGAACGTGCGCAACGGCCGCTACCTCGACTCCGACCTCGGCACCGCGGGGCGTGACGGCGGCGTCGTGCAGCTGTGGGACTTCGTAGCGGGCGCCAAGAACCAGTGGTGGTTCTGAGCATGTCCGCCGGGCGAAGGCTCGTCGTTCTCGGCGCGGTCGTCCTTTCGGCGCTGACAGGGGTCCAGACGGCGCAGGCCGCGTCCGGACCGGACGCGGCCCCCTGTCACTGGTACCAGACCAAACTGCCGATGCCTTCCGGGATCGACTACGCCTACATCAACGGCTCCGCCGGGACGGAGTGGATCGTCGGGAGCGGCAGCAACCTTCCCGAACCCGGCCGCGGGATCGTCTGGCACAACGGACAACCCAGGATCATGCTGCGCTTCGCCGATGCCGCTTGGAACGAGACCCGGGACATCAACCGGAACGGGGCGGTCGTAGGAGCGAAGTTCGACGAAGCGCACAACGCCACTCCGTACGTGTACCAGTCGTTCTATCGATGGCTTCCGGAACCCTCGTTCGGGGAAACCTATGCCACCCGGATCAACGATCGCGGGGACATCACCGGTTTCGTGGACGTCGCCGGCAAGACACAGATCGTCTACTGGCCGTCGGGTGGCACGGGTTACCGGATCCTCGGTGACGGGTTCCCGGTGGGGATCGACGAAACGGGACGTGTGGTGGCCTCGACCGGCGAGATCTACCACGCCGACGGCACCCAGGGCAGGCTTCGGCTCCCTGACGGTCTCACCCGGATTGTCGCGTCGCAGTTCGACGAAGGGGTGACCGCCGGCCACGGCTTCGATTCGGCGGGCGGCCGGGTGGCCTTGGTGTGGGACGCCGTGGGCAACGTGGTCTCGACCATTGCCGGCGCGACCGCGAAGGCCGCCAACGCCAACGGGATCGTGCTCGGGTTCCGCGGCATCAACGCGGGGGATTCGGCGAGCGTATGGCGTAACGGGGCGGACGAGGCCAAGATCACCGGCGCCAGGCCGGGTTTCTCGGACGAACCCCACCCCTTCGGCGCGGACGCCGCCGTGACCGCGGACGGTGCGATCATCGCCACGCCGACAGGCTTGCCGGAGCCGTCGTTCTGGCGCTGCTCGTGAGTTCCTGATGTCCGGTCCTTCACCGGCCGCTAAGCTTCGGCCGGTGAAGGACTGGACGTTCTGCCCCCGCTGTGGCGACCGGACAAGGCTCGCCGGCGAAGGCGAAGAAACTCATGCCGAGTGCCCCGCCTGTGGCTTCACCAAATACGACAACCCGCTGCCGACCACGGTCGGTCTCATCCTCGACGACGACCGGATCCTGTTGCTGCGCCGGGAACACGAGCCCCGGAAGGGCAGCTGGGACACCGTCGGCGGCTTCCTCTCCGGCGCCGAGACCGCCGAGGAGAACCTCGTCCGCGAAGGACTCGAGGAGATCGGCTGCGAGCTCCGGAATCTCCGGTTCGCCGGATCGTATTCGTCGGTTTACGGCGACACCGGCCTGAAGACGATCGGGCTCGCCTTCACCTGCGAACTCCCGCCGGAAGCGGAAATCCTGCTGTCGGAAGAGAATTCCGAGTACGCCTGGTTCCCGCTGGCCGACCGGCCGCCGCTCGCCTTCGCCGACTGCGAGGCAGCGGCCGCAGCGCTCACCAGCCGAACAGGTTCCGCATGATCCGCGAGCACCGTTCGGTCATCGCCGCGGCGTCCTGATCCGGCTGGTCGATCCACCAGCTGATGAGTGAATCGACCACCCCGGTCCACACCTGGGCGATCGCCTCGATGTCGCGATCGTCGTCCAGTCCCCGCGAGTGCATCAGCTGGGCGGCGCCGATCAGCGCGAACCCGTCGAGCCGGTAGCGGTAGTCGACCGCGACACCGGCGATCTCACCGGTCGAAGGCACCGTCGAGTCGCGAAGCAGCTTCCACGCGTACCTGTCGTTGTCGAACGTCTCGAAAATGGCCGAGAGCACCGCGAGCGGCATCCCTTCGGGCGGCGCGCCCTCCTCCGCCATCGTCTCGGCGACCCCTTCGGTCAGCCTGTCCCCCGCACGGTGCAGGCAGGCGAGGTACAGCCCGTCCTTCGAACCGAAGTACTGGTACAGCAAGGGTTTCGTGACACCGACCCGGCGGGCGATCTCCACCATCGACGCCCCGGCGTACCCGTTCTTGCCGAACTCCTCCGTCCCGGCGCGCACGATCTGGGTTTCCCGCTCTTCACGGGGCACCCCCTTCGTGCCGACGGCCCTTGCTTCAGTCACGGCGGGTATCTTACCCTGAGGTAAATGACCCTAGGGTAAGTTACCTTACGGTCAGATCACGAGACCTGGAAGAGGGTGCGGCGCGGTGGCGGATTTTCTTGCCCATCTGAGTGACCCGGTACTGATGGCGACACCGGTGTTCCTGCTGTTCGTCGCGATCGAGATCCTCGCGCTGCACGTGCTGGGCCACGACGACAACGTCATCGGCTACAGCGTCAAGGACACCCGGACCAGCATGTCCATGGGCGCGGTGGCGGTGGTGATCAACGGCGTCTTCCGCATCGGCATGCTCTTCGTGTTCGCCGCGCTCTACGAACTGGCGCCGGTGAAGTTCAGCCCGCACGACTGGTGGACCTGGGTCCTGATGCTGCTGGGCCAGGAAGTCGTCTTCTACGCCTACCACCGGGCGAGCCACCGCGTCCGGCTCATGTGGGCGGGCCACCAGGTGCACCATTCGAGCGAGCACTACAACTTCTCGACAGCGCTGCGGCAGAAGTGGACCCCGTATTTCCAGCTGCCGTTCTGGTCGATCCTCGCCTTCGCCGGCATCCCGCCGTGGATGATCCTCACCGGACTGTCGATCGACCTCGTCTACCAGTTCTTCGTGCACACCGAGAAGATCCGGAAGCTGCCGCGCTGGTTCGAGTACGTGTTCAACACGCCTTCACACCATCGTGTGCACCACGGCAGCGACCAGGAGTACCTGGACGCGAACTACGGCGGCATCCTGATCATCTGGGACCGGCTGTTCGGCAGCTTCGTACCCGAGGGCAAGCGGCCGACCTACGGGCTGACCAAGAACGTCGAGTCCCACAACCTGCTCAAGGTCGGTTTCCACGAGTACGGCTCGATCCTGCGCGACGTCCGCGCGGCCGGATCGTGGCGGGACAAACTCGGGTACGTGTTCGGCCCGCCGGGCTGGCAGCCCGCGGCGGTCAAGGCGCTGAGCGCCGCCGCGAGCTAGGACAACGCCTTGGAGAGGACCTCGCCGGTCCGGCGCTTGGCGAGGTAGAACGCCGCCTCGTGCGGTTTCGCCCCGTTGTCGACCGTGTATCCGCTGTCCAGGACGCCGTCTGCGCCGGGGAACAGCGGGCCGAGGTCCGGTTTCGCGGCGACGAGGTCGTCCCGATCGGCCAGGTTCACCCAGCTCGCGACGCCGGGCGGGACGGACGGCGGTTGCGGGCGGGTCCGTTCGTAGACCACCGTGCGCAGGCCGAGCGGCGACCCCAGGGTGAGCAGCAACGGCAGTGGGCGGCCGTGCAGATGGGCGGCTTCGTAGGCGACGACGGAACCGAGCGAGTGCCCGATGATCGCCTCGGTCTCCGGTCCGATGTGCTCGGCGACGCGATCCTGCACCTGTTTCCGGATCGTCTCGTCGGTGAGGTACAGCGTCACCTGTCTGAGCGCCTTGACCACCACGCGTTCGGCGAACGCCACCCCGAGCCTCGCGAACGGCCGCAGCCGCACCAGCGCGTTCAGCACCGGACGGGCCGCCGCGCGGACGCCTTGGTACTCCTCGGAGGCACCGCCAAGCTGCGTCAGATCGGTCCGCGCCCGGTTCCGATCGCTTTCCCGAGACGACCGGGAGGCCGCGTTCCGGAGCCACTCCGCCGCCAGCGCCTCGGCGAGCCCCCACTCTTCGACGGTCAGTTCGTCTGCGCCGCCCTGCTGGCCGTCGCGGAGGAAAAGGTCGCCGTAGAAGGCCATCCGCGCGTCGCCGGGCCGGGAGTCACGCCACAGGGCGTCGGCCAGCGCGGGATCGCCGGCGAGCCGGACCCCGCCCGCGAGGCTCGGCAGCCATTCCGCCTCGAGGGTGTCCGCGGACTTCTGTTCCTGGGCGATGCCGTGCACCAGAACGATCCGAGCCATGGCGCACAGTATCGTCGAAGTGCTTGCCGGTGCACCGCCGATGAGACAAAGTGATCTCCGTGGGAGAGCGGAGGTCGTTGGTCGTCGCGTCGCAATGCGATTCGCTGAACCTTCTCTCGTTCCTCCCCGACGTCGGCCACGAGGTTTCGACGGCCTTGCTGGATCCCGGTATCGGCGGCTGTGTCCCCGCCCTCGCGGACGGCCGCGGCCTGCTGGTCGACCCGACGATGACCGAACTCGACGACGCGCTGGCCGAGGCGTTCGAACGCGCGTCGGAGGACGAGGCGACGCTTTTCCTGTCGCTCGTCGGGCACGGCGAATACGCCGCCGACGACTTCTACTTCCTCACCAAGGAAACCAGCCTGCCGGTGGACAGCCGGAAGTCGTTCCTGTTCGCCCAGCGGATCAAGGAACTGCTCGGCCGTCATTCGACGCTCGACGGCCTGGTCATCCTGCTCGACACCTGCCACGCGGGGATCGGCGCGCTGCAGGCGGGGAGGCGCTGGCTGCGGATCGTCGGCGAAGCGGGCAGGCGGTTCGACCTGCTCACCGCGTCCGACGACCGCGTCGCCGCCAACGGCTGCTTCAGCCGCTCGCTGGTCACCGTCCTGCGTTCGGGGCACACGAGTTTCGGCGAACACGTCCGCTGCGCGGATCTCAAGCGGGTCATCACCGGGCTGTGCCCGGCGCAGACCGCGATCCATCTCGGTTTCGACGGCACCCGCGAGGTGGTCGGAGCCGATCAGGGACTGTGGCTGGCGCTCAACTCCTCCCCCGCGTGGCGTCGTTCGCCGCTGGCGGGCAACCCCGCGGCGCCGGACATCGAGCGGTTGACCGCGAACTACCGGCAGAAGCCGGAGCTCGGGGAGACCGTCGGGCACCTGCTCACCGGGGCTCGCCTGGTCGCGATCACCGGTGAGGCCGGTGCCGGGAAATCGGCGACGCTGGCCGCGCTCGCCCGCCCGTCGGTGGCGGAATCCTATGTGCCGCCGGACTTCCTGCACGCCGTGCTGTTCGCCGCCCGCGGGCAGACCGCGGAACAGCTCGCGCGGGAGCTGGCCCGCCAGCTACGGCACACGATCCCGTGGTTCGCCGAGTCCAGCGAGAGCTTCCTGAGCACCCTCGACGAGAGCGCGCGCAACGGCGCAAGCGCTTTCGATCTGGCCATTCTCGGCCCGCTGCGGACCGTCACTCCACAGTGGACGGCAAGCCCGGTGCGGATCGCGATGGACGGGCTGGACGACCTCGACCCGGACGTCGCCTCGCGCCTGAGCGGCTTCCTGCGAAGCCTGTCCACCGATCCGGACCTGTCGTGGGTGAAGACGGTGGTGGCGACGCGGGCTCCGGAGAACCTACCGGGCGCGAAAGTGGTGCGCCTGTCTCCGGCGCCTGGTCTCCCCTGGCAGGATCCCCCGATCATCGGGGACCCGGGACCCACACAGGGGAGTGGGGAGCCTATGCCCCGTCCGATGGGAGACGAACGAACAGAGCCCGCCCACGACGCCGGTTCGGTCACGTCTCCGACGATCACGCCCGCCTCGCTGATCATCGACGTCCCGGGCCAACCTCCCGTCAACCACGAACTCTCCTTCGGGATCACCACCCTCGGCCGCAGCCGCCAAGCCGGTCTCCGCCTCACCGATTCGCGGGTCTCCCGCATGCAGTGCAAAATCCGCTGGAACGGCGAGAACGCGTGGCTGACCGACCTGGACTCGGCCAACGGCACCTACGTCAACGGGGAGCGGGTGCTGAGCGTCGAGCTGTCGCATCGCGATGTGGTCCGGGTCGGCGATTCGACCGTCACCTTCATCAGCGTCGGCCAGGAGGAGCAATGGCCGGAAGCCGACGAAGACACCGGCTCGATAGCCTCACCCCGCCCGGCTCAAGCGATCTTGCTGGACCTGCTGCACCTGGCGGCCTCTCGTGGACCGATCCCGATCTCGATCCTGACCAAGGCGAGCGCGGCGAGCGGCGGTCCGGACAGGACGGTTTACGTCCGGGACGTGCTGGCCGGGCTGGGCGGCACGGTGAGCCGGGCGGCGGCGGGGCTGCCGACCGAGACCGTGCTGTGGACCGGTGACGCGGCCTCGCCGCCTCCCGGCGACGCGGCGCGGCTGCATGCCCGGCTGGCGGCCGCGGCCGGCGAGGTCGAACCGCCCTCCGGCACCGCGGAACCGACGAACGAGCAGAATTACGCCTCCGCCAACGAAGCGGAGCATCTGTGGCTGGCGGGTCTGCGAGAGGACGCGCTCCTCTCACTGGAACGCCGTGCGTCCGGCATCCCTCTCGAAAATCGGGAACGCTGGGCCATGTGGTCGCGACGCGCGGCCCGGGAACTGGGCGAGGCCGACCCCATCACGTCACGCTGCGAGACCTGGCACGGGTTCTGGGTGAGGAAGACGGCCGAACCACCGGGGAATGATCGGTGACGGCCCTGCGGATAGCCCTGCTGAGTTACCGGGGAAATCCTCGTTCCGGCGGGCAAGGCGTGTACGTACGGCATCTGAGCCGCGCACTCGCCGGGCTGGGCCACCGGGTCGAGGTGCTGGCCGGGCCGCCTTACCCGGAGGTCGAAGACGGTGTGCGGCTGACGAAGTTGCCGGGACTCGATCTGTTCGCCGAGCCGAACCCGTTCCGCACCCCGCGACTGGCGGAGCTCCGCGACCTGCCCGCTTGGGTGGAGTTCCTCGGTATGCGGCGCGGTGGCTTTCCCGAGCCGCTGGCCTTCTCACTGCGCGCCGCCCGGTACCTCTCGAAGCGACGGCACGAATTCGACGTCGTGCACGACAATCAGGGGCTCGGCTACGGAATGCTCCACTGTGGACTTCCGACGATAGTGACGATCCACCACCCCATCGCGGTGGACCGTGATTTGAAACTCGCCACCGTCACCGGCCGGGAGGCGGACCGGGTCAACCGGTGGTACGGCTTCGTCCACATGCAACATCGTGTCGCACGACGGCTGCCCGCACTCACGGTCTCCCACGCCTCAGGCGAAGCGATCACTCGTGAGATGGGGGTCCCGAAGAACCGGATTCGGGTCGTACCGCTCGCGGCAGACAGCCGGATCTTCAAGCCCAGACCCGGTATCGCGCGGGTGCCGGGCAGGGTCGTCACCACCGCCAGCGCGGACGAACCCCTCAAAGGCCTGGACGTCCTGCTCAAGGCCTGGGCGAAGGTCGACGGCGAACTGGTCGTGGTGGGCAAGCCGAAATCGGGTGGACCGACTGAGCGGGCCATGGCGGACCTCGGTCCCGCAGCGAATGTGCGATTCGTCAACGGTCTCTCGGACGACGACCTGGCAGGGCTTCTCTGTTCGGCGGAGGTCGTGTGCGTGCCGTCGCTGTTCGAAGGCTTCTCGCTGCCCGCGGCGGAGGCGATGGCTTGTGGGACACCGGTGGTGGCCACGACCGCGGGCGCACTGCCCGAAGTCGTCGGGGACGCCGGAATCCTGGTGCCGCCCGGCGATCCCGGCATCCTCGCGGACGCGATCAACGCGCTCCTCGGCGACGGCGGGCATCGTGCCGAACTCTCGGCGCGAAGTCTTGCCGCCGCGGCGAAGTTGAGCTGGCGGCGAACAGCGGAGAAGACCGCGGCCTGCTACCGGGAGATCCTCGGCAGGGCACCGGAACAGGAGCGTGCCGAGTGCTGACCGTCGATTTCGACCGATTCCGCGTCGGCCCGGGAGACCGGGTGCTCGACATCGGCTGCGGTGACGGGCGGCACGCCTATGCGGCCTACAAACGGGGCGCGGACGTGATCGCCGCGGATCTCGACGACACCGCGCTGAAGGACGTTCGGGACATGTTCGCCAACATCGCCGAAGCCGGAGAAGCCCCGGCCTCGGCGTCGGCACTGACGGTCCGCGCGAACGCCCTTCGGCTTCCCTTCCCGGACGGCGCGTTCAACCGGGTGATCGTGGCGGAAACACTGGAACACATCCACGCCGACCGTGCCGTGCTCGCGGAGATAAGCCGGGTTCTGGCTCCCGGCGGCCTGGTCGTGGCGACCGTGCCCCGCTGGTGGCCGGAGCGGATCTGCTGGCTGCTTTCGGACGAGTACCACGAGGTCGAAGGCGGGCACATCCGGATCTACCGGCGCGGCGAACTCCTCGGACGCCTGCGCGAGGCGGGCTTGCACCCCCTGGGCGGTCATCACGCGCACGCGCTGCATTCGCCCTACTGGTGGCTGAAATGCGCGGTCGGCCCCGATACCGATCACCGGCTTTGCGAGTTGTACCACCGATTCCTGGTGTGGGACATCATGCGGAGCCCCCGTCCGGTCCGGTTCACCGAACGGTTGCTGAACCCGGTACTCGGCAAAAGCCTCGTCGTCTACGCGCGCAAGCCATGAAGACCGCAGCGGCCACGATCGCCGCCGTACAGCGGCCGGACGGCGGGATTCCCTGGCAGGCAGGCGGTCACCTCGACCCGTGGAACCACATCGAAGCAGCGATGGGCCTCGACGTCGCCGGGATGCACACGGAAGCGGAAGCCGCCTACGACTGGCTCGCCCGCACTCAACGAACCGACGGCTCCTGGGCAGCCGAGTATCGAGACGGCGAAGCCACCTTGTCCACTATGGACACCAACTTCACGGCCTATGTCGCCGTCGGAGTCAGGCACCATTTTCTGGCGACCGCCGACCGGACGTTCGTGGAACGCTTGTGGCCCGTGGTGGACCGTGCCCTCGACGCCGTCGTGCGGTGTCAGCAGCCATCGGGCGCCATCGCCTGGCGAGCCGATCCCCTGGTCCGGCTGGTCGCCGGGTGCAGCAGCATCCACCACGCGCTGAACCAGGCGCTCGCGCTCGCTCGCGCGGTGGGGCAGGACCGGCCCCGGTGGGTCCTCGCGGCACGGCGGCTGCGGACCGCGCTCGTCGAAGAGCCGGATCTGTTCGCCGCGAAGCCGCACGCGATGGATTGGTACTACCCGGTTCTGGGTTCGGTGCTGACCGGATCCGAGGCGACGGCACGGATCGAGGCCGGTTGGAGCCGATTCGTCGAACCGGGCTTCGGCGTGCGGTGCGTCCACCACGAACCGTGGGCGACCGGCGGCGAGACGGCCGAACTGGCTCTCACCCTCGCCACCCGCGGTGACCGGGCGCGTGCCGCCGAGCTCCTCGGGTGCGTCGCCCGGCTGAGGCACGACGACGGCTCGTACTGGACCGGCTACCAGTTCGCGGACGGGGAGTTCTGGCCGGACGAACGCACCACGTGGACAGCGGGAGCCGTCCTTCTGGCCACCGCCGCGGTGCGGGGCGACGCGGCGACTTGCGAGGTCTTCGGCGAAACGCCCCCTGAGCCCCGTGTTTAGTCCTCTGATTGCGATCGATGCACGCGCAAGGACCGCACTTGGAGGACGAAATGCGGGAGGCGGGGCAAAGGTTTCATGCCGGTGGACGTAGCCGGTGACCTATGGGGCGCGGTGCTTCCGCACAACGACCGCAACCCATCCGACGCTGCTGCGGCGAAGGGGTTGCGAAAGTGGCTTTCGCAACACGACACGAAGAACCCACCCCTACCGACGCCTCACCGCCACTTCGGACGTCGCGAAAGCCACTCTCGGGACGTCTGATGTCTCGAAAGTGGCTTTCGCGACACCCTCCAGGCGCGACACCAAAGACCGCAGTCAGAGGGCGAAAAGCGGGAGGGGCTAGGCCTCGTCTTCTTCCAGCATGTCCGGGGTCACCGCGGATTCGGTGTCCGGGATGCCTTGTTCCTTCGCCTTTTTGTCGGCCATCGCGAGCAGGCGGCGGATCCGGCCGGCGACGGCGTCCTTGGTCATCTGCGGGTCGGACAGCTGGCCCAGTTCTTCGAGCGAGGCCTGCCTGTTCGACAGCCGCAGTTTGCCCGCGGCGAGCAGGTGGTCCGGAGCGGACTCGCCAAGGATGTCCAGCGCCCGCTCCACCCGGGCCGCCGCCGCGACGGCCGCGCGGGCCGAGCGCCGCAGGTTGGCGTCGTCGAAGTTCGCGAGCCTGTTCGCGGTGGCGCGCACTTCGCGGCGCATCCGCCGTTCTTCCCAGGCGAGCACGCTCGTGTGCGCGCCGAGGCGGGTCAGCAGGGCACCGATGGCGTCACCGTCGCGCACCACGACCCGGTCCGCGCCGCGGACCTCACGTGACTTGGCCTGGATGCCCATCCGCCGAGCCGCTCCGACGAGCGCCAGCGCGGCCTCGGGGCCGGGGCAGGTGACTTCGAGTGACGACGAGCGGCCGGGTTCGGTGAGCGAACCGTGCGCCAGGAACGCGCCACGCCACGCGGCTTCCGCGTCGGCGACGCCACCGGACACGACGGCGGCGGGCAGTCCGCGCACCGGGCGGCCACGCTGGTCGATCAAGCCGGTCTGCCGGGCGAGCCCCTCCCCGTCCTTGACCACCCGGACGACGTATCGCGTGCCCTTGCGCAAGCCGCTGGAGGAAATGACGTGTACGTCGGACTGGTGTCCGTACAGTTCGTGGATCTCCTTGCGCAGCCGCCTCGCCACCGAACCGGTGTCGAGTTCGGCCTCCACCACGACGCGGCCGGCCACGATGTGCAGCCCTCCCGCGAATCGCAGCATCGACGCGACCTCCGCGCGGCGCGGGCCGATCTTGGTGATTTCCAGTCGGCTCAGCTCGTCCTTCACGGCGGCGGTCATCGCCATCGCTGCCCCTCCATACCTTCAGCTCCTCCCCCGGTGAGACCGAGAGCGTCCCGCATACAGCCCGCGAGCGCATCAGGATCATGCCGCCCCGTCACGACCGGGTCAGCCACCGCCCCCAGCAACGCCCGCGCGCCGAGTTCCCCGGCCGCGTCCCGCAACCGGGCTGGTGAGGGCACCGAGTCACGATCCGCGATCACCGCGTCCACCCGCAATTCCGGGGCGTGTTCGAAGAGTACGTCCAAATGCTTCTCCGGGGAGAATCCCGCAGTCTCCCCCGGTTGGGGGATCAGGTTGAGGATGACCACCTTCGTGGCGTCCGTTCGGAGCAACGCGTCGTGCAGATCCGGCACCAGCAGATGCGGCAGCACACTGGTGAACCACGACCCCGGGCCGAGGAACACCACGTCCGCGCGGAGCACGGCCTCGATCGCTTCAGGACACCCCCGCGGCGGCCTGTCGGCCTGCCCTGTCGGGTGCAGGCTGATCCGGTGCACCTGCCCCGGTGTCGTCGCCACCGCCACCTGACCGCGAATCCGCCGGAGTGCCTCGGGGTTCTCGGCGTCCAGGCCCGAAACCTCCCCTTGGATTTCCAGCGGTTCGGGTGACATCGGCAGGACCCGGCCGGAGATGCCCATCAGCCTGCTCGCCTCGTCGAGCGCGGCGACCGGGTCGCCGAGCACCTCGAACAGCCCGGCCAGCAACAGGTTCCCGACGGCGTGCCCGGCGAGCGCGCCGTCACCGCCGAAGCGGTGCTGGAACACCTCCGCCCACAGGGTTCCGCCGTCTTCGGCGGCGAACGCCGCGAAGGCCTGCCGCAGGTCACCCGGCGGCAACAACCCGAGTTCCCGGCGCAGCCTGCCGGACGACCCCCCGTCGTCGGCGACGGTGACCACGGCCGTGACCTGCGAGGTCACCCGGCGCAACGCGGTGAGGGTGGCGTGCAGGCCATGCCCGCCCCCCAGTGCCACCGCACGCGGCTCGCTACTCGCGGCCAAGGTCGCGGTGCACCACCTTCACGGCCATCCCGTCCTCATTGGACAGACGCTGGGCGAGTTCCTCGGAAATGGCGACGCTGCGGTGCTTCCCGCCCGTGCAGCCGACGGCCAGCGTCAGGTACCGCTTGCCCTCGCGCTTGTAGCCCGCGCCGATCAGGCGCAGCAGCTGGTGGTAGCGGTCGAGGAACTCGTCCGCGCCTTCCTGGCTGAGCACGTAGTTGCGGACCTCGCCCTCCAGGCCGGTGTGCTCGCGCAGCTCCGGGATCCAGAACGGGTTCGGCAGGAACCGGACGTCCATCACCAGGTCGGCGTCCATCGGCAGGCCGTACTTGTAGCCGAACGACAGGACCGTGACTCGGGTCTGGGTGCTGGCCTCGGAACCGAAGGCGTCCTCGATCTTGGCGCGCAGGTCGTGCACCGAAAGCGACGACGTGTCGAGCACGAGGTCGGCCTCTTCCCGCAGCGGCTCCAGCAGCGTGCGCTCGGCGGTGATGCCGTCGGCGAGCCTGCCGTCGCCCTGCATCGGGTGCCCGCGGCGGACGGCCTCGAACCGGCGCACCAGCACCGCGTCGGTCGCCTCCAGGAACAGGACGCGCGGCTTGTAGCCACGGGCGTCGAGGTCCTTGATGACCGACGCCAGGTCGTCGGTGAACGCGCGCGAGCGCACGTCCATCACCACGGCGACCTTGGTGATCGCGCCCCGCGCCTGCGCGCCGAGCTCGACCATGGTGGCGATCAGCTCGGGCGGCAGGTTGTCCACCACGAACCAGCCCAGATCCTCCAGGCATTTCGCGGCGGTACTGCGGCCCGCTCCGGACAGCCCGGAAACGACCGCGACCTCCATTCCGGATCCGCGGCCTTCTTCTTGCGCACTCACGATGGTCCTTTCCCCGATCACGTACTACCAGACTCCCCCGCCGCCGCGGACTCCCCTGCGAGTGCCGCGACGACCGCTTCCGCGGTGCGCCTGCCGAAGCCGGGCACCGCCTCGATCTCCTCGAGTCTTGCTTCGCGGAGTTTCTTCACCGAGCCGAAATGCTTGATCAGCGCGGTACGACGAGCCTGCCCCAGTCCCGGCACACCGTCCAATGCGGACACCTGCATCCGCTTGGACCGCTTCTCCCGGTGGTACCGGATGGCGAAGCGGTGTGCCTCGTCGCGCAGCCGCTGCAGCAGGTACAGCGCGTCGGAGGTGCGCGGCAGGATCACCGGATCGGGGTCGCCCGGCAGCCACACCTCCTCCAGGCGCTTCGCCAGGCCGACGACGGCGACGTCGGTGATGCCCAGTTCGGAGAGGACGTCCGCGGCCGCGGTGGCCTGCGGGCCCGCGCCGTCGACGACGAGCAGGTTCGGCGCGTAGGCGAACTTGCGCGGCTTGCCGGTCTCCGGGTCGATGCCCGGGCGGTCCGGATCGACCTCGACGCCCTCGGCGTTTTCCTTGAGGTACCGGGAAAAACGGCGGCGGACGACCTCGGCGATCGACGCGACGTCACCTTCCTCCGCGGCCTCGCGCAACGCGAAACGCCGGTACTCGGACTTGCGCGGGATCCCGTCTTCGAACACCACGAGCGACGCCACCACGTCACTGCCCTGGATATGGCTGATGTCGACGCATTCGATGCGCAGCGGCGCGGTTTCCAGCGCCAGGTAGTCCTGCAGTTCCGCCAGCGCGGCCGAGCGGGCCGTGAGGTCGCCGGCGCGGCGAAGTTTGTGCTGGGTGAACGCCTCGCCTGCGTTACGCGTCACCGTCTCCGCGAGCGCGCGTTTGTCCCCGCGCTGCGGCACCCGCAGGCTCACCCTCGAACCGCGCAGCCCGGAAAGCCAGTCACCGAGGGCTTCCGCGTCGGCGGGCAGTTCGGGGACGAGCACCTCGCGCGGCACCGGCGACCCGAGGGCGGGGTCGTCCGCGCGTTCGGCCTCTTCGCCGTAGAACTGCGTGAGGAAGTGGTCGACGAGGTCCTTGACGTCCATCTCCTCGGCCTTGTCGATCACCCAGCCGCGCTGGCCGCGCACCCGGCCGCCGCGCACGTGGAAGACCTGGACAGCGGCTTCGAGTTCGTCGTGGGCGAAGGCGACGACGTCGGCGTCCGTACCGTCGCCGAGCACCACCGCCTGCTTCTCCATCGCCCGCCGGAGCGCGCCGAGGTCGTCGCGCAGCCGGGCGGCGCGCTCGAACTCGAGCTCTTCGGACGCGGCCGTCATTTCCTGTTCCAGGCGGCGGATCAGCGCGTCGGTGCGGCCGGCGAGGAAGTCACAGAAGTCTTCGACGATGTCCCGGTGCTCGTCGGCGGAGACCTTGCCGACGCACGGCGCGGAGCATTTGCCGATGTAGCCGAGCAGGCAGGGCCTGCCGATCTGGCCGTGCCGCTTGAAGACGCCGGCCGAGCAGGTGCGCGCCGGGAAGACCCGGAGCAGCAGGTCGAGCGTCTCGCGGATGGCCCAGGCATGCGCATACGGCCCGAAGTACCGCACGCCCTTCCTGCGCGCGCCGCGATAGACGTGCAGGCGCGGGAACTCCTCGTTCATCGTGACGGCGAGCATCGGATAGCTCTTGTCGTCGCGATAGCGGACGTTGAACCGCGGGTCGAACTCCTTGATCCAGTTGTACTCGAGCTGGAGCGCCTCGACCTCGGTGCCGACCACGGTCCACTCGACGCTCGCCGCCGTCGTCACCATCTGGCGCGTGCGCGGGTGCAAGCCGGTGATGTCGGCGAAGTAGGAGTTCAGCCTGCTGCGGAGGCTTTTCGCCTTGCCGACATAGATGACCCTCTTCGTGGCGTCACGAAATTTGTACACGCCAGGGGCGTCCGGGATGCTCCCCGGCGAGGGACGGTAGGTGGTCGGGTCAGCCACGTCGTCAAGCCTATGGGGCACCACCGACAGTCTTACGAGCCCCCGCCCTAAGACCGGGTCCGGTCAACCCTTCGAGTGGCCATTCCCACGATCCGGTCCGTATTTCACTACGTATACCGACCTAAGTCGGGTATTCGGGCGGAACCGACGTTCGTTGGTTCCTAGCGAGTGAACTGGGTGATTACTTTCCGTCCCAGTTCCACTTCACTCGGTTCTTCGTCAGATGACGCTCGAAAGGACTCCTGCACCGTGAGCCGTCTTCGTACGCTGGGCGCCGCCACCCTCGCCGCCGCAGCCCTCACCATGACCGCCGGCGCGGTCGCCTCCGCGGGCACCCCCACCGGTGTCCAGCCCAACATCGTGGGCGGCGGCACCGCCCCCACCGTGAGCTGGGGTGCCCAGGTCTACGTCAACACCCCGGGCCGTCAGTGGGACGGCTTCAACTGCTCCGGCAGCGTCATCGCCCAGCGCTGGGTCCTGACCGCCAAGCACTGCCTCGACTCCGACGGCACCGGCATGCGGGTCCGTGTCGGCAGCAACCAGCTCCAGGGCGGCCGCGTGATCGCCGTCGACCGCAAGGTGTCCTCGCCCGCGGGCTCCGACATCTCGCTGCTGCACCTGGCCTCGGACGCCGGTGTCACGCCGATCGGCCTGGCCAGCTCGAACCCGTCGAGCGGGTCCACCAACCAGCTCTACGGCTGGGGCCGTGAGACCCCGACCGGCCCGCCCGCCTCGGCGCTGAAGGTGGCCAACGTCCGCGTCAGCGGCAGCTCCTCGGACGCCTACGGCGGCCCGGCCATCCAGAGCGTCGGCATCAACGGTTCGGCGTGGAAGGGCGACTCGGGCGGCCCCCAGGTCTCCAACGGCGTCCAGGTCGGTGTCGCTTCGACCGTGCAGAACCAGAGCGGCTCGAACACCCGCGGCACCAACAACTACGGCAGCGTCGCTTCGGCCCGCTCCTGGATCCGCACGACCGCCGGGGTCTGACCTCTTCCCCGGCGGGGCCCCTCCGAGACGCGACCCGTCTCGGAGGGGCCCCTTTCGCGTCAGGATGTCGGTGGGGTGTGGGACGCTCGCGGGCATGCGGATCGCGACCTGGAACGTGAACTCGATCGGGCCCCGGCTGCCGAGAGTGCTGGACTGGCTCGGCTCGGCCCAGCCGGACGTCCTGTGCCTGCAGGAACTCAAGAGCGGCACCGATGCCTTCCCCGTCGACGCCGTGCGGGAAGCGGGCTACGAGACCGCCGCGTACGGCATCGGGCGCTGGAACGGCGTGGCCATCCTCTCCCGCGTCGGCCTGGAAGACGTGACGCGCGGCCTGACCGGCGAGCCCACCTTCGAAGACAAGACCGACGCGCGGGCCATCGGCGCCACCTGCGGCGGGGTGCGGCTGTGGTCGGTGTACGTGCCGAACGGGCGCGACCTCGAGAACCCGCACTACGAATACAAACTCGCCTGGCTCTCGGCGCTGGAGGCGACCGTGCGGGAGGAGCAGGCGCGCGGCCTGCCGTTCGCGGTGCTCGGCGACTTCAACATCGCGCCCGCAGACGAGGACGTCTGGGACATCGGCGTGTTCGCCGAGTCGACGCACGTGACCGAGCCGGAGCGGAAGGCGCTCGCGGCGCTGCGCGATCTCGGCCTGTCCGACGTGTTCCCACGGCCGCTGAAGTACGACCACCCATTCACGTACTGGGACTACCGGGCCGGGAACTTCCCGAACAACAAGGGAATGCGGATCGACCTCGTGTACGCCGACTCCCGTGTCTCCGGCGCGGTCACGGATTCCTATGTGGACCGTGACGCGAGGAAGGGCAAGGGGCCCTCGGATCACGCGCCGGTCGTGGTGGATCTTTCGCTTTAGGGGGCCTTCACGTACTTCAGCGACCATCGTGCCGAACCGCGGAGGGCCGGGTGGGCCGTGAGGCTGGAGGGAGGCGACATCCGACGGTGAGCCACTGGGGGTCCGTGAACCCTGAGGGACGGAAGGCCCAGCGCGCCCCGCCCCCGAGTGTTATGAAGGGGGCTTTCATCGCAAATTTTGCGATGAAAGCCCCCTTCATAACACTCGAAAGAGCGCGAAGAGCGTCAGCCGTTCCAAGCCGCCTTGTGCAGCCGCCGCAGCGCCCGCACCGCGGCCACCGCGCGGTCCCGGTCCACCGCCTGCACGGCCATGACCGAGTAGTACTCGTCGTCCGGCAGCTCCAGCCGCGCCCACGAAGCCCCGTCCGGGAAGCTCACCGAAAGCACTTCGCTCCAAGCGAACTTCTTCGTCAGCAGCACGTTCCGGACCTCGATGCCGTCGGCGTCGGCCTTCACGCGCGCGGTCGCGAACAGCATCGTGCCCGCGGCGAGCAGGACCCCGATGCCGATCATCGCCGCCTGGTCGGACGGCTGGAAGATCACGCCGGTGTCCGAGCCGCGCAGCAGTACCGCGACGACCACGAACGTCGCCAGCAGGATCACCGCCAGCACCGAGCACATCACCAGCGCACGGCGGGGCCGCACCACCACGACCTCGGACTCTGTCATCACACCTGCCTCGACGCTCACACGAAGCCCCGCTCGGTCCACGGCTGCCGCAGGTTCCGCAGCGCGTGCGCGGCGTCCAGCGCGGCGACGGTCGCTTCGTAGCCCTTGTCCTCGACGGAGCCGGGCAGGCCGGACCGGTCGAGGGCCTGCTGCTCGGTGTCGCAGGTGAGCACGCCGTTGCCGACGGGGGTGCTCTCGTCGAGCGCGACCCTGGTCAAGCCCGCGGTGACCGCGTCACAGACGTACTCGAAGTGCGGCGTCCCGCCCCGGACGACCACGCCCAGCGCGACGACGGCGTCGTGCGTGCGGGCCAGCGCCTGCGCGGCAACGGGCAGTTCGACGGCGCCCGCGACACGCACGACCGTCGGCTCTTCCTCCAGGTCGGCCGCCTTGGCCGCCTCGAGGGCACGGTCCAGCAGGGCGCTCGTGATCTTCGTGTGCCAGCGCGTGGCCACGATCCCGAGGCGGATGTTCTTACAGTCGGACAGGTCGAGTTCGACGTCCGGACGGCCCTCGCCGCTCACCGCGTGCCACCTCCGTTGCCCTGGTCGACTTCGGCGCCGACCTGGTCGTAATGCTCCAGCTGGGACAGGTCGTGCCCCATCCGGTCCCGCTTGGTCTTGAGGTAGCGCAGGTTCTCCGGGTTCGGCGAGATCGGCAGCGACACCCGCCCGGTGACCCGCAGGCCGTATCCCTCCAGGCCGACCCGCTTGGCCGGGTTGTTCGTCAGCAGCCGCATCGAGCGGACGCCGAGGTCGCACAGGATCTGCGCGCCGGTGCCGTAGTCCCGCGCGTCGGCGGGGACGCCGAGCTGCAGGTTCGCGTCGACGGTGTCCGCGCCGGCGTCCTGCAGCTGGTAGGCCTGCAGTTTGTGCAGCAGCCCGATGCCGCGGCCCTCGTGACCGCGGATGTAGAGCACGACGCCGCGGCCTTCCTTGGCCACCGCTTCGAGCGCCGCCTCCAGCTGCGGGCCGCAGTCGCAGCGCAGCGAGCCGAAGACGTCGCCGGTGAGGCATTCGGAGTGCACGCGGACCAGGATGTCCTCGCCGTCGGCGATCTCGCCGTAGACGAACGCGATGTGCTCGATGCCGTCGAGCAGGCTGTCGTAGCCGACCGCGCGGAACGTGCCCGCCGTCAGCGGGATGCGCGCCTCGGCGACCCGCTCGACCTGCTTCTCGGTGCGCCGCCGGTACGCGATCAGGTCGGCGATGGTGATCATCTTGAGGTCGTGGTCCGCGGCGAAGACCTCGAGCTCGTCGCGGCGGGCCATGTCGCCCTCGTCCTTCTGCGACACGATCTCGCAGAGCACGCCGGACGGCGAGAGCCCGGCGAGGCGGGCCAGGTCGACGGAGGCCTCGGTGTGCCCGGGGCGCCGCAGGACGCCGCCCTGCTTGGCGCGCAGCGGGACCACGTGGCCGGGACGCCGGAAGTCCGCCGCCGTGGACGCCGGGTCGGCGAGCAGCCGGACGGTGTGCGAGCGGTCGGCCGCGGAGATGCCGGTGGTGATGCCCGCGGCGGCGTCGACCGTGACGCTGTACGCGGTGCCGCGCTGGTCCTGGTTCGTGTGGTACATCGGCGGCAGGTCGAGCCTGTCCGCCTCGGCCTCGGTCAGCGCCACGCAGACGTACCCCGAGGTGTAGCGCACCATGAAGGCCATCAGTTCGGGCGTGGCCTTCTCCGCCGCGAAGATCAGGTCGCCTTCGTTCTCACGGTCCTCGTCGTCCACCACGACGACCGGACGGCCCGCCTTGATATCGGCGATCGCCGCCTCGATGAGCTCGGCGTTCACGGCCACCCCGCCTCCACAGGGGGTCAGATCAGCCGACCCCGGAATCGCACTCGTCCCACTCACGCCCGCTCCTCCGTACCGCCATTGTCCCCCTGCGCGCGCAGGTGCGGCATGGCCAGCTTCTCCACGTACTTGGCGACCACGTCGACCTCGAGGTTCACCAGGTCGCCCGGGGTGTTCCGGCCGAGCGTGGTGAGTTCGAGAGTGGTCGGGATCAAGGCGACCGCGAACTCCTCGTCGGTCACCGAAGCGACCGTGAGGGAGACGCCGTCGACCGCGATCGACCCCTTCTCGACCACGTACCTGGCCAGTTTGCCCGGCAGGGCGAACGAGGTGAGCCCCTGTTCGTCCCGCTTGAGGAAGACGCCGGTGCCGTCGACATGGCCCTGCATGATGTGCCCGCCGAGCCTGCCGCCCGCCGGCGTCGCGCGTTCGAGGTTCACGACGTCGCCGACGTGTACCTTCGCGAGGCTGGAGCGCTGCAGGGTTTCGTGCACGACATCGACGGTAAACTCACCGCCCGCCACCGCGACCACGGTGAGGCACACGCCACTCACCGCGATGGAGTCGCCGTGACCGGCGTCGCTGGTCACCAGCGGCCCCCGTACGGTCAGCCGCGCGGCGCTGGGGACCTGCTCGACCGCGGTGACCTCGCCGAGTTCCTCGACAATGCCGGTGAACACTCCTGCTGCCCTCCTCCTGGGTCGCACCGTCGCTGGAACGGTGCTTGCCCCATCCAACACCCAACGGGGCCGTTTCCTTCTCCTGACCCGATAGGTGGATCAAGAGCCGGGATCAGCCGCGGGCGCGGGCCGCCTGCTCGCGCAGCGCCGCGACGGCCTTACCAGGGTCTTCGGCGCCGTAGACGGCGGAACCGGCGACGAAGCAGTCCACGCCGGCCTCGGCGGCCCGCTCGATGGTGTCGGCGTTGATCCCGCCGTCGATCTCGACGACGAGCTTGAGGTGCCCGGTGTCGACCAGGCGACGCGCGGTGCGCACCTTGTCGAGGACGCCCTCGATGAACGACTGGCCGCCGAAGCCGGGCTCGACCGACATCACCAGCAGCGTGTCGTAGTGCTTGAGGGTGTCGAGGTGGTCCTCGATCGGCGTGTTCGGCTTGATCGACAGCCCGGCCTTCGCCCCGGCGGCACGGAGGTTCTTCGCCAGCGCGACAGGGTCGTGCGCGGCCTCGACGTGCACGGTGACGTTGTAGGCGCCCGCCTCGGCGTACCCGATGGCCCATTTGTCGGGATTCTCGATCATCAGGTGGCAGTCGATCGGCACGTCGGTGGACTTGATCAGCGACTGCACCACGGGCAGCCCGAGCGTCAGGTTCGGCACGAAGTGCGCGTCCATGACGTCCACGTGGACCCAGTCGGCGCGCGTGTCGCCTTCACCCGCGACGGCGCGGATCTCGTCGCCGAGCCGGGCGAAGTCCGCGGATAGGATGCTGGGTGCGATCAAAGGTCGGTGAGCCACGCGCCCGAGTGTAGGAGGACGCCGCTAACGCCCGCTAACCGGCTGTGACCGGCGCCGGTGGTCTTGAGGATGACGCGAAATGGCCCCGGAGTGGGAGGTGCACGCACGCGGCGCCGAATAGCGTTCTGGTCATGGTCAACCCACTCACAACCCTGGTGCGGATCGGTAGTTACCGCAGCGTGCCCTTCGGTCTCCTCGGCATGGCGGCGACGGCGGTCCCGTTCCCGATCGCGCTCATCCCCGCCGTCCTCCTCCCCGGCGACGCGAGGGTGAAGCTCGTCTACGGGATGCTCGCGATGGGCGTCCTGGTCGGGCTGATCGGGTTGGCCGGGCCGATGCGGCGCGTCGGCATCTGGTTCTCCAACCAGATGCTGGGCACCCGGATCGCGCAGCCCCCGCCACACACCAAGATCGCCTGGGCCGAACGCTGGCGTTCGGCGGCCTGGCTGCTCCTGCACACCGGGCTCGGCTGGGTGCTCTTCGGGATCGGCTGCTTCCTGATGATCGGCTTCGCGTTCGCCGTGATCTGGCTGGGCGGCGGTGGCAGCCCCATCGAGTTCTTCGGCGAACGGGTCACGATCGAAGCCGGTGCCGCCGGGCTGTGGACGCTGCCGATCGCGCTGGTCACGCTCGTCGTCATCGCGTACGTCCTCGCCGGTTTCACCAAGCTCTTCCAGTACAGCGCGCTCTCGCTGCTGGGCCCGTCGGCCGCCGAACGCGTCGCCGCGGCCGAGGTCCGGGCGAACCATTTCGAGCAGCGCAACCGGCTGGCTCGCGAACTGCACGACTCCATCGGCCACACCCTGACGACGTCGACCATCCAGGCCGCCGCGGCCGCCGAACTGGTCGATTCCGAACCGCGGCTGGTGCGCCGGGCGCTGGGCACCATCGAGGAGTCGTCCCGGGCGGCGCTCGAAGACCTCGACCACGTACTCGGCCTGCTGCGGGAAGACCGGTCGTCCCGTGAGCCCGAACGGAGGCTCCTCGAAGCCGGGACGCTGGCCGAGCGGGCCCGCGCGGGCGGCGCGGTGATCGACTACGAACTGACCGGGCCCGCCGCCGAACTGCCCGCGACCCTTTCGCGGGAGGCGTACCGGATCGTCCAAGAAGGACTGACGAACGCGTTGCGGCACGCCCATCCCGGGCCGGTGACCGTCCGGGTCGCGGTGCTCGCCGACGCGCTGCGGATCGAGATCGTGAACCCGCTCGTGGAGCACGCGGCCGCGTCCGGCCGCGGCGGCAACGGTCTGCCGGGGCTCACCGAACGCGTCGAGGCGCTGCGCGGCGAGCTCATCGCGGGGCCCGCGATCGACGGGGAACCGCTGTGGCGGCTGGTGACCACGATCCCGCTACGGTCACGCTCATGACCCTGCGTGTCCTGATCGTCGACGACGAACCGCTGCTGCGCGCCGGCTTGCGCTCGCTGCTGGACAACCAGCCCGACCTGACCGTGGTCGGCGAGGCGGGCGACGGCGGCGAGGTGGTCGGCCTGGTGCGGCGGGCGAATCCCGACGTGGTCCTGATGGACGTCCGGATGCCGCGCGTCGACGGGATCGAGGCGACCCGACGGATACTGGCAGAGATCCCCGAACCGCCGAAGGTCCTCGTGATCACGACGTTCGACAACGACGACTACGTCTACGACGCGCTGCTGGCCGGGGCGAGCGGGTTCCTGCTCAAGCGGGCGCGCAAGGAGGAGTTCGCGCACGCCATCCGGACCATCGCCGCCGGGGAAACGCTGCTGTTCCCCGACGCCATCCGGCGGATGGTCACCGCGCGCCCGGCGCCGTCTGGCCTGGCGCCACGGCCGTCGTCGCTGACGAAACGGGAGACCGAGGTGCTGCGGCTCATCGCCACCGGGATGTCCAATGTGGACATAGCAGCCGATCTGGTCATCAGTCTCGAAACCGTCAAAACCCATGTGGGCAACATCTTCGGCAAACTGGGCGCGGCCAACCGCAGTCAGGCGGTGGTGTTCGCTTACGAGAGCGGCGTCGTCGCACCGGGTCACAGCCTGCGCTAGCGGACGGCCGTTGTTCCACTCGCGTTCATCCGGAAACCCCCGGCCGCACACATGCGCGGTGACTAATGGGACTGCCCCGATCCCCGGGTATCCCCCAGTGTCACAAGGAGATTTTCGATGGCTTCGCTGTTCACAGGACGGCGCAAATGGCTCGCGGGCGGGGCGCTCGGCGTCACGCTGATCGCGCTGGCGCCCGCCGCTCTCGCCGCCGGCGACGACGCCCGCCTCGCCTCCGCGCAGGGTGACCGCACCCAGGACGTGCGCGCCGCGATCAAGGGCGGCCACGCCCGCAACGTCATCCTGTTCATCGGCGACGGCATGGGCCAGTCCGAGATCACCTCGGCGCGGAACTACGAGCGCGGCGCGGCCGGGCGGCTCGCGATGGACGGCCTCCCGCTCACCGGTGACTACACGACGTACGCGGTCGAGAAGAACAACCCCTCGAAGCCCGACTACGTGACCGACTCGGCCGCCTCCGGCACCGGATGGGCCACCGGCGTGAAGACCTACAACGGCGCGATCTCCGTCGACCCGTACGGCAACGCCGTCCCGTCGATCCTCGAGATCGCCAAGCGTTCGGGCCTGCGCACCGGCGACGTCACCACGGCCGAGGTCCAGGACGCCACCCCCGCGGTGCTCGGCTCGCACGTCGTCAACCGCGACTGCAAGGGCCCCGACGAGACCAGCAAGAAGTGCGCGGCCAACGCCAAGGAGAACGGCGGCGCCGGATCCATCGCCGAGCAGCTGGTGCAGACCAAGCCGGACGTCCTGCTCGGCGGCGGCGCGAAGTACTTCGACCAGCAGGTCAAGGCCGGGAAGTTCGCCGGCAAGACCGTGCTGGAGCAGGCGAAGTCCGCCGGCTACCAGGTGGTGAACACCGCGGCCGACCTCGACGCGGCCAAGCCGGGCAAGCCGCTGCTGGGTCTGTTCGCCGCCGGCAACATGCCGGTCAACTGGACCGGCCCCGCCGCCAAGCTGGGCGGCACCCCGCCGACCCGCTGCACGCCGAACCCCGCGCTGCCCAAGACGCAGCCGAAGCTGGCCGACCAGACCCGCAAGGCGCTCTCGCTGCTCGACGACCGCCGCAAGGACAAGGGTTTCTTCCTCCAGGTCGAGGGCGCGAGCATCGACAAGCAGGACCACGCCGCCGACCCGTGCGGCCAGATCGGTGAGACGATCGACTTCGACCAGGCCGTCGCGGCCGGGCTCGCGTTCGCACGCAGCAACCCCGAAACCCTGGTGATCGTCACCGGCGACCACGGCCACACCAGCCAGATCATCGGCAACGGCACCGTCAGCCCCGGCCAGACCGCGACCCTGATCACCAACGAGGGCGCGAACATGACCATCAACTACGGCACCGGCATGCCCGGCTCGTCGCAGGACCACACCGGCACGCAGATCCGCGTCGCGGGTTACGGGCCGCAGGCGGCGAACGTCGTCGGCCTGACCAACCAGACCGACCTCTTCGACACCTTGAAGCGCGCGCTGCGTCTGCGTTGATGGTGGGGCAGGCCCCCGATGAGGGGTGGGGGCCTGCCTCATGGTCGCGCGCGGCCGGTTTCCCTAGCTTGGGATGCATGCGAAAAACCTTGCCAGGTAAGAAGATTGTCGCAATAAGTTCGCTGATCGCCTTGCTGGCCACCACCACCGCCGCACCGGCGCTTGCCGTGACCAAACCGCACGACGAGGTCGACAAGGCGCTGAAAACGCTGGTACAGGACGGGGCTCCCGGCGCGCAGGCGACGGTGACGAGCGCGTCCGGGCGGACGTGGTCGGAACGCGAGGGCGTCGGGAACGTCAAGACCGGGACGCCGATCCCGCACGGCTCGAAGTTCCGGACGGCCAGCATCACCAAGACCTTCGTCGCCGTCGTGGTGCTGCAACTGGTCGCCGCGGGAAAGGTCCAGCTGGACACGCCGATCGACCGGTATTTGCCGGGTCTCGTACGCGGGAACGACAACGACGGCACCAAGATCACCGTCCGGCAGCTGCTCCAGCACACCAGCGGGCTCTACAACTACGTCCGCGACCTCGACGTCGCCGAGTGGCGGCATCGTGGCGCCGAACCCGAAGAGCTGGTGGCGATCGGCCTCGCCCATCGGCCCGACTTCACTCCCGGCACGAGCTGGGCGTACTCCAACACGAACTACATCATCGCCGGAATGCTCATCGAGAAGCTCACCGGCCAGTCCGTCTCCACCGAGATCCGGAACAGGATCGCCAAGCCGCTCGGCCTGCGTAACACCTATCTACCGCTGCGCGGCGACGAAAGGCTGCCGTCACCACACCCCCGGGGATACGCACCGGGCGAGGACGGGCTCGTCGACTTCACCGAACTCGACCCGTCGATCGCCTGGGCCTCCGGTGGGCTCATTTCGACCGGAGAGGAGCTGAACCGCTTCTACGGGGCTCTCGTCGAAGGCCGTCTCCTGCTTCCGCCGGAACTGGCGGAGATGCAGCGGACCATTCCGGTACCCCTTGGCCCGCCCGGCGCGGAGTACGGGCTCGGCCTCGCGTCCGTCAAGTTGACCTGCGGTGGCAAATTCTGGGGGCACACCGGAAGCCTCCGTGGCTTCACGAACATGTCCGGCGCCGTCCCGTACGGCAAGCGGGTGAACGTCATGGCGAACCAGGACCCGTTGCCGGCGAAGGCTTCGAAGTCCCTCCTGACCGCCGTCGACACGGCGTTCTGCGCCCGCTAAGGCTTCGGGAGCAAGTCCAGCACGGAGGTCCAGGGCGCGTCCGGAGTGAGCCGTGTGGTGGTGACGCCCGCCGATTCGAGGGTGTCGAGATGCCGCCGCCACGCCGGATGGTGCACCCGCGTGTCCTGGATCTGGTAGCCGAGAGCGATCGTGATCCCCGGCGTGCCGAGGACGTCGCCGAGCAGGGTCAGCGCCTGGTTGTCGGCGATGCCCAGAGCCAGTTTCGCCACGGAATTCGCCGACGCGGGCGCGAACAGGAACACCGAGGGATCCGGATGCGGCCGGGGTTCGCCCGGCAGCCGGGAGGTGCTGCGGACCGGCAGCCCGGTGCACGCTTCGAGGTCACCGAGCCCGCCGGTCTTCTCCAGCCAGCGGGCCGCGGTGGGGGTCAGCGTGATCGCGAGCTCCCAGCCGCGGTCCGCGGCCGGTTTCGCCAGCTGCGCGGCGAACCGGGTGTCCAGTCCGCCGCACGAGCTCGCGACCAGGCCGAGGATCCTGCTCACCCGGCGGTTTCCGGCTTCCGCAGGACGGCGCAGAACATCGCGTCGGTGCCGTGGCGGTGCGGCCACAGCTGGACGTACGGGCCGTTGCCGAGCTGCGGGACGTCCGGGAAGAACGGCCGCGCGTCGACGATCTCGGCACCGGCGCGGCGCGCGGTCTCCCCCACGACGCCTTCGGTCTCGGCCAGATGCGGCGAGCAGACGACATAGGTGACCACACCGCCGGGGCGGACCAGGTCCAGCGCCGCGGTGATCAGCTGGCCCTGCAGTTTCGTCAGGTCCGAGATGTCGCTGGGCTGACGGCGCCAGCGCGCCTCGGGGCGGCGGCGCAGCGAGCCGAGACCGCTGCACGGCGCGTCGACCAGGACCCGGTCGTAGCCCGGTTCGAGGTCGGTCTCGCGGCCGTCGGCGACGTGGATGGTCACCGGAAGCCCCTGGACGGCGTTCTCGATCAGCTTCGCGCGGTGCGGCGCCTTCTCGACGGCGTCCACGGTCGCGCCGCTGATCGACGCCAGCGCGCCCAGCAGCGCGGCCTTGCCGCCCGGGCCGGCGCACAGGTCCAGCCAGCGCTCGTCGGAGCCGGTGAGCGGGACCTTCGTGACGGCGACGGCGCACAGCTGGCTGCCCTCGTCCTGGACCGCGGCCAGCTTTTCCTTGATCGGCTCGATGTCGCCGGGGTCACCGGAGCCCGAGGGCATCCGGACGCCGTACGGCGAGTACGGGGCGACGTCGCCACCGGTGATGGCGGCCAGCTCGTCGGCGCTGATCTCGCCGGGCCGGGCGACCAGGTGCACGTCGGGACGGTCGTCGTCGGCCTCCAGGGCCGCCTTCAGCTCGGCTCCCTTGTCTCCCAGCGCTTCCGCGAACGAACGCGCGACCCAGCGCGGGTGCGCCGTCCGCAGCGCGTAGGCGCCGATCGGGTCGGCGGCCTCGTCCGGGGCCAGCTCGTTCAGCCAGGTGTCTTCGTCCTTTTCGGACACCGAGCGCAGCACGGCGTTCACGAAACCCGCGATCCAGGAACCGACTTCGGCGCGGACGAGGTCCACAGTGGCCCCGACGGCGGCGTGCTGGGGGATGCGGGTGCGCAGCAGCTGGTACGCGCCGAGACGGAGGCCGTCCAGCACGATGGCGTCGACCTTCTCCAGCGGGCGGTCCAGGCAGGCAGCGATGACGGCGTCCAGCATGCCGACCGCGCGGCAGGTCCCGTAGGTCAGTTCGGTGGCCAGCGCCGCGTCACGACCGGAGATCCGGCGGTTGCGCAGCAGTTGCGGCAGCACCAGGTTCGCGTACGCGTCATCTTCCCGGACCGCGCGCAGGACGTCGAAGGCGACCTGCCGGGCCGGGTCGATCTGCGGCGGGCGGCTGGGCCCTTCCTTGCGCGGGCCCGGACGGCCTCGCTCCGGCCTCGACGGCCGGCGTTCCCTACGCTCGTTCACTGCAGGCGCTCCCCTTGTTCGATCCTCGTACCGCGCGCCCAGTCGGTGGCCGCCATCCGCTTCTTCCCCTGCGCCTGCACTTCGCCCAGCCGCACCGGTTTCGACGCCGTGCCGACCAGGACCCGCTTGCGTTCCACGACCAGTTCGCCGGGCGGGGGGCCCGGCTCGTCGACGACCGTCACCGAGCCGAGCTTCAGCCGCTCGCCCCGGAACTCCGCCCACGCGCCCGGTTCCGGGCTGACCGCGCGGATCAGCCTGTCGACCGCGGCGGCCGGGTCGGCGAACGACACCCGCGCGTCCTCGACGGTCACCTTGGGCGCGTAGCTCACGCCGTCGCCGGTCTGCTCGACCGCGCGCAGCGTGCCGTCGGCGATCCCGTCCATCGTGGACACGAGCAGCTTCGCCCCGGACTCCGAGAGCCTGCCGAGCAGTTCCCCGGCGGTGTCGCTGTCGGCGATCTGCTCGGTGATCACGCCGTAGACCGGGCCCGCGTCGAGTTCCTTGACGATCCGGAACGTCGAGGCGCCGGTGATCTCGTCACCGGCGCGGATCGCGGCCTGGACCGGCGCGGCGCCACGCCACGCGGGTAGCAGCGAGAAGTGCAGGTTGACCCAGCCGTGGACCGGGATGTCCAAGGCGGCCTGGGGCAGCAACGCCCCGTACGCGACCACCGGGCACGCGTCCGGGGCGATCTCCGCGAGCCGGGCGAGGAACGCGGGGTCGCTCGCCTTCGGCGGGGTCAGCACCTCGATCCCGTGCTCGTCGGCCAGCGCGCCGATCGGGGACCGGACGACCCGGCGGCCGCGGCCTGCCTGCGCGTCCGGGCGGGTCACGACGGCGACGACCTCGTGCTGCTCGGACGCGAGGAGCGCGCGCAGAGACGGGACGGCCGGTTCGGGGGTGCCGGCGAAGACAAGGCGCATCAACGCACCTCCACCGAGGGGACGGGTACCTCTGACTGGGCGAACATCGCCGGTCAGTCTATGTCGCGCGCTGACGGAAACATTTCGCAGGGCGCGGCATCGCTGTCACGTCACGTGGGCGAAGAGGGCGCCCTGCAAAATGTTTCCGTGGCCTCCGGCCGAAAGAGGCGCGCGACGGTGAAGTCTTCTGCCGCGCTGACGCGCTCCCAGGAGACGTACTGCCGGTCACCTTCGGGTCGGTCCCTATCGGTGCGGCCAGGGCAGGACGACGGCTGCGGAGCCGCCACCACGGCGCGTGGGTTCGGCCGCGGCGAGCCACCGGCCGTCGCGCAGCCGTTCGACACCGGTCGCGGCTCCGATCTCGGCGGGCGCCGTCGAGAAGCCCTGCTGCTTGGCCTTCAGGATCGCGAGGACGTCGGTCTGGTCGAGGAACGCCTGCTCGACCTGCGCGGCCGCCGAGTTGCGCTGCGAGGCGCGCGGTTCGGCGATCGCGTCGACCAGCTTCAGGCCGCGGTCGATGCGGCCGGTGAGGACCTGCAGCACCGTGGTGATGATCGACGCGCCACCCGGCGAACCGACCGCGAGGAACGGCTTGCCGTGATCGAGCACGATGGTCGGCGCCATCGACGAACGCGGCCGCTTGGCCGGGCCCGGCAGGTTCGGGTCGGGCACGCCCGGCGTCACCGGGGTGAAGGAGAAGTCGGTGAGTTCGTTGTTGAGCAGGAACCCGCGGCCCGGCACGACGATGCCGCTCCCGCCCTCCTGCTCGATGGTCAGCGTGTAGGCGACGACGTTGCCCCACCTGTCGGCGACCGTGAGGTGCGTGGTGTTCTCGCCCTCGTACGGCGTCGGCGCGGCGTTCGTCCCCGCCACGCACGGCGCCGGCTTACGCGGGTCCGCAGGCGCGACCGGGCTCGTCCCGGCCTTCGCGGGGTCGATCAGGCACGCGCGGCTGTCGGCGAACTTCTGGCTGATCAGTTCCTTCGCCGGAACGTCGACGAAGGCCGGGTCGCCGATCCACCGGTTGCGGTCGGCGAAGGCGTACCGGGTCGACTCCAGGAAGTAGTGCAGGTAGTCGGCCTTCTCCAGCTTGGAGAGCTTCGTGTTCTCGAGGATGTTCAGCGCCTCGCCGACGGTCAGCCCGCCGGACGACGGCGCGGGCATGCCGTAGACGTCGAGACCGCGGTACTCGGTCTTGGTCGGCTTCCGCTCGACGACGCGGTACTTGGCGAGGTCGGCCGCGCTCAGGTCGCCAGGGCGGACGTTCAGCGTCGACGCGGGGTCGACCGGCGGTTTCCGGACCGTGTCGACGACCTCCTTGCCGATCGGGCCGCGGTAGAGGACGTCGGTGCCCTTCGCGGCGAGTTGCGCGTACGTCCCGGCGAGGTCCGGGTTCTTGAACGTCGTGCCGACCGCGGGCGGCGCCCCGCCGGGCAGGTACAGCGAGCGGGTCGACGGGAACGCCGAGAAGCGGGCGGCGTTGTTCGAGATCTGGGTGTTGAAGGTCTGGTCGACGGTGAAACCCTTGCGGGCGAGGTCTTCGGCGGGCTTGACCGCCTTCGCCAGCGACTTGGTCCCCCACTTGCGCAGGGCTTCCTGCCAGGTGGCGGGCGTGCCGGGCACGCCGACGCTCAGTCCGCTGGTGACGGCCTCGGCGAACGGGATCGCCTTGCCGTTCTCGACGAAGAGGTTCTCGTCCGCCGTCGACGGCGCGGTCTCGCGGCCGTCGAGCGTGTGCACCTCGCCGGTGCGCGCGTCGTAGTAGACGAAGAAGCCGCCACCGCCGACCCCGGCGGAGAACGGGTCGGTGACACCCAGCGCGGCGGCCGTCGCGACGGCGGCGTCGACGGCGTTACCGCCCTCACGCAGGATCTTCGTGCCGATCGCGGTCGCGTCGGAGTCGATGCTCGACACCGCGCCCAGATAGCCGACGGCGACCGGGGACTTGGGCGGTGGTGCCGCCGCCGCGGCGCCCGGAGCGGCGGTGGCGACCAGTGCGGCGATCGCGGTGACTGCGGTGATGCGTCCCGGAGTGCTTCTGTGCGCGGCCATGGCGCGAGTCTGCCCCGCCTGTCCACCCCGGACAAGACCCGTCCAGACCTGCGTTCGTCGGTGGTGCGGCCCGGCCGGGATGAGCAGAATGCGGTCCATGAAGACTCCCGGCAGGCGGTGGGGCGCGCTCCTCCCGCTGCTCATCGCTCTCCCCGTCCTCGCGGTCCCCGGCGTCGCGCAAGCCGAAGGCGCGCGTGGCTGCTTCGACGACTCGGCGGCGATCACCGTCGAGGAGAAGCGGCTCGCCGCGACGATGCCGTCGGGCGGCCCCGCGGTCGGTCCGGAACTGGTCCGGCTCGCCGGATTCGACAAGCTCGTCTCCGACTTCACGACGCGGCTCTGCGCGACGAAGACCGCTTTGCGCGCCGGGAAGCTCGCCGAGACCGCCGGTGACGGGCTCTGGCGGACCGCGGTCGACCGCGCGCAGGGCCGCCGTCCCGACCTCGGCAGCATCGACAAGGCCGACGACCGGCCGCTCTACTGGGCGCGGCTGCAGATGAGCAAGGCGCTGCGCCAGTGGACGCCGCGCTTCCCGCTGTCCGCACCCGCCCGCGCCGACCTGCTGAAGACGTTCGACGTCGGCGCGCGCGGCCTCGACGACTCCCGCTTCCCGTCCGGCCCGAAGCTGCGCCGGGTGCTGGTGAGCGGGTTCGACCCGTTCACCCTCAACGGCGCGGGCGTCCGCATCGCGAACCCGTCGGGCGCGGCCGCGCTGCACCTGGACGGCAAGGTCGTCCAGACCCCGACCGGGCCCGCGCAGGTGCAGGCCGTGTCGTTCCCGGTGGTGTGGAGCTACTTCGACGCGGGCATCGTCGAGGCGGCCTACGGCCAGGCGTTCAAGGACCGCTTCCGGCAGCCGGAGCTGATCATGACGATCAGCCAGGGCCGTCCCGGCCGGTTCGACATCGAGCGATGGGCCGGTGCCTGGCGCGGCGGTTCGCCGGACAACCTCGACGAGGCCGTGAAGGGTCAGGTCCCGCCCGCCAAGGGCTGGCCGCAGCCTGCCGACCAGTTCATCGAAACCACGCTGCCGTACGAAAAGATGCTCGCCGCGCCCGCCGGGGCGTACCAGGTGCAGTACAACCAGGCGTTCTGCGTCTGGCCGGACAGCGGCCAGCCCGGGACAGGGACCGCGGTGTGCCGGACGGACGCGCCGAAGCCCGGTGAGATCGCCGCTTCCGGCGGGGGCGGCAACTATCTGAGCAACGAATCGATGTACCGGAGCAACCGGCTGCGGACGGGACTCGGCCTGACCGGGATCGCGGGCGGGCATCTGCACACGCCCGTCCTGGGCACTCCCACCGACCCGGCGGCGCTGACTGACGCCGATTTCGAGGCGCGGCGGGCGGCGATCTCGTCTCAGATCGTCTCGCTGCTCACCGCCGCCCTGGGCGGCTCGGTGCCGACCAAGCCCACTACGCCCGCTCCGGATGCTTCGGCTCGCGCCGACGTCCTCGCCACCCTCGGCACCACCCTCTGACCCCACGCGATTCGTCCTCTGGATGCGGTAGTTCAGCGTCGGACTACCGCATCCAGAGGACGAAACGCGGGCGCTAGATGAGCTCCAGCGGGTCCAGCTGGATCCGGATGGGCTCGGAGGCCTTGCGGGCGTCCCGGCGCCCGGCCGCGGCGTGGATCTCGGCGGCGAGCGCCTTCCCGTCGGGGCGCGCGACCCGCACCAGGGCCCGCTCCCGTTCGGCGTTGCCGTCCTCGTCGACCTCGCCGAGCGGCACCGGGCCCAGCACCTCGCCGGTCTCCGGGAGACCGAGGTCGTCGAGCAGCGCGGCGACCGCGTCCGGGGTGCCTTCGATACTCGCCATCCGCATCGCGGGCGGGAAGCCGAGTTCGCGCCGCTCCGCCAGTTCGAGGCTCGCGTGCCAGCCCGGGTCCCACCGCACCAGCGCCTGCACCACCGCAAGACCCGCTTCCGCGCCGACGAACACGCGTCCGCCTTCGGTCCCCGGCCGCACCAGGGCCGCGGCCGCCATCCAGCGGCGCAGGGTCTCCTCCCCCGCGCGCAGGTCCTGCCGCCCGAGCAGCGCCCAGCCGTCCAGCAGCAGCGCCGCGCCGTAGCCGCTTTCCGCGACCGGCTCGGCTCCCGGCGTGCACACGATCAGCGCCGGTTTTCCGGGCACCGAAGCCAAAACCTCCGTCGCGCCCGAGGTCCGTACCGGGAACCCGGAGAACGCGCGGCCGAGTTCCTCGGCGGTTCGCTTGGAGCCGACGACGACCGCCCGCAGCCGCACGGAACCGCAAGCGGCGCAATGGAAGTTCGTCTCGGGCACGCCACACCACCGGCAGGCGGGCGGCCTCGGCGCGCCGTCGATCAACCCACCCGGCAAGGAAAGCGGGCCCGCGCAGCGACGGCAGTGCGCCGACGTCCGGCAGTTGCCGCAGGCGAGCCCCGGAACGTATCCGCGGCGCGGAACCTGCACCAGGACAGGGAATCCGGCGGCCAGCGACTGTCGCGCCGCCTCGAAAGCGACCGAAGGGAGACGTGCCGCCTTCGCCGCTTCGTCCCGGGCGACGTCGAAGTCCTCTCCCACCGGCGTGACCCGGGGCGCGGCCGCCCGCAGTTCGGGACGCGCCGCCACGAGAGGCTGGGCCCAGCCCGATTCCACCAGGAACTGCGCCTCGGCCGTCCGCGCGAACCCGGCGACGAGCATGGACCCCTTCGCGGCGTGCGCGCGGTCCATCAGCACGTCGCGGACGTGCGGATACGGCGCGTGCTGGTCGAGGTGGACGTCGTCACCGTCGTCCCACACCACGAACAGGCCGGGATCGGCGACCGGCGCGAACATCGCCGCGCGCGTGCCGACGACGACCCGGACAGCGCCGCGCAGCACCGCGAGCCAGCGGCGGTACCGCTCGGCGGGGCCCAGCCCGGCGATCAGCGCGACCACGGAATCGGGGCCCAGCAAGGAAACGCACGCGTCGTGCAGCCGCGTGAGATCACGATGGTCCGGCACGACCATTACGACGCCACGTCCGGTGGAGGCCGCCACCGCGGCGGCTTCGGCCAGGCGACGTGGCCAGTCCTCCCCCGGCAGCGCCTGCCAGACGGCGTTGGCCGGACGTCGTTCCGCGACGGCCTCCAGGAACGCCGGACCGCTCTGGTACTTCTCCCAGGCCGTGGTTTCGGGCGCTTCCGGCGTGGGCGCGGGCTCGGCGGGCGGCTCGCCCTCGGCCTTCGCGTGCCGGGACGGGATCGCGAGCCGCAGGACGTCGCTGAGCGTGCCGCCGTACCGGTCCGCGACCGACCGGCAGAGCGTGTGCAGCGCCGGAGGCAGCACAGGCTCGCTGGAGGTCACCCTGTCGATGTACGCGAGCTTTCCGGCGAATTCCGTGGAGTCGGTGCGCTCGATGAGATACCCGTCCACGAGCTGGCCCGCGAACCGGACGCGCACCCGGCAGCCGGGCACGGCGGTTTCGTGGAGTTTCTCGGGAATCTGATAGTCGAAGGTCCGGTCGAGATGCGTGAGCGGGATGTCCACGACGATCCGCGCGACAGGGTTCTCGGGCGCGGGGTTCTGCGCGCCGCGACGGCTGGCGCTCTTCGCGCGCGAAGGCTTGGCCTTCCGAGCCGGTTCGGCTTTCGGCGAAGGCTCCGGAAGGTCCCACAGCGGGGTCGGTTCGGGACTGCTGCTCACCCGGTGATCTCTACCAGACTCCGTCGCCACTGGCCGTACCGCGTGGCCGGTACATGAAGGCCCCCTTCCTGTACCTAGGCGCAAGGAAGGGGGCCTTCATGTACTTGAGCGGAGCTGGCGAATCAGGCGCCCGCGGCCGACTTCAGGTCCGCGGCCCGCGCCGTGCTCTCCCACGGGAGACCCAGCTCGGGACGGCCGAAGTGGCCGTACGCGGCCGTCGGCGCGTAGATCGGGCGAAGCAGGTCGAGGTCGCGGATGATCGCGGCCGGACGCAGGTCGAAGACCTCCGTGATGGCGGCCTGGATCTTCGACGGGTCGACCGTCTCGGTGCCGAAGGTCTCGACGAAGAGGCCCACCGGGGCCGCCTTGCCGATCGCGTACGCGACCTGGACCTCGGCGCGCGTGGCGAGCCCGGCGGCGATGACGTTCTTCGCCACCCAGCGCATCGCGTACGCGGCCGAGCGGTCCACCTTGGAGGGGTCCTTGCCGGAGAACGCGCCGCCACCGTGACGGGCCATGCCGCCGTAGGTGTCGACGATGATCTTGCGGCCGGTCAGGCCCGCGTCACCCATCGGGCCGCCGATGACGAAGCGGCCGGTCGGGTTGACCAGCAGCCGCACGTTGGAGGTGTCGAGCCCGAGCTCGGCGATCTCCGGCGCGACCACGTGCTCGCGGACGTCGACGCCGAGCATCTGCTCCAGGTCGATGCCGTCCGCATGCTGGGTGGACACGACCACCGTGTCGAGCCGCACCGGCTGATCACCGGCGTACTCGATGGTGACCTGGGTCTTGCCGTCCGGGCGCAGGTACGGCAGCACGCCGTCCTTGCGGACCCGGGTCAGCCGCTGCGAGAGCCGGTGGGCCAGCGCGATCGGCAGCGGCATCAGCTCGGGGGTGTCCGAGCAGGCGTAGCCGAACATCAGGCCCTGGTCGCCGGCGCCCTGGCGGTTGATCTCGTCCTCGTCGGACTCGACGCGCGACTCGTACGCGGTGTCGACGCCCTGCGCGATGTCCGGCGACTGCGAGCCGATCGCGACGTTGACGCCGCACGAGTTCCCGTCGAAGCCCTTGGCCGACGAGTCGTAGCCGATCTTCAGGATCACGTCGCGGACGATCGTCGGGATGTCCGCGTAGGCCTCGGTGGTCACCTCGCCGGCGACGTGCACCTGGCCCGTGGTGATCAGGGTTTCGACCGCCACCCGGCTGCGCGGGTCCTTGGCCAAGAGGCCGTCCAGGATCGAGTCACTGATGGCGTCGCAAATTTTGTCGGGATGACCCTCAGTCACTGACTCCGATGTGAACAGTCTGCTCGTGGACGCGGTCACGGTGGCCGTCACTCCCTCACCTAGACGTCTGATGCCTAGAAAGTTAGGCACCCCTCAGCTTGTACTCAAGCCTACTGACTATCGTTCGAGGAGCTCTCAACGCTTCATCAAGGTCACAACAGCGTCCCACAATGTGGACGCCAGTTCGGCCTTGGCTCCCAGCGGGATCGGGATCTCGGTCCCGTCGGCCCCGAGCAACCAGCCCGAGTTGTCCTCGGTGCCGAACGCCTTCCCCTCCCCGACGGCGTTCACCACCAGCAGGTCCGCTCCCTTGCGCTTGAGTTTGACCCGCGCATGCTCGAGAACGCCACCCTTGTCGTCGCCGGTTTCCGCGGCGAACCCGACGACCACCTGGCCTTCTGTCCGGTTCCGCACCAGTTCGGCCAGGATGTCCGCGTTGCGCGCGAGTTCGACCACGGGGTCCGGCGAATCGTCGGACTTCTTGATCTTGTGATCGGCCCGGTTCGACGGCCGGAAGTCGGCGACGGCGGCGGCCATCACCAGGATGTCGGCGGAAGCGGCTTCGGCGTGCATCGCCTGGCGCATCTCCTCGGCGGTCGACACGTGGACGACCTTCGCGCCCGCGGGCTCCGGCAGCGCGACAGTGTGCGCGGCCACCAAGGTGACCTCCGCGCCGCGCTGGGCGGCGACGCGGGCCAGCGCGTAGCCCTGTTTGCCCGACGAGCGGTTGCCCAGATACCGGACCGGGTCCAGCGGCTCACGGGTGCCGCCCGCGGAAATCGCCACGCGCACGCCTTCGAGGTCGCGCGGGAGGGCGTCCGGCACCGCGAGCAGGAGTCGCGCGAGGTCGACGATCTCGGCGGAATCGGCGAGCCGCCCCTTACCGGTGTCCTTGCCGGTGAGCCTGCCGGCGGCGGGTTCGGCGACGACCAGGCCGCGCGAACGCAGCAGCGCCACGTTGTCGCGGGTGGCCGGGTGCTCCCACATCTCGGTGTGCATCGCCGGGAAGAAGGCCACCGGGCACCGGGCGGTGAGCAGGGTGTTCGTCAGCAGGTCGTCCGCGATGCCGTGCGCGGCCTTGGCGAGCAGGTTCGCCGTGGCGGGCACGACGATCACCAGGTCGGCTTCCTTGCCGACGCGGACGTGCTGGACCTCGGGCACTTCGGTGAAAACGCCGGTGTGCACCGGGTTCCCGGAAAGTGCCTCGAAGGTGGCCGCGCCGACGAAGTTCAGCGCGGCTTCGGTGGGGACCACGCGGACGTCGTGACCGGATTCGGTCAGTCCGCGCAGGACCTCACAGGCCTTGTAGGCGGCGATCCCGCCACCCACGCCTAGAACAACCCGGGGTTTACTCACCCTCGGTGTGCTCGAGCAGGCCACCGTGGATCTCGCGCAGGGCGATGGACAGCGGCTTCTCGCGCGGGCCTGGCTCGACCAGCGGGCCGACGTACTCCAGCAGACCCTCGCCCAGCTGGGCGTAGTAGTCGTTGATCTGGCGAGCACGCTTGGCCGCGTAGATCGCCAGCGCGTACTTCGAGCTGACCTTTTCCAGCAGGTCGTCGATCGGCGGGTTGGTGATGCCTTCGAGCTCTTCGTGAATACCGAGCGTGGACATGGTCGTCACTCGTGGTGCTCCGAATCTTCAAGTGTCAGGTCGCCGATTATCAAGTTTAGCAACTGCTCGGCGGCGTCTCGCACGTCGGCGTTGACGACGCGCTCGTCGAACTCCCCGGCGGCGGCGAGTTCGCGCTCCGCCTCGGCCAGCCTGGCCTTCACCGCGGCCTCGTTCTCGGTGCCGCGGCCGGTCAGCCTGCCGACCAGTTCGTCCCACGACGGCGGCATCAGCATCACCAGCCGGGCCTCCGGCATCGCCTTGCGGACCTGCCGCGCGCCCTGGAGTTCGATCTCCAGGATGGCGTTGCGCCCGGCGGCCAGCGCCCGCTCGACGGGCTCGCGCGGAGTGCCGTAGCAGTTGCCGGTGAACTCGGCGTGTTCCAGCAGTTCGCCGTCGGTGACCATGCGGTCGAACTCGGCGCGGTCGACGAAATGGTAGTGCTCGCCGTCGACCTCACCCGGCCTCGGCTTCCTGGTGGTCACCGAGACGCTGAAATAGATCTCCGGATCCAGCTTGCGCAGCTCCCCCGCCACGCTCGACTTCCCGACCCCGGAAGGCCCTGATACGACCGTGAGCCGGTGCCGGGATTCGACTCCCGCCACCGGCTCACCGCCGCGGTCAGCGCCCGGGTTCGCCGGGTGGTCCTGACCGGTGCCGCTCACTCGCCGCTGAATTCGGCCAGCAGCGCCTTGCGCTGCCGGTCGCCGAGGCCGCGGAGACGACGGCTGGGTGCGATCTCCAGTCGTTCCATGGTCTGCTGGGCGCGGACCTTGCCGACACCCGGAAGAGCCTCGAGCAGAGCCGAGACCTTCATCTTGCCGAGGACTTCGTTCTCCTCGGCCTGCTTCAACACGTCGACCAGAGTGGTACCGCCCCGCTTCAGCCGCTCCTTCAGCTCAGCACGGATGCGGCGGGCGGCGGCGGCCTTCTCCAGCGCCGCAGCGCGCTGTTCCTCTGTCAGCTGGGGAAGTGCCACGTTTTCCTCCGGTAGTTCTCAAATCTGGGTGGGTGTGGCGACGGTACCCACCCGTTACCTCGGCCCACAATGCGGGGGTGGCTGGTCATGACGGATTCCCGGGCCTGCTATTGGCCTTTTTCCAGGGGTCCGAGGGAATCCCGTGTCCTCCGAACGGCCGCACGGAGGGATTCGGGGTCCGGTCCGTGCTTGAGGACGTCGCGGGACGACGCGGGGAGCACACCCGGCAGTCCCGGCCCGAAAAGGGCGCGCAAATCGGCCGGAGTGGCCCCCTGGGCCCCGAAACCGGGCGCCAGGACAGGACCGTTCAGCTTGCTCAGATCGAGTTCTCCCGGCGCGATGGTGGCACCGACGACGACACCGATGTCACCCAGTGGCCCGACACCGGCGTTGTACGCCGCCGCCGTGTCGACGATGTCCTGCGCGACAGTCTTTCCGTTGGGCAGCAAGGCGTTCTGCAATCCCTGCGCCTCCGGGTTGGAGGTGCGCGCGAGGACGAACAGGCCCTTGCCTTGCGCCTGCGCAACCTCGACGGCGAAGTCCAGCGAGCCGAACCCGAGGTAGGGGGACACCGTTATGGCGTCGGCCTCGAGTTCCGCGCCGGGCGGCAGGAAAGCCGCCGTGTACGCCGCCATCGTGGAACCGATGTCGCCGCGCTTGACGTCCAGCAGGACGAGCGCGCCCGCCTCCCGGCACACCTTCATCGTCTTGGCCAGGACAGCGACCCCAGGAGGCCCGTAGGCCTCGAAAAAGGCCGACTGGGGCTTGATGACCGCGACCTCGGGCGCGATCGCCTCGGCGGCGGTGAGGGCGAACTTCTCCAAACCGCCCGCGTCCGCCGGGAGACCCCACGCCTGGAGCAACCCGGGATGGGGGTCGATCCCGGCGCAGAGCGGTCCCTTTTCCGCGACCGCCCGCGCCAGCCTCGCCCCGAACCGCCCGCTCACGCCTTGGCCTTCAGCGCCGCCTGGAGGCTCTGCAGCGATCGGACGCCGATGTCGCCCTTGATGACGGCTTCTATCCCGTGCACGGCCGCCGCGGCGCCCTGCACGGTGGTGATGCAGGGGATGTCCCGCGACACCGCGGCGGTACGGATTTCGTAGCCGTCGATCCGCGGACCGCTGTTGCCGTAAGGAGTGTTGATCACCATCTGCACTTCGCCGCTGAGGATGACATCCACGACGTTCTGTTCGCCTTCGGCCGAACCTTCGTAGTGCTTGCGCACGACGGTGCAGGCGATCCCGTTGCGCCGCAAGACTTCCGCCGTACCCGAGGTGGCGAGGATCTCGAAACCGAGGTCCGCCAGCCGTTTCACCGGGAACACGAGCGAACGCTTGTCGCGGTTGGCGACGGAGACGAAGACCTTGCCCGACGTCGGCAGCGAACCGTAGGCACCCGCCTGTGACTTGGCGAACGCCTTCCCGAAGGAAACGTCGACACCCATGACCTCGCCGGTGGACTTCATCTCCGGGCCGAGCAGCGAGTCGACGCCGTGGCCTTCGGGGGTGCGGAAGCGGTGGAACGGCAGGACCGCCTCCTTGACCGCGACCGGCGAATCGGCGGGCATGTGGCCCCCGTCACCCTCGGCCGGGAGGACGCCGGACGCGCGCAGGTCCTTGATCGACGAGCCGGTCATGATCAGCGCCGCGGCCTTGGCCAGCGGCACCGCGGTCGCCTTCGACACGAACGGCACCGTCCGCGACGCGCGCGGGTTGGCCTCCAGGACGTACAGGACGTCGTCCTTGAGCGCGTACTGGACGTTCAGGAGCCCGCGGACGCCGACGCCGCGCGCGATGGCCTCGGTCGAGCGGCGCACCGTCTCGATGTCGGTCCGGCCCAGCGTGATCGGCGGGAGCGCGCACGAGGAGTCGCCGGAGTGGATCCCGGCCTCCTCGATGTGCTCCATGACGCCGCCGAGGAAGAGGTCTTCGCCGTCGAAGAGCGCGTCGACGTCGATCTCGATGGCGTCGTCGAGGAAGCGGTCGACCAGCACCGGGTGCTCGGGCGTGACCTCGGTGGCGCGGTGGATGTAGCCGGCCAGGGACTCCTCGTCGTAGACGATCTCCATGCCGCGCCCGCCCAGCACGTAGGACGGCCGCACCAGGACCGGGTAGCCGATCTTGTCGGCGATCCGCTTCGCGCCCTCGAACGAGGTCGCCGTGCCGTACTTCGGCGCGGGCAGCCCGGCGTCGGTGAGGACCTCGCCGAACGCGCCGCGGTCCTCGGCGAGGTGGATCGCGTCCGGGGAGGTGCCGATCACCGGGACACCGGCGTCGGCGAGGCGCTTCGCGAGCGAGAGCGGCGTCTGGCCGCCCAGCTGCACGATGACCCCGGCGACGGTGCCCGACTCCTGCTCGGCGTTGACGACCTCCAGCACGTCCTCGAACGAGAGCGGCTCGAAGTAGAGCCTGTCCGAGGTGTCGTAGTCGGTGGAGACGGTCTCGGGGTTGCAGTTGACCATGACGGCCTCGAAACCGGCCTCGCGCAGGGCGATCGCGGCGTGCACGCACGAGTAGTCGAACTCGATGCCCTGCCCGATGCGGTTCGGCCCGGAGCCGAGGATCAGGACCTTCGGCTTCTCGGTCTGCGCGGTGATCTCCGACTGCGCGGCGGGATCGGTCTCGTAGGCCGAGTAGTGGTACGGCGTCTTGGCCGCGAACTCGGCCGCGCAGGTGTCGACGGTCTTGTACACCGGCCGTACGCCGAGACGGCGGCGCAGCGCGCGGACGCCGTCCTCCCCCGCCAGTTCCGGCCGCAGCGAAGCGATCTGGCGGTCGGAGAGGCCGATCCGCTTGGCGCGCCGCAGCAGCGGCTCGTCCAGCACCAGGGCGTCGCGGACCTCGGAGCCGACCTCGCCGATGAGGGCGATCTGGTCGATGAACCACGGGTCGATGCCCGAGGCCTCGTGGATCTGCTCGACGGTGCCACCGAACCGCAGCGCCCGCTCGACCTCGTAGAGCCGGCCGTCGTGCGGCGTGCGCAGGGCGTCCAAAATGGACTCCAGCGTCGCGCCTTCGGGGTCGGGGCGCGTCCAGAAGCCGGTGGCCTTGGTGTCGATGGAGCGCAGCGCCTTGCCGAGGGCTTCGGGGAAGCTGCGGCCGAACGACATCGCCTCGCCGACGCTCTTCATCGTCGTGGTCAGCGTGGGGTCCGCGCCGGGGAACTTCTCGAAGGCGAACCGCGGCACCTTCACCACGACGTAGTCCAGCGTCGGCTCGAAGGCCGCCGGGGTCTCGCCGGTGATGTCGTTGCGGATCTCGTCGAGCGTGTAGCCGATGGCGAGTTTCGCGGCGATCTTGGCGATCGGGAAACCGGTCGCCTTCGACGCCAGCGCGCTCGACCGGGACACGCGCGGGTTCATCTCGATGACGACCATGCGGCCGTCGGCCGGGTTGATCGCGAACTGGATGTTGCAGCCGCCGGTGTCGACGCCGACCGCGCGCAGCACGTCGATGCCGACGTCGCGCATGTGCTGGTACTCGCGGTCGGTCAGGGTCATCGCGGGCGCGACGGTGACCGAGTCGCCGGTGTGCACGCCCATCGCGTCGATGTTCTCGATCGAGCAGACGACCACCACGTTGTCGTGCCGGTCGCGCATGAGCTCGAGTTCGAACTCCTTCCAGCCGAGGACGCTCTCCTCGATGAGCACCTCGGTGACCGGCGACTCGTCGAGGCCGGTGGAGGCGAGCCGCTCCAGTTCCTCGTCGGTGTGCGCCATGCCCGAGCCGAGCCCGCCCATGGTGAACGACGGCCGGATGACGACCGGGAGGCCGACGTCGGCGACGGTCGCGCGGACCTCGTCCATCGTGTTGCAGACGCGGCTACGCGGGGTCTCGGCGCCGATTTCGGCGACGATGTTCTTGAACTTCTGCCGGTCCTCACCGCGCTGGATGGCTTCGACGTCGGCGCCGATCAGCTCGACACCGTACTTCTCCAGGACACCGCGCTCGTGCAGGGCGACGGCGCAGTTCAGCGCCGTCTGGCCGCCGAGGGTCGCGAGGATCGCGTCGGGACGCTCCTCGGCGATGACCTTCTCGACGAATTCCGGCGTGACCGGCTCGATGTAGGTGGCGTCGGCGAACTCGGGGTCGGTCATGATGGTCGCCGGGTTCGAGTTCACCAGCGAGACCCGCAGTCCCTCTTCGCGGAGTACGCGGCAGGCCTGGGTGCCGGAGTAGTCGAACTCCGCCGCCTGGCCGATCACGATCGGCCCGGAGCCGATCACCAGCACGTGCTGGATGTCTGTCCTCTTCGGCATTACTTGGCCTTCTCCATCAAGCTCACGAACTCATCGAACAGGGGGGCCGCGTCATGCGGGCCGGCGGCGGCCTCGGGGTGGTACTGCACCGAGAACGCGGGGACGTCGAACGCGCGGACACCTTCGACGGTGTCGTCGTTCGGGCAGTAGTGCGAGATCTGCGCGGCGCCGAACGGCGTCTCGAACCGCTGACCCGGCTCGCCTTCGAGGGCGAACCCGTGGTTCTGCGCGGTGATCGCGACGCGTTTGGTCGCCACGTCGATCACCGGGATGTTGATCCCGCGGTGGCCGTAGCGCATCTTGTAGGTGCCCAGCCCCAGCGCGCGGCCGAGGATCTGGTTGCCGAAGCAGATGCCGAACAGCGGGATCTCCCGCTGCAGCACCGCTTTCGTCAGCTCCGTCGCGTGCGCGGTGGTCGCCGGGTCGCCGGGACCGTTGGACAGGAACACGCCGTCCGCCTCGACAGCGAGCAGATCGTCCACAGTGGACGACGAGGGCAGCACGTGCACCTCGATGCCGCGGGCGGCCATCATCCGCGGGGTGTTGGACTTGATGCCCAGGTCCAGCGCGGCGACCCGGAACTTCCGCTCGCCCTGCGCTTCGACGACGTACGTCTGCTTGGTGCTGACCTCGCCGGCGAGGTCGGCGCCCTTCATCTGCGGACTGGCCTGCACCTCGGCGAGCATCTGCTCGTCGCTGCCCAGTGCGTCACCCGAGAAGACGCCGGACCGCATGGCGCCCTGTTCGCGCAGGTGCCGGGTCAGCGTGCGGGTGTCCACTTCGGAGATCCCGACGACGCCCTGGCGCTCCAGTTCCTCATCGAGCGTGCGCTTGGCGCGCCAGTTCGACGGGGTGCGCGCGGGGTCGCGGACGACGTAGCCGGAAACCCAGATGCGCGAGGACTCGTCGTCCTCGTCGTTCCAGCCGGTGTTGCCGATCTGCGGCGCGGTCTGGACCACGATCTGCCGGTGGTAGGAGGGGTCGGTCAAGGTCTCCTGGTAGCCGGTCATCCCGGTGCAGAACACCGCCTCACCCAGGCTCCGGCCGCGGGCGCCGTACGCGGAGCCGCGGAACACCCTGCCGTCTTCGAGGACCAGCGCGGCGGGGGTCCTGGTGTTGTTCGCGGTGCTCATCAGGCACCTCCCTTGATGTCGTTGGGAATGTCTTGCAAAGCTTCGATCCACTGTGGATAGTCGTCGACGTCGTCGCCGCGGAATCCGGTGTCCAGTTCGACGTCCCCGGCGAGCCAGGTGATGACCAGCAGGGCGTCGATGCCCATCACCTTCCCGGCCATCCCCTTGTCCTTGCGGACGCCGGTGACCGAGGCGCGCGGGATCCAGAAGTCCGGGGCGCCGCCGCGTTCGATGGCGATGCCGTCTTCGTGCAGCCGCCAGACCGCGCCGGTGCGCAGGCCCGCGCCGCGGGTGACCACGCGCTCCTGCCAGTGCCCCGCCGTCGTCGTGCTGATGTAGACGCCCACCGATTCGATGAGCGCCTCGCCGGGCTCGGCCGGGATCTCGGCGAACGGCGGCACCTGGACGCTCTGCGCCCGCGACTTGCGCCGCCAGCCGCGCCACATCAGGAGGACGCAGACGAGGAAGAAGGCGAAGACCCCCAGGGTCAGCAGAATCCGGTCGCTCATGGTGCGATCTTCCCTTCCCGCGCGGTGATCCGCCCGCGCAGCAACGTCGCCGTCACCACGCCGGGGAGCCGCATTCCTTCGTACGGGGTGTTGCTCGAGATGCTGGCGAGTTCGAAGCCCCGCACGGTCCATTCGGCGTCCGGGTCCACCAGCGTCAGGTTGGCCGGCTCGCCGACCTCGATCGGACGGCCGTGGTCGGACAGGTTCCCGATCTCGGCGGGCCGCTCGCTCATCACCCGCGCGACACCGCGCCAGTCCAGCAGGCCGGTCGAGACCATGGTCTCGACCACGATCGACAGCGCGGTCTGGAGACCGAGCATGCCGGGGCGGGCCGAGTTCCACTCGCAGTCCTTGTCCTGGACGGCGTGCGGCGCGTGGTCGGTGGCGACGCAGTCGATGACGCCCTCGGCCAGCGCGGCGCGCAGCTTCTCGGCGTCGGATCCGGTGCGCAGCGGCGGGTTGACCTTGTTGACCGGGTCGTAGGTCGCGAGCCGCTCGTCGGTCAGCAGCAGATGGTGCGGGGTGACCTCGGCCGAGACCTTGGTACCGCGCTCCTTGGCCCACTTCAGGATGTCGGCGGTGCCCGAGGTGGACACGTGGCAGATGTGCAACCGCGCGTTCGCGTGCCGGGCGAGCAGGCAGTCGCGGGCGACGATCGACTCCTCCGCCGAAGCGGGCCAGCCGGTGTAGCCCAGGCGCGCGGCCTGCTCACCTTCGTGCGCCTGCGCGCCGACGGTCAGCCGCGGCTCCTCGGCGTGCTGGGCGATGACCACGCCGAGCGCCGTCGAGTACTCCAGCGCGCGGCGCATGAGCAGCGGGTCCGCGACGCAGAGGCCGTCGTCGGAGAAGACCTTCACCCGGGCCTCGGACTTCGCCATGGTGCCCAGCTCGGCGAGCCTCTCGCCCTTGAGGCCCACGGTGACCGCGCCGACCGGGTGCACGTCGACCAGCCCGGCCTCCTGGCCGCGCCGCCACACGTGGTCGACGATCACCGCGTTGTCGGCCACCGGATCGGTGTTGGCCATGGCGAACACCGCGGTGTAGCCGCCGAGCGCGGCCGCGGCCGAACCGGTGGCGATGGTCTCGGTGTCCTCGCGGCCGGGCTCGCGCAGGTGGGTGTGCAGGTCGACGAAACCGGGGAGCAGCACCTGGCCGCCCGCGTCGATCACCTCGGCGTCTTCAGGGACGTCCAGGCTTCCGATGTCGGTGATGACCCCGTCCTCGACGAGCACGTCGACCGGGTCGCCCTCTCCGTAGGGTCGGGCGCCCTTGATCAGGACGGTGGTCACGCGGCGGCTCCTTCGCTGGCAAGCAGGTGGTAAAGGACCGCCATGCGCACGTGGACGCCGTTGCGGACCTGTTCGGTGATGGCCGAGGCCGGGGAGTCGGCGACCGCCGAGGCGATCTCCATCCCGCGCAGCATCGGGCCGGGGTGCAGGACGACGGCGTGCTCGGGCAGGAGCTTCATCCGCCGCTCGTTGAGGCCGTAAGCGATCGAGTACTCGCGTGCCGAAGGAAAAAAGCCCCCGTGCATACGTTCCGCCTGGACCCGCAGCATCATGACCGCGTCGAGCGCGGGCAGTTCGGCGTCGAGTTCGTGCGACACCGTGACCGGCAGGCTCTCCACGCCCGCGGGCAGCAGCGTCGGCGGGGCGACGAGCACCACTTCCGCGCCCAGCGAGGAGAGCAGGTGGATGTTCGACCGCGCCACCCGGCTGTGCAGGACGTCGCCGACGATCCCGATCCGGCGTCCCTCGAACGATCCGAGGCGCTCCCGCAGCGTCGCCGCGTCGAGCAGCGCCTGGGTGGGGTGCTCGTGGGTGCCGTCCCCCGCGTTGACGACCGCCGTCCCGGCTTCGGCGAGCCAGCCCGAAAGCCGCTGTGCCGCCCCGGAAGCGGGGTGCCGGATGATCACGCAGTCGGCGCCGGCCGCGGCCAGCGTCAGCGCGGTGTCCCGCAGCGATTCGCCCTTGTTGACCGAGGAACTGGACGCGGAGACGTTGATCACGTCGGCGCTCATCCACTTCCCCGCGATCTCGAACGAGACGCGGGTGCGGGTCGAGTTCTCGTAGAACAACGTGATGACGGTGCGGCCACGCAACGTGGGCAGTTTGCGGACCTCGCGGCCCAGCAGGGTGTGCTTGAGCTCTTCGGCGGTGTCCAGCACGGCTGTCGCGAGCGCCGGGTCGAGCCCGTCGGTGGCGAGCAGGTGCTTCACGATCGGTCTCCTTCTGGTGAAGCGCTGTCCTTCAACGACCGCAGCAGAACCGTGTCCCGTCCGTCCACCTCGGACAGCAGGACCTCGATCCCCTCGGCACGTGAGGTGGGCACGTTCTTGCCCACGTAGTCGGCGCGGATCGGTAGTTCGCGGTGGCCGCGGTCGACCAGCACGGCCAGCTGGACCGCGCGCGGGCGGCCGTGGTCGCGCAGGGCGTCGAGGGCGGCGCGGACGGTGCGGCCGGAGAAAAGCACGTCGTCGACCAGGATCACCACCGCGTCGTCGATACCGGTCGGCGGCAGCTGCGAATGTTCGAGCGCGCGGGGCGGGCGGCGGCGGAGATCATCACGGTAGAGCGTGATGTCCAGCGCGCCGGTCGGCGGACGGATGCCGGAGAACTCGGCGATCTTGTCCGCGAGCCGCAGGGCGAGCGGGGTACCCCGAGTGGGGATGCCCAGCAACACGGGTGGAGTCGAGCCACCGGCACCGAGAGCGGTCTTCTCGATGACCTGGTGAGCCATTCGGGCGATCGTGCGCGCGACATCCCCGGACGAGAGCAGCTCGCGCTCTCCCGCCGGTTCCGCCGCGCCACGCGGGCGTGACGACAAGGCGGACCTCCTTCCCCGCCTCTCTGGACGGGTCCTTAAAGGACGTCGACTTCCTGCGTAGCGAGGAAATCGAGTCGACACTAGCAGGAACGGAGCCTCATTCTTACGGGTGGCGCGCCCCAGGTGACGAAGGCCTCGCGAAAGCACCCGCTTGACCTGGTGACAACTATGCGTAACCATTACTCTGAGTATTCGACTCTAGGAGTCCCCTGGATCGGTCACCCCGACCGGTTGGGGGTGAGGAAACGGAGAACCACCAGATGGGCGATTACGCCAAGGCGCTCGGGGCCAAGCTCCGCGGGATCCGCCAGCAGCAGGGCCTGTCCCTGCACGGGGTCGAGCAGAAGTCCGGAGGCCGCTGGAAGGCCGTCGTCGTCGGTTCGTACGAGCGTGGCGACCGCGCCGTCACCGTGCAGAAGCTCGCCGAGCTCGCCGATTTCTACGGCGTGCCGGTGGTCGAGCTGCTGCCGGAGGGCCGGGTGCCGTCGGGCGCCGAACCCGCCACGAAGATCGTCATCAACCTGGAGCGCCTTCAGCAGCTCCCGGCGGAGAAGGTCGGACCGCTCGCCCGCTACGCGGCCACCATCCAGAGCCAGCGGGGCGACTACAACGGCAAGGTGCTCTCGATCCGCACCGAGGACCTGCGTTCGCTGGCGATCATCTACGACATGACCCCCGGTGAGCTCACCGAGCAGCTGATCGACTGGGGTGTGCTGCCGCCCGAGGCTCGACCGTCCAAAGAGGACTGAATGGTCCATCGCGCAGCCTTGTTTATCGCGCGACCGGAAACACGTCTACGGGCCGTGCCTTGGCAAGGCACGGCCCGTTAACATGAAGGCGGCCCGCAGCCGCGTTTCCGAGGCCTGACGGCCAAAACGCGCGACTTCAAGGGATCAAAAGACCTTGGTCGCCTTAGCCTTGGTCGCCTTGGCGTTGGTCACCTGATCGTGGTCACCCTTGTCACAAGACAGCCCTGAGCCTGTCGGCGATCGTGCCGATGCGGCCGAGCACGCCGTTCACGAACCGCGGCGAGTCGTCGGTCGACAGCTCCTTCGCCAGCCCGACCGCCTCGTCGATGGCGACCGGGTCCGGCACGTCCGTGGCCCACAGCAGCTCGTAGACGCCGACCCGCAGCACCGCGAGGTCCACCGGAGGCATCCGGTCCAGCGTCCAGCCCTGAGCGTGCTCCGAGAGCAGCTCGTCGATCTGGGTCTTGCGCCCGGTGACGCCCTCGACCAGCGAGATCGTGTAGTCGGCGATCGGGTCGACCTCGACGGAACCGACCCTGCCCGCGAGCAGTGTCACCGCGTCGGCACCGCGCTGGGCGGCCTCGTACATCATCTCGACAGCGCGCTTGCGGGCCTGACGACGGCTGATCGGCCCGCCGCGGTTCGGGGACTTGCCGGCTTTGCCTGAGTCAGCCATCAGTTGGAGACGCGGCCCAGGTAGCGGCCGTCACGGGTGTCGACCTTGATCTTCTCGCCGGTGGTGAGGAACAGCGGCACCTGGATCTCGGCGCCGGTCTCCAGGGTGGCCGGCTTGGTGCCACCGGTGGAGCGGTCGCCCTGCAGGCCGGGATCGGTGTGCTGGACGAGCAGCTCGACCGAGGTCGGCAGCTCGATGTACAGCGGGACGCCCTCGTGCACCGCGACCTGGACCTCGAAGTTCTCGAGCAGGTAGTTCGCGTTGTCGCTGACGGTCTCGGCCAGCACGGTGATCTGGTCGTAGGTCTCCGAGTCCATGAACACGAAGTCCGTGCCGTCCTTGTACAGGTACGTCATGTTGCGGCGGTCGACGGTGGCCGTATCGACCTTCGTTCCCGCGTTGAAGGTCTTGTCGACGACCTTGCCGGTCAGCACGTGCTTGAGCGTGGTGCGGACGAACGCACCGCCCTTGCCCGGCTTGACGTGCTGGAACGCGGTGACGGTCCAGAGCTGGCCGTCGAGGTTGAGGACGAGCCCGTTCTTCAGGTCGTTGGTGGTGGCCACGAGTGTGCAGTCTCCTGTGTCGATCTTCCGGGCCGCCGTCAGACGACCACGAGGTCCTTGGTGCTCAGCGTGAGGAGTTCGGGCGTACCTTCCCGCACGACCAGCGTGTCCTCGATGCGCACGCCTCCGCGTCCGGGCAGATACACACCAGGTTCGACGGTGACGGCCATACCGGCGGATAGTGTACCGACGCCGGTGGCGGCGAGGCTGGGCGCCTCGTGCACCTGCAGTCCGACGCCGTGGCCGAGACCGTGGCCGAACTCCTCTCCACGTCCCGCGTCGACGATGACACCACGGGCCGCTTTGTCCACTTCGGACACCACGGCGCCGGGAAGAACGGCGTCACAGCCCGCCGCTTGCGCACGCTGGACCAGCTCGTAGATCTCTTCCTGCCACGCCGCCGGCTTCCCGATGACGAACGTGCGGGTCATGTCCGAGTGGTAGCCGTCGACCGTGGCGCCGAAGTCGATCTTGACGAAACCGCCGGTCACGAGCGCGGCCGAGGTGGGCCGGTGATGCGGGATCGCGGAGTTGGCGCCCGCCGCGACGATCGTGTCGAACGACGGCCCGGTCGAGCCGTGGCCGAGCATGCGATTCTCGAGGTCGCGGGCGACGTCCAGCTCGGTGCGGCCTGGCCGGAGCCCCCCGGCGGACACCAGGTCCTCCAGCGCCCTGTCGGCCGCCGCGCACGCCTGGCGCAGCGCCTCGATCTCCTGCTCGTCCTTGACCAGCCGCAGCTGCTCGACGAGACCGGGCGTCCGGACCAGCTCGACACGGTCGAAGCGAACCTTGAGGTCTTCGTGCTGCTCGACACTGACGTGCTGGCTCTCGAACCCGGTCTTGCCGAGCTTCTTCTCGGCCGCCAGATCGGCCAGCTTCGCCGCGCTCGCACGGTCCAGCACCCGTTCGAGATCGGGCACCTCTGTCGCCGACTGGACCGTGTAGCGGCCGTCGGTACAGAAGATCGTCTTGTCGTCACCGCCCTCGTGGACGAGGAGAGCGGCGTTGGACCCGGTGAAGCCGGTCAGGTACCTGATGTTGAGCAGGTCCGTGACCAGCAGCGCGTCCACCCCGGAGTCGGCCAGCAGGGAACGCAGCGCCGCGCGGCGGCGAGAGAAGTATTCACGCACGGAATCGAGTTTAGGGGGTGATCCGCCGGTGGCACGCGTTTCGCCGACTGGTTGCGCCGCCTGTGGCACCCGGCGGTCCAGTCCTCGTGAGTGGCAAGTGGGGTTAGAACGACACTTGCCACTCACGACTCAGGACTTCACCGGCGAAGCCGCCGAAGTGAACGACCGGTGCGCAGCGTCGAGCAGGTACACGTTCGCCTTCCCGACGTCGAAGTACATCCCCGTGAGCCGGAGTTCGCCGCGGGCCAGCGCGGCCTCGACCACCGGGTACGAACGCAGGTTTTCCAGCTGCTGCACCACGTTGTGCAAAGCGAGCCGATCACCCTCCTGCGAGGGGCGGGCACCGTCGAGCAGCACCGGCCCTTCACTGGCCTGGCGCCGCATCGTCGCCTCGCCATGCCGCAGCCAGCCGCCGAGGTGCACGAGCCCGGTGGGCGCGTCGCCGAGCAACGCCTTCATCGCCCCGCAGCCGGAATGCCCGCACACCACCACTTCCCGCACCCGCAGAAGACCGACGGCGTACTCGATCGCCGCCCCCACCGAGAAATCCGCTTCGGCGCCGGCGTGCGGGACGAGGTTCCCGATGTTCCGCACGGTGAACAGGTCACCCGGGCCGCTGGTGGTGATCAGGTTCGGCACGATCCGCGCGTCGCCACAGGTGACGAACAACGTGTGCGGCTGCTGGCCGTTCGCCAGCCCGTCCCAGGTGCTCCGCAGCAGCGGCGCGGTCCGCCGCTGGAACTCCGAAGCGCCGCGGCACAACGGGACGCTGCCTCCCCGCTGGCTCGGCAGTTCGAGGTGTTCGGCCTGCCATTCCGACCACGGCGCGAGCCAGCGCGGCACCACCCTGGACGCGACGCCACGCCGCACGGTCGGCATCCCGGCCTTGCCGCGTTCGAACCACGGATGCCCGACCTCGTCGACGATCACGACTCCCCCGGCGCGTTCGTACGTGCGCTGCCAGCCGCGCAGGCAGTCGAAAGCGGCGTGGTCGAGGTAGTCGACGAACAGTTCCAGCGTCACTTCCGAACGCTCGGGGACTTCGGCCAGGACGGTCGTGAGCCTTGGCACGGAAAGGAAAGTGAGCGCGCCTTCGATGACGACACGGGTCCGCGGGCCGTCCTGTTCGACGTGGATCCCGGAGAACAGCATCCGCCGCAGCATCAGCGCGAGCGCCACCGCGATCCCCGCGGCGACCCCGGTGAGCAGGTTGACGGCGACCGCGCCGAGCAGGGTCGCGAGGTAGACCGGCAGGTCACCGTGGCGGCGGACCTCACGGAGGCTGGTGACGTTGACGAGTTTGGCGCCGACGTAGACGAGGAGACCGGCGAGCGCGGCGAGCGGGATCTGCCGCAGCGCGCCCGCCAGGAACAGGCAGCAGCCGAGGATCCAGACGCTGTGCAGGATCGCCGACATCCTGGTCCGGGCGCCCGCTTCGAAGTTGGTCATGGTGCGTACGACGACGCCGGTGACCGGGAACCCGCCGAGCGACCCGGCGGCGACGTTCGCCAGGCCCTGGCCGATCAGTTCGCGGTTGAGGTCGGTGCGCGGCCCGTCGCGCAGTTTGTCGATGGCGACGGCGGAAAGCAGGCTCTCCAGGCTGGCGATGAGCGCGATGGTGAGCACGGCGCCGATGATCGCCACCCAGGACCCGGACGGCGCCTCAGGGACGAAACCCAGCCCTGGCAAGCCGTTCGGGAGGTCGACGCGCGGCAGGTCCATGCCCACCGCGACGGAAAGGCCGGTCGCCAGCGCGACGGCGGCGAGCGGGCCGGGGACGCGGCGCACCGAACGCGGCATCCGGGTCCACGCCAGCAGGACACCGACGGTGACCACGCCGACCACCGCGGCCTGGTCGTGGTGGCCGATGATGCGGCCCGGCAGCGCGAGGATGTTCGCGATCGTGGAGCCCTGCGCCGCGCCGCCGAGTACGACGTGCAGCTGGCCGAGGATGATGATCAGGCCGATCCCGGCGAGCAGGCCGTGCACGATGGCAGGCGAGATCGCCAGGGTGGCCCGTGCGACGCGGCTGACGCCGAAGAGGATCTGGACCACACCCGCGGCGGCGGTGATCGCGCAGGTGGCGGCCCAGCCGAAGGTGGCGATGGTCTCCGCGAGGACGACGGTCAGCGCGGCGGACGGACCGCTGACCTGAAGGACGGAAGCGCCGAAGAAGCTCGCGACGAGTCCGCCGACGACGGCGGAGATGAGTCCGGCGAGCAAGGGGGCTCCGGCGGCGTGTGCGACGCCGAGCGAGAGCGGGACTGCCACGAGGAAGACGACGACCGAAGCCGGGAGGTCGTGGCGAAGGTTCTTCAGGAGGGTCGATGCGGGATTGTCGCGGCGGCCCGGGGGCCCGGTGTCGTGCTCGTCACCAACGATGTCGATCATGGGGGCAGGAAACCTGATCGGCGCGCAAAAGTCCGCTATGCAAAGGTTTCTCAGGTTTGCTTGTGCGCCGGAGAACTAGGGCATAACGCCTTTTCCTGACAAAACACCCGGACAAGGTCTCGATCGGACTCGCCCGTTCGCTTGACCGGGATCAGCCGCGACCACGCTCTGTACCCAGCGTGGCCTTTCCGGATTGCTGTGGCCGCCGTCACACTCTTTAGGCTGAATTCGGTCCGTTTCAGGCTTTTAGTGCGGCCGCGACCACGGCCGAGGTGATCGTCGCGAGGTCTTCCGCGTCGGTGACGTAGGGCGGCATCGTGTAGATCAGGTTCCGGAACGGGCGCAGCCAGACCCCGTTCCCCGTGAGGATCTCGGTCGCGACGGCCATGTCCACCGGGTGGTCCAGTTCCACCACGCCGATGGCGCCGAGCACCCGCACGTCGACGACCGACGGCAGCTCGCGAGCCGGTTCGAGACCGGCCTTCAGCGCGGCTTCGATCCGCGGGACGTCGGACTTCCAGCCGCCTTCGGCCAGGATTCCCAGCGAAGCGTTGGCGACGGCAGAGGACAGCGGGTTCGCCATGAACGTCGGGCCGTGCGCCAGCACCGGCAGTTCGCCTCGCGAGATCCCGTCGGCGATCTCCGGCGTGCACAGCGCCGCCGCCATCGTCAGGTAACCGCCGGTCAGCGCCTTGCCCAGGCACAAGACGTCCGGGGTGACCCCGGCGTGCTCGGCGGCGAACATCCGGCCGGTGCGGCCGAAACCGGTGGCGATCTCGTCGAAGATGAGCAGGACGCCGTTGGCCTCGGTGATCTCGCGCAGCGCGCGCAGGTACGCGGGCGGGTGGAACCGCATCCCGCCGGCGCCCTGCACGACCGGCTCGACGATGACCGCGGCGAGTTCGCCCGCGTGCCGCTCGATTTCGGACGCGAGCAGGCCCAGGTAGGCCTGATCCGGCTCGTCGCCGAACCCGCCGGGAGGTTTGGGCAGGAACAGTTGGTCCGGCAGGATCCCGCGCCACAGCGAATGCATCCCGCCTTCGGGGTCGCAGACGCTCATCGGCGTGAACGTGTCGCCGTGGTAGCCGCCGCGCCAGGTCATCAGGCGCCGCTTTTCCTTGCGCCCCACCGACTGCCAGTACTGCAGGCACATCTTGACGGCGACCTCGACCGACACCGACCCGGAATCGCACAGGAACACGTGCCGCAGGCCGTCCGGCGCGAGATCGACCAGCGTCTTCGCCAGCCTGATGGCCGGTTCGTGGGTGAGCCCGCCGAACATCACGTGACTCATCCGGCCCGCCTGCTCGGCCAGCGCCGCGTCCAGCACCGGGTTCCGGTAGCCGTGGATCGCCGCCCACCAGGACGACATGCCGTCGACCAGTTCGCGGCCGTCGTCGAGGGTGAGCCGGACGCCGTTCGCCTCGCGGACCAGCAGCGAGTCGATCGGGCTCGGCATCGGCCCGTACGGGTGCCAGACGTGTTCCGCGTCGAGCGCGAGGAGTTCGGCGGCGTCCATCCGGCGACCCTACGACACGCTGGGATCAGCGCAGGCGAACAGGGAGGGTTTCGAGGCCGTGGACGAGGGTGCTTTCCCGCCACCGCAAGGTTTCCGGGTCGGCGTCCAGGCCGAGGTCCGGGAACCGCTCCAGCAGGCCGCGCAACGCGATCTCGGCCTCCAGCCTGGCCAGCGGGGCGCCGACGCAGTGGTGGATCCCGTGCCCGAACGCGAGATGCCCGGTCGCCTGCCGGGTGACGTTCAGCCGCTGCGGGTCTTCGAACCGCTCGGCGTCCCGGTTCGCGCCGAGCAGGGAAACGAGCACGAACTCGTCCGCCGGGATCTCGACGTCGCCGACCCGGACGGGTTCCCTGGTGAACCGGATGGTCGCCAGGTGGATCGCGCCGTCGTAGCGCAGGAACTCCTCGACAGCTCCGCGCAGCAACGTGAGATCGGCGCGCAGCGTGGCGAGCTGATCGGGTTCGCACAGGAGGGCGAACACGCTGTTCGCGATGAGGTTGACCGTGGTCTCGAATCCCGCCACCAGCAGGAGGAACGCCATCGACAGCAGTTCTTCCCCGGAGAGCGAGTCACCCTCGTCACTGGCGTTGATCAGGCCCGAAAGCAGGTCATCGGCTGGTTCGGCGCGCTTTTCCTCGATGAGGCCGACCAGGTACGCGTGCATCTGTGTCGCCGCTGCGCGGAGTTCCTCCGGCGTCGACCAGGCGAGCATCGTGTTCGACCACCGCGCGAACTCCGGCTGATCGCCCGCGTGCACGCCGAGCAGTTCGCAGATCACCCGGATCGGCAGCGGGACGGCGAAGGCGGGCAGCAGGTCGACGCGTTCGGCGTCACCGATGTCGTCCAGCAGTTCCGCGGCGATCTGTTCGATCCTCGGCCGCAGGCGGGAAACGGTGCGCGAGGTGAAGGCCTGGTTGACCAGTTTCCGCAGCCGTGTGTGGTCCGGCGGGTCGGAGTTGAGCATATGCCCGTTCAGCGCGCGGACGGCGCTGTCACCGGCGGATTCGAAACCGTCGCGTTCGAAGAGGCGCCGGATCTCGGCCGTGTCCTTGCCCACGCGGGGATCCGCGAGCACAGCGCGGGCATCGGCGTACCCGGTGACGACCCAGACCTCCAGGCCGCGGGGCATGCGCACCTTCCGGACCCCGCCGTCTTCCCGCAGCAGCGCGGAGACCTGGTGCGGTTCCTGGACGAAATCCCAGCCAGGGGTCGTGACTTCTTCGGCTGCCACCATCGGTACGCCTCCCCTGCGCGCCGGTCAGCGTTCGGCCAGCGCGGCCACCACCCGCTCGGTCACTTCGGACCAGTATGCCCGCTGTTCTTCGCGTTCGTCGGCGCCCGCGAGCCATTCCTGATGGAACCGTAGCGTGGACTTCTGCTCGGTGCCGCTCACCGTGATCTGCAGGGTCGAGTCGTGGTCCCAGTCCTTCGGCCACCAGGTCAGCCGGAGTTCGGTGCCCTCGGAACGGCCGCGGATCTCGCCCGTCGTCCCGTTGGCCGTCTCGTATCCCGCGCCCGGCTCACGGCCGAGTTCGGCGCCGGGGCCGAGCCAGATCCCCACGCCCTCGCGACCGACCAGGAATTCCCACACCTGGGTGCTGCTGTGCGGCACCGTTTGGGAAACGCCTACCTGCCAACCACTTCCAGCTGTTTTGGCCACTGCTTTGGTCACCGGCCCATCATCCCATCGGGTGTACCGTGCGACAGTCACCGGTCCGGGTGGAGGATCTCTTTCTGTGCGCTACCGTCCGATTTCTCCCGCTCTGCTGGTTTCCGAACTGACCGAACGCATCACAGCGATCACGGACCGCCGCCGGATCGCGGTCGCCGTCGACGGCGCGGCCGGTGCGACAGACACCACAGAACTCGCCGACGCCCTGGTGGATCCCCTGCGGGTCGCCGGTCACGCGGCGCTGCGGATCTCGGCGAACGACTTCCTCCGCCCCGCCTCGTTGCGTTTCGAACGCGGCAAAGAGGATCCGGACTCGCGCTACAGCGACTGGCTCGACCTCGGTGCCCTGCGCCGCGAGGTGCTCGACCCGCTCGCCGAGGACGGCAGCGGCCGAGTCCTGCCCTCGCTGTGGGACCCGGTGCGCGATCGCGCCACCCGTGCCGAACGCGTCGAACTGCCCGAAGGCGGCGTCGTCGTGCTGGACGGCGAATTCCTGTTCGGCACGGGACTCGTCTTCGACCTGAGCGTGCACCTGTGGCTCTCGCCCGCCGCGCTCAAACGGCGGGTGCCCGACGAATGGGCGCTCCCGGCCTACGAACGCTACGAACAGGAAGTCGGCCCGGTGTCGCTGTCCGACGTGGTGATCCGCGTCGACGACCCGAAGCACCCGGCGCGCTACGAGCCCTGACTCCTCAGCGCACCGCCGCGACCGGATCGCCGTCGAGCAGGCCGGAAAGCCTGCCCGCCATGGTGTCCCACCGCCAGTTCTCGGCGACCCATTCGCGACCGGCGGCCCCCATGCGCCGCGCCCGCACCGGATCGGCCAGCAACGCGGCCAGCGTCTCCCTCAGCTGCTGTTCGTCGCGGCCGTCGACGACATGCCCGGTGACCTCGTCCAGCACCGTCTCCGGCGCACCGCCGGAGTTCCCGGCGACGACCGGCAGCCCGGTCGCCGAAGCCTCCAGGTACACGATCCCCAGGCCCTCGACGTCGAGTCCCTTCCCGCGCGTCCGCGCCGGCATCGCGAAGACGTCGCCCGCGTTGTAGTGCGCGGGCAGTTCCTTCCACGGCACCGACCCGGTGATGACGACGCTGTCCTCGACCCCCAGCGCTTCGACGAGCCCGGTGAGCGTCTTGCGGTACGGGCCGCCGCCGACGATCAGCAGCGCCACGTCCGGGATCTGCTTGCGGAGTTCGGGCAGGATCCTGATCAGCATGTCCTGACCCTTGCGCGGCACCAGCCGCGAAACGCAGACGATCGTCGGACGGTCGCCGAGACCGTGCCGATCGCGGATCTCCTTGCCCGCGGCGTCGTCCGGCCGGTAGAGCGCGGTGTCGACACCGCACGGGAGCATCTCCAGACCCGCCATCGGGCCGAAGGCGGCCGAAAACCGGGAGCGGGTGTACTTGCTGACGTACGTGATCACGTCGACGGTGTCGCCGATCCGCCGCAACGCCTGCCGGGAACCCGGGAGCATCGACCAGCCGACCTCGTGGCCGTGCGTCGACGCCAGCACGCGGCGGGCGCCCGCCGCCCGCAGCGGATGCCCCAGCAACGCGAGCGGCGCGGCTGCGCCGAACCAGACGGCCTCGCACTCGCGGGCCCGCATGATCTCCTTCGCCCGCTTGAGCACGTCCGGTGTCGGCAGCATCAGGGACGTCGGATGGCGCACCACCTCGAACGGCGCGGCGGCGTCGAACTCGCCATGTGAGCCGGTGCTCGATTCCCAGGACGGGGCGTAGACGACGAGGTCGTCCGCGGGCAGGCGGGTGGCCAGCGAGTTCAGGTAGTTCTGGATGCCGCCCGGCCGGGGCGGGAAGTCGTTGGTCACCAGCAGGGTCCTCAGCACCCCTGCAGGCTACTGGGCGCCGGACACGCGAAAGGGGCGGCACCGCCTGCGCGGTACCGCCCCTTTTCTCGCTGTTCGTCAGGCCGTCGGGCGACGGGCTCCGACGTAGTTGTTCTGCAGCGGCGACACCTTGACGACGTCACCGGTGGTCGGCGCGTGCACCATCATGCCGTTGCCGACGTACATGCCGACGTGCGAAACCGGCGAGTTGTAGAACACCAGGTCACCCGGCTGGAGCTGCGCCCTCTGCACCGGGGCGCCGAAGGTCGACTGCTGGCGGCTGGACCGCGGCAGGCTGACGCCCGCCTGCTTGTACGCCCACAGCATCAGACCCGAGCAGTCGAAGGACGACGGGCCGACATCGCCCCAGCCGTACGGGCTGCCGAGCTTGCTCTTCGCGGCCGAAAGGGCCGACGCCGCGGCGGGACCCGGAGCGGGCAGGTTGGGGAACGCCCCGCCCTTGTCCTTCTGGGCGTTCTTGTCCGCGGCGCTCAGGTTGCCGCTGGCCCGCTGGATCTCCTTGAGCTGGTCGTCCAGCGTCTTCTTGCGCGCCTCGATGTCCGTCGTCAGCTTGGCGGCGGTGTCACGGGCGGCGGTGGCCGCGCCCTGAGCGTCCGACGCCTGCTTCGCGGCGGCCGCGGACTGGGCGACAGCGCCGCTCAGGTTGTTCAGGGCGGTGTTCTTGTTCGCGGCGAGGACCTCGAGCGCTGAGGAGCGCTCCAGGAAGTCCTGGGTCGACGCGCCCGACAGCAGCGAGGACAGCTTGTTCAGCTGCACACCGCTGGTGAACGACGCGCCGGCGAACTTGTTCACCTCGGACTGGAAGGTCTTCTCGTCACCGGCCGCCTTGACGCCGAGGTCCTTGGCGGAGGCGGCGTCGGTGGTGGCCTTGTCGAGCTCACCCTGCTTCGCGGCGAGGTCGTCCTTCGCCTTGAGGAGGTCTTCGTTCGCCTTCTCGGCCTGTGCCGCGAGGTCGCGGTACTTGGCGAGGGCGTCCGAGCCGGAAGGGGGCTGCTGGGGGGCGGGGGCTGGGGCTGCAGTGGCAACAGGCTGGGCGACCGTTACTGCGGTGATCACCGCGGCCGCGGCCAAAGCTCCTGACACCACGCGCTTGACTGGATGCGACTGCACGGTCGCGCGTGTCTCCTTTGCTGTCGGCCACCGACGCAGAACCCGGGGCGAAGAGGTCGGGGGCCCTCTTCCGCGAAGCCGCGTCGCCGACCGTGAGGTCCGCGCGGTTCCCCGCGTTCCCGCCTTGCGCCTGGCCGAGTGCTATCGCAACAGGTTTGGCGCGCGGCTGGTTCTGGTGCAGCTCCCCGACAAAGCTGCTTCAGTGGCGATCCCGTGTCGTCGTCTGGCGACGACTTCCGGCCACGAGATCTCGGACAGGTTACGAAACCACGGGCACCGCGTCCACCATGGCAGGCGCAAAAACTCTCCGTGATGCGCCGAAACACCTTCGGACCAGCATGAGCGGAAAGTTGTGACGGGCGTTACATCCTGGGGCTGGTCGCGACTACCTACCGTTCACCCGATCGGATCGACCACTCGTCGAATGCCCCGGTCGCGGCGTGTCTCAAGCCGACTTTCGGCGCTCCTGCCCGACGATCTCGACCATCCGGAGACGCGGGACCATCCCGGCTTCCGCGAGCGCGTCGACCGCTTTCCGCTCGTCGGCGTCCCATTCGAGCGCGAGTGGCGCGCCGAGGAGGACACTGACGACACAGTCATGACATGCGTCACCGCGGACCGCGCACCGGTCGCAATCGATGACGAGTGTCTCTATGTCCGCTATATCGGCGATGGCCTTGTCGTCCATCTCGGGCTCCTCACTTTCAGTGGTGAGGTGCACATTAAGAGCGACCACCGACAGTTTCGGGCTCGTGAGTGGTTAGGACGGTTCTAACCGTCCTAACCACTCACGAGACTCTCCCCGCGACGTTGCGGCGCTTCTGGTCGCCTGAAGTACGTGAAGGCCCCCTTCACTGCGCTAGGCGCAATGAAGGGGGCCTTCACGTACTTGCTTCACGCGCAGCCGCTGTGACCGCTGGCGCGCGCGGGACGCACATGACGATCCGCAAGTCCGTCGATCAACCGCGCCCGAATCCAGTAGTACCTAAGACACCTTGGCCCCAATCACTCACGAGACTTGAGTTGTCCACAACCGCCCCGTCCATCCACAACTTTCGCCCTCGGTCCCCTTTGGCCACCTTTTCCGGGCCACCGTGGACGGGTGCCCCTACACAAACGCTGGTCGGAAGAAGCCATTCCGGCCGACCGAAGACCAAGCTGGCCGATCCTGCTGCGGGAGCAGCACGGGATCGTGACCAGAGCCCAACTCCTGGCCTACGGACACACCGGGGCGGCCATCGTCGCCAATCTGGACGCGGGGCGCTGGCAACGGGTGCTGCCGCGCGTCTACGCGACTTTCACCGGTCTTCTCCCGAGGGCGGCCGGAATCCACGCCGCCCTCCGTTATGGCGGCGGGCACGCGGTGCTGAGCCATCGCACCGCCGCCGAGGAATGGCATCTCCTCCCGGTCGCGGAGGGGCCGATCGAGATCACCGTGCCTTATTCCGGCTCGGCGATCTCCCAGCCTCCGCTGGTGAAGGTGCACCGGTCACGAGCGCTCCCGTACTCCGCCGCGGAAACCTGGCCGCCCCGCACCAAGCTCACGGACACGATCGTCGATCTGGCGGTTTCCCAGCCCACCGCGCACGAGGCGGTGAACGTCGTCGTCGATCTGGTGAGCCAAAGCAAAGTCCCGGTGTCCGAGATGCGGGACTGCGTCTCGATGCGCCCGCCGTACCGCTTCCGCACCGAAATCCGGCAAGGACTCGAACTGGTCGCCGGAGGTCTCATGTCGGCGCTCGAAGTGGAGTTCAAGAAACAGGTCGAGGAAAGGCACGGGCTACCGCCGGGAGACCGGCAGACAGCCGTCGAGGTCGACGGGAAGACGTTGTGGGAGGACGTCACCTACGACACGCACGGGGCGGGCCTGACCGTCCGCCTGGACGGGCGGGCGACCCACGCGATGGCCGCTGTCGCGTTCCGGGACCGGCGACGGGACAACGCCGCGGAACTCGCCGGCCGGGCACGCCTGGTCTACGGCTGGCAGGACGTCCGGAACTCGCCGTGTCAGGTCGCGGCCGAGGTCCGCGAAGTCCTCGTCCGGGAGGGGTGGCGGCCGGCGGCCAACCGCGTCGTCTGCCTGACGTGCTCGTGAGGTTCTGTTGGGGGTTAAGGCGAAGGTGTCGCGCAGGTCAAGTTGGTCGTGAGTGGCGATTCGGGTTGAGCGGACCGGTATTTGCCTACCTGCCGCTGACCTGCGCGAAGGTGGCGTTTCAAGAGAGTGCTGGGCCGACGGTGGAGGAATCGGGACGTTGAGTGTCCCGATTCCTCCACCGTCGCGAGGACACCCCGTCACACCTTCCACCCAGCACCAAGACACCGGATCCCAGCGGGCAGGCAAATACGAATCCGTGAGAACCCGAATCGCCACTCACGAGCCCAGACGCCTTGCCGCAGCCTTAAACCCGGCTGAGCCGCGACACCAGCACCGCGGAGGGCACCGGATGCGCACCCTTCCGCCGCACCGAGTCCGCCACCGCCCGGTCCGTACTCGCGACCACCATCGGCCGCCCTGGCGGCTCGGCCGCGACCAGGGACCGGATGACGTCGTCCGCGAGCACGCCGCGTTCGGAGAACAGCACCCGCACCCCGCGCGGCACCGCGGCGGGCACGGAAAGCACTCCGGCGCCGTCGAACACCACGGTCACCTCGGCCGAGGTCCGCGCGGCGAGCGCCGAAAGCTGGTGGATCAACCGGTCCCGCTGGTCGGAAAGGGCCATCTCCGGGTAGCCGGTCTTCGTGACGTTGTAGCCATCGACGATCAGGTGCACGTTGGGCAGTGCGAGATGCCTGTCGAGCGCGGTGACGTCCTGGATCTTGCCGCCCGCGCCCAGGCCCGACGTCGCGCCCCGGACCATGTCGGCCGGACGCTGGCCGTGGGCGCTCACCGAAAGTTCCCGGCGCAGGCCGCCGACGGCGCCTTCGATCGTGTCCAGCAGCAACCCGAGCCTGACTTCGTCCGCCTGACGCGCCTCACGGGCGGACTGACGGGCGATCTCGGCGTCCTGGACGGCCTTCTCCGCCCGCGCCCGCTCGGTCGCGACACGCTGCCTCTCACGGTCCAATTGGGCCTTCAGCGCCTTGATCTCCTCGGCGCGCTCGGCTCCGCCGCTCTCCAGTTCGGAGTGCGCCTCCGCGACCGAGTCCCTGGCCTGACGCAGCTGCACACCTTGTTCCCGCAGGCGCTTCAGCAATTTGTCGACTTCGGCGTCGCGTTCGCCCCGCGCGCCACCGGCGATCTCCTTGGCCTCGCGCAGTTCCTCGCGCAACTGGGCCACTTCGGTTTCGAGCCGCTGGTTGCGGGCCAGCGCGGCGTCGCGTTCGGCACGCAACGCCGTCTCCTCGGCGTTCTTCGCCACCAGCCGGACCCGTCCGGCAGCACCGGCCTCGCCCAGCAGCACGGCGGCGGCCGCGGCGGCGACGGAATCGGGGGCGTTCGGGTCGAGGGCGTCCTTGCGATGGTCACGCAGCCATTCGGTGACCGCGACCCGGAACTGCGAGGACTCCCCCAACGCGGCGAGCAGCGCCGTCCCGCCGAGTTTCGCTCGTTTCGCCGGGGCGAACTTGGCGACCGGGCGCAGCTGCCTCGGCACATCGGCGACCGGCAGCTTGCCGACGGCGGCGGCCGCCAGCTCGGCGATCCGCTCCCGCACGGTCTCCGGCAAGGCCGTCCAGCCTTCGGCCGGTACCTCTTCCGACGTCTCTTCCGCACCCGCCGACGCCACGACACCCGAAGGGCCGCCGGTGGCGTCCTCGGGCAATTCGGGCACTGCGGGCTGCGGTTGCATCGCTCCAGCGTAGGCCCCATGGGCTCGGGCCGCGCTCAATGGGACGGCGTGTGCGGATCCCGGGATTGTCGGTGCCCACCCCTACTGTGCCCGATCATGGACACCGGACGGCGGCCCGGCGCGGCGCAACTCGCCTTCGACGAGCTGGGAACCCCTTTGCGGGACATCACTTTCGTCGTGTTCGACCTGGAGACCACCGGGACGAAACCCGGCCCGGACGGGATCACCGAGATCGGCGCGGTCAAGGTCCGCGCCGGCGAGATCGTCGGCGAGTTCGCCACCTTCGTCAACCCGGGGATGCCGATCCCGCCGCAGATCGTCGAGCTCACCGGCATCACCGGCGCGATGGTCTACGACGCTCCCCGGATCGAGCGCGTGCTGCCGGCGTTCCTCGAGTTCATCTCCGGTGCCGTGCTGGTGGCGCACAACGCCGCCTTCGACACCGGCTTCATGCGCGCGGCCTGCGAGGGCCACGGCTACCGATGGCCCAAGGCCGCCGTGGTCTGCACGGTCCGGCTCGCCCGCCGGGTCATCTCCCGTGACGAGACACCCAGCTACCGGCTCTCCGCGCTGGCCGCCTTGTTCGGGGCGCGCACGACGCCCAACCACCGCGCGCTCGCGGACGCGCGCGCCACCGTCGACGTCCTCCACGCGCTGCTCGAACGCGTGGGCAACCTCGGCGTCCACACCCTCGAAGAGCTGCTCGACTACATGCCCGAGGTCACCCCGGCCCAGCGTCGCAAACGGACGCTGGCCGAGCACCTGCCGTCGAGGCCCGGCGTCTATCTGTTCCGCGGTCCCAGCGACGAGGTCCTCTACGTCGGGACGTCGTCCGACCTGCGCCGACGGGTCCGGCAGTACTTCACCGGATCGGAGAGCCGCGGGCGGATCCGGGAGATGGTCGCGCTGGCCGAACGGGTCGACGCGGTCGAATGCGCGCACGCGCTGGAGGCCGCGGTCCGGGAGTTGCGGCTGATCGCCGCCCACCGGCCCATGTACAACCGCCGTTCCAAGAACCCACGGCACGCCTGGTGGGTCGCGCTGACCGAGGAGGCCTTCCCGCGCCTGTCGGTGGTCCGCATGCCGCGAGACGGCATGCTGGGGCCCTTTCGCAGCCAGACAGACGCCCGGTCGGCCGCGGACACCCTCGCCGGCGCCTCGGGGCTGCGGACGTGCACCCAGCGCATCTCGGCCACCGCGCCGAGCGGGAAGCCCTGCGTCCTCGCCGAACTCGGCCGCTGCGGAGCGCCGTGCGACGGCACGCAGACGATCGAGGCGTACAGGCCCGGTGTGCTGGCGGTGTCCGGTCTCATCGCCGGGACGGACGGGCGGCCGCTGCGGGCCGCCGCCGATCAGCTGGCCCGGCTCGCCGAGGCCGAGCACTACGAACAGGCCGCCCAGCACCGCGACCAGCTGGCCGGACTGATCCGCGCGGTCGACCGGGCGCACCGGCTGTCGGCGCTGGCGGGCATCCCGGAGCTGATCGCCGCAGGGCCGGACGGGAAAGGCGGCTGGGAGCTGGCGGTGATCCGGCACGGCAGGCTCGCGTCGGCGGGTGTCGCGCGGCGCGGGGTACCGCCGATGCCGGTGGTCGAACTGCTCGTGGCGTCGGCGGAGACGGTGATCCCTGGCCCCGGGCCGCTCTTCGGCGCGATCTCGGAGGAGGTCCGCATCCTGCTGCGCTGGCTGGCCCGCCCCGGTGTCCGGCTCGTGCGCACCACGCACCCCTGGGCGGAGCCCGCCGCCGTGGCGGGCGGCTGGCAGGAGTGGCTCGACCTGGCGGCGAGCGCGACGGCGCTGGAGCAGGTGGCGGGCTAGGATCTTCCCTTGGCGGGACCACCGACGGTCTCCCCAAGGGCGCCCCACGCCCGACGGAGACTTCACCTCGCGCGCCTCTTTCGGGCCGAAGGCCCACGGAAACGCGAGGGAGGGGCGCCTGCCTGGTCAAGTCAGCCGGCCTGCTGACCGCGCTCCTTCGGCGCGTTTCCGTCAGCGCGCGACAACGAACACAGGAGGACCCTTTGATCACGGCGATCGTGCTGATCCAGGTCGAGGCCGATGCGATCCCCGAAGCGGCGCAGGCGATCGCGGACATCGAGGGCGTCCGCGAGGTCTACTCCTGCGCGGGCGACGTCGACCTGATCGCTTCGGTCCGCGTCGCGGCCCATGAAGACCTCGCGGATCTGATCCCGGCGAAGATCGGCAAGGTCCCCGGCGTGCTGAGCACGGTCACGCACATCGCGTTCCGCTCGTACTCGAAGGCCGACAGCGAGTCCGCGTTCGACATCGGCGTCGAAGGCGCCTGAGCTTCCCCTGCAAGTACATAAAGGCCCCCTTCCCGCGGGAAGGGGGCCTTTATGTACTTACGTCGAGCTAGTGCCCGGAGGTGATCTCCTTGCGCTCCTGCGAAGGCTCACCGCCGATGTCGTCGACCTTGCCGTTGCCGTTCGAGCCGTGCCCGTTGGACCGGGCGCGCTCCAGCGCGATGGTCTCCTCGACCGGGTCCGGCGTCCAGGTCGAACCCGCGACGGCGTGTCCGGCCGAGCCGAGCTTGTTCATCTTCTTCGGGACCGACGCGCCCTGGTACTCGAGCGGGATCGCGTGACCGTGGTCGTCCACCGGGCCGAGCGGCTGGTGGATCTCGATGAACTCACCGTGCGGCAGGCGCTTGATGATGCCGGTCTCGACACCGTGCTCCAGCACCTCGCGGTCGGCCCGCTGGAGGCCGAGGCAGATCCGGTAGGTGATGTAGTACGCGATCGGCGGCAGCAGCAGCACACCGATCCGGCCCGCCCACGTCGTCGCGTTCAGTGAGATGTCGAAGGCGAACGCGATGATGTCGTTGAAGCCCGAGAGCATGATGACCGCGAAGAACGTCAGGCCCATGATGCCCAGCGAGGTCCGGACCGGGACGTCGCGCGGACGCTGCAGCAGGTTGTGGTGCGCGGTGTCCTTGGACAGCTTTCGCTCGATCCAGGGATACATCACCAGCAAGCCGATCAGCAGTGGCATCCCGACCGCGCCGGGGAAGAACACCGCGGGGACCGTGTAGTTCCCGAGATAGAGCTCCCACGCGGGCCAGATCCGCAGCATGCCGTCGGCCCAGGCCATGTACCAGTCGGGCTGCGAACCCGCCGAGACCTGCGCCGCGTTGTACGGGCCGATGTTCCAGATCGGGTTGATCTGGAACAGGCCCGACATCAGCGCGATGATGCCCGTGACCAGCGCGAAGAACGCACCGCCCTTGAGCGCGAAGACCGGCATGATGCGGACGCCGACGACGTTGGTCTCCTTGCGGCGCACGCCAGGGAACTGCGTGTGCTTCTGGTACCAGACCAGCGCGAGGTGCGCGCCCACGAGCGCGAGCATGATGCCCGGCAGCAGCAGGATGTGGATCGTGTACAGGCGCGGGATGATCTCGTTGCCGGGGAATTCCCCGCCGAACAGCGCCCAGTGGATCCAGGTGCCCATGACCGGCACCGAGAGCACGATGCCCGACAGGGTCGCGCGGATACCGGTACCGGAGAGCAGGTCGTCCGGCAGCGAGTAACCGAAGAAGCCTTCGAACATGCCCAGGACCAGCAGCAGCGCGCCGATGACCCAGTTCGCCTCACGCGGACGACGGAACGCTCCGGTGAAGAAGATCCGGAACATGTGCACCATCATCGACGCGACGAAGATCAGCGCGGCCCAGTGGTGCAACTGGCGGACGAACAGACCGCCGCGGACGTCGAACGAGATGTCGAGCGTGGTCGCGAAGGCCCGCGACATCTCGACGCCCTGAAGACCGGTGTAGCTGCCGTTGTAGACGACCTCCTCCATGGAGGGGTCGAAGAACAGCGTGAGGTACACACCCGACAGCAGCAGGATGATGAAGCTGTAGAGCGCGATCTCGCCCAGGAGGAACGACCAGTGGGTCGGGAACACCTTGTTGATCTGGTGCCGCATGCCCTTGGCCAGGTGATACCGGTCGTCGGCCCACTTGGCACCCGCACCCGCGGCCTTCTCGACCGGGTTCGTCCCCTTCGTCGGGGTGGTGAGTGAACTCATGACTTACGCTCCCAAAAGGCCGGTCCGACGGCCTCGTTGAAGTCTCCGCGCGCGATCAGGAAGCCCTCTTTGTCCACTGTAATCGGAAGCTGGGCCAACGGCCGCGTCGCCGGACCGAAAATCGGCTTGGCGTAGTGGAGCGCGTCGAACTGCGACTGGTGACAGGGGCAGAGGATGCGGTTGGTCCGCTGCTCGTACAGGGAGGTCGGGCAGCCGACGTGGCTGCAGATCTTCGTGTACGCGTAGTAGTCGCCGAAGTTGTAATCCTCCTGCTTCGCCCGCTTGACGACCTTGGCGGCGTCGGTGGGGCGGAGGCGGATCAGCATGACGGGGTTGTCGACCCGCTTGAAGGCGGCGGACAGGGCGTGCTCGTCCTCCCGCTCCGACTCGCGGAACGGGAACACCGTCTCCATGGCGCCCGCGTCGAGGTCCTCGACCCTGACCAGGGAGACCTCGTGCGGACGGCCGGTGTTGCGGCGCAGGTAGACGACCTCTTCCGGGAAGTTCTTCTTCCAGCCCGAGTGCCACAGCGAGTCGCGGCCTTCGGTGTCCTTCCAGGGGTCCTTGATGAAGGACGCCACCGGCAGGGCGGCCACGGCGAGCCCGAGCACACCGGCGCCGGCACCCGCGGACCGCTTGATCATCGAGCGGCGCGCGATGGTGCTGTGGCTGCCCGAGTGGGCCAGCTGGGCGAGGATGGTGGCCTTGTCGACCTCTTTCGACCCGCCGTCCCCGCGCTCCTGCACCGCGACCTCGGCCGGGATGAACTTCTTGGTGTAGAGGACCGCGCCGACGCCGATGCTGAGCACGGCGAGGCCGAGCGTGATCCCGAGCAGCGGCGTGTACAGCGTGTACTTGGTGTAGCCGGTCGTACCCGGCTCCTTGTACTCGAACCAGTGCGGCCACGCGATGAGGACCACGAACGCGAGGCCCGCGATCGCGGCCAGCACGAACCAGAGGGCGACAGCGCGCTCGGCGCGCTTCTCCGCCTTCGTCCCCTCGACCGGCCACGGCTTCGGGTACTCCACGATCTCGACACCGTCGAGCGCGGTACCCAGCTTGACCAGCTGGTCGCGATCCATGTCCGCCAACTCCGCCTCTGTCGGCGGCTTCGGCCCTTCGGCGCTCATGCCTTCGATCCAATCCACAACGTCACGCCGATCAGCGCGGCGATCCCGACGATCCACGCGATCGCGCCCTCAGAGGCCGGGCCGATACCGCCGAGCGAGCTACCGCCGGGCGAGTTGTTCCCGTCACTCACGGACTTCACGAACGCGATGATGTCCTTCTTCTCCTCCGGCGACAGCTGCCGGTCGGAGAACTTGGGCATGTTCTGCGGCCCGGTGAGCATCGCGGTGTAGATCTGCTCTTCCGTGGCCGGGTCCAGGTTCGGGGCGAACTTGCCCGACGAGAGCGCGCCGCCGCGGCCGGTGAAGCCATGGCAGGAGGCGCAGTTGAGGCGGAAGAGTTCGCTGCCGCGCGCGACGTCCTCGCCGCGCAGCGCGTCACCCTTCTCGGTGGGACGCTGCGCGCCACCGCCGTTGGCCTGGATGTAGGCGCCCAGCGCGTTGATCTCGGCCTCGGACAGCTTCGGCGGCTTCCGCTGCGCCTGGGCTTCCTGACGCACGGCGGGCATGCGGCCGGTCGAGGTCTGGAAGTACACGGCCGCGTCGCCGATGCCGATGAGGCTCGGGCCACGGTCGGTGACACCTTCGAGCTTCGGCCCGTGACATTCGATACACGTGTTGTTGTAGAGCTTCTCGCCCTCGCGCAGGAGGGCGGACTCGCCCTGCGCCTGCGCGGTCTGCGGCTCCGGAGCGAAAACGGCGTACAGCCCGCCCACGCTCAGCAGCGCGATCCCGAGCGCCAGCGCGCCGGCGAACCGCTTGCGCGCCTTCGAGCGCTTGCGGAAGCGGCGCTCCGTCTTGTCCTTGCTGGAGGTCATCTTGCGGCAACCCTTGCTGTCAGTTCAGGCCGATAGGTCGTGGTGGCGGCTTGGTTCACGGAAGGATGTAGATCACCGCGAACAGGCCCACCCACACGATGTCGACGAAGTGCCAGTAGTACGACACGACGATCGCCGAAGTGGCCTGGGCCGGGGTGAACTTGCTCAGCTTGGTGCGGATGAGCAGGTACACGAACGCGATGAGCCCGCCGATGACGTGCAGGCCGTGGAACCCGGTCGCGAGGAAGAAGACCGTGCCGAACGGGCCGGACGGGATCGTCATCCCCTCGTCGATCAGGTGGAGGTACTCGTAACCCTGGCCGCCGACGAAGATCGCGCCCATGATCAACGTGATGATGTACCAGCGGCGAAGGCCGAAGACGTCACCCTTTTCGGCGGCGAACACGCCGAACTGGCAGGTGAACGAGGACGCCACGAGGATCACCGTGAACGGGATCGCCAGCGCGACGTTCAACTCGAAGGGCTCGCCGTGCAGTGGCGGCGGCCACTGACCGGTCGCGTTCTGCGCCTTCACGGTGAAGAACATGGCGAACAGTCCGGCGAAGAACATCAGTTCGCTGGACAGCCACACGATGGTGCCGACGCTGACCATGTTCGGCCGGTTCAGCGAGTGGACCCGCTGGCTGATGGTGGGAGCTGCCGTTGTCACGCGTCGCATTATGTCCTCTCACGCATGGGGCCCGCCGGGTGGGTCCACGGCAAGTCGCGTGCGTGTCGGGTCACATCTGAACGAAAGTGGGAACAGGGCTACTCATGGGTTTACTAGATCGGCTCCGTGACCTGGTCAAGAAGCCGAAGATCCCAGGTCTGACCGTCGACACGCCCGGCGTGGAGATCGTCGTGGAGGCCTTCGATCCGGCCGAGGCGGACTCTTCCGTGCTCGCGAGATCACCCGCTTGGGTCGCCGAGGCACCCGCGATCCTGCGCCACCACTTGAAACTTCCGCCCGAAAAGGTGGCGGAGGCGGCCGCGATCCTCGCCCAGGACGGCTGGGAGCTGCGGGAACAGGGCCCGGACGGCGACCTCACGACGGCGCACGCTCTGCGAGTCCAGACCCTCGACGCGCTGCACTGCGCTCAGGAACGGTCACGGATGGCGGGCCTCGCGCAGCGGCTCGGCGGGGACTCGCTGGGCTGGGACGCGCTCCAGCCGTCGGGGGCGTCCACGTGATGTCGGTCATGGCGGATAACATCGCGGGGTCGACACGACTAGACGAGGCGGAGGCGCGCTCATGGGCGAGCAGGCGATGCGGATCCTGGTGTTCAGCCACAAGGCGGAGGTGCGCGAGGCGATCATCAACGCCGTCGGCCGCCGTCCCGCCGCCGACCTCGGCCGGGTGGACTACACCGAGGCGTCCGGCATCTCCGAGGTGCTCGTCGAGATGGACGCGGGCAACGTGGACCTGGCCATCCTCGACGGCGAGGCGCAGCCGACCGGCGGCATCGGGCTGACCCGCCAGCTGAAGAACGAGATCGAGGATTGCCCGCCCATCGTGGTCGCGGTGCGACGCAAGGACGATCGCTGGCTCGCGACCTGGTCGCAGGCCGACGCGGTGCTGATCCACCCGCTCGACCCGCTGACCGCCGCCGAGACGGTCGCCGACGTGCTGCGCGCCCGCCGGGTGCCGGCCGTGCACGGCTGAGCCGATGAGCGCGGCCGCGAAGACCTGGCCGTCCCTGCTCAACCAGCTCATCGCGCGCGCGGATCTGTCCGAGGAGGACACCGCGTGGGCGATGGACCAGATCATGAGCGGGGCGGCGACGCCCTCCCAGATCGCCGGGTTCGCCGTCGCGCTGCGCGCGAAGGGTGAGACACCGGCGGAGATCTCCGGGATGGCCGACGCCATGCTGGCGCACGCCAAGCGGGTGACGATCGACAGGCCGTCGGTGGACATCGTCGGCACCGGCGGCGACCGGTCCAACTCGGTCAACATCTCCACCATGGCCACGGTGGTGACGGCCGCGGCCGGCGCCCCGGTGGCCAAGCACGGCAACCGGAGCGCGTCGTCGAAGTCCGGCGCGGCCGACGTGCTGGAAGAGCTGGGCGTCACCATCGACCTGCCGCCCGAGACGGTCCAGCGCAGCGTGAACGAGCTGGGCATCGGCTTCTGCTTCGCGCCGAAGTTCCACCCCGCGCTGCGCCACGCCGGCCCGACGCGCGGCGAGCTCGGCGTGCCGACGACGTTCAACCTGCTGGGCCCGCTGACCAACCCCGCGCAGCCATGCAGTTCGCTGATCGGCTGCGCGTACGAGGACAAGACCCGCGTGCTGGCCGAGGTGTTCGCGCGGCGCGGGATGACCGTGCTGCTCGTCCGCGGCGACGACGGGCTCGACGAGATCACCACCACGACCACCAGTTCGGTGTGGGTGGTCTCCGGCGGCGAGATCACGGAGCGGAGCTTCGACCCTTCGGCGCTGGACATCGCCCGGGCGACCGCGGACGACCTGCGCGGCGGCGACGCGGCGCACAACGCCGAGGTGTTCCGGCAGGTGATGGCAGGGAAGGCCGGGCCGGTGCGGGACGCGGTCCTGCTCAACTCGGCGGCCGCGCTGGCGGCTTTCACCGGATTCTCGGGGTCGCTGGAAGACGATCTGGCGGCCGGGCTCACGCGGGCGGCCTCGGCGATCGACTCGGGTGCGGCGGCCGACCTGCTGAACCGGTGGATCGCCTTCGCCTGACGCGCGTTTCGTCCTCTGGATGCGGTAGTTGCGCGTGCAAGGACCGCATCCAGAGGACGAAACGCGTCGGTCAGGAAACGGTGCGGAAACGCGCCCGGTAAGCCGTAGGTGTCAGCCCGGTAGCCCGCCGAAGCTGGGTACGCAGGTTCGTCGCGGTACCTAAGCCCGAAGCCCGCGCCACCGAGTCCAGCCGCTGCTCCCCGCGCTCGATCAGCCGGCACGCCAGCGCGATCCGTTCGGTGGTGAGCCACGCGAGCGGTGTCGTCCCCAGTTCGGCGCGGAACCGCCGGTGCAGCGTCGCCTGGCTGGCCGCCGCCCGCGCGGCGAGGTCGGCGACGGTGAGCGGCCGGTCCAGCCGTCCGCGCGCCCATTCGAGCACCGGCGCCAGCGAGGTGTCCGGCACCGGCGGCAACGGGCGCTCGACGAACTGCCGCTGGCCACCGTCCCGGTGCCCGGCGAACACCAGGCGCCTGCTCACCGCGTTGGCGATCTCGGCGCCGTGGTCGCGGCTGATCAGGTGCAGCCCCAGGTCGAGCGCGGCCGCGCTGCCCGCCGCGGTCAGGATGTCGCCGTCGTCGACGAAGAGGACGTCGGGCTCCAGCAGCACGTTGGGATACGACTCGCGGAACCGCTCGGCCCACTTCCAGTGCGTCGTCGCGCGCCGTCCGTCCAGGACGCCCGCCTGCGCGAGGGTGAAGGCGCCGGTGCAGAAGCTCACCAGCCGGGCACCCCGCGCGGCGGCGGCGCGGATGGCCGCCAGCACCGGCTCCCGTGCCGGGCGCTCCGGATCGGGCCGGTTGGGCACGATCACCGTGTCGGCGGCGTCCACGGCTTCGAGCCCGGCGACCCCGGTGAGGGTGAACATCCCCAGGTGCATGCGCACGGACGGCTCGGCCGCGCACAGCGTGAAGCCGTACCAAGGCCGGCCGAGCTCCGGCCGCCGCAGGCCGAAGAGTTCGGTCGCGACGCCCATTTCGAAGGGGTTGGACCCCTCGTCGACCAGGACGGCGACCTCGTGCGAGGAATCATGCGACATATGCGATTCCTAGCACTCACCGCTCGGCCGGTCCAGTGGCCAGGATCGGCTCATGAGCAAGCAGCCGATCGATCTGAAGACCGTGTTGGCCGGATTCGACGAGATCTGGAGCCCGCGGATCGTCGCCCACGTCAACGACTACGACGTCCGGCTCGCCAAGGTCGCGGGTGAGCATGTCTGGCACGTCCACGAGAACACCGACGAGTTCTTCCTCGTCCTCGACGGCACCTTGGACATCGCGTTGCGCGAGGCGGCGGGCGAACGGGTCGTCACGCTTCCCCGCGGCTCGGTGTTCGTCGTCCCGCGCGGGACCTTTCACAAACCGTCCTCAGTGGACGGTGCGGAGCTGTTGCTGTTCGAGCCGACGGGGACGCTCTCCGTCGGCGACGAGCACGACGAGGTCCCCGATCATGTCCAGGTCACCGTCGGACAGGAGATCTCCTTCTAGCTTGCGGAAAACGTCTTGCGGTAGGCGCTCGGACTGGTTCCGCGCAGCTTGCCGAACTGATGCCGCAGCGCCGCGGCGGAAGCGTATCCGCAGGCGACCGCGATGTCCTCAATGGACAGTCGACCTTCTTCGAGCAACGACTGCGCGCGATCGAGACGGCGTTCGGTGAGCCATCGGTGCGGGGTCGTCCCGGTGGCCGCCGAGAACCGGCGCAGGAACGTGCGCTCCCCCAAACCGCTGCGACGGGCGAGCTCCGCGACCGTGAACGGCTGATCCAGCCGCCGCTCGATCCATTCGAGCGCTTCGGCGAGCACGGTGTCGTCCGGCGCGGCGGTCTCGGGCACCGGCGCCTGCACGAACTGCGCCTGCCCGCCGACCCGGTGCGGCGCCGCGACCATCCGCCTGGCCAGCGTGGTGGCCGCGGCGACCCCGCGCAGTTCGCGCACCAGATGCAGGCAGAGATCGACGGCGGCGACGGTCCCCGCGCTGGTGAGGACTCCGCCGTCGTCGACGTACAACGCCTTCGGGTCGACCTTCGCCGTCGGGAAGCGCGACCGGAACTCCTGCTCGTAGACCCAGTGCACGGTGCAGTTGCGCCCGTCGAGGAGTCCCGCGTAACCGAGCGAGAAGACACCCGCGCAGAAGCCCGCGACCCAGGCGCCCCGGCTGGCCGCGTCGCGCAGGACCTCGAGGACCGGTTCCGGCGGGCTCGCGCTGCGCGGCGCGCAGGTCGGGACGATCAGCAGATCGGCGGACGCCGCGAAGTCCAGGCTCTCCAGTCCGTCGAGCCCGAAACCGGACCAGCTCCGGACGTTGCCGCCACCGGGTGAGCAGACCGCGAAATCCCAGCCCTCTATGCCGTCTGCGCTGCGATCGGTGCCGAAGACCTCGCACGCGACGCCGAGTTCGAACGGCGAAACCTGGTCGGCGAGCACCACCGCGACCTTCTTCACGTCCATCCGGGCAGTGTGTCATAAGTTTTGCGGTCGATGTCATCTCTGACACTGGTCGAGCGCGGGCGCGAGGGCGAAAGTGGTGCCCATGAACAAGAACAACCCCCTGCTGCAGTGGACGGCCGCGATGGCGCTGTCCGGCACGATCGGCGCCGTCGTCCTGGAAAGCGGCGCCGACGCGCCCGCCGTGGCTTTCGCGAGGAGCCTCGTCGGCGGCCTGCTGCTCCTGGTGTGGATCGCCGCTCGCGGCTGGCTCCGTCCATGGACGCTCACCCGCCGCGACCTCCTGCTCGCCATCCTCGGCGGGCTGTTCCTGGTCGGGAACTGGGTGCTGCTCTTCGCTTCGTACGCGCTGTCGTCCATCTCTGTCAGCACCGTCGTCTATCACACGCAACCGTTGATGCTGGTCGGTCTCGCGGCGGCGTTCCTCGGCGAGAAGATGGCGAAGAGCCAGCTGATCCGGGCGCTGATCGCGTTCGGCGGGGTGACGCTCATCTCACTGTCCGCGCACGGCGCCGACGGCAAGCCCGTGCGGCTGGAGGGGATCGCGCTCGCCCTCGGCGCGGCCGCGCTCTACGCCGGCGCTTCGTTCGTCGCGAAGCAGCTCAAGCACCTGCGCCCGCACGTCCTGGCGGCCGTCCAGCTGGTGACCGGCACGATCGTGCTGGCACCCGCGCTGCTGGTCACGCCGCTGCCCACGGACCCCTCCGGGTTGCTGTGGCTGGTCCTGCTGGGGACGGTGCACACCGCGCTGATGTACGTCCTGATGTACGCGAGCATCGGCAAGCTGCCGACCACGACGGTGGCGCTGCTGTCCTACATCTATCCCGTGGTCGCGGTGGTGGTGGACATCCTCGCCTACGGGCACCGTCCGACCTGGCCGGAGGGCCTGGGGATGCTGGCCGTGCTGGCGGCCGCCCTGGCACCGAAACGCGCGCCCGCACCCCGCCCCGAACCCCAGTCCGCCCGCGTTTAGTCCTCTGAATGCGAAAAGCGGCGCCCCGGTCCGAAGACCGAGGCGCCGCTTCGGGCGTCAGAACGTCAGTCGTGGTTAGGACCGGTGTGGTACTCGAACACCAGCCCGCCGATGGCGACGATCACCAGGCCCAGCGCGATGATCAGCAGCCAGACGTGGAAGAACGCGAGCGCGACACCGGTCAGCGCGGCGGCCGCCGCGAGAGCGATCGGCCAGTAGCTGCCCGGGCTGAAGAAGCCCAGCTCACCGGCACCGTCGCTGATCTCGGCGTCTTCCCGGTCCTCCGGCCGCGGCTCGATGCGCCGCGCCACGAACTGCAGGTAGCTCCCGGCCAGGAAGGCCAGGCCACCGGTGAGGATCAGGGCCACCACACCGACCGGCTCGACGCCGTCGCGGGTCATCGTTCCGGTCATGTACGCGTAGATACCCGCGACGATGACGGAGAAGACCGCGACGAGGAAGAAAATCCGTCCTTCGACCTTCATGGACGTTGCCTCACTCCTGTTTCGGGCTCGAACAGCCGGGTCAGTTGGACGCGACCCGCGCGGTGCGGTCGGTGTTGAACGGGGTGGTGGTGACGGCGTAGGGCGAGCACAGGTCGCCACAGTTCATCGCCGTCAGCGCCTCGGAGGCCGTGTTCGGCTTGCCGCTCTTCGGGTTCACCGTGCCGCGAAGCTGGATGTACTGCGCGTACTTGTCCGGCGACAGGGCCCTGACCTCGAAGTTCATCCCCGAGTGGTAGGTGCCGCACAGTTCGGCGCAGCGGCCGACGAACGACCCTTCCTTGTCGATCGAGTTCTGGAAGGTGAAGTCCTGGTTGTTCTTCTCCGGGTCCGGCATGACGTCCCGCTTGAAGTGGAACTCCGGCACCCAGAAGGAGTGGATGACGTCGGCCGACCGCAGGTTGTACTGGATCGTCTTGTTCGTCGGCAGGACGAGCAGCGGGATCTCGGTCGAGCTGCCGACCGTGGTGATCTCGGGGTCGTCGTGGTTCTTGGAGTCGCTCTTGTACTTGAACTCCCAGTTCCACTGGAACGCGACGATGTCGACCGTGACGTCCGGGTTCTCCGTCTCGGCGAGCACGCGGTTCTCGGTGGTCGCGGTGAAGAAGAACAGCACGCAGACCATGATCGTCGGGACGACGACCGTGAAGATCTCCAGCGGGATGTTGTACTGGAACTGACGGGGCAGTTCCTCTTCCGCGCCGTCGGCGGTCTTCTTCTTACGGTGGAAGATCGCGGTCCAGAAGATCAGCGCCCAGACGATGACACCGACGGCCAGCGCCGCGACGACCGTCCACGTCCACAGGGTGCGCATGTCGTGCGCCTGCGGGGTCACCCCGACCGGCCAGCCGAAGCGGAGGATCTCGTCCCCGGAACAGCCCGTCGCGGTCAGCATCACCAGCGCCGCGAGCGCTGCGATGCGACCAGCCCGTTTAACGGGGGTGCGCTCTGGATTTCCCACTGCGCCTTGCCCTTTCACCCAGAGCCTCCTAGACCGATCTTTGTGACAGGGCGGAGCCTAGCCGAGTTGCGGCGCCGTGCTGACCAAGGGGTAACCCCAACACGCGTATCCCCCACCACATCCGGGTGTACATCCACCCGGGCATACTGAGCCCTTCTCCCCCGCTCGGCCAACAAGAGGTGTGTGAACTAGACGTGTGCGGCCTGCTTGGACTGATCTGTTCGACCGAAGCCGACGCTGCGAGCGCCCGTGACGCCGTCGACGCGGCCATGCGCTGCCAGCGGCACCGCGGCCCCGACGAGCACGACACCTGGGCCGACGCCGAGGTGGTCTACGGCTTCAACCGGCTGGCCTTCATCGACGTCGACCACGCCCACCAGCCGCTGATCTGGGGTCCGCCGGAAGCGCCCGAGCGCTACACGCTGAACTTCAACGGCGAGATCTACAACTACAAAGAGCTGCGCGACGAGCTGGCCGCCGAGCACGGTGCGAAGTTCGCCACAGAGGGTGACGGCGAAGCGATCGCCGCGGCGTACCACTACCTCGGCGACGACGCGGTGAAGAAGCTGCGCGGCATGTTCGCCTTCATGATCTGGGATTCCCAGGAGAAGGTCGTCTTCGGCGCGCGCGACCCGTTCGGCATCAAGCCGCTGTACTACGCCGCCGGCCCCGGCAAGGTCGCCTTCTCCAGCGAGAAGAAGAGCCTGCTGGAGCTTTCGAGCGTGCTCGGCGTCGAGGACGAGCTGGACAAGACGGCCCTGCAGCACTACCTGGTGCTGCAGTACGTGCCGGAGCCCGAGTCGATGCACACCGGGATCCGCCGCGTCGAGTCCGGGACGTCGTTCCGGGTGGTCCCCGGCGGCGAGGTCGAGTTCACCCGCTACTTCCACCCGCAGTTCAGCGCGAAGCCGGTCAACGGCCAGGCCGAGGCCGACGCGCTGTACGAGCGCATCGCCGATGTGATGCGCGACTCGGTCGGCAAGCACATGATCTCCGACCCGGACGTCACGGTCGGCGCGTTCCTCTCCGGTGGCATCGACTCCACCGCGACCGCGACGCTGGCCAAGGAGCACAACCCGAACCTGATCGCGTTCACCACGGGGTTCGAACGCGAGGGTTACTCCGAGGTCGACGTGGCCGCCGAGACGGCCGCCGCGATCGGGGTGAAGCACGTGGTCCGCACGGTGTCGCCGGACGAGATGATGGAGGCGCTGCCGCTCATCGTCTGGTACCTCGACGACCCGGTGGCCGACCCTGCGCTCGTACCGCTGTGGTTCATCGCCCGCGAAGCCCGTAAGCACGTCAAGGCCGTGCTGTCCGGCGAAGGCGCCGACGAACTCTTCGGCGGCTACACGATCTACAACGAGCCGATCTCCCTGGCGCCGTTCGAAAAGATCCCCGGCGGGATGCGGAAGATCATCGGGAAGGTCTCCACGAAGATCCCCGAGGGCACCCGCGGCAAGGACCTGCTGCGGCGCGGAGCGCTGCCGCTGGAGGACCGCTACTACGGCAACGCCCGCAACTTCCGCGACGACCAGCTCCGCAAGGTGCTGCGCACGTATGAGGAAGGTGTCGGCTTCAAGGACGTCACCGCGCCTTGGTACAAGATCTCCGAGGGCTGGGACCCGGTCGCGCGGATGCAGCACGTCGACTTCTACACCTGGCTGCGCGGCGACATCCTGGTCAAGGCCGACAAGGTCACCATGGCGAACTCGCTGGAACTGCGCGTGCCGTTCCTCGACTCCGAGGTGTTCAAGGTCGCCGCGAGCATCCCGCTCGACCAGAAGCTCGCGCAGGGCACCACGAAGTACGCGCTGCGCCAGGGGCTGGCGAAGATCATCCCGGCGCATGTGCTGAACCGGCGCAAGCTCGGCTTCCCGGTGCCGATCCGGCTCTGGCTGCGCAACGAGATGTACGACTGGGCCAAGGGCATCATCGCGGACTCGCAGACCGACGCGCTGCTCGACAAGAAGGCCGTCCTGGCGCTGCTCGACGAGCACAAGGCCGGGCAGCTCGACCGGAGCCGTCAGCTGTGGGCGCTGCTGGTGTTCATGCTGTGGCACGGGATCTTCATCGAGAACCGCATCAAGCCCGAGGTGCCGGAACCCGTCTACCCGGTGAAACTCTAGTCACGACTCGACATGCCGGCCTTCACCGTTCACCCGGTGAAGGCCAGCATGGACGGATGGACTTCGTCCTCGTGCACGGCACGACGCAGAGCCCGGCGGGCTGGGACCGGGTGGCCAAGCTGCTCAAGGCCGCCGGGCACCGCGCGATCGCGGTGGACCTGCTGACCCCGGCGGACCTGCCTGTCGAGGGCTACGCGCAGCACGCGCGGGACCAGTACGACGGCGAGCGGCCGGTCGTGGTGGCCCATTCCGGGGCAGGTGTCCTGCTTCCCTCGATCGCCGAAGCGCTCGACGCGCGGGCGATGGTGTGGGTCGCCGCCTACATCCCCGACTTCGCCGGTGGGCGGAGCCTGCGCGACGAGGTCCCGGCCCTGTTCGCCCCCGAGTGGATCGGGGTGGACCCGACGGCGGATCCCGCGAAGGCGTCGGAGTTCCTTTTCCACGACTGCGATCCAGAGACCGAACATCTGGCGCTGGACAGCCTGCGGCTGTTCAGTCCCGCGGTGCTCGCGGCACATCCCGCCGGGCCCGCGCCGGAGATCCCGTCGACGGTGCTCGTCCCCACGCGCGATCGCACGCTGAAACCGGAGTGGATGCGCCAGGCCGCCAGGGAGCGGCTCGGCGTCACCGCGATCGAGATCGACGCCGGGCACTGTCCCCACATGTCCCGCCCGGCCGAGGTCGCCGCCATCCTGACCGGACGAGGCTGAAGGGGCCCTTCACCGCGTCTCACGCGGTGAAGGGCCTTCGCTGCATTACATGCGGGGAAAGTCCCCTTCAGCTCCCTCAGGCAGGCAGGATCGCCGCGATCTCCTCGGCGGGCTCCGGACCGAAGGCCTCCTTGAGACGGCCCAGGACGTCGGCGCGATCGAACGCCCACTCCTGCGTACCCACGGTTTCCAGCACCAGCACGGCGATCAGCGAACCCAGCTGAGCCGAACGCTCCAGGCCGAGCCCGCCGTCGAGGCCGGCGATGAACCCGGCGCGGAAGCCGTCGCCGACGCCGGTCGGGTCGACCTTGCCCCGCTCCGGGACCGCGCCGACCTGCAGCGAGAGCCCGTCCTTGCCGATGATCTCGACGCCCTTCTCCCCGAGCGTGGTTATCCGCATGCCGACGCGGTCGAGCACGTCGGCCTCGGTCCAGCCGGTCTTCTGGAGCAGCAGTTCCCATTCGTAGTCGTTGCTGAACAGGTACTTCGCGCCTTCGATGAAGCCACGCACCTGCTCGCCGTCCATCCGCGCCAGCTGCTGCGAGGGGTCGACGGCGAAGGTGTAGCCACGCTGGCGGCACTCCTCGGCGTGGCGGACCATGCCTTCGGGGTCGTCCGGGCTGATCAGCACGAGCGACAGTTCACCGGCGTGCGCGGCGACCGGCTCCAGCTCGATGTTGCGGGATTCGGCCATCGCGCCGGCGTAGAAGGTGGCGATCTGGCAGAGGTCCTCGTCAGTGGTGCAGACGAAGCGGGCGGTATGCGCGACGTCGGAGACCAGCACACCGGCGGTGTCGACGCCGTGCCGCTCGAGCCACGAGCGATAGTCGGCGAAGTCGGAGCCCACGGCGCCGACCAGGATCGGGCGCTTGCCGAGTACGCCGAGGCCGAAGGCGATGTTCGCGCCGATGCCGCCCCGCCGGACAACGAGATCGTCGGCCAGGAAACTCAGGGACACGCGATGCAGCTGCTCGGCGATGAGCTGCTCGGCGAACCTGCCCGGGAAGTGCATGAGATGGTCGGTTGCGATACTGCCGGATACTGCGATCCTGGCGCTGTCTGCCACCGGTTCTCCTTGATCGGTCGGCCTCGCGAAGGCGAGGACGGCTAAGTTACCCGCAGGTCATGCCCCATACGGGTTGCTTCAGGCACGGCCATCAACACTACCGGTTGGTAGTGGTGTCCTACTCGAACATGAGTCATTAACTTGTCGTTCGTGACCACTTCCGCGTATCACCTCGAACCGGAATCGATCGGCGAACTCATCGCCGACTGTGCCGGCATCCCGTCGTCCCTCCAGGCCGAGAACCTGCCCCTGCCCCGGCAGATCGCTCCGCCCTGGACCGTGGACGAGCGGTGCCTCGCCCAGGTCGCGGATCTGGACGCCTACGTCTGATCCCACTGCGACACGAAAAGCTGCGGCACGAAGAGCTGCGGACATGAAGAAGGGCCGCGACCTGGGTGAGGTTCGCGGCCCTTCTTCATGCCTCGACGCGGGTCAGTGGAAGCTGTCGCCGCAGGCGCAGCTACCGGTCGCGTTGGGGTTGTCGATCGTGAAGCCCTGCTTCTCGATCGAGTCCACGAAGTCGATCACGGCGGTCGACACGTACGGCGCGCTCATCCGGTCGACGGCCACGCGGAGCCCGTCGAAGTCACGGAACAAGTCACCGTCGAGCGTGCGCTCGTCGAAGAACAGCTGGTAGCGCAGGCCCGCGCACCCACCGGGCTGGACGGCGATGCGCAGGTGCATGTCGTCGCGGCCCTCCTGCTCGAGCAGGGCCTTCGCCTTGACGGCGGCGGCGTCGGTCAACGTGACGCCGTGGGTCTCCTCGGCGGCTTCGGCCTGAGCTGCGGCTGCCTGCTCAGCGGTCGTCATGGTTCTCCCTCTGGTCGAACTCGCTGCGGGTACTCGTCTTGCACATGGTCCAACACGTCGGAGTCCCGATCTGTTCCCCTCCATGGTGACATATCGCTCGGCCTGGTGCGTGGCACCGTGACGCCTGCAACTACCCTGGTGAGGTGAGGTTCCTGCGCCGTAGCACCACAGACTCCGCCACGACGGACACCGAGACGCCCGACAACGAGGGTGTCGAGGTCCAGGCCAAGGCGTATACGCCCGGAAAGGGCAAGGCCACGCCCAAGCGGCGTGAGGCCGAAGCCAAGCGCCGTGGCCCGGTGGCGCCCCCGCCGACCACCATGCGGGAGGCGATGAAGCGCAACAAGGAACTCCGCAAGTCCGCGAAGTCCGACCCGGAGTACAAGTCGAAGCAGCGCAACGCCGCCAAGGAACGCCGCGAGCGGATGATGGCGGGCGAGGACAAGTACCTGCTCCCCCGTGACCGCGGTCCGGTCAAGGCGTACATCCGTGACCTGGTCGACTCGCGGCGCAACCTGCTCGGCCTGTTCATGCCGCTGGCGATCCTGGTGTTCGTCGCGCTGATCCTCCCGTACCCGGAAGTGCAGCGGTACGCGACGCTGCTGTGCACCGTGATGCTGCTCGGCATGATCGTCGAGGGCTTCCTCAGCGGGCGCCGGATCGCCAAGATGGTCCGGCTGAAGTTCCCGGACGAGACGGTCAAGGGCACCTCCGTCGGCTGGTACTCCTTCATCCGCGCGAGCCAGATCCGCAAGCTGCGGGTCCCCAAGCCCCGGGTCAGCCCCGGCGCCAAGGTCTGACCTCTCACCAGGCGAAACCCAGGTCGTTAGCCTGCCTAACGGTCTGGGGTAGAGTCGCGCCATGGAGTTTCGACGCCTAGGCCGCAGCGGCCTCAATGTCAGTGAGATCTCGTACGGCAACTGGCTCACCCACGGGTCCCAGGTGGAAGAGGACCAGGCCCAGTCCTGCATCAAGGCGGCGCTCGACGTCGGCATCACCACGTTCGACACCGCCGACGTCTACGCGAACACGGCCGCCGAATCGGTGCTCGGCCGCGGGCTGAAGGGCCTGCGCCGCGAAAGCCTGGAGATCTTCACCAAGGTCTACTGGCCGACCGGTCCGAAGGGCCCCAACGACAAGGGGCTCAGCCGCAAGCACATCATGGAGTCGGCGAACGCTTCGCTGAAGCGGCTCGGCACCGACTACGTCGACCTCTACCAGGCGCACCGGTTCGACCGGACCGTGCCGCTCGAAGAGACGTTCCTCGCCTTCTCCGACCTCGTCCGCCAGGGCAAGGTGCTCTACGTCGGCGTCTCGGAGTGGACCGCCGAGCAGATCACCCAGGGCGCGGCGATCGCGCGTGAGCTGAAGGTGCCCCTGGTCTCGAACCAGCCGCAGTACAACGCGCTGTGGCGGGTCATCGAGGCGCAGGTCGTCCCGGCCTCCGAACGCGAGGGGCTCAGCCAGATCGTCTGGTCGCCGATCGCGCAGGGCGTGCTCACCGGCAAGTACAAGCCCGGTCAGCCGCTGCCCGAGGGCTCCCGCGCGACGGACGAGAAGGGCGGCGCCAACATGGTCGCCCGCTTCCTCAACGACGACGTCCTCGAGCGCGTCCAGCGCCTTCAGCCGCTCGCGGACAAGGCGGGCCTGACGATGGCCCAGCTGTCCGTGGCGTGGGTGCTGCAGAACCCGAACGTCGCTTCGGCGATCATCGGCGCTTCGCGGCCGGAGCAGGTGCACGAGAACGTGAAGGCGGCCGGCGTGAAGCTGGACGCGGATCTGCTCGCCGCCATCGACGAGGCCCTCGACGGCGTCACCGAGACCGACCCCACCCTGACCCGCTCGCCCTGACGTGACTGAAGGACGCTTTCCCCGCATGCCAGGCGGGGAAAGCGTCCTTCAGCTTCAGTCCCCGTGGACGCGGGCCTGGTACGCGATCTGACCGTCGAGGTCGAGGGCGTCGCCGGGGGCACGGAAGGGGTCGATTCCCAGGCCCCGCAACAACCTGCTCGCGCCGGCGACCCGGTCACCCGTCCGGCCGTCGAGCCGCTCCGGCCGGTGGCCCCGCTGGATCAGCAGGCCCTCGACGTCGTCGATCAGCCGGTACGGGTCGTAGACCTGCTGTTCAGGCATGGTCACCGCCGGATACCCAGGTCTTCCCGGTGATCCTCTCGTAGACCTCGGTGTAGCGCTTGCGGGTCGCTTCGACGATCTCGTCCGGGATGGCGGGGCCGGGTGGCGTCTTGTCCCAACCGGTCGTCGTGGACCAGTCGCGGACGAACTGCTTGTCGAACGCGTGCTGCGTCCGGCCCGGCTCGTAGTCGTCGGCAGGCCAGAACCGCGACGAGTCCGACGTGAGGACCTCGTCCCCGAGCGTCAGCACGCCGTCGGCGTCGAACCCGAATTCGATCTTGGTGTCGGCGATGATGATGCCGTTCTTCGCCGCGTGCTCCGCACCCTTGGTGTAGACCTCCAGCGTCAGGTCCCGGATGCGGTCCGCGGTCTCCTGGCCGATCTCGTTCACGACGTCGGCGAAGGTCATGAACTCGTCGTGGCCGGTGTCGGAGATCTTCGTGGTGGGCGTGAAGATCGGCTCGGGCAGCTTGTCGGCCTCGACGAGACCGGCGGGCAGTTCGACGCCGGAGACCTTGCCGTCACGCCGGTACTCGCGCATCCCGAGACCGGTCAGGTAGCCGCGCGCGATGCATTCGACCTGGATCATCTTCAGCGGCTTGCAGCGCGTGGCGCGACCGGCGAATTCCGCAGGGACGTCGGTCGTGGAAATGACGTGGTTCGGCACCACGTCGGCCATCTTTTCGAACCACCAGGCGGAAAGCTGGTTCAGCAGCGCGCCCTTGTCCGGGATCGGGGTCGGCAGCGAGACGTCGTAGACCGAAACGCGATCCGACGCGACGAGCAGAATGTCGCCGTCGATTTCGTAAAGGTCCCGGACCTTACCCGCGTGAATGTGCTTCATGCCCCGTCCTCGATGTTGTATTCGTAGAAAATCCAGTGGTCCGGCAAAGCCGCCGATTCGCCGTACTCGAGTACGTCTCCTCCGGCGGACAAGAACCTGTTACGGCTCAACAAAATCGCCGAACCTTCGGCCACGCCGAGTTCCTTCGCCTCCTCGGCACCCGCCAGCCCCGCGGCGTGCTGAGAATGTGTGGACGTCAGAACCCTGCCTGTCCGGTCCGCAACATATTTGACCGTGCCTTCGACGATCCGCACCGGTTCGAACAGCAACGGCGCCTTCGCCGCGACAGCGCCGTCGAACCACGAGACGGACGTCGAAACCGGCGCGTCCTGTCCCGCGTACGTGGTCCGCCGCCGCCGGATCGCGGGAGCGCCCTCTTCGATACCGAGGGCGCCCGCCACCCGCTCCGGTGCCGGGACGAGCCCGGCCTCACGGATTTTCGCGTAGTGGCCCGGTGGATAGACCTTGCCGGTTCGCGCGATCGAGATCGTCCGATCGTGCGCGGAGCGGTGCAGCGCCCTGGTCTGCACCACTGTCCCGATCCCGCGGACCGCGCGGACCAGACCTTCGGCCCGGAGCGTCGAGAGCACCTTCATAGCCGTCGCCATCGCGACGTTCCAGTTCCTGGCGATCTCCCGCGCGGACGGGACCGTGTCACCTTCCTTGAGCCTGCCCGAAACGATGTCGTCACGAATGTTTCCCGCGATCTGGAGATACGGCGGTTCAGGTCGGTCGACGGCGGGCAAGGTGACTCCTCACAAGGTCGCGCGGTGCGCACAAGCGTTCTAGCACACCAATGGGCGAGCACCAAGGATCCTGCTCACACCCCATTATTACGTACTAGTACACATTCTGGACGGTGCTCTAGTACACCTGTTACTCTCCGCAGAGTTCCCGAAACCCGTTGGGGGGCTCGATGAACCATCTGAGCATCGACGAACTGCTCGAAGAGCTTCGAAGACGCCGGTGGGTCGTCTACATCTTCGGCCCCCGGGAGGAGCCGGAGGTCTGTGCCGCGGTGTTCCAGTGGGACACCTGCGCCGACGTCCTCATCCTGCGAGGTGAGGAACGGGCGACCGCGTACCGGGTCGCCACCCTTGCCGACACGGACGTCTTCCGGCCGGCCCTCGTCTCGTGGCAGTACCACTCGACGGCCGACTGGACCCTGCGCGCGGTGCTCACCATCCCGGCCCCCGGCGACGCCGCCGCGCCGATCCAGCTGCTGCAACCACATCCGGACTGCGAGATCCCCATGGCGGCGCGCCAGCCGGTCACCATCCTTCCCGCCAACGGAGCCAAGGCCGGCCAGGGAGATCCCTAACCTCGGCCGATCACCTGCTCGGCGACAACGAGGTCGTGCGGGTAGGTGATCTTGAGGTTCTCCGCGCTGCCTGGAACCCACCGCACCGGCAGCGCGGAGAACCTTTCCATGCACGAAGACGTGTCGGTGCCGACGAAACCGTCCCGTTCGGCCGTTTCGTACGCCTCCAGCAACGGGGCGGCGCGGAAACCCTGCGGCGTCTGCACCCGGATCGCGCCGGGCAGCGCACCGGAAACGGTGTCGCCGTCGACACGCACGATGTCGTCGGCCGCGACCCCGGGCACCGCTCCCCCGTACCGCCGCGTGTCGGCGAGGACGTCCGCGATCAGTCGCGGGGTGACGAGCGGACGGGCCGCGTCGTGCAGCAGGACCGCGTCGATCTCGCCGCTCTCGATGCGGGAAGTCAAGTGGCGCAAGGCGTTCAGCTCCGAACCCTGACGCGTCGCACCGCCGTGGACGAGTTCGACCTCGCCGGGATGCGCGGCGAGCACCTCGCGCGCGAGTTCGGTGTCCTGCGGCCGGATGACCAGCACGAGCACGTCGATACCGGGCACCCGGGCGAAGGCGTCGAGCGACCACGCGACGACCCGCTTGCCCGCCACCGGCAGGTACACCTTGTTGAGCTTGGCGCCGACCCGGGTGCCCGCTCCGCTCGCGAGCACCACCCCGGCGGCCTTCGTCTGAGCCACAGGCAACTCTGACACAGGCGGGTGGGTAGGTTGGGCGCGGCCACCGAAGCGATCCGAAGGGGCAGGGCGTTGGACGACGAAATCCTCGAGTTCGCCGAAGTCGAGCAGCCGGATGAACACGCGCGTTCGGCGGCGATCGCGCTGCACTCGAAACTGATCAAACCCGCGGGCTCACTGGGCAGGCTCGAAGAACTGGGCGTCTGGGTCGCGGCCTGCCAGGGGCAGTCGCCGCCGCGTCCGTTCACACGGCCCCGGGTCGTGGTGTTCGCCGGAGACCACGGCATCGCCGCGAAGGGCGTCTCGGCGTATCCGGGCGAGGTCACCGCGCAACTCGTCGGCAGCATGCTGACCGGCGGCGCGGCCATCAACGTGCTGGCGGCGTCGGCGGGCGCGAGCGTGCGGGTCGTCGACATGGCCGTCGACAGCGACGCCCCCGCCACGCGGTCGATCGGCGAGTTCAAGGTGCGGCGCGGGTCCGGCTCCATCGACGTCGAAGACGCACTGACCGACGACGAGGCGCGAGCCGCCCTCCGTGCGGGCAGGACGATCGCCGATGCCGAAGTCGACGGCGGCGCCGACCTGCTCATCGCGGGCGACCTCGGGATCGGGAACAGCACCCCGGCCTCGGTGCTGGTCGCGGCGCTGACCGGCAGCGAACCGGTGGCCGTCGTCGGCCGCGGCTCGGGGATCGACGACAACGCCTGGATGCGCAAGGCCGCGGCGGTCCGGGACGCGCTGCGCCGGGCGAGGACCGTGCTGGCCGACCCTGTCGCGCTGGTGCGCACCTCCGGCGGCGCCGACATCGCCGCGATGGCGGGCTTCCTCGCCCAGGCCGCGCTCCGGAAGACGCCGGTGATCCTGGACGGCCTGGTCGCTTCCGCGGCCGCGCTGATCGCCGAGGAACTCGTCCCGGGCGCGCGGCAGTGGTGGGCCGCGGGGCAGCGCGGCGGCGAACCCGCGCACGCGCTGGCGCTGGAGCACCTCGACCTGGAGCCGATCCTGGATCTGGACGTGCGCCTCGGTGAGGGGACGGGCGCTGTCGCGGCGCTGCCGCTGTTGTTCATGGCGACGCGGGTGCTCGCGGAGATGGCGACGCACGAGCAGGCCGGGGTGAGCGGGCCGCTGATCGAGGCTCCCGCTTCCTGACGCCCTCCGCGTTTAGTCCTCTAAACGCGGAAGTACGTGAAGGCCCCCTTCATTGCGCTAGGCGCAATGAAGGGGGCCTTCACGTACTTCAAGAGAGAGGCGGCGGTGGCGCCTCGGTACAGGGGGTCGTGAGTGGCAAGTGGGGTTAGAACGACACTTGCCACTCACGAGCTCCTGAAGCTCAGCCCAGCGGGTACATCCAGCCTTCGGGAGCGGGCCGGGTGCCCTCCTGGATCCCGGTCAGCGCGCCGCGCAGCTTCATCGTCAGCTCACCGGGCTGCCCACCGGCCACGGAGAACTCGCCGCCCGCGTGCTTCACGTGCCCGACAGGGGTGATGACCGCCGCGGTCCCGCAGGCGAACACCTCGGTCAGCTCGCCCGAAGCCGCCGCCTTCTCCCACTCGTCGGTGGAGATGCGCCGCTCCTCGACCTGGTGCCCGAACGACTTCGCCAGCTCCAGCAGCGACTTGCGGGTGACGCCCGGCAGCAGCGACCCGGTCAGTTCCGGGGTCACGACGCGGGCCTCGTCACCGGAGCCGAAGACGAAGAACAGGTTCATCCCGCCCATCTCCTCGATCCAGCGCCGCTCGACAGCGTCGAGCCACACGACCTGGTCACAGCCCTTTTCCACGGCCTGCGCCTGCGCCACGAACGACGCCGCGTAGTTGCCGGCGCATTTGGCCTCGCCGGTGCCGCCGGGGACCGCGCGCACGTACTCGGTCGAGAGCCACACGCTCACCGGCTTCACGCCGCCGGAGAAGTACGAGCCGGCGGGCGAGCCGATCAGCGCGTAGAGGTACTCGTTCGCGGGCCGGTTGACGCCGAGCCCGGCTTCGGTGGAGATCATGAACGGCCGCAGGTACAGCGACTCGCCCGGCTTCGTCGGGACCCAGCGGCTGTCGACCGCGACGAGCTCGCGGATCGAGTCGAGGAAGACCTCCACCGGCAGCTGCGGCATGGCGAGGCGCTCGGCCGAGTTGCGGAACCGGATCGCGTTCGCGTCGGGCCGGAACGCGGCGATCGTGCCGTCGGGCTGGCGGTAGGCTTTGAGGCCTTCGAAGATCGCCTGACCGTAGTGCAGCACGGAGGTCGCCGGGTCGAGCGTCAAGGGCGCGTACGGCCCGACGGTCGCGTCGTGCCAGCCCTGCTCGGCGCTCCACTTCACGGTCACCATGTGGTCGGTGAAGTGCAGCCCGAAGCCGGGTGCGGCCAATACGTCCGCGACGCGTTCCGGGCTCGCGGGGCTCGGGTGCGGGAGGTGGCTGAACTGCGTCGAGGTCGTCATGCCTAAGACGATAACGCTTGGTCGGACCCACGTTAGTCGGACGTCCGCATATCTTTACCGCCGTCGAACTGTCCGTCAGGACGAACACGCGAGGGCCCGCGCCCCTAGGATGGCGACGTGACGTACAACCAGATGCAGCCCGCCACCCCGGCCCAGCCCGCCACTCCCGGCGCGGGGGCCGACGTCAAGACCTTCGCGACGGCGGTGCTGCTGACCTTCGGCACCGGCCTGCTGATGATGGACGGCTGGGCCCTGCTGGACAGCGGCTTCGGCGCGTTCCTCGGCCTGGTCGGGGGCGGTTTCGGCATTTTCTGGTGGCGCCACATCCACGGCAAGGCGTTCCCACGCGAGCTGTCCACCAAATCGGTGGTCGTCCTCGCGGTGATCAACGTCGCGCTCGCGGCGCTGCTGCTGCTCCTCGTCGGCTAAAGCAGCCCATCGGGGAGGCCGGGCGCGGGCCAGCCCGGGTCCGGCCGGAAGTCGGTCCACGTCCCGTCGAAAGGGAACCGCCCGGCCGTCGCGAGCGCCCCGATCCGCTCGCCCTCGGCGCGCAGCCTCTTCAGCTGACCAGCGGTGATGCGACCGGCCAGGACGGCCTCCTCGGCCTCGTCCTCGTCCTTCCACTGCCAGCGTCCGCCGGGCTCGACGGCGACGTCCAGGATGCCGTCGATCCGATCCGGCCCGGACGGTGTGCGCCCCAGCGGGACCTCGAGGTTGACGTACCAGTTCAGGAAGTCGCCGCCGGCGTCGAAGAACCACCAGACCGACGACCATTCGTCGTCGGCGATGCGGCGCAGTGTCGAGGTGTCGCGCCAGAAGTCGGCCACGCGTACTCGCGGCACCCGGAACCGCTCCTCGAGCGGCGCCTCGCGGAAGATCCGCCCGTCGGCGAGCCTGCTGCCGATGATCGGGGTGTCCGCGGGGAGCCAGCCGAGCAGCACGGCGCCGTCGTCGGCGATGACTCGCAACGGGTGATGCTGGCCGATCGAGCCGTCCGGTCGCAGGAACCGCTCGACGACCGTGTCGCCTGGAGCCCAAAGAGGATCACGCACGCCTTGAACGGTCACTCCTCGAACGGTACCGACGGGCGCGGACCCGCAGAACCAGTTCGGCGAGCGTTCCCACTCCCGCGAGCCCGAGGGCCACTACCGGCCCAGCGAAAGCGGCGGCGACGGCCACGATCAGTCCACAAGCGAGTGTCGTCTTCGGACGTTCCGGGGAAAGCCGTTCCCGGCCGTCGGTGAAGGCGTCCACCGCGACGGGCACGGTCGCCACGGCGACGACCACGGTCAGTACCGGCAGCAGCGAGACCCCGTCGGCCGCGGCGAGGAGTTCACGGAACGACGTCGCCGAAAGCCCCAGCCGGAGCGGTCCCAGCTGGTAGAGGGCGACGGCGATGATCGCCACGGCCACGGCGCCCACCACGGCCGCGCGGCCCGCGCCGGGACGCCGGGGCAGCAGGAACGGCAGCAGGACCAGCACGGCGAGGCCGAGGCCGGGTACGGACGGCGGATCCGGCGCGATGAACTGCGCCAGTGGCGGGATGCCGACGCAGATCGCGATCAGGGACGCGGCCGCGACCAGCAGCAGCCCGGTGACCCAGCGGGCGGCGTAGTCACCGAGACGGACCCCTGCCAGGTCGGCGACGCCCGCCACCACGGCGAATACCGCGGCGGCGACTCCCGGAGCGGAGGGGAAGACGTATTGCCCGAATGTCGTCGCGAAGACCACGACCAGGCCCAACCGCGAAACGGAGCCCGCGATCCGCTCAGGCTTGGTCTCCCCCAGCGGCGGCAGCAGTGCCTCCGCCGCGACGGCGAGCACGGCCGCGACCACGGCGGCGAAAAGTACCCAATAGTCCGCTCCGGAGGTACCGACCGCCAGTGCGATGAGCAAACCGCCGGCCAGCCGCACGCCGTCTCCCTTCCTGTACACCGAGTGACCCCGTCGGCCCCGCTGTTCCCCCAGGTCCCGCTGTCATTAGCATGGCTCACGATCCAACCGGGCGGACGCCCGGTACCACCGCGAACGCGCGAGGAGCCAGAAGTGACCGTGCCGAAGCTTGCCCTGACCGAGAACGCCGAAGCGGCGCTGGCCAAGACGCGCGCCGACGTCGTCGTAATCGGCACCCTGCAGGGCGAGGACGGTCTGGCGCTCGCCGCCGGTTCCTCCGTTGCCGACACCGCCTTCGACGGCAAGCTCGCCGAGGTCCTCGGCACCCTCGGCGCGTCCGGCAAGGCCGACGAGGTCGTCAAGGTACCGACGCTGGGCAAGCTGTCCGCCGGCGTCGTGCTGGCCGTCGGCCTCGGCAAGGCGGGCGCCGACGGCGTCACCGCCGAGCAGGTCCGCCGGGGCGCCGGTGCCGCCGCGCGAGCGCTGAACGGCACCGAGCGCGCGTTCGTCACGCTGTCGGCGATCGACCTGCAGGCCGCCGTCGAGGGCACCGCGCTCGGCGCGTACTCCTTCACCGAGTACCGCTCCGAGAAGGGCGACGGCCCGGTCGCCAAGGTCGACTTCGTGAGCCCCGAAGAAGGCGCCGCCAAGGACCACAAGGCGACGCTGAAGGCCGCCACCCTGATCGCGGAGTCGGTCATCATCGCCCGCGACCTGATCAACACCCCGCCGAACGACCTGTTCCCGGCCTCCTTCGCCGACCGCGCGAAGACCCTGGCCGAGGCGAACAACCTCGAGTTCGAGGTCCTCGACGAGAAGGCCCTCAAGCGCAAGGGCTTCGGCGGTATCCTCGGCGTCGGCGGCGGTTCCTCGCGGCAGCCGCGCCTGCTGCGCGTCGCCTACAAGCCCTCGAAGGCGGTCAAGAAGGTCGCGTTGGTCGGCAAGGGCATCACCTTCGACTCGGGCGGCATCTCGATCAAGCCCGCCGCGAACATGGACCACATGACCTCGGACATGTCGGGCGCGGCCGCCGTGCTCGCCTCCGTGGTGCTGGCCGCGAAGCTGAAGTACCCGCTCGAGGTCGTCGCGCACATCCCGCTGGCGGAGAACCTGCCCTCGGCCACTTCGTACCGGCCGGGCGACGTGCTCAGCATGTACGGCGGCAAGACCGTCGAGGTGCTCAACACCGACGCCGAAGGCCGTCTCGTGCTGGCCGACGCGATCGTGCGCGCGGGCGAGGAGAACCCCGACTACCTGATCGAGACCTCGACGCTGACCGGCGCGCAGGTCGTCGCGCTGGGCAACCGCACCGCGGGTGTCATGGGCTCGGACGAGTTCCGCGACCGGATCGCCGGCATCGCGCAGGCGACCGGTGAGGGCGGCTGGGCCATGCCGCTGCCGGAGGAGCTGCGCGCCGACCTCGACTCGCGTCTCGCCGACCTGGCCAACGTCACCGGGCACCGCTGGGGCGGCATGCTCGCCGCGGGCATCTTCCTGCGCGAGTTCGTCACCGAGGGCCTGCCCTGGGCGCACATCGACATCGCGGGCCCGTCGTTCAACACCGCCGGACCGTGGGGCTACACCGGCAAGGGCGGCACCGGTGTCCCGGTCCGCACCATCGCCGCGGTCCTCGCGGACATCGCCGCGAACGGCTGACCTCTGGTCCGGATGGCAGGAGCCCGTCGGCGGAGGCGGGCCGTCACCGAAGTGTCATGAAGGGGGCGTTCAGGACGAATTTCGTCCTGAACGCCCCCTTCATGACATGTGGGGGTCAGGTCGACGCGCGTTGGCATCGGTACAGGGTTCGTGAGTGGTGAGTCGCGTTCTGGCGGACCCGTATTTGCCTGCCCACTGGGCCCGGATCGCGTCTCGGTGTCCTTGGTGGGGCTCGTGCTGGATGTCGGCGTGGGCGACGGGGGAAGGTTCCGGACGTTGAATGGCCGGAATCTTCCCTGCTCGGTTGTCGGCCGCAGGGGTTGAGGTCCATGGCCGGGTGACTTCGCGACGGTGAAGGATTTGGGACGTTGAACGTCCCAAATCCTTCACCGTCGATCTGGGCGTCCGCCGGGATCGTCACCTTCGCGCAGGTCGGCGGCAGGTAGGCAAATACCGGTCCGTTTTAACGGCACTTGCCACTCACGAGGCAGGTGGGCCGAGCCGGTACTTTCGCGTGACCGACTGGACAAGACTTGTGATCAGATGGACGACACGCGTGACTGGACGGACGACACCCGGCCACGCCGAGTCTCACCGCGTGTCGTCCCGCTGGTCACATGTGTCGTCTGTCTGATCACGTGTGTCGTCCGTCCGGTCACGCGAAACCGCCCGGCCGTAGGTACCTGAGACACCGTCGGCCCTGACGCGACTCACCACTCGCGACACGCTGGACCGAACGGCCACCGGCCCGCCGCGCGTCACGGCATCGGAGTGTCCACCAGCAGGTCGAAGGCCAGCCCGCTGGAGCCCTCTCCCCGGCCGACACCGCGCCGCGCGCTGAGCCAGACGACGGCGCGCCCGTCGTGCCAGCGCGTCCGGTTGTAGGCGAGGGTGACCCGCGTGCCCGCGCGGGTCACCTCCTCCTCGTGGAGGAAGTACTGCGGCTTCTCACCGGCCTGTCGTTCGTCGAGTCCCACCCGGAGCAGGCTCGTCCGCGGCCTCACCGGCGTCGCGTCGACCACGCTCGGCATCGCCGCCCGTTGCAACCGGATCTCGCGGTTGTCCCCCGGTTCGTGCACCGGGATGAACGGGATCCAGTGTCCGGGCACGGAGTTCATCGCGAAGTACGAGATCGGCGCGCGCGGCGGGTCCGCGTCGGTGGTGGCGGGGGCCGCGTCGTGCAGCCGTTGCCGGAACGTCGTGACCTCCGCGGCCGCCTCGCTTCCCCGGCGCGGTTCGCCCAGCGGCGTGCTCACGGTCTGCTCGATCCCCCAGACGAGGTTCGCGTTCTCGTCCCGGATCAGCAGGACTTCCTCCAGCGCCGGCCCCTCGGTCACCTTCGGCACGCTCGGCGGCAGGAAGAGGTCCGTGTCCGCCCGGACGTCTTCGGGGCCGAGGGTGTCCAGGGTGAACATCGACCACCGCTTCCACTCCTCGTCACGCCCGTCGCCCGCCGGGGTGATCCACTGCTTCTCACCGAACACGTCGGTGACGACCAGTCCCTGGATCCTGGACAGCGTGCCCGCGGGCAGGTCGCACGGCACCTGGTACCAGTCGTTGGAGAACACCAGCGCGAATTCGAGGAAGACCAGCCGGGCGAGGTCGGTGCTGTCCGGGCGGACGGCGGCGAAGTTGGTCTTCCCGTCCTCCTGTGCCCACCAGCGTGGCAACGGCATCCCGGAATAGCGGACCGGCGCCGGGAACACCGTCCGGGTGAACGTCGGTTCCGGCGGTTTGGTCCCGCCGAGCGGTTCCTTGGGGTCGACCGAGAACGCGTGCCATTCCAGGGTGCCGCCCGGGTACTCGGGGGCGGCCAGTTTCTTCTCCCCGCCCGGCGTCGAAGCGGCGACCGAGAACCGGTGTTCGAGCCTGCCCGGATCCCAGGTCGCGTCGGCGGGCGCGGGCTGGTCGACGAGTTTCCCGTACCAGGCCACCAACCGCTTCCCCAGTTTCCGCAGCGTTTGGCGGAGCGAGGGGATGAGGATGGTGAGTCCTTCGTCGGCGTCACGTCCGGCCTTGAGGTGCAGGTAGAACAGGTAACCGTCCATCCGGCGCCCGGAGATCGCCTGCATCGTCGACCAGACCTCGGGATGCGCCAGCTTCGCGACGTCGTCGGCCTTCGCGGGATCGGGCAGCGCGATGGGGTACCGCTCGATGTAGAACTTCTTGAACCCCAGCACCTGCCCGAGCAGACCGGCGGCGGAGTCCAGCAGCTTCAGCCACTGGCGGCCGATCGCGAGCCGCAGATCGAACCCGATCGTCTCACTGCCGGGGGTTCCGTAGGCCAGCGGCAGCCGTCTCCGCTCCGCGACCGTCTCAAGTGGACGGTCGGACGTCAGCTCCTGCGGTAGCCCTTGCGGCGACTTGAACCGGGTGGGCCGCGAGGGCGAGACGACGTAGGTCACGGTGACCGGGCTCCCCGCGTTCGCGCCGTGGAACTCGCCCAGCTGCCACTGCCGCGTGAGCATCCACAACGGATCCCGGACCTCCACGCGCAGCGCCCGGTCGAAACCGACGGTGCGGGGCCTGCCCTCCAGCCTGGTGAACGACGGTGTTTCGGTCATGATGTGGCCTTTCGACGCAGGGTCGCGGACAGCACCGTCGCCGGGAGCAGGTGCCCCAGCTCGGTACCCGCGAGGTGATCCGGTTCGACAGCGCGCGTCTTCGCCAGGTCGAAGGTTTCCGTGATCGCCTCGACGAGCAGTTCCGGAGTCCAGTTCCCGCCCGGTTCCAGCACCGGCGGGACGACGAGCAGCATGGTCTGCGGCGGTTCGGAATCCGGGCCGTCGTAGTGCAGCGCGATCCCGGTGGTCTCGCGGACGGCGGGGATCACCTCGGTCCATTCGTCGAGCAGGAGCCCGCAGTGGCTGTCGCCGCCCAGCGAAGTCTTGTAGTGCGCGGTGTACAGCAGCCTGTCCTGCCCGAGCTGGTCGCCCACCTTGGCCGGGTCGAAGAACTCCATGGCCAGCCAGTGGTCTTCCTCGACGTACGGCAGCTGGACGGGGGTCAGTTCCGGCTCGTTCCAGCCGAGGATGTCGGTGCCGAGCAGTCCGCCGGGGGCGAGCAGCGCGCCCGCCAGCTGCACCGTTTTCTCCCACAGGCGCGGCTTTTCGCGGACACGCGCCATTCCGTGCAGCCAGTCGTCCACCGGGAAGTCACGGCCTCGGAGGTCGTCGAGGTCCCTGGGCTTCAGATGGGCGACGAGGTCCCGGCTGTCGGCGCGCGCGTCCCGCCAGCGGTCGAGGACGTCTTCCGACGGCGTGAACTCGGGGACGACCAGGACGTCCTCGCCGAGCAGTGCCTTGAGGACGTCGATCCCGGTCCGCACCCGGTCCGGCCCCGTCACGGCCTTGTCGCGCAGCGCCAGCAGCTTCTCGGCGGCCGGTTTCCGACCGCCTTCGCCGACCAGCTCGGCCTTGAGCTTTCCGGCTCGTGCCAGCAGTTCCCGGCCGTAGGCGATGGCCTGGTCCTCGAACGGCTTCAGCGAGAGATCGGTCGGGTCGATGTCGGCCAGCGGCAGCTGACGCGCCACGTCGGCGAGCAGCCCGCCCAGCGTCGGTTCCGACGTCTCCTTGAACCCGGTCAGCCGGTCGAGACGGATCTTGAATCTGGTGCGGGCCTGCCGCACCCGCGCCCGCATCCCGAACGGCGTCTGCTCACGCGGCGCGGGTTTGGTGACGAGCAACCGTTCCGCCTGCTCCAGTATCCTGAACCGCTCACCATCCGTTGTGGACGGGGGCAACGTCTCGTACCGGTCCAGCAGGAGGTTCGCGGCCGTGAGCGCGCGTCCCATCCGGCCGGCGATCTCCGCGACGGCGGCGAGAACGGAGGCGAAAACACCGCCCCGCCACAGCGAAAGCTCACCCCAGCCGCTGATCACGACACCGAAGTCACCCGCGGCCTTGGCCAGTTTCGCGTACCGGGCGAGGAAGGCGTCGATCCCGTCGAGGATTTCGGCGCGGGCCGGTTCGCCTGTCGCCGGGTAGAGCGCGCCGAGATCGGTCAGGAACTCGCTGACCTCACCACCGAGATCCGTCAGGGATTCCAGGACGGCGGCCTGCCGTTCCCGGCTCAGCGACACGGCGTCGTCGGCCGCGCGCTCGATCCGCGCGGTCCCGGACGCGGGGATCAGGTCGGTCGGCCGCAGCGGCCTGGCCGTCGTCAGCAGCGACCGCAGAGCACCGATGAGCGGGGACAGTTCGAAGAAGCTGACCTTGCGATCCACCCTTCGCGTGTAGTGGATTTCGAGTTTGGCGTCCGGCCGCGGCCGCGACTTCTCGATGACCACGCCGAGGATCCGGTCGTCGAGGTCGGTCGCCTCGGCGTTCTCCGCCGGGGGCACCGCCCACAGCAGGTCGATCCGTTGCAGTCCCGCCTCGGCCTGGGTCACCACGCGACTGCGCGGCTCGGCCTCGGCCGGACGCGCCGGATCCTTCCAGGTGACCAGCGCGGTCACCTCCGACGGCGACGGCAGCACGTCGGCGAGCCACTGGTTCACCGCTGGTTCGGCTCTGGCCCTCGGGTTGTTCCGGCCCAACAGCGGAGCGCCGTGGTCGGGACCGAGGCCGGGGGTGAACTGCAGACCCAGCCGGTGGGTGAGTGTGGTCCCGCTGCGCGGGGTCTCGACCACCGCGGGCTCGGGCAGGACACCGCCCTTCGCGTAGGAGTCCAGCGTGGCCGCCGCGCGTTCGGTGTTGCCCTGCAGCACCTGGTGCGCGCCCTCGGCGACGACGAGGTCGGCCAGCGCGTCGTGCGCGTTCCGCAGGGCGTCGACCTCGATGCCGATGTCCTTCAGCTCGCCAGGATCGGTCACCTTGGGGACGCCGTCGAGTTTGTAGGGATAGACCCGGTCGTCCTTCTTCAGGCTCTCCACGTGGCGGATCAGGGCGAGCCCGTCGATGACGTTGCCCGCCTCGATCTGTTCGATGCTCGTCGGCGCTCCCTCCCCCTTCGACGGCGGAGCCGTGCCGGCGATCTTCTTCGCCATCAAGGGGAACTTCAGCCGCAGCCCGGCGATGACCTTGTCGAGCCCGATCCGCCGGTCGTGCAGCCCGCGTTCGAAGCGGTACCCCAGCAGCGCGCCGGGCGACTGCCCCTGCCGCATCCCGTCCAAAAGGGACACCGCGACGCGAACCCGGTCCGAGCTCAGGTTCACCGCGAACGTGCTGTCCTCACGCTGCTTGCCGTTGGCGAGGAACCCCGCCCGCAGCACCGCCGCCGTACGCGCGTGGGCGGGTGACGGCGCGTGGACGTAGCCGCCGTTGTTCACGTCGTGCGGCAACGGCCCGGTGCCGAAGATCGGCGGCAGACCGGAGGGAAGGTCCTTCGTGGCCGGGGCCGGGCCACGGGAGATGTTCTCCAGCCAGCCGTACGCGCCGAGATGCAGTCCCCGTTTCGGAGCGCCGCCTGCGGGGGCGCGCCGCAGCTCCGCCAGCCGTTCGTTGACCAGCCCGAGCCGCCAGGCGTCGAGCCGGTAGGTGGCGCAGTCGAGATGTTCGGCGAACACCCGCTCCAGCCGGGCCGTCGGCAAGCCCGCGAGCAACTCGACCGCGTCGAGCTGCTCGGACCGGCCGGCTCCGGCCGCGCCGAGCAGCACGGCCTGCCGCGCCAGCAGGTACAGCAGCGCCGTCGGCCGGACGTTGTCGGTGAAGCCGTCCTCCTTGCGGACCGTCTCGAGGGCGATCCTTCCGTAGTGCGCCAACCAGGCCAGGTAATTACCTTCGGCCGCGCAGGGCCGGATCTTGTCCACTTCGGACAGTGGCCGGTCGTCGACGACCGGACGGTGCAGCACCTGGGCATCCTCGGTGAACACCTGCCGCAGTAGGCCGGGATCCTCGGCGTGGTGACCGAACGCGGCCAGCGTCTCCCGCAGCGGCGTCCTCAGTTCGGTTTCGAGCCGTTCCGCGAACAGGTCTTCGACGCTCTGGGCGTCGCGGAGGTGGTACTCGGCCGATGTCGGGTGCAGCGCGAGGATGTCGAGCAGCTTCTGATGCGGGTCCCCGCCGGCCGAATCGAGGTACTGGACCCGCCCGAGCGCGGCCTGCCAGTGCGTCGCCGCCTGCTTCAGAAGCTCGTTCAACGCCGTCCGGTGCCCGGCGGTGGCGGGAAAGGCGAGTTTGGTGAACACCGTCGTCGGCAGGATCCCGTAGGGCTGCCTGCCGATCTTGACCACCGGCAGCGGGCCGCGTCCGGAGACGTGCTCCAGGAAGAACTGACGCGTCTGCGCGATCTGTTCCTCGGTCAGCACCCCGTTGAGCAACGCCGGGAGGTAGTAACCCCAGGTGGCGGGCCACAGCGCGGTGTGCGCCGCGCGGGCGTCGCGACGGTCGAAGCCGTCGGCGTTCGGGACCCCGGCGAGGACCGCCGGGTCGATGCCCAGCAGTTCGGCGAACCACTCGCCGTCGTTCTTGTCCACGGCGGCGGCGGTGAACCCGGCCGCGGTTGCGAGCGCGGATTCGGCCGCGGCCTTCGGATCCTGGCCCGCGGACGCCTGTTCGGAGTTGTTGGTCGGCGTGCCTTGAGGCAGGAAGGCGAACCCGGCGGGCGTGCGGATCTGGTCGGCGAGCAGCCCACCCCAGTCGGCCGCCGTCTTCTCCGGTGTCGCCTGCTCGCGAAGGCCGAGCACGACGAGCCTGTCGAGCTTCTCGGCGAAGGCCGGTTCCAGAGTGATCCGGATGCCCATCCCGACCGCTTCGGCGGCCTTGAACTCGGTCAGCCACTTCAGGGCGTCCGGGACCCGCAGCGCGCCGGTCTCCTCGGTGACCTTGAGCTGTTTGTCCTTCTCCGTCCCCGGATCGGGGCTGACCGCGAGTTCGGGTTTGACCGGCTCGCCGCTCCTCGCGAACACGCGCGTGCCACCGACGTAGCCGTACGCGGTGAATTTGTCCGGCAGCAGCTTCGCCGTCGCGGCCACGGTCCAGGAGTCTTCCGCGATCTCACCCGGCGGCAGCGGCGTGAGTTCCAGGAACGCCGCCACCACCTCGGTGCCCGGCGTCGACGGCGCACTGTCCACACCGGACGGTCGACGGTCGCGGATCGCCTTGGCCCGCCCGGCCCCGACGGCGGCGAGCAACGCGATGTCGGCCTCACGCAGCTTCCCCTGGTCACCGTGCGCACGCCAGACGGCGGTCCAGTACGTCACCGTCGGCTGACGGTCCTGCGCCACGACGGGCTGGGGCGTGACGACCACCAGAACCGCCGTACCGCGAGGAACCCCCGTCGGCCGGTCGGCCGGATTGGCGGGTTTGCGGGTCCGCAGCAGCCAGGCGGCCCGCCCGGCGGAAACCCGCGCGACAAGCTGCTGCCACGCCGCCTGTTCCCCGCCCGGAGCGCCCCCTGCGGCCCAAAGAGTGGTCCAGTACGCGTCCAGCGCGGCGAGTTCGGCCCGGGTCGGTTTGGCCTCGAACTTGTCCACCGACCATTCGTCGGGGAACACCCGCACGAGCAGTTCCTGCCCGACGTACCGGGTCTCGACGCGCACCGGCCCGAGCAGCACCGGGAAATCGAGCTTGAGATCAGGCATCCCGCAACATCTCCTGTGCGTGCACGGCCACCAGAACCGGTGCCTGGAAAAGGATGTAGGCGACGTCGGCGGCGCTGACGGCCGGCGCCCACTCGGTGATGAACTCGTCGTCTTCGCGCTGGCGGATCTTTTCCTGGTCGTCCTTTTCGAGGAACTCGTCGAGGTGGACCGTGACCCCTCCGTCGAACCGGACGAAGCCGCTGCCGGGGTTCCCGGGGTCGAGATGCCCCCAGGTGGCGTCGTTCCACACCTCGACTTCGGGCAGCGGGCCGGGCGGCGGTTCGTCCAGGCCGAACCGCGGGTCGCCGGGCCGTTCCTTGAGCACGAAGAACCAGCCGAGCTTGTCCGCCCCGCCAGAGCGGGCTTCGTCCTCGCTCAACGGGAAGCCGAGCAAGTAGAGGTCCGGGGAGACCTTGGCCTCGTAGACCGGGAGCCGGACCAGCTCGTCGCTCAGCGGCACGTTCGCCGGGACGGACGCGATGGTGCGCTCGCCACTGGTGTCCGGGGTGCCGTCCTTCTTCAGCGGCCAGACGGCCTTGTGCGCGTAGATCGACACGTTCGGATACTTCTTGAGCAGCTCGCCCCGGATCACCAGGACCAGGTCCTTCGCCTGTTTCTCACCCTGCTCCGGCGGAAGACGGCGGTGGTTGTTTTCGCCGAGCTTCGAAGTCTTGGCCCAGCGATGCAGCGGCGGGATGTCGTAAAGCCTTTCCCGCCAGGCTTCCCGTGACTCGCCCGGCTCCAGCGGCACCGGACGCGGATCCCAGAACTGCCGGAACGGCGTCCCGCGCTGATCGGTCGGGAACTCGCGCCAGAGCATCTCCCGCGCCATTTCGTGGTTGAGCCCGATCAGATAGGACTCGACGAACTGGCGGTTGTTCTCCAGCAGGGTGATCGAATTCTCCGGCAGGAGCCCGATGTTGGGTACGAAGGTCTCGACGGAGAACTTCAGCAGCTCCTCGTACATCGGCATGTCGAACACCGGGTACGCGAGGATCTCGACCAGGTCGCCCACCGCGATCCGCAGCCGCTCCGGCAGGTTCATCGACGCCACCAGGTTCTCCAGCACGGTCTTCTCCGCGCGCAGGCCGTCGAGCATGTCGTCGATGGTTTCGATCACGCCGAGCGTCTCGTCGACGGGATCCGCGGCGGCCGCACGCGGGGACAGGCCCAGCGAAGCGGTGGTGACGGGCGGCGCGACCTTGGGCCGGGCGGCGAAGACCTCCTTGCGGTCGATCCGGTCGACCAGCAGGTCGAACTGGTTCCCGTCGCTCAGCAAACGTTTGCGCAGCCGCGAACCCGGCCGGGTGATCCGGCGCATCGGCGCGGACATCGGCGCGGCGGCCACCCGGCTTCTGTCCACTTTGTACCCGACGGCGAACAGCTCCGGCGCGTCTCCTTCAGCGGCGCGCGCGAACGCGGTCGAGGCGCGTTCGACCACCCGCCCGTGCGCGGGCGCCGTCAGCGTCAGCGCCTTCGCCGGTACAGGCCTGTCGTCGACGGCCGCCGTCTTGGGGGCGTACGGCTCGACATGCTTGCCGTGCAAGGCGTTCCCGACCTGACGCCCCAGCTGCGCGGCCCGGATGAGCGCGTTCGCCCGCTGGATGTCGCCGAGCTGGTTCCACGCGGCCGCCATGAACTCCTCTTGCCGCGCCTGGACGACCTTGGTGCCGAACTGGGCGGCGACGCGGTGGCGCGGGTCGAGGTTCAGCCGGTGCACCCAGTTGCGCAGCTGCTCCGGCGGCACCGGCTGCCCGTTCTCGGTCAGCAGGGTCTGGGTCAGCGCGGGCCAGCAACCGTAGAGCGGCGGGGTGATCACCGGATCGGGCTGGTCCTCCACCGCGGAGACCCCGGCCCCGGCCGCCTCCGCGTTCGCGATCGTCGGCGGCTTCTGCCGGTACGCGTTCGCCAGGTTGACGAACCCCGCCATCGCCCGCTGCCACTGGTTCGGATACGGCGACACCGGTTTCGTGTGGTAGCCGTCCCAGTTCTCGAAGGAGTCGGGATGGTCGTCGGTGTCGGGGATCTGGAGCGCCCCGCCGAGTTTCAGCACCCCGTCCGGCGCGGTCGGTGTGGTGAGCGAGGGCAGGTCGTAGATCCTGCGATGCGCGTCCAGGTCACGCCTGCCGACCGGGTTGTCCGCCTCGTAGGGCTTCAGCAGCCGCACCAGGTATTCGAAGTCGCCGACCGTGCTCGTGGTGAAGGACCAGCGGTGGTAGTACGGGAGCACGACGTCACCGGTTCCGGTGCCCCAGCTCGGTTTCGTCGCGGAGAGGTCGTTGGGGACGGCCTCGCCGAGCCCCGCCAGCCTGCCCGCTTCGAACGCGGGCACCAGGAAGGCGTGATACGTCGTGCTGGGTTTCAAGTGCCGTGGGCAGAGCACCCGCGAGCAGGCGCTGTCCGGCGCCTCACGCAGCACCCGGCCCAGGTTTCCCAGCGTCCGCGCCATGTCGTCGCCGTCGACGGCGATCCTGCCGTCGAGCTCGCCGTTGACGTGGACGTGTGCCCACGCGCCGAGTTCGTTCGGCGGCTGGAGCGCCTGCGGGTTCTTCACCTTGACGAACGGCAGCGGCTTGTCCGGCAGGAGACCGTCCTCGAACTCCGCTGGAGTCTCGGACAGCACGACCAGCGCGAGCCACGGTGCCAGCCGCTTCTTCGTCTCGTCGGGCTTCGCCGGGCTGTACCGCCAGGGGAAGTCCTCGTCGTAGAACTCGATGTGCGCCAGGTAGTTCGGTTCGAAATTGGTGACACCCGGCTTCGGCTCGGTCCGGGAAACGGCCCGCGGGTCGACGCCGACGACGTCACCGGGACCGTAGAGCTGCACCGGCTGGGTGAATTCGCGGCGCAGCGCGGGCTTTCCGTCCTCGATCGCGTCGCCGGTCAGCCTCAGCCCGATCGGGACGGTCGCGCGCGATCCCGTGGCCTCTCCCTTGATCAGGGTGGTCAGCCCGGTGCGCAGCCACGGGAGGAAGGAGTAGGCGTTCGCGCTCACGAACCGCCTCCGAACTTCTCGGCGGTCTTCGTCAGCTCGGTCTTCTGGCCCGCCGCCGCCTGGCCAGTGCGCGCGACGCCACCGGCGACGAGCACGGTGTTCCCGGAGGCCACGGCGGCGAAGCCCCACCGCCCTTCGGCCAGCCCCGGCAACGGTTTCCACTCGCCCGCCGCGTAGCGCAGCGCGCTGCGGTACCCGGCCTCGTTCGCGAGGTCGTCCGCGCCCCCGATGACGGCGACGGCTCCCGCACCGACTGCGACGGCCCGATGGAACGCCCGCCCGCCCGGCAGGGGTTTGGCGTCCTTCCACGTCCCCGCCGCGCCGGTCAGGTCGAACACCTCGGCGGTGTCACGGGCGAACGGGTCGAACGCGCCGTCTTCGGTCACTCCCGGCGCCTTGCCGCCGGTGACCAGCACGGAAGTGGCGGACAGCGCCGTCGCCGTATGGCCGCTGCGGGGATGGCGCATGGTCGCGGCGGGTGTCCACGCCGAGGCCCCGGCCGCGGCTTCGGAATCGTAGAGCTCGCAGAACGCGAGCGCCGGGTCGTCCGCCGTGCCGACAGGCACGCTTCCCCCGCACACCAGCACTTTCTTGCCGAGGACCACGGCGGCGTGCCCGGTGCGAGCGTCGGTCATCTCCCCCGCCGTCGCCCAGGACCCCGCGCCCGCCGGGTCGAACAGCTCGGCCGAGCGCAGTGCCACGGCCTTCCCGTCCGGCCGGAGCGTGCTTCCCCCGGCCACCAGGACCTTGCCGCCGACGAGCACCGCGCTGTGTCCCCAGCGGGCCGTCTTCATCGGCGTCGCGACCGGCGTCCACTTGCCCGTGCCCGGATCGAACAGCTCGGCCGAGGCCAGCGCCGGACCGCCCGCCGCGCCGATCCCGCCGGTGATCAGTACTTTCCCGCCGGGCAACAGGGTCAGCGCGTGCAGCTGCCGCGCGGTGCCGAGGGGGCTGGGATCCGACCACTTCGCCGTGTCGAAGTCGAAGACAGCGCTCTGTTTCACGCTGACGGACGAGGCGTCCGCGCCTCCGGCGACGAGCGCTTTCTTGCCGTCTTCGAGCAGGACGGCGTCGTCGTGCTGGCCCGCCCAGGTCACGGCCGTCAGGTAGTCGGGCGCGGTCGGTTCGGCCGCGAGCGTCGGAGTGGTCATGGAAGCGGTCCCTTCGCTGGTTATGACAGGTAGATCTCGGCCGTCGGGGAGAGTTCGGCGGGGTCCGGTCCCGGCGCGGAGGCCCCCGTGCGCACCAGCCCGCCCGCGACGAACACGCGCCCGTCGGCCAGGTCGACGGCCGGGAAGTCCCAACGGCCGTCGACGGGTGCGCCGGTGGCCCGCCAGCCGCCGGAATCGGGGTCGAAGGTCGCCGTGGCCCGGTAGCCCGCGGTCGCGCCGGGGCGGCCGACTCCCCCGACGACGACCGCGCCGATCGGCGTCGCGACGCAACGGTGCCCGCTCCGGCCGCCGCCGGGCAGATCGGCGACCCGCTTCCACGTTCGGTCGACAGGGTCGTAGATCTCCGCCGTGGCGACGTTTTCCGGCCGGTACGGGAGCCCTCCGACGGCGTCGCCGCCGGTGACGAGCACGCGTCCGTCGGGCAGCACGGTCGCCTGGTGTCCCTTGCGGGGCACCGAGAGACCGCCTGTCGGGAGCCAGGTCTCCGTCGCGAGGTCGTAGATCTCGCAGGTGGCCAGCGCCCGCTCGCCCTGCCCTGTCGGCACCGCGCCGCCGACGACCAGCACACCCGTGACCTTCTTGGTCTCCTTGTCGGTGAGGAGGACAGCCTGGTGTCCGGTGCGGGCGTCGGTCATCGGCCGGAGCGGAGTCCACTGGAGCGTGCGGGGATCCAGCAGTTCGGCCGAGGCCAGCGCCGCGCCCCGTGCCGAAACCCCGCCCGCGACGAGCAGTTGGGCGCCGATCGGCGTCGAGGTGTGGCCGGAGCGGGCGGTGGCCAGGTTTCCCGCGTCGGCCCAGGCCTTGACGGCCGGGTCGAACACCTCGGCCGAGGCCAGCGGCGCGCCGTCCACGCCGAGTCCACCCGCCGCCACGACCCTGCCGTCGGCGAACCGCGCCGTGCTGTGCCGCCGCCTGGCGGTCTTCAGCGGCAGGACGCCGGCTTCCCAGGCCACCGCGACAGGGTCGAACAACGCCGTGGTGGTCACCGGTTTCCCGGAAGCATCGGCCCCGCCGGCGACGAGCACCTTGCCCGCGACGAGACGGACCGCGTCGGTGCCGGAAACCGGTGACGGCGGCCTCCCGGCGGGCGACCACGTGCCCGGCTCGGCCACTCCCGCGCCCCCGGTTTCGGTGCGGCGCAGGATGTGCAGCTGTCCGGCCAAGCTGCCGTCGGCGGTGATCCAGTCCGCCATCGCGTCGGCCGCGCTAGCCTCGCTGCGGAAGTTCGCCAACGTCGACCCGGCTTTCGACGGCGGGAACGCCTGCAGGTTGTTGCGGCGGTAGGCGACGACGAAACTGTCGCCGGTGACGCGCACCGTCTCGTCCGGGGCGAACGGCTGACGCAACCGGGTTTCGTGCTGGGACAACGGCGAACGCGCGGTACTGCTGCCGTTGAGCAGCGCCCCGAACACCGCGGGCGGCGGGCTGTACAGCTTCGGCGCGGCGGGCGCCTTGGCAGCCATCCGGACCCGGCGGCGGCGCATGCCGAGCGTGGTCACCGTTTCCGGCGGCTCATTGTCCACTATGTACAGTTCGTAGCGGGCGCTGCGGCGCACCGCCCTCGGCGAAGCGATGGCGCCCTTCTCCGCGACCAGCTCCAGTCCGGCGTTCTGATCCTCGTAGGCGGCGCGGGAAAGCTTCGCCGCGTCGTCGGAATCCTGGAACTGGCCCATGGCGAACTTGTCACCGGTGATCGACGCCCGTTCCATCCCGCTGCCGGGGATCGGGACGACACCGAACCGCTTGCCGTCACTGGGCCGCTGCGCGCCGACGCGGTCGACCCGGACGTCGAGCGGGATGGCACGCTGGTGGATGAACAGCGAGCCGAGCGGATGCAGCACCGGATCGCCGGTCCCCGGCAGCTGCCGCAAGGTGACCAGCGGGTTGAACCCTCCGGCGGGCAGCCGAGTCCGCCAGGCCTCGGTCTTGCGGACCTCGGTCTCCAGCAGCCCGAGCACCGCCACCGGCGGCAGCGCCGTGTCGCGCTCCTCGCCCCAGGTGATGTCGAAGTCCGCCGAAATCTCGAAGAACAGCAAGGAGATCGACCCGCGGCCGTGCGCTCGCCACGGCGTCGGCCCCTCCAGCTGGAAGTCGAGGTCGATGCCGAACACCCCGACCCCGAACGCCTTCAGCGAGGCACCGGCGGAGATCTGGATGATGAACGAGAACGGCGAGAACCGGAACAGCGCGTCGAAGGCGAGATGCCCTTCGATCCCGAACCCGCCGAAGCCGAGCCGGAGTTCCGCCTTCGCACCGAACTGGGCGGTGTTGCTGGTGACCGCGAAATAGCCGGACACGCGGATCAGCCGTCCCGGCGAGTTCAGGATGTCGATCGAAAGCCGGGGCGGCACGGGGAACGGCAGCGGCGGCGGGGTGAAGGACGGGTGGAAACCGCCGACGCTGAGCACGAAGTCCGGGTTGTCGCTCCAATCGACGAGCAGGCCCATCCCGCCTTCGATGGTCATCGTCAGGATCCGCGAGTCGAAGAGCTGGGCGTAGAACCAGAGCCTCGACCTGTCGACCTGGAGCGCGCCGACGAAGTTGACCTGCAGCTTCAGCAGGGCGACGTCTTCACTGGGCAGCACGCACTTCAGTACCCCGAGGATCGCGACGTTGCCCGGCGGGATCTCCACGATCACCCCGAGCGAAACGGTGACCAGCGCCGGGGTCCCCCAGCCGATCTTCGCCATCGGCCCGATCAGGAACCGGCCGTCCTCCGGCGGGAAGAAGCGCCGGAGGTCGCTGATGATCCGCGGCGCGTTCGCGATGACGTCCTTGGGGAACATCACCGATTCGATGCCCCCGTTGATCACGCCGTCGAGCAGCGCGGCGAAATCCATCCGGCGGTTGAGCCCGAGGACCCCGCCGACCCCCAGCAGCGTGAACCCGAACCCGAGCTGGACACCGCCGCCCCCGAACTCGGTGGCGATCACGATCAGCAGCGAGAACCCGTCGGAACCGTCCGGCATCCGCGTGGTGATCAGCCCGATGGCCTTGAGCTCGACCAGCCCGGCGAACTCCAGCTCCAGCGCGCCCGCGTACTCGCCGCGATCCGGGTCGAAGTACAGGTATCCGCCGCCGGACACGATGCCGGCGTCGACCGACAGCCCGACCCCCTTCGGCGGTTTGAACCCCAGCGAGAGGTCGACAGGCCCCAGGTTGCCGTCGTTGCCGGGTTTGAAGGCGAGGTCCGCGGTGAGCCCGATCTGCTCCACCACCGCCGTGATCGGGCCGAGTTCCGCCTTGAACGTCGTCCCCAGCCCGATCGGGATCCCGTCTCCCGACGGCGACGCGGAGATCGTCAGCCCCTGGATCTCCAGCGGCCCCACCTTGAGATGCGCCGCGATGTTCGCCTCGAGGTTGGCCGAGCCGCGGAAGTAGAACCCGTGCGCGTGCGAGATCCCGACGACGAGGTCACCGCCGACGGTGAACCCGCCACCCGGCAGCAGCTTCCCGATGAAGCCGTCGGCCCCGCCCGCCGTGAAGACGAACTCGAGCCCCTTGACCTCGAACTCGGCGAAGACGTCCACACCGTCGGCGATCCGCACGCCGCCGGTCGCGGCGATCTTGCGGAACTGCAGCCTGGTGCCGTCCTTCGAGCCGAGGATGAGCGTGGGCTCGGCCGCCTTCTTCCCGCGCTCGACGACCACCTCGATGGCGCCGTCGATCTTGGCGGGCGAGCCCTTCTCGAAGCCGACGACGGTCTCGATGCCTTGGCCGGGGCGGATCAGCAGCGCGACACCGCCTTCGAAATCGAGATCGCTGCGGATGAGGAGGGTGAGGTCCTCGGTCAAGGGCAGGGCGGCGCCCAGCGAGCCGGTGAAGTACGGCAGCAGCGCCAACCCCGCCGGCGCACCGTTCACCGGAGGCAGTTCGACGAGCCGGATTTCGGCCGCCAAACGCTTGCCCTGCGGGAGGAATCGCTCGAACACGGTTCCACGGACGGCCTTCACCAAAGGGGCCGTCAGGTCTTCGGGTGTCCCTTGGACGGCCGCCGTGGCCGCGGACGGCAAGGAGCGCAAGTCGACGTCGACGCCCACGCTCATCAGCAGGTTGTCGAGCTGGGAGGCCAGCGACGCGAAGTCGAAATCCGGCCCTCCCCAACCGAACGCCTTCTTGAGCACCTGTCCCGGATCACCGATCAACCGGGGGATGTCCGTGAGGTCGAGCGTGAGATGCAGGTACGACGGGCGGTTCCCGGACCTCGGCGCGTACTTCCCTTTGACGACGCCGAGGCCTCGCAACCCGAAGCCGACGGCCGGATGGTGCCGCTGGAGATGGGTGACGATCAGGAAGTCGAGCAGCTGGCGGGGGAACTTCTCCCGGAACCCGTCCACCCGCAAAGCCTCGGGGATGGCGGAATCCGGTGCGGCGGCGATGCCTTTGATGCCGTCGACAAGGGCTTGCACCGCGCTGAGCACACGGGCCACGTCGTCGGCCGAGAACTCGACGTCGACACCTCCGGCGGAACCTCCGCCCACGTTCAAGCCGCCGTCCCCGAGCAACCGGCGAAGAGATTCGGTCAGCGTTTCGAGCGCCCCGCCCAACGCCGACAGGGCGGGCGGGACGGCGTCCACCCGCCAGCCCATCTTCTGCAGGAGGGCGACACCGGCACCGGGCGAACGCACCGCCTCACGAAGCGGGAGCGCCGCCTGCCCGATCCCGGCGAGCACCTTTTCGAACACACCCGTCCCGGCCATCTCACAGCTCCCCTGGGTAGAAAGCGGCGCTGAGAATCGCGTGGTAACTCGGATCGACCCGGTTGACGATCAACCATTTGCAGACGTAGCAGAAAGCACCGGCGTCCTGACTGATCTCGGTCCACACGTTCGCCGTGCCGTAGTGATTCCGCATTTTGCACGAGCCGGCGGGACGATAATGGCCGCCGGAGAAAGTGCCGCCGCCCTCGAAGACCCCGACCGTCTTACTGGAGTCGCACGGCGGCGCGAATCCGGTGACGTCCACCGGTTCGTCGTCCTCTTTCCGCACCTTGTCGTTGACGGTGTCCCGGTTCAAAGGGGTCTTCGTGAGGAAAAGGAATTCCTTGACCGTCTTGTCCACCACCGAGACGAGACCGCCGTCCGGGCCCTTGAGCGGAATGTAGAGGAAGGAGCCCGCCCGGTACTCCGCCAAGGGCGACAAGACTCCGGACAAGGTGATCTTGCCGGCCGTCGCGTCGATCGTCCCGATCTTGAGCCCGGTGAGCAGTTCACCCTGCCCCTTGGACAACGGCAGCTGGACCCCGTCCTTGGTGATCGAGAAATTACGCAGCCAGACCTCGGTGCCGTCCTTTTGCGCCTGCACCCATTTCCCGGTGTAGCGAGGATCGATCGTCACCATGACGGAGCCACCGGCGGGGCGGGCGGGCGCCGTGATCTTCGCGGAAAGGAGCATCCGGTGCAGATCGAGCCATTTGACCTTCCCCGGGTCGATCAACCGCCCCGGCGCCGGTGAGCCTGGGTCGCGCAGGAAACCCAGTACCGAAAGGTTGTCGGACGTGAGGTCCGCGGTCACGGTGGCCGCGGTGTCGTCTCCCTCGAAATCCTCGTACTCGTCGCCGAGGTTGAAACTGTGCCCGAACTCGTGGGCCACCGTGTTGGCGATCTCCAGTACGGCCGCGGCGGTGGGCGGGACGCCGGTCAGCGGGTCACGCCGCCGCATTTCCCGTTTGTCGACCACATCGGCGTAGGTGAAGGCCACCGTCCGCTTGCTGTCCATGGTCTGCGCGGTGGCGGTCCCGTCGAAGTTGGTACCGCCATCGACGTCCTCGTAACAGATCATCGCGACCAGACCACGGCTCGGCTTGAACTTCGTCGTGTCGGGCATCCAGTTCTTCCCGATCGGCTGGAACGGCGCGAAGGCGTACTCGGCTCCGTTGAAGAACCGCAGCAATGCCGAACCCGGGTTCTCGTGTCCCGCCGCGTACCGTTCCGGCGCGTTGCGGCGAGGGTCGGGAGTGAGGAGCCTGGTCGCGTCCGGGTTGTAGAACTCGTACATCCGCGCGACGAAGGCGCTCAGATCGGCGTGCGTGGTGTCTCCCAGCGCCGGCGGCTTCACCGGTGGCGCCGAAGTCCCGAACGGACGGTCTCCGGGCCGCTGTCCCAGGTACATCCCGAACACCGTGTCGCGCGCGTGCAGGATCCCGACGGCGTCGTGCGCCCGCCACTCGGCGATCAGCTTCGGGTCCACTCGCGACGCGTCGAAGTCCTTCAGGCTCTGCCCCTGCCAGATCGTCACCAAATCGAACCGGCTCTCGTTGTGCATCGGCAGCCCGACCCTGGTGACGAGTTCCTGCATGGTGTAGCTGGTCTTCTCGCTTCCCAGCCGCCCGTTGAACGGAATGGGTTTCGCCCGGTTGAAGTCGTCGTCGGTGATCCTGAAGCCACAGGTGAGGTAGTGATCACGCGAGGGCAGATAGGCCTTGAAGATGTTGAACCCGGCTTCCAGCATCGCGTAGGGCTGATGCCTCGGTTTGTCGAAAAGCTCCCGGACGGTGTTGGCGACGATGAGGTCAAAGGCCTTTCGGTCCGTGTCGGTGTCCTGGAACCCCTCCGGAATGAACAGGATGTTGACCATCTCGTCGGCGCGCGCCACGTCGGGCGTCTGCACCGGTTCGAGGTTCTGGCGTGCCTTCCCGTAGTCGACCACCCTGACCGGAAGCGGATTGGTGACGCCGAGAAAGGTTCCCTTGATCCCGGTGGGCACGGCGGGATCGGTCGTCTCGGCCAGCCCCTGCACCCTGCCCTGCGGCGTGATCTTGAGCTTCGCCGGATCGTCCGGCGTCAAGGTCACGTACCCGTGCCCGGTGATGTCGCCGATCCGGTCGGCGCCCGTGGCGTCGTCGGTGAATTTCGCGTAGAGGGACGGCTGAGCGTGGCCGAATTCGCTGTCGAGCACCGTCGTCAGCGAATCATTCCCGAACCACCACGCGGTGATTCCTTCGTGGACTTGGAGACGGCCGACCAGATAGACGTTTCCCCAGCGGACCTGGAACAGGAAGACTCCGGGATCTCCCGGCGTGACGATGCCTGTGGCCGGGTTGATCGAGGGCAATCCGTCGAATCGGTGCCCGACCGGTTTGTGCGGCGCGAAGAAGTCGAACACGCAATCCCTGGTGACTTCCCTGACCTCATAGCGACCGGGCTTGGTTTCGTCGAACAGCTGAGCATGGAAGGAAACCTTGAGCGGCGGTGTCCCGGTCCGCGCGACATGCAGGTCCCCGTGCGGAAAAAGGACCATGCCGACGTTCTTGACTTCCATTCCCCACCCCTTTGTCCTTCACGCGCGGACAATGACCGGACACGCGGATGCGGGCCGGTGAATTCGTTGCGATGCGGATGTCCAGCAAGCGTGGCGGCCGAATGGATCAGTCGTCAACGCATGGCCCGATGAACTGCCCCATGAGGCAGCGCGCCGGAGGAGAACCCGGTGTGGCAAGGTCGGTTCCGTGGACAGGGACGCGTATCTCGAAGGCGCGATCAGGGACGTGCTCAGCGGCGACGACACGACGCTCGACGACCGGATCGGGCACGCGGCGCTGATGTTCGCCACGTCCGGCGCGATGGCGGACGCCGACAGGTTGATCACGCACTGGCACGCGCTGACCGAACGTCCCGTCACCGCGCTGCTCCCCGGCGCCGTGCAGGCCCGAGCGTGGGCGATGCTCTTCGAAGCGCGGGAGGCGTGGCCGGACTGGGCCGCGGCGATGACTCCGCTCGACCTCGACGCCGAGGAGCGCGCCCACGACACGTACCTCGCCCGGCGGGTGTCCGATCTCGACGGTCTGCTCGGCGGCTCCCCGATCGGCGAGACCGTCTCGCACCTCGGGCCATCACGGCCGGATCGGTTGCGCGAGGCCGTCGCGCGCGGCGACCTCGACGCCTGGGCGGAGATCGCGTCGCGGCAGGGCCGCCCGGACGTCGCCGTGCTCGCCGCGACACGGCGGCTCGCGCCGCGCCTGGCCGCGGGAGCCGACCCACTGGGTCTCGGCGGCTGGCCGGAACTGTGCGCCGGTTCGCTGGTCGCGGCGCTGTACGAGCGCTACCCACCGGACACCGGTTCGTGGCGCGAGATGATCTCAGGCATCCTCCGGCTTCGCGGCGTCGGCACCACACCCCCGGCGGCGTCACTCCGCACCATCGGCGCGGCCGAGGCGCGGCTCGGCCTCCGGCTACCCGACGACTACCGCGAGTTCCTCATGACCTGCGACGGCCTGCCCGCCGACGTCGTCTTCCCCCGGCTGCTCGGAACGGCGGAACTGCGCGCGGAAGGCGGTGTCGTCGTGATCGCGGACCCGGCCGTCGTGCTGCTGACGGCCGCCGGCGAGCAGTGGCGGACGGTCGAGATCGACCCCGCGCTCGGCACGACGGTCCATCCGACGTTCCGTGCGCTGCTGGAGCGGCACCTGCTTCTTTTGGCCCAATCCGCGTGACGGTCCGGTTAGGCCGTGTTTCCGAGTGGACGGCACGCGTGATGGCAGGCCCTCTCCGCGAGTCGTCCGTCTGGACACACGTGTCGTCCATCGGATCACGCGTGTCGTCCTAGCCGCACGAAACCGCACGGCAGTAGGTACCTAAGACACTCTCGGCCCTAACCCGAAATCGCCACTCACGACCACCCCGACCGACGCGTCACCGCCGCTTCGCTCGCCTGAAGGCACGTGAAGGCCTCCTTGAGGGACCCAGGGTCCCTCAAGGAGGCCTTCACGGACCGCACCTGCGACCGAGCCCCACAAGCACACCGAGACACAGCCCGACTCCAGCGGGTAGCCAAACACCGGTCCGCGACCCTCACGCAGAGTCAGGCTTCGCCGCGCTTCTTCCGCTCGGTGTACTCACGCATCCGCTTCGGGTAGCCGACCCGCGCCACCTCGTACACGGGGATCGACCGTTTGTGACCGAACTGCTGCGCCGCGTCAAGGCTGTCGACCCGCCGCCGCGTCCACTCGCCGTCATGGGCGATGAGGACCACTGTGGTCTCCGTGACGTTGGTCTTGGGCTCCACATAGGCCTCGACACCGGTCCGTGAAGAGGACCACTCTTCGAGATGCTTGAAGTCGTTTGACGAGGCTTTCCGCAGCGTACCGGGCTTTTGCCCACCTTTAGAGCGCCGGCGCAGCGAGTCGAACAGACCCACTCCGACCACCTCACTTCCCACTCGCGTCCGGTGTCCATTATCCCGACACGGGCGTGTGCTCGCCGTCGCATACCCGGCTAGGTCGCAGGCTCTCCACACGTAGTGACAAGATGGCAAGTGTCCGCGCGCGCGTATACCGCGCGAAGCGGCGCCAGAGCACCACCCCTACCGCTTGCCGAGGAGTTATTGAAGTGACCGACACCTCCGCCGACCTTGTGATCCTGGGTGGCGGATCGGGCGGCTACGCCGCCGCGTTCCGCGCGGCCGAGCTGGGCCTTTCCGTCACCCTGATCGAAAAGGACAAGCTTGGCGGGACGTGCCTCCACCGAGGCTGCATCCCGACCAAGGCCCTCCTGCACGCGGCGGAGGTCGCCGACGAGACCCGCGACGCCGAGACCTTCGGCGTCAAGGCCGTGCTGGAAGGCATCGACATCGCCGGGGTCAACAAGTACAAGGACGGGATCGTCTCCCGCCTGTACAAGGGCCTCCAGGGCCTGGCCAAGGCGCACAAGGTGAACCTCGTCGAGGGCACCGGGACGTTCGTCGGCGGCACGACCGTCGAGGTCGACGGCACCCGCTACACCGGCAAGAACGTCATCCTCGCCACCGGCTCGTACTCGAGGACGCTGCCCGGCCTGGAGCTGGGCGGGCGCATCATCGCGAGCGAGCAGGCGCTTTCGCTGGACTACATCCCGAAGAAGGTGGTCGTCCTCGGCGGTGGTGTCATCGGTGTCGAATTCGCGTCCGTCTGGGCGTCCTTCGGCGTCGACGTCACCATCGTGGAGGCGCTGCCCCGCCTGGTCCCGAACGAGGACGAGTACGCGTCCAAGCAGCTCGAGCGCGCTTTCCGCCGTCGCAAGATCGCCTTCAAGACCGGCGTCCGGTTCACCGGTGCCAAGCAGGACGACAACGGCGTCAGCGTGTCGCTGGAGTCCGGCGAGACGCTGGAAGCCGACCTGCTGCTGGTCGCCGTGGGCCGCGGCCCGAACTCGGCCGGGCACGGGTACGAGGAGGCCGGCGTCAAGATGGAGCGCGGTTTCGTCCTCACCGACGACCGCCTGCGCACCAACCTGCCGAACGTCTACGCCGTCGGCGACATCGTCCCTGGCCTGCAGCTCGCACACCGCGGGTTCCAGCAGGGCATCTTCGTCGCGGAAGAGATCGCCGGCCAGGAGCCGCGCGTGATCGACGAGAGCGGCATCCCGCGCGTCACCTACTCGCACCCCGAGGTCGCTTCGGTCGGTCTCACCGAGTCGCAGGCGAAGGAGAAGTACGGCTCCGACGTCACCACCTTCACCTACGACCTCGGCGGCAACGGCAAGAGCCAGATCCTCAAGACCTCCGGTGGGGTCAAGCTGATCAAGGCCCCGGAAGGGCCGGTCGTGGGCGTGCACATGGTGGGCGACCGCGTCGGCGAGCTGATCGGCGAAGCGCAGCTGATCTACAGCTGGGAGGCGTTCCCCGAGGACGTGGCTCCGCTCATCCACGCGCACCCCACGCAGACCGAGGCCCTCGGTGAAGCGTTCCTCGCCCTGGCGGGCAAGCCGCTGCACGTCCACAGCTGACGTCTCACCGTCGAAGAACCAGAAGACCAAGCAAGACATATCAAGGGAGTCAGCGAACGATGGCCTACTCCGTCACGTTGCCGGAGCTCGGTGAGAGCGTCACCGAGGGCACCGTCACCCGGTGGTTGAAGCAGGAGGGCGACACCGTCGAGGTCGACGAGCCGTTGCTCGAGATCTCCACGGACAAGGTCGACACCGAGGTCCCGTCCCCGGTCGCCGGCAAGGTCGTGAAGATCAGCGCCCAGGAAGACGAGACCGTCGAGGTCGGCGGCGAGCTCGCCGTCATCGACGACGGGACCGGCGGGGTGCCGGAGTCCTCCGGCTCCGCCGCGCCCGCCGCCGAAGAGGCGCAGCCCGAACCCGAGCCGGAGCCCGCGCAGGAGCAGGCCTCCGCGCCGTCCCAGCCGGACACCGCGCCGGCTTCGGGTGGTGAAGGCACCGAGGTGAAGCTGCCCGAGCTGGGCGAGAGCGTCACCGAGGGCACCGTCACCCGGTGGCTCAAGCAGGTCGGCGAGAGCGTCGAGGTCGACGAGCCGCTGCTCGAGATCTCCACGGACAAGGTCGACACCGAGGTCCCGTCCCCGGTCGCCGGCACCGTGCTGGAGATCCGCGCCGGCGAGGACGAGACCGTCGAGGTCGGCGGTGTCCTCGCGGTGATCGGTGCCGCCGGGTCCGCCCCGGCCCCGAAGGCCGAGCCCAAGCCCGAGCCGAAGCCGGAACCCAAGCCGGAACCGAAGCCCGAGCCCAAGGTCGAAGCGGCTCCCGCCCCGAAGCCCGCCGAGGCGCCGAAGCCGGTTGCCCAGCCCGCGCCGAAGCCCGCCGCGGCGAGCAGCGACAACGGTTCGGACAACGCGCCGTACGTGACGCCGCTGGTCCGCAAGCTCGCTTCGGAGCACGGCATCGACCTGTCGTCGCTGACCGGCAGCGGTGTCGGTGGCCGCATCCGCAAGCAGGACGTGCTCGCGGCCGCCGAAGCCAAGCAGAAGGCCGCCCCGGCTCCCGCCGCGCAGCCCGCTGCCGCCGCTCCGGCCGCCGCCGCCCCGTCGGCTCCGCGCAAGGCCGCGGTTTCGCCGGAGCTCGCGGCTCTGCGCGGCACCGTGCAGAAGGCCAGCCGGATCCGTCAGATCACCGCCGTGAAGACCCGCGAGTCGCTGCAGCTTTCCGCGCAGCTCACGCAGGTCCACGAGGTGGACGTCACGAAGATCGCCAAGCTCCGCCAGCGGGCGAAGGCGGCCTTCAAGGAGCGCGAGGGCGTCAACCTGACGTTCCTGCCGTTCTTCGCGAAGGCCACCGTCGAGGCGCTCAAGCAGCACCCGAACGTCAACGCGTCCTACAACGAGGACACGAAGGAGATCACCTACCACGGTGCGGTGCACCTGGGGATCGCGGTGGACACCGAAAAGGGTCTGCTGTCGGTGGTCATCCACGACGCGGGTGAGCTCAGCCTCGCCGGTCTCGCGCACCGCATCGCCGACCTGGCGGGCCGCGCGCGTTCGGGCCAGATCAAGCCGGACGAGCTGTCGGGCGGCACCTTCACGATCACGAACATCGGCTCCAACGGCGCCCTGTTCGACACGCCGATCATCGTGCAGCCGCAGTCCGGCATGCTCGGTACCGGCGCGGTCGTGAAGCGCCCGGTCGTGATCGCGGACGCCGACGGCAACGACACGATCGCCGTCCGGTCGATGGCTTTCCTGCCGCTGACCTACGACCACCGCCTGGTGGACGGGGCCGACGCGGGCCGCTTCGTCACGACGATCAAGCAGCGCCTGGAAGAGGGCAACTTCGAGGACGAGCTCGGTCTCTGATCCTCCGGTAGTACATGAAGGCCCCCTTCATTGCGCCTAGCGCAATGAAGGGGGCCTTCACGTACTGCAAGAGAGAGGCACAGCGGTGAGCGGTCGGCCCACTACCGCATCCAGAGGACTAAACGCGGGATTTGACAGCCACCCTGGACTCTAGTATTCCGGAATTACGGAAAACAAGAGGGAGGGTGCTACCCATGCTGACGAGACGCCATCTGCTGGCCGGAGCCGCCGCCGGATCGGCCGCGTTGCTGCTGCCGGGGACCGCGAGCGCGGCCCAGCCGGACACGTCGACACAACAGGGCTGGCTCGACTGGATCGCCGCCCACCGGGGCGATGTCTCCGTCCTGATCGACGACGGCGCGGGCCGCCGGGCTTCTCGCAACGCCGATGTCCGGCGGCTATTGGCTTCGTCCATCAAGGTCGTGCACCTAAGCGCGTACGCGGTCGCGGTCGCCGAGGGCAGGCTCGATCCGAAGGAACAGATCCGGGTGGGCGACTGGGACGCCCACCACCCGTTCGTCTCCGACGGCCGCGCGCATTTCCACGCACTCACCTGGCTGGGGATCCCCTGCGACGACTTCGGCATCGCCAAGGACCCCGAGCAGCGCGTCCCGCTGGCGAGGGTCCCCGAAGCGATGATCTTCTTCAGCGACAACGCCGCCACCGACTACCTCCGCACCCGCCTCGGCGATCCCGCCCTTCAGCTCGCGGCGCTACGAGGGGGCTGGGCGCGGCCGGACACCCGTTCGCTGGGCGGCGAAGTCCTGATGCTGATGATGCCGGAGTACGCGCCGCCGCCCGGCAGTCCCGTCGCGGTCCGGCGGGCGCTGGGCGACGCGGTGGCGCGGCGATTCGTGGCCGACCCCGCGTTCCGCGCCGAAGCGTTCGAACGCTGGCCGGACATGCCGGGGACGCCGGACGCGCAGTGGCCGTGGGTCGAGGGTCACGCCAGGGGGACGGCGTCGGAACTGTTCTCACTCCACCGCAGCTTGGCGTCCGGCCGCTACCGGCCGGGTGGCGCGCTCGCCCGCGAGATCCTCGCGCGGCCACTTGCCGACCGCGTACCGCCCGGCGCGAGCGAGGTGCTCATCAAGGACGGGGCCCTGCCGCGCACGCTCACCATCGGGCTTTCCGTGCGGTGGCAGGGCGGGCATTCCGGCACGGCGGCCGTCCTGCTCCACGGGGTGACCGACCAGGACACGCAGAACGAGTTGCCGCTCATCGACGCCCTGCTCGCGGCACTGTCCGATCCGGCGCGGTTCGCCGCCCTGGAGCGAGCGCTCTGCTGATCGAAGGTATAGATAACCGGTATGAACGCTGAGCTCGCCGACCGGATCGCCGCCCTCGAAGCACGGGTCGCCACGCTCGAAAGTCAGCACAGTCAGCACCAGGCCGAGTCCGCGGCGAGCCCCGGCGGACTGGTCGGCTACCACGGCGAACTGACCGACCCGCTCGAACTGAGCTGGGCGATCAACGTCACGCCCGGTCCGATGCTGGCCTTCGCGGACGGGCCGCGGGTCGAGGTCCTCGCGGCCCTGTCCAGCACGGCGCGGGTGGCGCTCGTGCGGACGCTGGCCCAAAAAGGTGCGCAGACCGCGCCCGCCCTGCAGGAGGCCGCCGAACTCGGCTCCCCCGGCCAGCTGTATCACCACCTCAAGGCCCTGACCGGCGCCGGGATCGTCGAGCAGGACAAGCGGGGCAGCTACCGGCTCCGCCCCGCCGCGACGATCCCGGTGCTGGTGCTGCTCACCGCCGCGTCGGACGTGGCCGGGCAACTGCGAACCTGAGCGTGCGACCGGATCGCGGATAGGACACGATCGGTTCATGCGAGTTCTGATCGCGGGCGCGAGCGGACTGATCGGCACCTCCCTGACGAAGCGGTTGCGCGGCTCCGGACACGAAGTGGTCCGCCTGGTACGCCGGGAGGAGCGAAGCAGCGACGAGCGCCGCTGGGATCCCCCCGCCGGGGAGATCGCGGACGGCGCGCTCGACGGCGTCGACGCCGTCGTGAACCTCGCGGGCGCCCCGCTGCTGCCCGGACGCTGGAGCGCGGCCCGCAAACAGGTTCTGCTCGACAGCCGGGTCGAACCGACGGAGGTGCTCGCGGAAGCCGTCGCCGAACACGGGATCCCCGTCATGGTCAACGCCTCCGCCGTCGGCTACTACGGCGACCCCGGTCCGTCCCTTGTGGACGAATCGAGTCCGGTGGGGCGAGGTTTCCTCGCCGAACTCTGCACCGCTTGGGAAGGCGCCACCGAGGCCGCTGCCACCGCGGGCGCTCGTGTCGTGCGTGTCCGGACCGGGCTGGTGCTCTCGCGCAAGGGCGGGCTCCTCGACGTCCTGCGGCCACTGTTCCGCCTGGGGCTCGGCGGGAAACTCGGTGACGGCAAGCAGTACATGCCGTGGATCTCGCTCGACGACGAGGTCGGCGCGATCGTCTTCGCGCTGGAGAACGAGTCCCTGTCCGGCGCGGTGAACCTCTCCGGACCACAGCCCGCCACGAACGTGGCCTTCACCAAGGCGTTGGGCCGCGCCGTGCACCGGCCGGCGATCTGGCAGGTCCCCGGGTTCGCCATGAAGATCGCCCTCGGGCAGGCGGCCGAGGAGATAGCGTTGTTCGGGCAACGCGCCATGCCCAAGGCGCTGGAGGAAGCCGGGTACGAATTCCGTCACCCGACCCTCGAGGACGCGCTGGCCGCCGCGACATGACCGCGCGGCGCGGTCTGTACACCCTCGCCGGAACCCTGCTGCTGATCGGCTTCGTCATCCTCGGGCTGTCCGTGGACAAACGGCCGCCGCCGGTGGACGTCGCCCTCGCCGACACCTTCCGCGGGCAGTACACCCGGCCCCTCGGGCAGGTGGCCGACCTCGTCACGAACGTCCTCGGCCCGGTCCTGCCGTTCGCGCTGGGCGCGGTGCTGGTGGTGATCGCGCTACGCCGCCGGGAGCTGACCGCGTTGTGCGTCAAACTCGCGGTCGTCCTGGTGCTGTGCCGCCTGACCAGCCTGATCGCCAAACCGCTGTTCTATCGGGATCGGCCCCGCGAATTCCCCGATCCGAGCTACCCGAGCGGACATGTCGTCGCCGTCGCCTGCACCGGGTTCGTCGCGGTCCTGCTGTGCGCTTGGACACGCCCGCGGCTGGTGCGTCTCGCGATCATGATCGCCGTCGCGGCGACGCTCGTGGGTGCGCTCTGCCGCATCGTGCTGGGTGTGCACTGGCTGACCGACACCGCGGGATCCGTACTCGCGGTGGGGGGCGCGGGCCTGATTTCGGCGGCCGGGCTGGGGCTGCTGCCCCGGCCGGAAGACCCGGCGTAGTGTCGCTCAGGTGAGCTCTTCGACCACGTCATGCCGTGCCGCCACCGAGCCCGTCGACGTCCGCGAGATCGGGACGATCGACTACACCGAAGCCTGGGAAATCCAGCGCCGCCACGTGACAGCCCGTGCCGACGGCGAAGGCCCAGACACCATGCTCCTGCTGGAACACCCGTCGGTGTACACCGCGGGCAAACGCACCGAAGCCGAGGACAGGCCGACAGACGGCACCCCGGTGCTCGACGTCGACCGCGGCGGCAAGATCACCTGGCACGGACCGGGTCAGCTGGTCGGCTACCCGATCGTCAAACTCGCCGACCCGATCGACGTGGTGCACTACGTGCGGCGTCTCGAAGAGGCCTTGATCACCGTCTGCGACCAGCTCGGCGTGCACACCGGCCGGGTCGAGGGCCGCAGCGGCGTCTGGATCCCCGCCGACGACCGCGGCGTGGAGCGGAAGATCGCCGCGATCGGCATCCGCGTGCAGCGCGGCGTGACCATGCACGGTTTCGAGCTGAACTGCAATCCCGACCTGGGCGCCTTCGACAAGATCGTCCCGTGCGGCATCCGGGACGCGGGCGTGACGTCGCTCTCGTACGAACTCGACCGTGAAGTCACCGTGGCGTCGGTGCTGCCGATGGCGCGCGAAGCCGTCCTCGCGGCGCTGGAAGGCGATCTGCTGGTCAACGGCGAACGCTGGCTGCCGCGGCCCGAGGCACCCGCCGCCGCAGGTGTCACTTTCGCTCTGCAGAACTAGTTCTTGTGCCACGCTTTCCAGTAGGGCCACGGAAACACCGTCGGCCCCACTGGGAGGAAACCATGCGCGAATTCGCGCGCGTCCTGGCGGTCGCGGCCGCCGTCGGAGGCATGCTGGCTTCGCCTGCCGTCGCGTCGGCGGTACCCCCGAGCTGCTGGACGGACACGAACGGCTCGACCTGGGCCGCCGGCTTCTGCCCGAGCGGGACCTACAAGGTCGTCGTCCAGTACTGCCGTCCGAACTGCCATCGGGAAGAGGGCTACCCCGCCGTCAACGGCAACCCGTCGGGAATCTCCTTCAGCCCCGGCGGCTCCATCGCCAGTGTGGACGTCGAATACGTCTAGAAGTACGTGAAGGCCCCCTTCATTGCGCTAGGCGCAATGAAGGGGGCCTTCACGTACTTTCAGTCCAGCTGAGGTGCGACCTCGGAAGCGATCAGCTCGACCTGGTCCAGATCCGAGAGGTCCAGCAGCTGCAGGTAGAGCCGGGTGATCCCGGTCTTCTCCCGCCACTGCCCGATCTTGTCGACGACCTCCGACGGCGTCCCCGCCAGGCCGTTCTCCCGCAGCTCGCCCACCTCGCGCCCGAGCACCGCGGCGCGCTTCGCGACCTCGGCCTCGTCACGGCCCACGGCGACGACGAGCGCGACCGACCGGAGGATCTCCTTGGGGTCGCGGCCGATCTCGCGCGCGGCGTCGTCGACCCGGCCGAACTGCTCGACGGCGAATTCCGGGCCCACGAACGGCAGGTTGAACTCGTCCGCGTAACGAGCGGCGAGCGCCGGGGTGCGCTTCTTGCCGCCGCCGCCGATGATCACCGGCGGCCGGGGCCGCTGAGCCGGCTTCGGCAGGCCGGGCGAGTCGACGAGCTTGTAGTGCTCGCCGTCGAAGGAGAATGTCTCCCCCTCCGGCGTCTCCCACAGCCCGGTGACCACCGCGAGCTGCTCGGCGTAGCGGTCGAAGCGCTCCTTGATCGGCGGCAGGTCGAGGCCGAGGGCGGTGTGCTCGTCGTCGTACCAGCCCGAACCGAGGCCGAGTTCGACTCGGCCGCCGGACATCTGGTCGACCTGCGCGACCGAGATCGCGAGCACCGACGGATGCCGGAAGGTGGCGGCGGTGACGAGGGTGCCCAGTCGCACCCGGCTGGTCTCACGGGCGAGACCCGCGAGGGTGATCCACGCGTCGGTCGGCCCCGGAAGCCCGGTCGCCGATCCCATCTTCAGGTAGTGATCGCTGCGGAAGAAGGCGTCGTAACCCGCGTCCTCGGTGGCCTTGGCCACCCGGAGCAGGTCTTCGTAGCTGGCCCCCTGCTGGGGCTCGGTAAAGATCCTGAGGTCCACGAGGCCACCATATAGACGGCTACGTCAGCTCGCTTTCCCATGCTCGGCAGGCGGAACACGGCGGAAGCCGACGAGCAGCCGCACCAGGACCTCTTCGACCTGGGCGCTGACCTTCTTCGGCTCCGGCGAGCTCGCGATCTCGATCGCGGCGCTCGACAGCGCGCCGAACAGGAGCCGCGCGGTGACGTCCACCGGGACGTCGTCGACCTCGCCGACCTCGATGAGCGACTGGATCCCGGTGCGGACCAGGCCGAAGCTGCACCGTTCCTCCGCCTCGCGCCAGCGCTCCCAGCCCATCACCACCGGCGCTTCGTGGATCGCGATCCGCTGGTACGCCGGGTCGAGGCAGCTCTGCAGGAAGCCCCTCAGCCCGGCGAGCGCCCGTTCCCACGGCGAATCCGGACCGTTCATGATCTTTTCGAGCCTGTCGAAGACCTGGCTCTCGACAGTGTCGAAGGCAGCTTCGAAGAGCGCCTGCTTCCCACTGAAATGGTGGTAGAGCGCGCCTTTCGTCACCCTGGCCCGCTTGGCGATCTCATCGAGAGACGTGCCGGCGTACCCGCGTTTGGTGAACAGCTCCACGGCACTCTCGACGAGTGCCGACCGGGTGGACTCGGAATAGTCCAGCCGCCTTGACCTCATTGTCGCCACCTTCACAACTTTACGCCGCCGGTCCCGCTCCATACCCATGGTATGTTGACTGCTGTCAGGTCCGTACCGGGAGTATGCCGCAAACCTGCGGTATGAACCGGGTCACGGAGGGGAGCCCACATCATGAGCTGGAACGACTTCTACCAGCGGCGCGACATCCTCGAAGCCGCACTGCGCCAGGCGGGTCACCACCCGTCCGACGCGCTTTCACTCGAAGAAATCCCTGGCGCCACCAAGTACTTCGCGAACGAAGAAGAGCTTCTCGTCGCGCTTCGGTACAAGTGGAATCAGGTGTTCGCCGGCCGTCTCCGCGCCGAGATGACCGACCCGGACTACGCCGACCAGGACCTCGCGCTCGACCGCGTCGAAGCCGTCACCCGTGCCTGGAACAGCGCCACCACCGAGCACGAGACCCTTCGCGCCGTTCTCGACGCGGGCCTCGAGCGGTGCCCCGCGCTGATCCCGTCGCACGAAGCCGAACTGCGCACCCTCGCGCTGACGGCGGGACTGGCCGACGGCAAGGAACCGGCCGCGGAGATCACCAAGGTCGGCGGCGCGTTCGCCACCCTGCTCCGGCACGGCAGGCACGCGAAGCCCGCCCGCCGCCGCAGCCCCATGGGCCACCTGCTCCGGCTGCTCGCGCCGAGCGCCTGACCTGCCGTGGCAGTGCCACCGACGATGTAGTTAGGTGACCGACATGGCTGCTCACGCGCGCTGGACCGAGGCCGACATCCCTGATCAGACCGGCCGGACCGTGTTCGTCACCGGCGCGAACTCGGGGCTCGGACTGCGCATGTCCGAGGTGCTCGCGGGCAAGGGGGCCCGCGTGCTGCTCGGCTGCCGGTCGCCGGAGCGCGGGGCCAAGGCGCTGGAACAGGTGCGCGCGGCCGCGACAGGGAAAGCGCCCGAACTCGTCCGGCTGGATCTCGCCGACCTCGACTCGGTCCGCGAAGCCGCGAAGAAGGTCCAGGAGCTGTCGGACGGAAAGCTCGACGTCCTGGTCAACAACGCGGGCGTGATGGCGACCCCGCGCGGCCACACCAAGGACGGCTTCGAGACCCAGTTCGGCACGAACCATCTCGGGCACGCGGTGCTGACCTGGCTGCTGCTGCCGTCACTGCGCGGCGGCTCGAAGGCGCGTGTCGTGACCTTGTCGAGCGTCGCGGCGACAGGCGCGCGCATCGACGTCGCCGACCCGAACTTCGAACGCCGGATGTACAACCCGGGCTCGGCCTACGGCCAGTCGAAGCTCGCCAACCAGGTGTTCGCGCTCGAACTCGACCGCAGGCTGCGCGCCGCGGGCGAGGACGTCGTCAGCGTGGCCGCGCACCCCGGCTACACCTGGACCGGACTAGGTTCGGGGATGGCCCGTTCCTACCGCAACCCGGTGGTGCGCGCGCTCGTCGGCGCGGGGAACCGGATCGGCGAGATCTTCATCGCGCAGAACGCCCGTCAGGGCACGCTGCCGCAGCTGTTCGCGGCGACCTCCCCCGAGGTCGAGGGCGGCGACTACATCGGCCCGCGCGGGCTCGGCGGGCTTCGCGGCGCTCCGGTCAAGGTGCGGCCGTTGGTCCCCGCGAAAAGCGAATCGCTCGGTGCCGCCTTGTGGGACGTGACCACCAAGTTGACGGGCGTCACCCCCGACCCCGCGTGAGCGGCGACCACTACTCCGGCGGGCGTAGGGTGACGGTGTGAGTGCTGCCCCAGATGGCCGCAAGCTGTTGCGGCTCGAGGTCCGGAATTCCCAGACTCCCATCGAAAAGAAGCCGTCGTGGATCAAGACGCGCGCCCGGATGGGACCGGAGTTCACCGAACTCAAAGGCCTGGTGCGCCGCGAAGGCCTCCACACCGTCTGCGAAGAAGCCGGTTGTCCCAACATCTACGAATGCTGGGAAGACCGTGAGGCCACCTTCCTGATCGGCGGCGACCAGTGCACCCGTCGGTGTGACTTCTGCCAGATCGATACCGGCAAACCCGCCGAGCTGGACCGCACCGAGCCGCGCAAGGTCGCCGAAAGCGTCCAGGCCATGGGCCTGCGCTACTCGACGGTCACCGGTGTCGCGCGTGACGATCTGGAGGACGGTGGCGCGTGGTTGTACGCGGAGACCGTGCGTCAGATCCACGCGTTGAACCCGGGTACCGGTGTCGAGCTGTTGATCCCGGACTTCAACGCCGACCCGGAGCAGTTGGCCGAGGTGTTCGGTTCGCGGCCGGAGGTTTTGGCGCACAACGTGGAGACGGTGCCGCGGATCTTCAAGCGGATCCGTCCTGGTTTCCGGTACGCGCGGTCGCTGGAGGTCATCACGAAGGCTCGTGAGGCCGGTCTGGTGACGAAGTCGAACCTGATCCTGGGTATGGGCGAGACCCCCGACGAGGTCGCGCCCGCGATGAAGGACCTGGTCGACGCGGGCTGCGAGATCCTCACGATCACCCAGTACCTGCGCCCCTCGCCCCGGCACCACCCGGTCGACCGCTGGGTCAAGCCCGAAGAGTTCGTCGAGCACTCGAACGCGGCCGAAGCGATGGGCTTCGCCGGCGTCATGGCCGGGCCGCTGGTGCGGTCGTCCTACCGCGCCGGGCGCCTCTTCGCGCAGACGAAGGCCCGCCGCGGCGAAGCACTGTCGGAGAACCTGGCGCACCTCGCCGCCGAAGGGACCGCTGCCCAGGAAGCCAGCTCGCTGCTGGCTCGGTGACTCCGGTCACCCTGTCCGCGACATCGCCACCCACCAGGTCACGAATCAGTAAAGTGACCTGGTGGCGTTGGTAACGGATCTCCTCAATTGGCTGCAGGGTCTCCCCGAACCGGGACTGGTCGCGGCGACCGGCGGACTGGTGTTCGCCGAATGCACCATCGGGCTCGGCTTCATCGCACCCGGCGAATCAGGGCTGCTGATCGCGGCCACGACGGCGACGTCGGTCTCCCGGTTCCTGACCCTGTGGGCGGTCGTGACGGTCTGCGCCGCACTGGGCGACTCCCTCGGCTACGCGATCGGCAAACGCTTCGGCCCACGCCTGCGCGAAACGAAGCTGATCCGCAAGTACGGCCTCGACGCCTGGGACAAGGCGACGGGCGTGCTCGAACGGCGGGGCGCGTGGGCGGTGTTCTTCGCGCGGTTCCTCCCGGTGATCCGCACGCTGACCCCGGCGGCGTCCGGGACCTCTGGCCTGCCGTTCCGCAAGTTCCTGCCCGCCGCCGCGGCGGGCGCGGCCTGCTGGTCGGCCATCCACATCGGCATCGGCGCCGCCCTCGGTGAGGCCGCGAAGAAGGTCGAAGGCGTGCTGAACACCGGCGGCCTGGTCGTTCTCGGCGTGCTCGTCGGCGTGGCCGTGTTCTTCCTGCTGCGCTACAAGAAGAAGAAAGCGCTCGGCGTCACAGCCGAAGAAGCCACCCCGGCGAAGATCGGCGCGGACGACTAGATTCCGGGCATGGCCGCCCTGAACCTGCCCCAGCCGATCGGTTTCGTCCTCGGCGGTGGCGGCAGTCTCGGCGCCATGCAGGTCGGGATGCTGCAGGCGCTCTCGGAAGCCGGCCTCGCTCCCGACCTCGTCGTCGGCACCTCGGTGGGTTCGCTGAACGCGGCCGTCCTCGCCCTCGGGGGTGAATCGGGAGACAGGCTGAACCGGATCTGGTCGCGGATGACGCGGCATGAGGCGTTCCCCGGCGGCGTCCTCAGTCAGGTGCGGACCCTGCGGCACAGCAAAACCAACCTGTTCCCCAACAAGGGACTCGCCGCGATCGTCGACGAGCACATCGGCGAGGGCGTCCGGTTCGAGGATCTCGCGCTGCCGCTGGGCGTCGTCGCGACGGACGTCGACACCGCCGAGCCGCTGCTGATCCGCTCAGGCCCCGTTCTGGCGCCCTTGCTGGCCAGCTGCGCGATCCCGGGGATCTATCCGCCGGTGCCGTTCGGGGATCGCATGCTCTACGACGGCGGCCTGGTCGCCAACGTGCCGATGCGCCAAGCACTCGCGATGGGCGCGAAGTCGCTCGTCGTCCTCGACTGCGCCTTCCCCGGCAAGATGCCCGGCACCCCGCAGACCTTCGCCGAGGTGATGATGTTCACCGCGATGATCAGCATGCGGAACCAGGCCGTGCTGGAGGCGCCGATCGCCGCGGCCGAAGTGCCCGTGGTCTACGTGCCGGGGCCGAAGCCGGTGCGGGTCAGCCCACTGGACTTCAGCCACACCACGACATTGACCGCCGAGGCCTACGAGGCCGCGAAGACCTATTTGGGTGAATTGAGCGTCAATGGCCCAGGTCTTTACGGCGCACCGGGTCTCGTCGTGGCGTGACAAGCAACCAACCGGCATCGATCACGTCTTCTTCGTCGCGTACTTTTGAAAGAGAACTTTCCGCTGATCGAGCGACGTAAAAAGAGACTCATATGTTTCCCAAGAAGACATTACTTTCGACGGCCGGAATACTCGCCACGGCGTTGTTGATCTCGGCCTGCTCTTCCTCAAGCGGGAACAGCACCACGAATTCGACCGGAGGCGACTCCGCATCGGACGAGGCCGCGGTTTCGGTGACCATTGATCCGGCGGGCGGGACGAACGTCAATCCGGCGATCCCGGTGGTGGTCAAGGCCGAGCACGGCAAGCTGACCGACGTCACGGTCAGCAACGCCGACAAGGGCAACCAGGTGAAGGGCGAACTGGCGGGCGACGGCCTCAGCTGGAAGACCACCGAGCCGCTCGGCTACGGCAGCACCTACAAGATCGTGGCGCACGCCCAGGGCACCAACGGAAAGCCTGTCGAGCAGCAGAGCAGGGTCTCCACGCTGAGCCCGAAGCAGCAGGCGAACCCGAACCTGATCCCCGCCCCGTCGGCCGCCGCGGCCGGTGGTGTCGGCGTCGGGCAGCCGATCGTGTTCTCCTTCGGCCAGCCGGTGAAGAACAAGGCCGACGTGGAGAAGAAGCTGTCGGTGGAGTCCACGCCGAAGCAGGAGGGTTCCTGGTACTGGATCGACGACAAGAACGTCCATTACCGCCCCAAGACGTACTGGCAGGCGGGGACGACGCTCAAGGTGTCGGCGATGATCTACGGCGTCGATTTCGGCAATGGCGTCTACGGCGCGACCGACCGCACCGAAACGTACAAGGTGCACGATTCCTGGGTCGCGAAGGCCGACGGCAACACCGAGCAGATGCAGATCTTCCACAACGGCCAGCTGGCGAAATCGATGCCCATTTCCATGGGCAAGGACGCCACGCCCACGCATTTGGGCGCGCACGTCATTTCGGACAAACACGAGAATTACACGATGGACTCGTGCACCTACGGCGTCTGCCAAGGCCAGCCGGGGTACTACAAGTCGAACGAGAAGTGGTCGCTGCGGATCTCCAACGACGGCGAGTTCGTCCACGAGAACCCGAACAGCGTCGGCTCGCAGGGCAGCGCGAACGTGTCGCACGGCTGCATCAACCTGAACGCCGCCAACGCCCAGTGGTTCTACCAGAACATGGGGCTCGGCGACGTCGTCGAGGTGACCAACTCCGGTGGCCCGCAGCTGCCGGTCTGGGACCTCTACGGCGACTGGTCGAAGTCGTGGGCGGACTGGCAGGCGGGCAGCGCGGTCAAGTAGCGGTCATCATGGGACGGTGACCACCGACCCCGATACCGGACTGGGCAAGGCCCGTTCGCTCGTCACCGGCGCCGGCCGGATCGTCGCACTGACCGGCGCCGGGATCTCCACCGATTCGGGGATCCCTGACTTCCGCGGTCCACAGGGCCTGTGGACCCGCGATCCGGCCGCGGAGAAGATGTCGAATCTCCAGGCGTATCGAGGCAGCCGTGAGGTCCGGGAACGGACCTGGCAGGCACGGCTGGTGCATCCCGGCTGGGACGCGGTGCCGAATGCCGCGCACTACGCGCTCGAACGCCTGTCGCCGACGCACATCGTCACCCAGAACATCGACCGGCTGCACCAAAAAGCGGGCACTCCGCCGGAGCGGGTGCTGGAACTGCACGGGACGATGTTCGAGTCCGTCTGTCTGTCCTGTGACGATCACCGGGACATGCGCTCGACGCTGGAGCGTGTCCGGGCCGGGGAGACCGATCCGCCGTGTCTGCTGTGTGGCGGCATCCTGAAGTCGGCCACCGTCTCCTTCGGTCAGCACCTGGACCAGAACCTGCTTCGGGCCGCGCGTGCCGCCGTCTCCGGCAGCGATCTCCTGCTGGTGGCCGGGTCTTCGCTGAGCGTGCAGCCGGCCGCCTCGTTGGTGAGCGTGGCCTCGCGGGCCGGCGCCGACGTGGTGATCTGCAATGGCGCCGAAACGCCCTACGACTCCATGGCTTCCGCGGTCGTCCGCGGCCCCCTCGGCGAGACCCTGCCCGCTCTCACCGCTCCCCGCGTTTAGTCCTCTCAATGCGAGGCCCGCCGCCCTCTGCGCCGCCCCGTCCCCTCCCGCCGGAACGCGTGACACGCGTGTCCGGCCCCGGATCTCGCGTGTCCAGAGCCGGATCTCGCGTGTCCAGAGCCGTAACTCACGTGATTAGAGCCGTGACTCGTGTGATTGGGGCCGGATCTCGTGTGTTCCGTCTCTAATCACGCGAGATCCGGCTCTGGTCACGCGTGTCACGGGTTCAGGCACGGGTGTTCCGTCTGGACACGGGTGTGACGGGTTTGGGTATGAGAAAAGGGCTCGGGCTCCGGGAGAACTCGTGGTTCTCGACCGGGGCCCGAGCCCTTTTCTTCTAATGTTAGTCCGGCGGTGTCCTACTCTCCCACAACCCTTCGGTTGCAGTACCATCGGCGCTGTCAGGCTTAGCTTCCGGGTTCGGAATGGGACCGGGC
>NZ_JBVJLY010000004.1:0-541026 GCF_055584485.1 Amycolatopsis sp. NPDC102522 | reverse complement strand
GGGGGGGGGGGGGGGGGGGGGGGGGGGGGGGGGGGGGGGGGGGGCGTGGTCCCACACCCCAGCCCCCCACAAAACGCTGTTGCGAAAGTGGCTTTCGCAACCCCGCTACTTCGCCGGACCGCCCCAGGTCAAAGGCCTCGTGAGTGGTTTGGACGGTTAGAACCAGCCTTGCCACTCACGACCAGAAGGCCGCCTTCAGGTACCAAGGCAAGGTGTGTAAGGAGTCCTTCACGCGCGGCCGCTGTGACTGCCGGTACGCCTGAGGCGAACGTGGCGATCGCCGAGTCCGTGAAGGCCTCCTTCCCTACGCTGAAAGTAGGGAAGGAGGCCTTCACGGACTGACGACTAGCTCAGCAGCGACTCAGGGACCGTCGACGCCCGGCGTCCAGCTTTCCGGGTCGCCGGATTCGGTCAGCACCGGCTGGTACTGCGCGAAGCCTTCCGGCGCGTCCGGATGCCACGGGAAGTGGCCGTCCGGCGTGGCAACGATCATCTGCAGCGCCGGGAAGTCCCCGTCCGGGTAGATCAGGAACGCGTGCCCGAAGTACTCGGGATAGTGCCCCTTCGCGACCCGTTCGAAGACCACCGGCGCGCCCTCGAAGAAATTGTCGTAGCGCTTGCCGACCTCGAAGATCTCACCGGCGGCCGCACGGTCGACGTAGGCGTCGAGCAGGACGGGCCCCATGTGCTCGGGCAGTCCGATCACGACCACTTCCGCGACGTTGTGCAGCGCCCAGGCGCACGCGGTGAAGCAGAAGTTCGCGTCCTCCTCGTCACCTTCGACCGCGATGACCGCGTTCCCTCTCGCCTGTGCCTGCGACTCGATCCACTGGACGAGTTCGGATTCTTCGGCGGTGAGGGCATCGGCTTCGGAGGTCGTCACGCGCGACATTCTGCCCCACGCGAGCGCCCGCACCTAGTCCCGGGACCGATTTTCCACGGCATGGCGGGAAAATCGATCAGCCGACCTCGGCCATGACCTCATCGGAGACATCGAAGTTCGCGTAAACGTTCTGCACGTCGTCGCAATCCTCGAGGGCGTCGATGAGCTTGAAGACCTTCTTCGCGCCGTCGACGTCCAGCGGGACGCTGACCGTCGGCAGGAAGGTGAGATCCGCGGACTCGTACTCGAAACCGGCTTCCTGCAAGGCTTTCCGGACCGGGACGAGATCCGTGGCCTCGGAGACGATCTCGAAGTTCTCGTCGAGGTCGTTGACCTCCTCGGCGCCCGCGTCGAGCACGGCCATGAGGACGTCGTCCTCGGCCGCCTCGCCCTTGGGCATGATCACGACGCCTTTGCGGTTGAACATGTAGGCGACCGAACCCGGGTCGGCGAGCGAGCCGTTGTTCCGGGTGAGCGCGGTCCGGACCTCCATGGCGGCGCGGTTCTTGTTGTCGGTGAGGCATTCGATCAGCACGGCCACACCGTTCGGGCCGTAGCCTTCGTAGGTGATGGTCTGCCAGTCGGCGCCGCCCGCTTCTTCACCGGCGCCGCGTTTGCGGGCGCGTTCGATGTTGTCCTGCGGGACCGAGTTCTTCTTGGCCTTCTGGATGGCGTCGTAGAGCGTCGGGTTGCCGTCCGGGTCGCCACCGCCGGTGCGTCCCGCCACCTCGATGTTCTTGATCAACCGGGCGAAGAGCTTGCCGCGCTTCGCGTCCAGGTTGGCCTTCTTGTGCTTCGTGGTGGCCCACTTGGAGTGGCCGCTCATCTCTCCTCCATCTACTGCTGTGCCCGCCGCTGGGCACAGTGTCAGTTTTGCTTAAGCCTGCCGCACGAGGTCGACGAACAGCCTGTGCACGCGCTCGTCCCCGGTGAGTTCGGGGTGGAACGACGTGGCGAGTACCGCCCCCTGCCGGACCGCGACGATCCTAGCGGCCGCGTCGTCCGGGCCCGGCATTTCGGGGACACTGGCGAGTACCTCCACCCCGTCGCCCGCCTTTTCGACCCATGGGGCGCGGATGAACACAGCGTGCACCGGGCCGCCTTCGATGCCGGTGAAGTCGAGATCGGCTTCGAACGAGTCGACCTGCCGCCCGAAGGCGTTGCGCCGGACGACGACGTCGAGTCCGCCGAGTTGCCGCTGGTCAGGACGTCCGTCGAGGGCTTGGCGGGCGAGCAGGATCATCCCGGCGCACGAGCCGAACGCGGGTAGTCCGTCCGCGATGCGCTCCCGCAAGGGCTCCAGTAGCTCGAAGGTCTCGAGCAGCCTCGACATGGTGGTCGACTCGCCACCCGGCAGCACCAGACCGTCCACTTCGGACAGTTCGCTCGCGCGGCGGACCGGCAGCGCACGGGCACCGGCGCGCTCCACCATCGCGACGTGCTCCCGCACGTCGCCCTGCAGTGCGAGCACGCCGACCACCGGCCGTGCCCCCGTCGCGATCGCCACCCGACCTCCCGAAAGACCTTCCGCTCAGCTTAGGCGCCCCGGGGAACGGCCAGGTCAGGGGACCCCGGCCAGCCGCAGCAGGGCGGCGGTCGCGGCGGCCGCCACGACGACCAGCGCGAACGGCACCTTGCGCCAGGCGAGCACGCCCCCGACCAGGACGCCGGCGGGCCGGGCGTATCCGGCGAACTCGTGTCCCTCGGTGAACGCGGCGACCGCGACCAGCGCGGCGAGCAGGACGACCGCCGAACGCGCCATCAGCTTTTCGGCCTTCGGCGACACGGTGAATCGTGCCTTCAGCACCGGTCCGGCGAACCGGAAGGCGAAGGTCCCGGCGGCGAGCACGCCGCCGGCGATGATCAGGTCCATCGGGTCCATCAGTGCACTCCCTCGGGTTCACGTTCGGAGGGTTCCTTCGCGGCCACTCCGGCGAGTACGCCGACCAGCGCGAGCAGCACCGGCAGCCCGGTGGGGAGGAACGGCGTCGTCACGAGCGCGACGGCGACCCCGAGGAACACCGGCAGCCGGGTGGCGCGGTCGCGCAGCGACGGCAGGACCAGCGCGAGCAGGACCGCCGGGAAGGCCGCGTCGAGACCGAAAGCGTCGGTGTCGCTGATCGCGGTCCCGGCGTACGCCCCGGCGAGGACGCCGACGTTCCAGCACACGAACAGCCCGATCCCGCACACCCAGTACGCCGCGCGGCGGCGCTCCTCATCGCGCTGAGCCAGCGCGAACGCGACCGATTCGTCGATCATCAGGTGGCTGCCGACGATCCTCGACGACCACCGCTTCCCCAGGACGTCGCCGATCGCGAAGCCGAACGGCAGATGGCGCGCGTTGGCCAGCAGGCCCGCCGCGACGGCGGCGACCGGGCTCCCGCCCGCGGCGATGATGCCGACGAACATGAACTGCGAGGCGCCGGCGAAGACCAGCACAGAAAGGAGCATCGGCGCCCAGATCGGGAAGCCGGAGCCGACCGCGATCGCGCCGTAGGAGATGCCGACAATGGTGTCGGCGAGGCAGACCAGCCCGATGTCACGGAGAAGATCGCGCCCCAGGACACGAGTGGTTGTTCGCCATATCGAACGCATAGCATCATACAATGAACGAACGCAGCCGTGTTCGTCAAGGCGAACGCAACGACCGATGGAGCGAACGCATGTCCCCGACCGCGTCCGACGGCGCACCACTGGACGTCATCGCCACGTCCCTGCGCCGGGAACGCGCCCGCGCCGGGCTGTCCCTCACCGAGCTCGCCAAACGCGCGGGCATCGCGAAGTCCACGCTCTCCCAGCTGGAGTCCGGGACCGGGAACCCGAGCGTCGAGACGATCTGGGCGCTGTGCGTCGCGCTCGACGTCCCGTTCTCGCGAGTGGTCGAGCCCGAACGTCCCCGCGTGCAGGTCATCCGCTCGGGCAGCGGGCCGACGGTGTTCGCCGAACACGCCGACTACGCGTGCACGCTGCTCAGCTCCTGCCCGCCCGGAGCCCGGCGCGACGTCTACCTGATTCGCGGCGAGCCCGGGCGGCCCCGGCTTTCGGATCCGCATATGAGCGGCATCGTCGAGCACATGGTCCTCAGCGCCGGGCGGGCCAGGGTCGGCCCGCAGGACGACCCGATCGAACTCCTGCCCGGCGACTACATCTGCTATCCCGGCGACGTGCCGCACATCTTCGAGGCGCTCGAACCGGGCACGTACGGCGTCGAGATCGCGGAGTACACCTGATCAGGCGGCCGGCTCGTCGGCCTTCTCTTCGGTGACATCAGCGAGCTTCCAGCCGCCCTTCCGCCGCAGCACCAGGAGGTAGTACCCGATCGAAAGCAGGACGACGCAGGCCGTGACGATCAGGCTCGGCCGTCCGACAGCGGGGTCGAGCACGTTCTGGTAGACCACGAACACCAGCACGGCCAGCGCCAGCACGGGCGCGACAGGGAACCACGGCATCCGGTACGCGGCGTGCGCGGTCGCGCCGGTGCGGCGGCCGACGATCGCGCCGAGACAGAGTGCCGCGTAGACAGCCACGATCGACGTACTGGTCACCACCAGCAGCAGTTTCGGATCGACGAAGCAGAGCAGCGCGGCCACCAGGCCGGTGCCGACGGTGGCCACCCACGGCGTCCCGAACTTCGGGTGCACCGCGGACAGCGCCCGGTTGACCGGCAGCGGCCACGCCCGGTCACGGCCGCTGCTGAACAGCATCCGCGAGCTGATCAGCACGATCGCCAGTACCGCGTTGATGATCGCGAGCGCGACGGCAAGGCCGAGCACGGTGTCGAGGGTTCCGCCGCCGACCGAGCCGATGAAGTAGGACAGCATGTTCTCCGAGGCGAACAGCGCGTTCAGATCCGGCGCGCCGAGCAGGACCGCGGTCACCGGGATCAGTTCGGCCAGCACCGTGATGCCGAGCGCCAACAGGATCGCGCGGGCGATCCCGCGGGACGCGTCCTGTGTCTCCTCGCCGAAGTACACCGCCGAGCCGTAGCCGTTGTAGGCGAAGATCGCGACCGACGTGGCGATCGCGATGGCGCCGACGGTGGCCGGGCCGCCGTCTGAGGCGACCGGATGCGCGAGCAACTCGGTGAACGAACGCGCCGGGTTCAGCAGCCCGAGCGCGCTGACCACGATCAGCGCGAGGATCTCGATCCCCAGGAAGATCCCGGTGACCCAGGCGTTGAGCTTGATGTCGAACACCCCGACCCCGGCCGCGACCACGCAGGTCACGGCGGCGATCACCGAGCCGGGCACCCCGGGGAGGAGCACGCCGAGATAGGTGCCGACGCCGAGCGCGATCACCGCGACGATGAGCACCTGCGTGATGATCATCAGGCCGAGTACGGCGAACCCGGGCAAGCGGCCGAGCGTGCGGGTGACGATCGCGTACTCGCCGCCTGCCAGCGGGAACGCCGACGCGAGTTCGGCGTAGACGAAGGCCATGAACACGCCGACGACCGCGGCGGCCAAGAAGCTGTAGAAGGCGCCCGTACCGGCGCCGGAGATCACCCCCGGCGCGATGATGAAGACCGACGAGGCTGGACTGATCGCGGAGAGCGTGATGAGCAGCGTGCCGAGGGTGCGCAGACCGCGGCGTAGGGCGGGAGTGGACACGGCCGACCTCCTGGAAGGTGGTTCTTTGAGTCTCCTTCGAAGAACTGTTGAGCACGCATCAAAGGCCCTTCATCGTGTGACGTCAAGACCTGATCGCACTCAGCCCTTGCGTTTTTCGAACAAGATTCGAAGAATGAGATCATGGCGAGACCGAGCAAGGCACCGGAACGACGGGCCGAACTGATCGAGGTGGCCAGACAGGCCGTCCTCGAACGCGGCGTGCTGAACCTGCGGTTGCGGGACATCGCCGAGGGGGCGGGCCTGTCGTCGGGTTCGGTCCTGTACTACTTCCCCGCCCTCACCGACCTGCTCCAGGAGGTGCAGCGTGAGGCGGTGGCGCGGTTCTGCTCGGCGAGGGAGCTGGCCGCGGGCGCGAAGTCGGGCCCGGCCGGACGGCTGCTGGCGATGATCCGCAGTGGCCTGCCCACCGGCCCTACGGACGAACTCTGCGTACTGCTCTACGAACTCGGCACGATCGCCCGCCGCGATCCCGTGTACGCCGCCCGGCACATCACGCTCTACGAGCAGCAGGTCCGGATCTACACCGGCATCCTCGAAGCGGGCGCGGCCACCGGCGAGTTCACCCTGACCGCGGACGCGGTGTCGATCGCGCGGAACCTCGTCGCGCTGGAAGACGGCTACGGCCTGCACCTCACCCAGGCCGTGCCGACACTGGAAACCGCGACAGCCGAAGCGATGTTGCTCTCCTACGCCCGCACAGCCACCTCGAACCCTTTGGAGGACCGTTCATGACCCGCGCCCGTGACCTGGGTATCCCGCTGCCGGGCCGGACCGGCGAGCACAACGCGCTCACCGACGTTCCCGGCGTCGAGATCGGTTTCACGACGCTCGTCGAAGGCGAATCGGTGCGCACCGGCGTCACCGCCGTCCTGCCGCGCGGGCACGAGGATTTCGCCGTGCCCTGCGCGGCAGGGACGTACGCCCTCAACGGCAACGGCGAGATGACCGGCACCGCTTGGCTGGCCGAGACCGGGTCGCTGACCTTGCCGGTGCTGATCACCTCCACGCACGCCGTCGGCGCGTGCCATCGCGGCGTGATCGACTGGGTGGTGCGCGAGCGGCCCGACGTCGCGGCCGAATGGCTGCTGCCGGTGGTCGCGGAGACCTGGGACGGTTATCTGAACGACAGCACCGCGCCGACCATCCACAGTGGACACGCCATCGCCGCGATCGACGCCGCGCGAACCGGGCCCGTCGACGAAGGCTCCATCGGCGGCGGGACCGGGATGACCTGCTACGGCTACAAGGGCGGCACCGGCACGGCCTCCCGCGTGGTGTCCTACGGGGACGACGAGTACACCGTGGGTGTCCTGGTACAGGCCAACTTCGGCTCGCGCCGCGAACTCACCGTGGCGGGTGAGCCCGTGGGGCTGGAACTCCGCGCCGACAACCCGATGGAGGAGGAATGGTCGGCGCCGTCGGGCGCCGGGTCGGTGATCGTGATCGTGGGCACCGACGCCCCCCTGCTGCCCGGCCAGTGCACGTCGCTCGCGCGCCGGGTCCCGCTCGGCCTCGCCCGCACCGGCACCACGGGCTCGCACTTCTCCGGCGACCTCTTCCTCGCCTTCAGCACGGCGAACCCGGGCTCGCTCACCAGCCGGTTCCCGCGGACGGAAGAGGCCGAGTACGAGAACCTCCGGTTCGTCCCGTGGGGCAGGCTCGACCCGTTCTTCGAAGCCGCGGTCCAGGCGACCGAAGAGGCGGTGCTCAACGCGCTGTTCGCGAACGAGGAGATGACCGGCCACCGAGGTCACCGGGTCCCCGCGGTGCCGGAGGCGCACTGGCGCGGCTGATCCGGCACGGCTTCGTGCACGCGGTGGCTGTCCGGAGCCGACCGGTACCGATGTGCGTTCGGACAACAGAAGATCTTTGTTCGGGCAAACGCATTGACCTTCCCCTGGCGACGCTGAAATCTGGAAGTCCGGATCAGCCTCCGCCGAGTTTCCCTGGGTCACAGGGAAATCCCCGAGAAGGTGCGAAAGAAAGGAACACGCAGATGAATGGTCTCGTGCTGCCCACCGCTTCCGACCTGGAAGCCGACCTGACCGACGTCCGATCCGCGAAGATCTCCGCCTATCACTTCCCCTTGGTCGAGGGTGAAGGAGCGCCGGAGTACAGCGAACTCAACGGCCGCTGATTCGCGTCGGGCCGGCGGTGGCGCGCCGTGCCGCCGGCCCGGTCAGGTCCCGATTCGCCTCCCGCGTAAGGGAATTGAGATGAAGACGATGCACCAGACGACTCAGGCCCCCGGGCAGGCAGAACCGAGTGCGGCCAAAGTGGTGTTCGACGGAACTCATCGGAGCCGCGTCCCCGAAGACACCTGGCGGTGGATCAAGCCGAAACTGCCGCGGCTCGGCATCACCCGCGTCGCCGACGTCACCTGGCTCGACGAGATCGGGATCCCGGTTTTCCAAGCGGTCAGGCCGAATTCGTTCACCCTGTCGGTTTCGCAAGGCAAAGGGAACAGCCGCGAGCTCGCCCGGGTTTCGGCGGCGATGGAAAGTGTCGAGTTGTGGCACGCGGAAAATCCCCTGAAGGCCTCTACACAGACGGGTTCGGTCTGCGAGGTGGAGCCTCTGGTCGGATATCGGGTTCACGAACTCCCTTTGGCGAGCCGGAACTACCTCAACCCCGACACGAGACTGTCCTGGCGGACCGCGCACCTGGTCGACGGCGGCGGAGAGTCCTTGGTGCCGTCGGATTTCGTCCGGCTGGACTATCGGTGCGACGAGCGGTGGTCCCCGTCGCTGTTCCGGTCCAGCAGCAACGGACTGGCCAGCGGGAACACGCTGGACGAGGCGCTGCTGCACGGGATGTACGAGCTCGTGGAACGCGATTCCATCGCGCGGGTCGCCCGGGAGGGGACGCCGAACCTGGTGGACGCGGAGACCGTCGCCGACCCCGGGCTGGTGGGCCTCCTGGAGCGATATCGCGCGGCGAAAGTGCATGTCCAGATGAGCTTCTTGGCGAACCCGTATCGAATCCCGGTCTTCAGCGTCCTGATCTGGAGTGACGCCTTCCCCGCGACTTTCGCCGGTGCCGGTGCCCACTCGGACGCGGCGGTCGCTCTGTCTCGCGCGCTCACCGAAGCCGCGCAGTCTCGCGCCACGGCCATCGCGGGGGCACGGGACGACATCGGCAAGGCACCGTACCGCGAAGCCCGTGTCTTCGGGGTCCGGCGTTCGTCGGACTCTCCGCCCTTCGAGGGCCAGGACAATCCGGCGATCGCCTTCGCCGCCATCGAGTCTTCCGCACTCCCCACTCTCGACAGCGAAGTGAAAAAGGTCGCCGAGAGAATCAAGCTGGTGACCGGTCACGCGCCCTTGTACGTCGACTTGACGCAGCCGGAAATCGGGGTCCCGGTGGCACATGTCGTCTGCCCCGGCACTTCCCTGCAGCTTCACTGAACTCGGAGCGGACGATCATGCCTCGTTGCCTTCTCTTCATCGGCCCGAGCCTGCCGGACGCGGCCGATCTGGTGCGGGACTCGGCGATCGAGGTCCTGCCGCCCGTGGCCGCAGGCGATCTCCTCCGGCTGTCCCTGGACCCAGGTGACGTCGTCGGTATCGTCGACGGCTACTTCCACCAGGTCGGCACGGTCCGCCACAAGGAAATCCTGGCCTTGCTGAGCCACGGCGTCCGTGTTCTCGGCGCCGCCAGCATGGGCGCGCTCCGCGCCGCCGAACTGGACTCCTTCGGCATGGAAGGAATCGGCGGGATCTACGCGGACTACCGTGACGGGCTTCTGGAAGCGGACGACGAGGTCACCCTGCTGCACAGCACGCCGGACGAGCACTACCGGCCGCTGTCCGAACCGCTGGTGTGCCTGCGGGCCACCCTGTCCCGGGCGGTGGAAGACGGCGTTTGCGACAGCGGGACAGCGGCACGTCTCGTCGCCACGCTGGCCGCGTGGCCATTCGGACGACGCTCCTACGACGGCCTGGTCACGGCAGGCCGGGAAGCAGGGATCGACGCGGATACCGTTCACGAGATCCGCCGGTACTGCCTTGCTCATCGTCTCGATCCCAAACGCGAGGACGCGTTGCTGCTGCTGGACTCCCTGCGTCAGGCCAGTCGAGCCGAGCGTTCGACGTCACCCGCTGTCGCACCGGTGAACCGGACGTCCTTCCTCTGCTCGTGGCAGATCGCCGCGTCGGGTCTCGACATCGGCGACTCCCCACGCCACGGGCATCTCGGTGCACTGCGCGCTTGCCAGTTGTTCGCGGACGACTACCCCCGGTTCCACCTGGAACTGATTCTCCGCGCGCTGATGACGGATTGCGCCAAAGAATGTGGTGCGAATTCACCCGCCGCGGACGACGAAGATCTGGAACAGATCGCGCTCCGCCACGGCGAGCACCGCGGTCTCTACCGGCTCCCGGCCGACCCCGCCCGGCTCGAGTTCCTCACCCAATGGACGACCCGAACCGAACGCGACACCCTGCCCCTACCCGATCAGCTGGTCACGTTCCTCGTCCGCAGCTTTCGCGTGCACCCCGGGCTGACCTGGGACGAGCTCGCGATCCGGCATCTGCGCCACCAACCTCCTTGGCAGGACGCGCGACACCTCGTCCAGCTGGCCTGGGACGTGAACGATCGCGTGTTCGAGGAGAACTGGGAGCACGACATCAACGATCTCTCGTCCGAACGGATTCTCGATTGGTTCTCCCGACGCTGGGAGATCCCGGGCGCCGAACTCGAACTGGCGGCGATGGACCGCGGCATCGAATCGCTGGACAGCCTGACCATGGCGGGACGAGCCTTCTACCTGTTGGCGCGCTACAACCCGGATTTCGTCCATCTCGATCTCGACGTCTCCGCGGCGCAGGAAGTCCACGAGACGAGCGTCGTGCCCCTGACGCGTTAGAGCCAGTCCGCCTCGATGCCGCGTGCCCGCACCGTCTCCAGCGCCTCCTCGTTGCCCGTGTAGAGCAGCGTCATCGACTTCAGGTTGGGAAAGTGCCGCAAGTCGGCGAACTCGTCGACGTCGAACAGCGCGTCCTCGCCGTCCCAGTTCGGCGCGATCTCGAGGTAGATCTCGTTGCCACCGTCCATCTCGATCTCGGTGATCTTCTCCGCGAGCTCGGCAGGGACCTCAAGCGCCGCGAAGTAGGCCAAGGCCTCAGGCACCGCCTCGACGCTCCCGCCGTCGTAGGTGAAGCCCTGCTCGGCGGCGTACTCCCGCAGGTCGAACCTCGGGAGGAGTTCCTGGTTGTACATCAGCTCTTGGACCACGGCGAGCTTGAAGTTGGTGTCGGCGAACGGGATCGGCTGGCTCATACCCGAACCTTACAAATAGCGGCGACGCAGTGGTCCGAAATGGACAGATCTCTCAGTCATCCGTTTCGGCCACGCGGTCGCGGAGCCGCGCGTGCATGCCGCGACCGAGCGGCCTGCCGACCAGGCTCAGGACCGGCCCGAGCGGTCGAGTTCCCGGAACGCGGAGCGCGCCGAGGAACGCGAAGCGCGTCCCGGTACCTTCGGCGACAGCGGCCATCCCGCCGACCACCCGGGTGCTCTGCATCACGCACCAGCCGGGCCGCAGGGCGATGTCGAAGGAGTCCCGGAGTCCGAAGTGGCCCGCGATATCGGCGACCAGGGCTTCGCCGTCATCGCGGACGATCCGCACCGAACGGATGGTGCGCAGCAGCCGTGGCAGCTCGTTTTCCAGGTCCACCGCGACCGCCCAGACCCGGTCGAAGGGCGCGTCGAGCACAGCCTCGGCGAGGAACGCGCCGGGCAGGGCCGCGGCCAGTACCCGCATCCGGGCGACAGCGTCGAGTTCGGTGACCGGCCAGCTCATCGGTCCCACTCCTTTCGGAAGCTTTTCCGCGCGCGGAAGAGCCGCGACTTCACCGTGCCGGCTGGCACCCGCAGCAACTCCCCCGCCGCCTGCTCGTCGAGACCTTCGACGTCACGGAGCATCAGCACCGCGCGGTGCTCGGGGCTCAGCCTGTCGAGCACGTCACGGATGTCGACGGCGAGCTCAGAGTCGCCGGCGGCCGGGACTTCGGCGAGTTCGGCGGGCACGGCCCGCCGCGCCCGTTTCGCCACCCGCACGGCCTCGCGGACCGCGATCGCGCGCGCCCAGCCGAACACCGCGGCAGGCTCGGCGAGCCGCGGCAGACTCCGGAAGATCGCGATCAGCGCCTCCTGAGCGGCGTCGGGCCCGTCGTCCAGCGCGATCGGGCCGCACAACCGCCCGACGTACGGCGTGAGCAGGCCGAGCAGCTCCTGCATGGCAAGCGCGTCACCACGCTGAGCGGCACGCACAAGCTCGTCGAGTTCGGGCATTCGCCTCCTCACCTAGCGGGATCCCGGCTTATAGAGGACGGCGAACCCCGGATGGTTCCTGGGACGCGGGTCACATTTCCGCCGGGAACGTCCTCGGCTCGCCGTTCCTCTCTCGGTCAAGAACTCCGAAGGAAGGACACGCCGATGAGACCATTCCCCGAAGTAGACGGGGTCAGGCACCGGTTCGTGGACGTCGCAGGTGTCCGGCTGCACGTCGCCGAGGCCGGTACCGGAACGCCGGTGCTGATGCTGCACAGTTTCCCGCAGCACTGGTACGCCTGGCGTCAGGTGCTCCCCGGCCTGGCCGAACACCACCGCGTGCTCTGCCCGGACTTCCGGGGCGCGGGCTGGTCGGATTCGCCGAAAACCGGCTACGACACGCAAACTCGCGTCGACGATCTGATCGGCCTGCTGGACGCGCTGGGGCTGGAGCGGGTCTCGCTCGTCTCGCACGGCTGGGGCGCGTGGACCGGCTTCTTCCTCTGCCTGCGAGCGCCGGAACGGATCGAGAGCCATCTCGCGCTCAACATGACGCATCCGTGGCCGGACCGGGCGGCGATCCGCGCGCAGGCCTGGCGGTTCTGGCATACCGCGCTCTGGGAATACCCGCTGCTCGGACCGGCGGTGTTGCGGCACTGGCCCGGCCTGACCGGATTCCTGCTCCGCCGCTGGGGCGCGGCGGACGACGCGATCGCCGAGTTCACCGAGGACAGCCGCCTGCCCGCCCACGCGCGAGCAGGCCAGGCCCTGAACTGGCAGTTCGTCGTCCACGACCTGCGCCGGCTCCGGCGCTACCGTGAACTTCGACTGAGTGTGCCGACCGAAATCCTCGTCGGCGGCCGGGACGTCCTCGTGCCGCAGGCCTTCCTGCGCGGTGGTGAGCGGTATGCGGACGACCTGCGCGTCCGCGTGCTCGAAGACTGCGGGCATCTCATTCCCGAGCAGCGGCCCGACGCGGTCGTCTCCGCGGCCCGCGCCCTGTTCGCCGATCACCGGGCGATTTGACGGAGCGGGCCGAAAACTTCGGGTCCGCGCTACTGAGCCGATCCCCGGACCTCGGCACGGTGCACGCGGATCCGCCTGCCCGCCCGGCGGGCCCGCGCGACCCAACCGTTACGACCGGCCTTCAGCATCTGCTCGGTCCGGTAGTCCACCTCGGCCAGTACCCCGGCGAGCAGAACGTCGTTGCTGTTCGTCACTGTTTCCCCTTAGGACTCACTACCGCTTTCGGTAGTGATCAGATTCGTCCTGAGGGGCCCGCTCCAGCATCGGGTGAACACCTACACACAGGCGCGGATCGACCCCTTACTCCCGCTCATCACCTGCTCGGGGGCCGTAAGGGGTCTTATTCCGGCTCAGGGCCCAGGCGAGCGTCGAAAGCGCCCCGCCTGGCCGAAGCCTGACGGGGCGCTCTCCTCAAACCTGGATTCGCAGGTTCCGAGCTTTACCAGCCGCGCTCGGAAAGGCGGTGCGGCTCGGGCACGTCGTCGACGTTGATGCCGACCATCGCTTCACCGAGGCCACGCGAAACCTTCGCGATGACGTCCGGGTCGTCGTAGAACGTGGTGGCCTTGACGATCGCCTCGGCGCGCTGCTCCGGGTTGCCGGACTTGAAGATGCCGGAACCGACGAACACGCCTTCGGCACCGAGCTGCATCATCATCGCGGCGTCGGCCGGGGTCGCGATACCGCCCGCGGTGAACAGCACGACGGGAAGCTTGCCCTTCGCCGCGACCTCCTTGACGAGGTCGAACGGGGCCTGAAGTTCCTTCGCCGCAACGTAAAGCTCGTCCTCGGGCAGCGAGGAAAGGCGCCGCAGCTCCGCGCGGATCTTGCGCATGTGCGTGGTCGCGTTCGAGACGTCGCCGGTGCCGGCCTCGCCCTTGGAACGGATCATCGCGGCGCCCTCGTTGATCCGGCGCAGCGCCTCACCGAGGTTGGTCGCACCACAGACGAAAGGCACGGTAAAGGCCCACTTGTCGATGTGGTTCTCGTAGTCGGCGGGCGTCAGCACCTCGGACTCGTCGATGTAGTCGACGCCGAGCGCCTGCAGCAGCTGCGCCTCGACGAAGTGGCCGATGCGGGCCTTCGCCATGACGGGGATCGAGACGGCCTCGATGATGCCGTCGATCAGATCCGGGTCGCTCATCCGGGCGACACCGCCCTGCGCGCGGATGTCGGCGGGGACCCGCTCGAGCGCCATCACCGCGACGGCGCCGGCGTCTTCGGCGATCTTCGCCTGCTCGGCGGTGACCACGTCCATGATCACACCGCCCTTGAGCATCTCCGCCATCCCGCGCTTGACCCGGGCGGTGCCGGTGAGCGAGGTGGTGGCCGTGTTCGTGGAGTCGTCAGACACTGCTGGACCTTTCGGAAAACGCACGAGGTGGGATGACGTCTCCGAGGGTAGGCCGCTTTTGGACCTCTGAAGCAGGCCAGTTCGCAGCGATTTCAGCAGTCCACTGGGTGATCTGGCGCGCACCCCGATCTAGCGGGCCAGGCCCTGTTCGAAGGCGAACAGGCCGTCCGGGTCGTACTTCCGCGCGACCCGCCGCAGCCGCGGCAGGCTTTCGCCGTAGTACGCCTTCGCCCAGTCCGGCATCTCCGGGTCGATGTAGTTGACGTATCCGGCCTGCCCGTACTCCCGGCCGAGCTCGTCCCGGACCCGGCCGATCACTTGCCGCGCCTTCGCCTCGCCGCCGTCCAGGCCACGGGTGATCTGGATGCTGCCCAGCGCGGACCGGTGCGGGAAGCACGACTCGCTCGAAGGCACCCGCGCGATCGCGCCGCCGTACGCGTCCACGATCGAGTACAGGTGAGGGTCGCTCGTCAGCAACGACGCCAGCACGTCGGGGTCGGGCACCGGATGGGTCAGCATTCTCGAAGTGGCCACGTACTCCCCTCGCTGATCGACAGCGGCGGGGAACTCGACCTGATCGGCGAACGCGCGCATGGTGGCGAGGTGGCCCTGTTCGGTCACTTCACGAGTGAGCGGCTCGGTGCCGACACGGCGGACGAGGTCGTCGAGCAGCGGATTCAGCTGCGCCGCCCGGCCCACGAAACAGCCTCCGCAGTTCACCGCGTCGGAACCGAGGCCCATCCCGGACCACAGTTCGTCCGGCATCGCGGGCTGCCACTCCTGCCACGCCGCGACGAGGTCGGCGAGCACCGCGGGAGGGAAGGTCAGCGCGAAGTTCGTCAGCGTGCGCGCGGCCGCCGTCCTGAAGGTGAACGACGTGACGATGCCGAAGTTGCCGCCGCCCCCGCCGCGCAACGCCCACAGCAGGTCCGGCGCGGTCTCCGCCGACACGAGCCGCAGTTTGCCGTCCGCGCCGACGAGGCGGACGGATTCCAGGTTGTCGCAGGTCAGCCCGTATTTGCGGCCCAAGACACCGATACCGCCGCCGAGCGTCAGGCCCGCGATGCCGACCTGCGGGCAACTACCGGCCGGGAGCGCGCGACCCGCCGCCGCCAGCGCTTCGTACACCTGGCCGAGTACCGCGCCCGCCCCGATCGCCGCGCGGCCGCCCGCCACGATCCCGATCGTGTTCAGCCGGGACAGGTCGACGATGAGTCCTCTGTCCACTATGGAGTAACCCGCGTAACCGTGCCCGCCCGAGCGCGCCGCTATCGGCACGTGGTGCCGCGCCGCGAAATCGACACAGCGCCGGACGTCGTCCTCGTTCGCACAGACCGCGATACCGGCCGGCAGCCGGTGGTCGTACAGCGAGAAGAACCCGAGCCGGGCTTCGTCGTACCCGGGTTCACCGGGCCGGAACAGCGTGCCCGACAACCGGGCGCGCAACCGTTCCCACTCGTCTCCGCCGCCGTGCCCGGGGAGCAGCGCGGGCGCCGCCGACAGCATCGGGACCGCACCTGCGAGCCGTAACACCGTTCGTCTGTCGAGCTCCATCGGTCATCCCCCACCGTCGGATTCGGTTCGGATTCGCCTCCGGGTGTCCGCCATCGAGCATAACGCCGGGTCGACATTCGGGGGGTCCCTCGCCGGTCTCCTTGCCGCGACGGGCGTCGCGGGTGTGTGATCGAGGACACACCTGTACGCGGCATCGTGTGGTGAGGAGACCGGCATGGTCGAAAAACAGAGCAAGAACGGAGACTCCGGGGCCGCCGTCGCTGTGGACGACCCGGCGAAAGTCCGCAACGTCGTCCTCGTCGGCCCGTCGGGATCAGGAAAGACGACACTCGCCGAAGCGCTGCTCGCCGCTTCCGGCACGGTGACACGGGCGGGCTCGGTCGTGGAGGGCACCACGGTCTGCGACCACGACCCCGCCGCGGTCCGGCAGCAGCGGTCGGTCGGCCTTTCGGTCGCGCCGGTGCTGCATCAGGACCACAAGATCAACCTCATCGACACCCCCGGATACGCCGATTTCGTCGGCGAGCTCCGGGCCGGGCTCCGCGCCGCCGACGCGGCGTTGTTCGTGGTCTGCGCCGCGGAAGGCGTCGACGCGGCCACGGTCGCGGTCTGGGAGGAGTGCGCGGCGGTCGGGATGCCGAGGGCGGTGGTCGTCTCCCGGCTCGACCATCACCGCGCCGACCCCGCAGGCGAGATCTCGGCCTGTCAGGAGGCTTTCGGCGCCGGCGTCCTCCCGCTGTACCTGCCCGCTCGCGACGGGCTCGTGGGGCTCATCACGCGTCGCTACTTCGACTATTCGAAGGGCTTCCCGCCCGAGATCGGGGAACCGGACGGCACCGATCTCGCCCGGATGACCGAGGCCCGCAACGAACTGATCGAAGGGGTCATCGCCGAGAGCGAGGACGAGTCCCTGATGGACCGGTACCTCTCCGGCGAGGAGATCCCCGAGGACACCCTGATCGCCGACCTCGAAACCGCCGTCGCCCGCGGGTCCTTCCACCCGGTGATCCCGGTGTGCGCGACGACCGGGGTGGGGCTCGCCGAACTCCTCGACGGGATCGTGCGCGCCTTCCCCTCACCGCTGGAGCACGTCCCGCCGGAGGTCACCTCACCCACCGGCGAACCGCACGCCGGTCTCCGCGCCGACCCCGACGGCCCGCTGGCGGCCGAGGTGGTGCGGACGGCTGTCGACTCCTATGTCGGCAGGGTGTCGCTGGTGCGGGTGTTCTCCGGGACCCTGCGCCCGGAACGGCCGGTGCACGTCTCGGGCCACGGCCTCGCCGAACGCGGCCACGAGGATCACGACGCCGACGAACGGGTCGCGCATCTGTACTCGCCGCTCGGCGCGAACCTGCGCGAAGTCCCGTACTGCGTCGCGGGCGACCTCTGCGCGCTCACGAAGGTCGGCTCGGCGGAAACGGGCGACACCGTCTCCTCGCCCGAGGATCCGCTGATCATGAAACCGTGGACGATGCCGGAACCGCTGCTGCCGGTCGCGGTCATCGCGAAGACGCGCAGCGACGAGGACACGCTGGCACGCAACCTTTCCCGGCTCGTCGCGGGCGACCCGACACTCCGGCTGGACCGCAACGCCGAGACCAGCCAGCTCGTGCTGTGGTGCATGGGCGAGGCCCACGCAGACGTCGTGCTGTCACGGCTGCGCGCGGGAGGCGCCGACGTGGACACCGAACCCGTCCGCATCAGCCTGCGCTCGACCTTCGCCGGACAGGGCCGCGGGCACGGGCGGCACGTCAAGCAGTCCGGCGGTCACGGCCAGTTCGCCGTCTGCGACATCGAAGTCCAGCCGCTGCCGAGGGGTTCGGGCTTCGAGTTCGTGGACAAGGTCGTCGGCGGCTCGGTGCCCCACCAGTTCATCCCGAGTGTCGAAAAGGGCGTCCGGGCCCAGGCTCAGCGAGGGCTCGTCGACGGCCATCCGCTGATCGACATCAGGGTGACCCTCGTCGACGGCAAGGCGCACAGTGTCGACTCGTCGGACGCCGCGTTCCAGACGGCGGGCGCGCTGGCGCTGAAGGAAGCCGCCGCGGCGGCCAAGATCGCGTTGCTCGAACCACTCGAAGAAGTGGCGGTGCGGCTTCCGGACGAACACCTGGGCACCGTGCTGGGTGACCTCTCGTCCCGTCGCGGCCGTGTGCTCGGCACCGAATCGGGCGAGGGCGGCCGCACGGTCATCCGCGCCGAGGTGCCCGCCGTGGAACTCCTGCGCTACGCGATCGACCTGCGTTCACTGACCTCGGGCACGGCGACGTTCACCCGCAGGCACGCCCGGTTCGAGCCGATGCCGGAAGGAGCGATCGCGAACTAGAACTCGAAGCCGCCCGGCCGTCCGTTCCGGTCGGCCAGCAGACCGGCCACGGTGGCGACGGCGATCTCGGGCGGTGTGCGGGAGCCGATGTTCAGCCCGACCGGGCGATGCACGCGGGTGATCTCGCCGTCCGGAACGCCCAGCGCCTTCAGCGCGGCGACGTGCGGCCCGGCGTGGCGCGGATTGCCCAGCACCCCGACCCACCTGGCCGGGCGATCCAGCACGGCTTTGAGCACCTCGCCGAGTTCGGGCCGGTCGTGATCGGTGACGACCACGTCGGCGTCCGTTCCGAGTTCCGGCACCGTCGTGACGGCTTCGAAGCCGCCCTCGACGTCCGTCGCCCGTGCGCCGTCCGGCTCGAACAACACCGGCGTGTACCCGAGATCCTTGGCGTAGCGCAGAAGGAACGACGCCACCGGCGTCGCGAACACCGCCGCCAGAACGCGATCGCTCACGGTTTTGTCCTCCTACAGGTCAGGTTCGGCGATTTCGAAGTATTCCGGGAGCCGGGCGGTACCGGCGAGGCCGAAGTACCGGACCTTCCGGCGCCGCCGCAGGTGCAGGGTGTCCCGGACGGCGTCGTTGTGCACGCGCCGCGCGATCACGACGCGATGCTCGGCGTCGGTCAGCTCCTCGGCCAGCGGCGGCGGCAAGGTCGTGCGGTCGACGCGTGCCAGCCGCAGCGTCAGTTCGCTCTCCTCGGCTTCGCGATCCGGCCTTTTCGCCCGCTCGGCGCGCTCGGCCAGCTCGCGCAGTTCGTCGTCACCCAGGATCGCGGCGGCCGCCCTCGCGACGACGGCTCGCCGCGCGAGGGCCGCGTCGAGCGCGGCCCAGCCCGCGTCCGTGCGGACGTGCAGCCTGTCCAGCCGGTTCGCCGTCGCGAGCAGGAAGAGCCCGCCCAGCACGACGATCGCGGCCGCCAGCCCGCCGATCCACACCCAGGTCGTCATCGGCTGAACTCGCGTTCGCCCGCGCCGACCCGCCGGGGGTCGGCGGCGATCGCCGTCTCGTACACCCGCAGGACCTGGGTGGTGACCACGGACCAGTCGAACATCGCGACCCGCTCCCCCGCGGCCGCCGCCAGCGACGCCCGTTGTGCCGGGTCGCCGAGCAGTTCACGCAATCCGTCGGCCAGGGCCGCCGCGTCGCCGGTTTCGGTCAGCATCCCGGCCTTGCCGTCGTCGAGGACCCGGCGGAACGAGTCCAGCCCGCTCGCCAGCACCGGGGTGCCCGCCGCCATCGCCTCGGTGAGGATCATCCCGAAACTCTCGCCGCCCGTGTTCGGCGCGCAGTACACGTCGACGCTGCGCAGCGCCCGCGCCTTCGTCTCGTCGTCGACCTGGCCGAGCAGCTCGATGTGCGGCGCCAGCTCCGACCCCGCCGCGCGCCGGAGCTGGTCGGCGTCGCCGCGGCCGACGACCAGCAGCCGCAGCTCCTCGAACTCCGGCAGCAGGAGCCGCAACGCCTCCAGCAGGACCCCCATCCCCTTGCGGGATTCGGTGTACCGCCCGACGAACCCGACCGTGCCACCCGCTCGCGGGTAACCGTCCAGCGGGAGGGCGCGGGAGAAGAAGTCGACGTCGACGCCGTTGGGCACCTCGACCGCGTCACCGCCGGCGTGCTCGACCTGGACCCGGCGGGCCAGTGCCGAAACCGCGATCCGCGCGGTGATCTTCTCCAGCAGCGGGCGTAGCACCGGCTGGAACGCCGCGAGGGTCCGCGAACGTGTCGTCGCGGTGTGGAAGGTCGCCACGATCGGGCCGTCCGCGACCTTCAGCGCCAGCAGGGAAAGACTTGGTGCGGCGGGCTCGTGCAGGTGCAGGACGTCGAAGTCGCCGTCGCGGATCCACCGCCGCACCCGGGCGTAGGACACCGGGCCGAACTGCAGCCGCGCGACCGAGCCGTTGTACGGGATGCCGAGCGCCTTACCGGCGGGGACGACGAAATCGGGGACGTCGGAGTCCTCGTCCGCGGGGGCGAGCACCGAGACTTCGTGCCCGCGCGCCAGGAGCGCCTTCGCGAGGTCGATGACATGTCCCTGCACGCCGCCCGGCACGTCGAACGAGTACGGGCAGACGATCCCGATCTTCATGACCCGTGCCTGAGCCATCGGGTTCAGCTCGCTTCGCCGAGGTCGGCCTGTTCCCCGGCTTCGAGGTCGGAGAGCCAGAACTTCTGCATCATGTGCCAGTCTGCCGGATGCGCGGCGATGTCCCCGGCGAAGATGTCCGCCAGCGCCTGGGTGGCCGCCGGGACCTCGGACCGGTTCGTGACCCGGATCCGCGGGTGCAGCCGGATCTGCCAGCCGTCCTCGGTGAACCAGCAGCCGGCCGGGATCAGCGCGGCACCGGTGGTGGCGGCCAGCCGGGCCGGGCCGCCCGGCATGCGGGTCTGCTCGCCGAAGAACTTGACCGGAACCCCGGACTTCGTCAGGTCCCTGTCCCCCACCAGGCAGATCGCCTTGTTCTCCCGCAGCCGTTTGAGCAGCACGCGCATCGCGGAGCTGTCGCCGGTCAGCGGCACGATCTCGAAACCGAGCGACTCCCGATAGGACACGAACCGCTGGTACAGCGATTCGGGTTTCAGCCGCTCCGCGACGGTGGTGAAGCCGCCGAGGTAATCCGCGAGCCAGACACCGGCCGCGTCCCAGTTCCCGCTGTGCGGCAGCGCCATCACCGCGCCGTTGCCCTCGGCGAGGGCGGCGTCGAGGTTCTCCACCCCGGTGATCGACTGGGCGACCTTGCGGCTGACCTCCTTGTGGTCCATCGAGGGCAGCCGGAACATCTCGTGCCAATAGCGGGCGTAGGAACGCATCGCGCGGCGGGTCAGCTCGTCGAGTTCGACGCCGTCGGCCTGCGGCACGACCCGGGCGAGGTTGCTCCGCAACTGGCGGACACCGCCGCCGTCCCGCCGGACGGCGAGGTCGGCACCCAGTCCGAAGGTCACCGCTCCCGCGGACTCCGGCAGCCAGCGCGCGAGGCGCCAGCCCGCCGCGTAGCCGAAGTCGCCGAGCCGCTGGGAGAACCCGCTCATGCCCCGCCCTCCGCGGCGGGTGGCCCGGCCGCCTTGGCCGCCCTCGCCGCCTTGGCCACCGCGGCTGTCCGCTGCAGCAGGGTGATCACCGAAAGCACCGCGAGGAGCCAGAGCGTGATGTCCACGGTGTACGGAACGCCCAGACCGTGCAGTCCGGTTCCCACGAGGGCGATGATCAGCCGTTCCGCGCGCTCGACAAGCCCGCCGTCGGCTTCCAGCCCGGAGGCCTCGGCGCGGGCCTTGACGTACGAGATGACCTGCGCGAGCACCAGGCAGATCAACGCGGCGGCCGCGGCCGGGCGGTTGTCGTCGTGGACGAAGCACCACCACGCGATCGCGGCGAACAGGGCGCCGTCGACCAGCCTGTCGCAGGTCGCGTCGAGGACCGCCCCGAACGCCGTGCCGTACCCGCGGGCGCGGGCCATCGCGCCGTCGAGCAGGTCCAGCATCGCGAAGCCCCAGACGGTGAAGGTGCCCCACAGCAGCATGTCGTTGGGGAAGAACCCGAGCGCGCAGAGAACCGCCCCGGCCGTGCCGATGACGGTCATCGCGTTCGGGGTCAGACCGGCGCGCACGAGCACCTTCCCCATCGGGTCGGTGACGCGGGAAACGGAGGCGCGCGCGAAAATGTTGAGCATCGGTTCTTCAGGTGCACCTAAGCAGCAGGGTCGGGTGGCCGCCCGAAGCCTATCCACCCGCACCGACGCCCGTCGTCGTGCCCGCCCTGGACCGGCTTCAGGTCAGTCCGCTTTGGCCAGTTCGGCCGTCTCCTCGAGGTCCGCGAGACTCTCTTCCCGCAGCGCCATTTCCGCCTCGGCGGCGGCGCATTTCGGCGACAGCCTGCCCAGCACGGCGGCGCTGATCTCCCCGAGCGCCTTCACCTGTTCGGGGGTCAGCGGATCGAAGAGGCTCTCGCGGACGGCCTCGACGTGCCCGGGCGCGGCCTCCTCCAGCGCGGCGAAACCGTCGGCGGTGAGCACCGCCCAGGAACCGCGTTTGTCGGTGGGGCAGGACTCACGGCGCACCCAGCCGTTCGCCTCGAGCCGCGCGACAGCGTGCGAAAGCCTGCTGCGCGACGCCTTGCGCGCGTCGGCGAGTTCGCTCATCCGCAGCCTGCGGCCCGGCGCCTCGGACAGGGCGACGAGTACCTCGTAATACGTGTGGGGCATGCCCGCCTCGTGCTGGAGCTGGCCCTCCAGATGCGCCTGCAGCATCCGCGTGGCAGCGGAGAACTCGCGCCAGACTTTTTGCTCCTCGTCGGAGAGCCATCGGGGTTCGGACATGACGCCCATACTACCCCTGGTTGAGCGCTCAACCAAATTACGCTATAGTCACTGTTGAGCGCTCAACCAGACGAGGGTTCGCCACAGACTCACTCAGACTTTTCAGACTCACTCAGACTTTTGGAGATCGACTCTCATGACCACCACCGAGATCCCGGGCTACGTCGCAGGCAAGTGGACGATCGACACCGCGCACTCCGACATCGCCTACACCGTGAAGCACCTCGGCCTGGCGAAGTCCCGGGGCAACTTCACCGCCTTCACCGGTGAGGTCGTCACCGCGGACAACATCCTCGACTCCTCGGTCACCGTCGAGATCGACGCTTCGTCGGTCGCCAGCGGTGTCGACGGGCGTGACACGCACCTCAAGTCCGAGGACTTCTTCCACGTCGACGAGCACCCGGTCATCACCTTCCGCTCGACCGGCATCCGCGAGGACGACGGCGACTACGTCATCGACGGCGAGCTCACCTGGCGCGGAAAGACCGTCGCGGTCTCGCTCGAGGCCGAGTTCAACGGCATCGGCACCAACCCGGCGAACGACAACGCCACCACCCTCGGCGTCTCGGCCAGCACCACCGTGAACCGCCGCGAATTCGGCATCGGCCCGGAGGGCAACGCCTTTCTGTCCGAGAAGGTGAAGATCGACATCGAGCTGCAGGCCGCTCTGAACGCCTGATCCGGTTTCGGCCTCGGCCCGGTGGGTCGTGAAGGCCCCCTTCCCTACTCTCAAGGTAGGCAAAGGGCCTTCACGTACCGGCAAGAGACAAGCACCGGCTGGCGTGGTGGAGTCAGGTTCTCGTGACCCTGCCCCAGACCCCGTGAAGTACGTGAAGGCCCCCTTCATTGCGCCTAGCGCAATGAAGGGGGCCTTCACGTACTTCAAGACTGTGCCCAAGCGCGGAGCTACCAGGCGTCCGCCAGCAACTGCCGCGTCTCCCCCAGCAACTGCGGCAGCACCTTCGTGTGCCCGATCACCGGCATGAAGTTCGCGTCGCCGCCCCACCTCGGCACCACGTGCTGGTGCAGATGCGCGGCGATGCCCGCGCCGGCGATCACACCCTGGTTCATCCCGATGTTGAACCCGTGCGCCGACGACACCTCCCGGATCACCCGCATCGCGTGCTGGGTGAATTCCGCCACCTCGACGGTCTCCTCCGGCGTCAGATCCGTGTAGTCCGCCACGTGGCGGTACGGCACGGCCATCAGGTGACCGGGGTTGTACGGGTACAGGTTCAGCACCGCGTACACCGTCTTCCCTCGCGCGAGGATCAGCGCGTCCTCGTCGCTCTTCTCCGGGAGATGGCAAAACGGGCAGCCCTCGTCGGGTTTCTTCGCCCCTTGCACGTAGGCGAGCCGATGCGGGGTCCACAGGCGCTGCAACGCGTCCGGGATCCCGACACCGTCCTGTCCGACGACTTCAGGGCCATCGGGGCCCGTCACCGGAGTACCGCCTCCAAGCCCTCCGCGGTCGGCGAGGCGTTCTCACGGCGCTGGACCCAGCCGGCGATCGCCTCGACCGCGTCGGCCACCGGGACGCTGTTGATCTGGCCGCCGTCACGGAACCGGAACGACACCGCGCCCGCCTCGACGTCCTTGGCGCCCGCCAGGAGCATGAAGGGCACCTTCTGGGTGGTGTGGGTGCGGATCTTCTTCTGCATCCGGTCGTCGCTCGCGTCGACGTTGACCCGGATCCCCTTGGCCCGCAGCGCCTTCTCGACCTCGCGCAGGTGCTCGACCTGGCCCTCGGTGATCGGGATCCCGACCACCTGGACCGGCGACAGCCACGCCGGGAACGCGCCCGCGTAGTGCTCGGTCAGCACGCCGAAGAACCGCTCGATCGAACCGAACAGCGCGCGGTGGATCATCACCGGGCGCTGACGGCTGCCGTCGCCCGCGGTGTACTCGAGCTCGAACTTCTCGGGCAGCATGAAGTCCAGCTGGATGGTCGACATCTGCCAGGTGCGGCCCAGCGCGTCCTTCGCCTGCACGGAGATCTTCGGCCCGTAGAACGCCGCGCCGCCCGGGTCCGGCACCAGCTCGAGGCCGGAGTCCACAGCGGCGGTACGCAGTACCTCGGTCGCCTCGGCCCACACCTCTTCGGACCCGATGTACTTCTCTTCGTTCCGAGTGGACAGTTCGAGGTAGAAGTCGTCGAGACCGTAGTCGCGCAACAGGTTCAGCACGAAGTCCAAAAGAGACGTCAGCTCACCGGGGACCTGCTCCAGGGTGCAGAAGATGTGCGCGTCGTCCTGCGTCATGCCGCGCACACGGGTCAGGCCGTGGATCACGCCGGACTTCTCGTAGCGGTACACCGAGCCGAACTCGAACATCCGCAGCGGCAGTTCCCGGTAGGAACGCCCGCGCGAACGGAAGATCAGGTCGTGGAACGGGCAGTTCATCGGCTTGAGGTAGTAGTCCTGGCCGGGTTTGCGGACCGTACCGTCCTCGTTGTGCTCGGCGTCGAGGTGCATCGCCGGGTACATGCCGTCGCGGTACCAGTCGAGGTGCCCGGAGGTCTCGAAGAGCGCGCCCTTGGTGATGTGCGGCGAGTAGACGAAGTCGTAGCCCGCCTCGACGTGCCGCTGGCGCGAGTAGTTCTCCATCTCCTGCCGGATGATCCCGCCCTTGGGGTGGAACACCGGCAGCCCCGAGCCGATCTCGTCAGGGAAGGAGAACAGGTCCAGCTCGACACCGAGCTTGCGGTGGTCGCGCCGCTCGGCCTCGGCGAGGCGCTCCAGGTAGACGTCCTGTGCCTCGGCGGATTCCCATGCGGTGCCGTAGATCCGCTGCAACTGCGGGTTCTTGTCGTCACCGCGCCAGTACGCGGCGGCGACACGGGTGAGCTTGAACGCCGGGATGAACTTGGTGGTCGGCACGTGCGGACCGCGGCAGAGGTCGCTCCACACACGCTCCTTGGTGCGCGGGTCGAGGTTGTCGTAGATGGTCAGCTCGCCGCCGCCGACCTCCATCACCTCGCTGGTGTCCACATCGGACTTGAGGTCGACCAGTTCGAGCTTGAAAGGTTCGTCGGCCAGTTCCTTCTTGGCCTCGTCGACCGAGTCGAAGACGCGGCGGGAGAACTGCTGCGAGCCCTTCACGATCTGCTTCATGCGCTTTTCCAGCGCCTGCAGGTCTTCCGGGGTGAACGGGGTGTCGACGGCGAAGTCGTAGTAGAAACCGTCCCTGACCGGCGGGCCGATGCCGAGCTTGGCCTGTGGGAACTGCTGCTGCACGGCCTGGGCGAGCACGTGGGCGGCCGAGTGGCGGATGACGCTGCGGCCGTCGTCGGTGTTCGCGGCGACCGCCTCGACCTCGACCTCGGACTCCGGGGCCCAAGAGAGGTCACGGAGGTTCCCCTCGGCGTCGCGCACGACGACGATCGTGTCCGGCCCCTTGGTCGGAAGCCCGGCTTCGCGGACCGCCGTGCCCGCCGTAGTGCCCGCCGGTACCACCACGCGCGAGGCGGTTGCGGCTGCTACTGACGACGGCTGGGACACGATGGACTCCTCGCGGTGAAAGCGGATGGTTCCCGTGATGTTAGTCGTCAGGTGCGGCGCGGCTCACGCGGATTACCCCTAACACCACGAAGGCCTCCTTCCCATCGGAAGAAGGCCTTCGCGCATCGAGCGGCGAGGTCAGACGGTCTCGACGACCTCGTCGAAGTCCAGTCGCGGCAGGCGGTCGTACCAGGGGTTGTCGCCCGGCTTGCCGACGTTGATCACGACGAGGGACTTCCACGGCTTGTCCGCGAAGAACTCCTTGTCGATGCCGTCGGCGTCGAAGCCGGTCATCGGGCCGGCGGCCAGCCCGGCGGCGCGGATGCCGATGATGAAGTAGCCGACCTGCAGCAGCGCGTTGAGCTTGGCGACCTCGACCCGGCTCGCCTCGTCGGCGAAGAGGTCCTTGGCACCCGGGAAGTGCGGGAAGGTCCGCGGCAGGTTCTCGTGGAACTCGGTGTCGGCGGCCAGCACCACGGTCACCGGCGCGGCGTCGGTCTTGGCGCGGTTGCCCTCGCCCATCAGCGGGGAGAGGCGCTTCTTGCCCTCTTCGGTGCGGATCACCAGTGCGCGCAGCGGCTGGTTGTTCATCGACGTCGGGGCCCACTTGACCAGTTCGTAGATCGCGCGGATCTGCTCGTCGGTCACCGGCTCGTCGCTGAAGCTGTTCGCGGTGCGGGCCTCGCGGAACAACAGGTCCTGAACATCCTGCGGGAGGTTCAGGGCTTCGGTCGGCTCAACGCTGGTGGTCATGGGTGGTTCTTCCTTCCGTACGCGTCTTGTTACTGGCCTCAACCTAGTTGAGCGCTGAACTATTTCTCGCCCAACTACCCCTTCGTGTGCGGTCGATCACAAGGAACGGCCGTCGCCCCGGAGGACGACGGCCGTCGAGCCGATGCGGCGGAAGGATCAATAAGCCCCGCGTCCCTGCACCACGGCCCGGAAGGTCTTCCAGAGGATCACCAGGTCGAGGGCGAGGGACCAGTCCTCGACGTAGCGCAGGTCGAGGCGGATGCTCTCGGCCCAGCTGAGGTCGCTGCGGCCGCTGACCTGCCAGAGGCCGGTCAGTCCCGGCTTGACCAGCAGGCGGCGGCGCGCGTCGGGGGCGTACTTCGCGGTCTCCTCCGGCAACGGCGGGCGGGGACCGACGAGCGACATGCGCCCGCTCACGACGTTGAGCAACTGCGGCAGTTCGTCGAGGGAGTACCGGCGAAGCATGCCGCCGACCCGCGTGACCCGCGGATCCTTGCGCATCTTGAACAGCGGTCCCGCGCCCTCGTTGTCCGACTGGAGGTCCTGCTTGAGCTTGTCGGCGTTCGTGACCATCGTGCGGAACTTCAGCATCGTGAAGGTGTGGCCGTCGCGGCCGACGCGGCGCTGCCGGTAGATCACCGGGCCGCGGTCGTCGAGCTTGATCGCGACCGCGATCGCCAGCAACAGCGGGGAAAAGAGGGTGAGGAGCAGCGCGGAGCCGAACCTGTCGAGCGCTTCCTTGACCAGACGGCGTCCGCCGGTGAACATCGGCGCGCTGACCCGCAGCAGCGGCATGCCGAGCACACCGGAGACGTTCAGCCGGGGACCGGCGACCTCCATCAGCATCGGGGCGACCACCATCTCGGCGGAGGTCCCTTCGAGGTCCCAGGCGAGCCGCTGCAGGCGTTTCGGGTTCCAGTGCTGATCGGCGGTCACGGCGACCACGCGGTAGCCGCCACGGCGGACGTGGCCCGCGAGGTCGTCGAGCTTCCCGACGATCGGGACGCCCTCCACCTCGCCGCTCCCCCGCTCCGCGCCGGCGCCGGAGTACGTGCAGACGGCTTCCACCCGCCAGCCGACATGGGGATCGGCCTTGGTGCGGGCGATGAGATCGGCGACCGTGTCGGGGCTTCCCGCCGCGAGCACCGGCAGCAGGCATTCACCGAGCCGTCTTCGCCGGTGAAGCACCTGTCTCAGCGCGTACCGCTGCAGGAACATGAAGACCGAGATCATCGGGACGACGATGAAGACCCACGGTTGCACCGCGAGCGCGCCGAAGAGCAGGCCGCCCAGCGCGACGAGAACCGCGGTGGCCACCAGGCCCCGGCCCAGCGTCCGGTACTCCTCCGCGCCTTCGCCCAGCACCCGCGGGCTCCAGGCACGGCAGACCGACAACCCGAACAAGAAGGCCGCGGCGGTACCGAGCGCGTGCATGTCGTGCGGATCGGATCGATCGATCAAGAACGCGCTCATCAAGATGAGCACGAAGGCCGTGAAAACGTCACTACCGATGACCCAGGCACGGTAGCGCGATTCCCAGGCCGCGTATGGCGGCCGCGCCGACGTCGTGTCGACCGCCGCGGCGTTGCCCGCATCCCTTTGCGGGGGACGCGGGATCGACTGAAGGTCGATGTGCTGCGGCGTCCCGTTAACGGTGGACGACGGCCGCACCGACTCTTCCATCAGACCTCCCGGAGTGGGGATTCCCGAACGCCGGATCAACACGCTGAGTAAATGAGAGCGATTTCGAAGAGTGATCGATTCTCAAGATCCTTCAGCGGCCGATGGGGCGACACACGCCAAGGTATCGGCGGCTCTCCGGCCTTCGTTACAAGGATTTCCAGCCACATCCTGCGCGAGCTTCCGGCAAATGAATGCCGCGTTGATAACAAGATGATGACGATGAGTAATAGACCGTATCCCCCGAACAACTACTCAAAGTAGTCACGAATTCGCAGCCCTCCCGGCCACTCGGGGCACCGCGTCCACGATCGGCCGAACAGCCCCGAAAACTCCACAGTGGACGGTCCGCGAAAGTCGATCACCGGCCGGTCCACTGTGGATTTCAAGCCCCCGGAGGACCCGGAGTCGCAAGGCGGGCTCACCGCGGGCCGATCTACCTTGTCAATCGGTCACCGGAGTGGCGTTTCGTCACATCACGTCAGCGTCACGGCGGCCCCGTCGCCGGAGCCGGACGGGTGAGCCGCTCGCCCATGCCCTGCATCACTTGCACCATGGTCTGGACCTTTCGCCGGAAGACACAGTGCCGAGGATCACAATGTCGTCTCGATGGGCGGATCATATGACGTTTTGACGACGCGACTTGAAACCTCTGACGAATGTCCACACCGGTCTCGACGGCAGGCCTCGGGGATCTCCGAACCGGCGGTACCCCGCCACCCCAGTCGCTCCGGATGCATTCAGCCGGGCCGGCGAACCGGTCCGCGACGGTAGAAGTACCGCCCCCACATAACCCGCGTCCGACCTGGGGATCGAATGCCACCGGACGGCTCGCAGCCAACCGTGTCCGAGAATGAATCAAGGCCCCGGACCGATGGTCCAGGGCCTTCATCCGGTGGGCGATACTGGGATCGAACCAGCGACCTCTTCGGTGTGAACGAAGCGCTCTCCCGCTGAGCTAATCGCCCCGCTCGCGGTGTCCGGCAGACTCTACCTCACAACTTTAGAGGGCCTGCAAACGGGTGGTTCCCTCCGACCACACTCCGCTCACCGGTAAATACGGAGCGAACAACCACGAGCTAGCCGGGGCTGTCCTGGCCGGGGGCCGCCTGCGACGCGTTTCGACATTCGTGCGACGGTGCTATCGCGTGACGACTAAACCGCGCAGTATGTACATGTGGACTGCCTGCAGGGCGCATGTAGGGCTGCGCGTCGCGCGGGTGATGATGGGGTGACGGGAGTGGGAACTCGGGGTCGATGACCCCATCCGGGTGATCTGCGGCAAAACCGCGTTCCGATCGGCCGGCCGGAACGTCACATCATCGCCACTCGGTTCGACCGGGCCGGGAAGGAGACGAAGGGTAGGACGATGCGCAACGATCACGTGACGCTCCGCTCGACGGCGGTGTTCGACCTCCTGGCGCCGCGGACACCCGCGGTTCCGGTCAAGGTGGAACTGCGATACGACACTCGCGACCCCTACGCGGTCGTCGCCGCCTTCCGCACCGGCCGCGCCGGCTGGGTCGAGTGGGTCTACGCGCGCGATCTCCTCGCCGACGGCCTCCTGGCCGACGCGGGCGACGGCGACGTACGCATCCGCCCCTCCGTCGAAGACCCCGAGTCCGTCCTCATCGAACTGAACTCGCCCTCCGGGCACGCCATGTTCGAGGCGTCCGCCCAAGAGTTGGCCGACTTCCTCGACAGGACCTACGACGTCGTGCTCCCGGGCAACGAACACCTGTGGGTCGACGTCGATGACGCCCTGACCCACCTGATCCCCAACGATCTGGCCTGATGACAGGCTTGCGAACAGCAAGTGGCACCCCGGTTGCAAAGCCGTTTTCAGGGTCGGATAGTGTTCACACACACCACGGCGACGGGGTGAGGGACAAAACCGCGAGGTTCTGACCTCAGCCAAACCGAGGATGTGCGGATGTAGCGCAGCTGGTAGCGCATCACCTTGCCAAGGTGAGGGTCGCGGGTTCGAATCCCGTCATCCGCTCGGAAGGTCTTCTCAGGCCTGTCACGGTGGAGTGGCCGAGAGGCGAGGCAACGGCCTGCAAAGCCGTGTACACGGGTTCGAATCCCGTCTCCACCTCGCGCGATTAGCTCAGCGGGAGAGCGCTTCCCTGACACGGAAGAGGTCACTGGTTCAATCCCAGTATCGCGCACCATCTGTTTTCGCAGGTCTGAAGCCCTGCTCCTCCTCGGAGGGGCGGGGCTTCAGTCGTTAAAAGGCGATGAAATGGCGATGGCCCTCGGGGCCGTCTCCAACTGCCCGTCACGGAACGTGGCGTGCAGGTGCGGGAACCACTCCCCCAGCTTCGTCCGCTCGCTCGGCGTGAGTGCGACCAGCGAGCCGATCCACCGGGTCTCGAGCGCTTGCAGAATCTGACGGCGCATCAACGGGGTCACGTGGTCGTAGACCTTCGCGATTCCCTTCATCTTCTGCCCGAGCCGCGCTCGACGGGCGACTTCGGGGATACCGTCCTCCGCGAGCCAGGTGCTGTGACTGTGCCGCGGATACCGCCGCACTTTTCTCAACGAAGGCGCGGCGCTCATCCCGGTGCTGCACGCCGTCGGCGAACAGCCGAACTACGTACCGTGGAAGGTGTCGGCGTCGCCGAATCGCTGACCGAAACGCAGCACCGCATCCTCGAACTCATCGCCATCGGCATGTCCAATCAGCAGGTCGCGGACAAGCTCTTCATCACAGCAGGCACCACCAAATGGCACCTCAACCAGACCTTCGGCCGCCTTCAAGCAAGCAACCGCACCGAAGCCGTCGCACGGGCCCGCGAACTCCCGGCTCCTGTGAGCCCGTGTCCGGACTCGCCGTGATTCGATACCGAATGAAGCGCTCCTCGCCGCGCTTGGATCTCGGCTTCACACTATCGAACTTGATCGACTCCCGACCGACGGAAATCGCGTCCGCGCTGGTCCGGCAATCGCTTCTTCGTGACTATGCTCCACCTGGCGACAGCGAGAGGAATGGAGAATCACTCAGCAGACGAATCGGACGAACGCGGGCGGCTTCGGGTGCGGATCAGACAAGCCGCCCTGTCATTCTTCCTCAACTCGAGCTCGCCCGGACACAGGGGTGCTTCGCTGGCCTTTCCGGATGCGCCCGCAGTTCTCCGGATCCCCAAGCCCGCAGGCACGGGTGGCGACCGGATGAGGAAGCGAGGCTTCCGGACAGGCCGGGGTACCGGCGATCGGCCGCAGCTTGGCCACCCGACAAATCTCCGGCGGTCCCAGACGCCAGTGAAGACAGGGACGGCCCGCCCTCGGTGGTGGCGGGCCGGGCCGTCGTCGATGGGGTTATGCCGTCGCGGTGTCGGCCGGGGCGAGGCCCCGAATCTGGCGGCCGGGGTTGAGGATCGCGTCGGCGACGCGGCCGCCGGAGTCCTTGACCCCGCCGCCGAAGGTGATCCCGCCGGACGCGGTCCGGCGCCCGGCGACGCAGTCCCAGATTTCGGTCCGTCGCTCCCACACGATGTCGTCGAGCAGGACCAGCAGGTCGGCCTGGGTGAGTTCGGCGTCGGAGCTCCAGCTGGTGACATGGTGGGCGGCGACACCGATTCCAGCGAGGCGGGCCGGGGTGCTAATGGCGGTCCGGGCAGCGTACTGAGCGGTGAACCGTGCCCGACTTTCAGTCAGCCCAACGACCATTCTGGGCAGGGCGACGACTTCATTTCCGCGTCCTTCGTACCGACGGTCGATCGCTGCCAGGTGAGCGATCCTCCTCTGCGCCACGACCGGTCCCTTTACCTGGAAACCCCTCTCTGCGGCGGATCTACGGCCTCCACTTCCGCACGAGCACCAAGGGCCAAGAAAAATCGAAAGTGACCCAGCTCAACGCGACACCCGAGTTATCTCTGAAGATCTTGAGCCGCTCGAACAACGGAAACCTTACGAGCGAGAATCCGAACCTCGTGAAAGCGTCGACGTGCTCGACCAAGTCCACTTCACTCAGAGCATGGACCCCATCACGCTCAAGGCCACGTTCGCGGCTTTCGACTTCCTTCTCCAGAGCCGCCGACGATCCTTTGAACTCATAGGCCACGAACACCCCAGGAGCGGCGTCGATCGACAAGAACGCCTGCACCTCTTCAACCAGAATCGTCAGAGACGGATTATCTCGATGCGCAGAGCTGACTCGAACAGTCTGTGGAAGATCCGAGGGCCCACTCGTGAGGTCCGCTTCGAACAGCCCATCAGCGGCACGCGCCTGTGCGTTCACTACCCGGACCAGCGCTTCAGCCCACGAACGCGACCTTTCGGCCAGCGTCAACTCTTCGTCGCTCATCTCAGTAACGCCTCGGCCCCTTCATGATGTGGTAATGCCGGAACCTTTTCGGCAGCCTCGAGTACGAGATACGGAACGTCGCGTTCTTCGGCTTCTTGCCGACGCTCCAGCCGATCCGCAACTTACGGTTCTTGTTGTTCCACTTTCCGCCGGGAAGCAACTTGTGCATGGACTGACGAACACGGTTCGGCATGGCACTGCTGTTGCCGAACCGCTTGCTCACGAACCCGAGCCTTCGAGAGCGCGACACGACACTGCCGACGATGCGAGTGTAACGAGAGACGCCTTGGGTGAGCGCAACGGCGGCGAAGCTGGCGGCCCGGCCCCAGTTGCCTTGGATCGCGTTCCCAGCGGCCGCGATCCCCGCGGCGACAGTCCCGATCGGGCCCAGCACCCAGGAAACCCATTCGGCGACGGGGGTCACCACCCGGGCAACCGCCTTGACACCATTCCAGAGCGAGCCCCAGAACCCATGACCGTCAAGGTCAACACTGTTGATCGGATCGCCGGCGACGTAGTCGTAGTCGTTGGCGGAGCCGCCCTCCTCGGGGTCGACGGACAAGAACCGCCCGAGCAGTGGGCTGTACGGGCGTGCACCCATCTGCACCAGGGCCAGGGCCCCAGTGTGTTCGTAGGGCCGCTGGTGCTGGCCAAGCCACCCGTAGTCCATCGAACCCGGTGAGTTGTCCGGGACGTTCTGCGGATCGACAGCACCCGCGGTGGTCAGCGGCTGGCCGTACGGGTCGTACGAGCGCAGGTCGCCGACCTGGTGCCCGGCCGCGTCGGTGGACAGGACCAGGTCACCCCGGACCGAAGGGTGGTCATACGACGGGGTGAACGCGCCGTCGTTGCCGACCTTGCTGGTGCACAGGACCCCACCCGGAAGGGTCACCGACAGCGAGGTGAGGCGGTTCTCGGCGTTGAGGGTCAGGTCCGGGGCGGGGCGCGGTTCCTGCACCGCATGGCCAAAGCCGCCCGGAAACACTGGGCAGGCCTGACCATCGCGACACAAGATGTCGGCGACGTCCTCGGCACCGAGCTAGGCAAGGCGATCATCGCCAACGCCGCCACACAGATTCTACTCCGCCAAGCGACACAAGCGATCGACGAGATCGTGGCGACGTTCAACCTGTCCGACGGGGAGAAACAGTTCCTCGTCTCCGCGGACAAAGGACAAGGCTTACTCAGCACCGGGACACAGCGAGTCGCGTTCCAAGCCCTGGCCTCGCCCCAAGAGAACGCCCTCATCACCACGGACCCGGCCGAGCTCGCCGCGTACGCCGAGCCCGGCGAGGTCGACGACAGCGCGTTCGTCGACCTCGACGACATCACCGAGACGCCGTACGACGAGGACGCCAACCATCACATCGACCTCGACGCCTAACGCTAAGCACAGCTTAGGCGCTCTCTTTTCCTTGCTCCGCCTGCATTGTGCGAGGTGCCATGTCTTTACCCCTTACGAAATCAGCTAACCCCGGCCGGCCCGCGCGACTGCTGACGCAGAACCGGGCGATGCGCGCCATCGGCGTCTGGAACTAGACACTGCCCGCGCTCGCGGCCCGGCTGCCCGACGGACGGACACAGGTGACCTGTCCTGCGGCCTCGGCCTGCGCGCAGATCTGCTACGCCCGCAACGGCACCTACCGCTTCCCTGCCGTGAAAGCCCGCCACCAAGCCAATCTCGCCTTCGTCCTCGACGACCTGCACAGCTGGGAATCGGCCATGATCCGCGAACTCTCAGCGCCACGGTTCACCGGAAAATTTATCCGCGTCCACGACGCCGGAGACTTCTTCGACGACCCCTACACGCGCGCATGGTGCCGCGTCATGCACGCCTGCCCGGACGTGACTTTCTATGCCTATACCAAGGAAGTCCTTCGATTCAAGCGGTTGATCGAGCCGGATCCACCCAGCAACTTCCTGTGGGTCTACAGCTACGGTTATCTGGCAAGTGTTACCTGTTGTTCACCCAACTCTGGCCAAAGGCTTGGAAGCAGGTCAGTGCGCCATTAGCTGGATGTCCGCTGACAACGGGCGTAGGTGGGGAGGTCGATGGCGTCTGAGGGCGGGTTGGTGAATCGGGTGGCGAGGCGGCTGATTTTGGGGTTGGTGGCGAGGCTTGCGATGGTGTTGAGGAGGCGGATGCCGGCGTGGGTTTTCGGGGAGGCCAGACGGGGCGCGATCCAGGGGACTTTCTGTGCTTGTGCGACGTAGGGCCGCATGATGGTTTCGTAGGCGTGGAAGGCGTCGTGGTGGTCGGTGTGTCGGCTGAGTTCGCCGGCGAGGACGTAGGCGCCGACAAGGGCGAGGCTGGTGCCCATGCCGCTGAGCGGGGAGGCGCAGTAGGCGGCGTCGCCGACGGCCGCGATCCGGCCGCGTGACCAGTGCTTGAGGTGCATCTGGCCGATGGATTCGAAGTAGAAGTCCGGTGAGTCGGCCATGGTGTCGAGGACGCGTGGGGTTTCCCAGCCGGCGTCGGCGTAGTGGCGGCGCAGGAAGTCCTGTTGTGCGGGGGCTTGCAGCCGTTCGAGTCCGGGTTGCGGGTACAGGAAGGACAGTGAGGCGCGGGTGGTGCCTTGGTTGTCGGGGCGCAGGAGGACGACGCGGCGGCCGGGGGCGTTGTACCAGCGGGCCCAGCGGCCGTCGGACTCGGCGCGGGGAATGGTGAAGTAGGCGGTGTAAAGGCCGAACGAGCGGGTGCGGGCGATGTCGGCGAAGACGAGGTCGCGGGTGCGGGATCGGAGGCCGTCGGCGAGGACGACGAGGTCGAATCGCCGGTCCGCGCCGTTGCGGAAGGTGACGTCCACGCCGTCGCCGGTGTCGGTCAGCCCGGTGATCTCGTCGCCGAAGACGTAGCCGATGTCGTCTCGGGTGTGCTGGTGAAGCAGGCTGGCGAGTTCGCCGCGCAGGAGTTCCAGTTCGGTGACGAACCCGTCGCCGTCAAGGGAATCGGTGCCGAACGACGCGCGGATCCGGTTGCGGGCGTCGACGAAATGCATTCCCTCCTCGTGGGTGATGCGGTCGCGGGCGGCCTGTTCGAGGCCCATCCGTTCGATGACGGTGCGGCCGGCGCCGCGCAGGTCGACGGTCTGCCCGCCAGGGCGGAGTTCCGGCGCGCGTTCGATCACGGTCGCGGTCATGCCGTGCTGGTGGAGCCAGTAGGCGAGCGCGGGCCCGGCGATGCTGGCGCCGGAGATCAAGATGGTGCGGGACATGGGTGTCCTCCTTACGGAGCGGGATGCTGGGGTGCCTGATCATGGGCACCGGGCGGGGTGCCAGGTGCCCATGATCAGCGGGAGCCGTCGGCGGTCCGGGAGGCGGGCGCTGCGCTCGCCACCGTGGTGTCCGCGTCCACGATGTCCGCCGGTGTGGTGGTGTCGGTATCGGCGGCGAGGTCCGTGTCGTCGGGGCGGGCGCGGCGGGGGAACAGCGGTGAGATGAGCAGGAACAGTCCGATGACGATCGTTTGGACTACGAGGGCGTCGCGGAAGCTTTCGGTGGGCTGGGTGACGTCGGCGAAGAACACGGTGCTGAACACCGCGACACCGACCGAGCCGCCGATCGCCTGGACGGCGGACAGGACGCCGGAGGCGGAGCCGACCTCGTCGTCGTCGACGGCGCCGAGCACGGTGTTGAACACCGCGGCGATCACGATGCCCGCACCGATGCCAGCGACGGCGCTGCCAGGCAAGATCTGCCAGATCGTGAAGCCTGTGGTGTCGGCCAGAGCGATCCACAGCCAGGCGACACCGGCGAACTGGACGATGGCCCCGGCTTGCAGGACGGCCCTGCCGAGTTTGGCGGCGAGCAATCCCCCGCTGATCCCGCCGCCAACGGCGGTTCCCAGCGCGACCGGCAGATTGCCCAGCCCGGCCTCCCCTGCGGTGAAACCCTGACCCATCTGCAGGAAGAACGTCAGCACCAGCTGGGTGCCGATCAGGCCGCCGAAGAACAGCGCGACCGCGGCCAGCCCGACGGTGAACGCGGGTTTGCCGAACAGGGCGGGGGTGACCAGCGGGTCGCGGTCCAGGCGCACGACACGGCGTTGCCACAGTGCGAATCCGACGTAGCCGAGCGCGGCGGCGGACAGCGAAAGCCAAGTCCACAACGGCCATCCTGCGGCCTGCCCCTCGTTGAGCGGCAGGACCAGCAGCGCGGACGCGGCGGCGACGAGCGCCGCGCCGACGATGTCCACGCGCAGAGTCCGGACCCCGGCGCCGCGGGGCACCAGCCGCCAGGCCAACGCCAGTGCGACGAGACCGACCGGGACGTTGACCAGAAACACCAGCCGCCAGCCGAGGCCGAACACATCCCAGTCGACCAGCGCACCACCCAATACCGGGCCCAGCACACCGCCGAGTCCCAGCACCGGCCCGAAAATCGCGAGGGCCTTGGTGAGATCACGGGGCGTCAGGTTGTCGCGCAGGATGCCGAGGCCCTGCGGCAGCATCATCGCCCCCGCCACGCCCTGGACCAGGCGGAAGGCGATCAACAGTCCGACACTCGGCGCGACCGCACACAGCAGCGACGCGAGGGTGAAGGCCACGAGCCCGAACAGGAACATCGGACGGCGGCCGAAGCGGTCACCGAGCCGCCCGCCCAGCACGAGGCCCGCGCCGAGCGTCAGGGCGTAGCCGCCGATCACCCACTGCAAGCCGACCGGACTCGAACCCAGGGACCGCTCGAGCGACGGGCCCGCCACGTTGACGATCGTCGAGTCGATCAGATCCATCAACTCGACGACAAGCACGGTGGCCAGCAGCGACCACACCGCCCGCAGCGATATCTTCTTCTCGGGTATAGACATGATTTTCTCCAGATTCTGGTGGTAGCGCCCGTTTCCAGGCGCGTTCGCACGCCGGAGGACATCCGTGCGGAACGAACGCCCCCCGGTGGCATGTGTGGCGGCTTGCCTGCCGCGGCGAGAAAAGTCAGCGCTTGGGGAAGGAGTCCGCTGTGTCCGTGTAGATCTGCACGACTCCGGTCAAGAAGGCCTCCACGACATCCCGGTCGCGGGGGGCCAGCGCTTCGACGAGGCCCTCCACGCCGCGCAGCAGCGGACGCAGGTGACCGAAGAGCCGGTCCGCCGACTCCGCGACCGGCTCGACCATCACCTTGCGGCGATCGGTGGGATGCGGACGGCGGACGATGTGCCCGGCCTTCTCCAGCCGGTCCACGACGTGCGTGCTCGCCGCGGTCGAGACCCGCAGCCTGTCCGCGAGCTCCTTGGCGGTCAACGGGCCGTCGGTGGTGAGGTGCTCCATTGCCGCCAGATCCGTGGCGTTGATCCCCAGAGCCCCGCTTAGGCGCTGCTCGATCACCCGCGTCAACGTCCCCACCTCTTGCAGGCGTTCCATCACCGCGTTGCCCACGCCAGGGGACTCGACCGTCCGCCGACCAGGCAGGTGGTCCGGCCCGGCGGCGGGCGTCGTGTCGGCGCGACGAGAGCCGCGAGCAGAGGAAGTCATGACCAGTAGACTACTAGATAAGTCACTAACTAGCTTAGTGAGTTTGTGAGATGGTTGCCACCAGGCCCAGGTCTTCCCCCGCAGCGGGGTCGCCTCCTACCGTCTGGTCCTCATGACGACAAGCAACACGGCCGGGCTCACCCCGGCCGGCCCTCAGATCTGGCCCACCCTGCGATGCCGTGACCTTCGCACTTTGATCGACTTCTACGAAACGGCATTCGGTTTCAAGGTCGGGGTCGCCTATCCCGACCACACCGGGCAACTCGTTCACGCCGAACTCGCCGGCCCCCGCGGCGGCGGCATCATGCTGGGCTTGGACGGCAACGACTACGTCGATCCACGACAGCGGATGCCCGTGGCGCCGGTTCGGTGCTACGTCGTCGAACCCGACCCCGACGCGCTCTTCGCCCGCGCCGTCGCCGCCGGAGCCGACGTGGTCCGCGAGCCCTACGACACGCCTCACGGGACCCGCGACTGCGAACTCCAAGACCCCGAAGGAAACCGTTGGCTCTTCGGCACCTCACCCGGCGAGCTATCCACCTCCTGAAGCAACCTCCGGACCCCTTCGGTCCCGCCACCCACAAGGTCAGGGAGGTTCGACCGGTGAGCTCAGTGCACAACTGGTCGACCACCCGCCCGAACAGCAGCGCCGGCCTCCGCATACCCGCCGAACGTGGCCCGGTTGAGCCAGCGCGGCAGCGGCTGCGGAACGTCCTGGCCAGGCCGGAGAACTCGCTCGTCGGCACATACATCGGCACCGGGAGCGCGAGCACGGCGGGAACACTGAGCTTCTCGGCCACGTACTGCCCGTCAATCACGTGTCCGATGTGGACGACAACGTCGACATCGGACAGCACCCGTCGCGACCGGCAGCCGCTGGGCCAGCCCTAGTGTCGCGTGTCGTTGATAGGTTTACGTCTGGGTGGGTTGGAGAATGGGGTCATGTATGTGGCTCAGGCGTTGCGGCTTCGCGATGGTGATCGGGCTCGGTTGGAGGCGTTGACGCGTGCGTCGACGGCGCCGGCTGGGGTGGTGGCGCGGGCCAGGATCGTGTTGCTGGCCGCGGACGGGGTGGCGAACACCGAGATCGCGGAGCGGACACGGAGCAGCAGGCCGACGGTGATCAAATGGCGTGACCGGTACGCCGAGGCGGGTATTGACGCGCTGGTGGACTTGCCTCGTCCTGGACGTCAGCGTGAGATCGACGAGGTTGCCGTGCTGGCGGAAACGTTGGCGGACAAGGGGAAGCCGCCGCCGGAGTTGGGTGTGACGCACTGGTCGTCCCGGCTGATGGCCACACGGTTGGGGATTTCCTTCGCCAGCGTCGCCCGGATCTGGCGGAAGTGGAACATCCAGCCACACCGGGTTGAGACATTCAAGTTCTCCACCGATCCCGAACTGGAACCCACACTCCGCGATGTGGTCGGTCTCTATCTGGACCCACCCCGGGGTGCGGTGGTGGTCAGCGTCGATGAAAAGAGTCAGATCCAAGCACTGGACCGCACCCAGCCGATGCTGCCGCTGCGACCGGGGCTCCCCGCCCGGCAGACCCACGACTATGTCCGGCACGGCACCACCACCCTGTTCGCCGCGCTGGAGGTCGCGACCGGCAGGATCAGCGCCGACGCCTGCTACCCACGGCACACCAACGAAGAGTTCCTGGCCTTCCTCAAGCAGGTCGCCAAAGCCCACCCGAGGGTCACACTGCACGTCATCTGCGACAACTACGGCACACACAGTCACGACAACGTGAACGCCTGGCTCGCCAAACACTCGCGGATCACCTTGCACTTCACCCCGACCAGCTGCTCCTGGCTCAACATGGTCGAGATCTTCTTCGGCATCATCACCCGTCAAGCCATCCGCCGCGGCAGCTTCCTCAACGTCCAGGATCTCGAAGACGCCATCCGCACCTTTATCGACGCCTACAACGACCGCGCCAAACCCTTCACCTGGACCAAAACCGCCGACGAACTCATCACCAAGATCACACGTAAAAAGATCTCAGACACACGACACTAGAAGTCCAGCTTCGGCAGGTGAGGGCGTGAGCAGGAGAGTTGTCAGAAGGCACTTGAGTCGGCGCGTGCCCGAGCACCAAGGGCGTACGGCGCAGGCCCATCGTGTCGAATGTGCAGCGGTAACGTCGGCGTGCTCGACGGCGACTCACTGCAACGGTGCGGCAATCGGCTCGCCGACCGATGCAGTCGGTCGCTGCGGCTGCGACAAGCCGCACAGGAGGGTGAACGCGGTGGACAAGAAGCCCCGTAGCGATACGAATGAGCGTGCATGGACTGTTGCGATCTTCGCCTTGCTGGTTGCCGTAGATCTAGTCCTCGTTGCCAGGTTGTTTTGGCAGCCGAATACAGAGACGACCGTCGCTGTCGTGATCCTGACTCTTGGCGCGGCGATCGCACCCAGAACCTTTGATTTGGAAAAATTCTCCGCCTCTCACAAAGGCATCGAAGCGGAACTCCGGGCGAAGGTCCGACAGCATGATGAAACCATTCAACGACAAGGAGAGGAGATAGATGAAATAAGCAATCGCCTCACACACCTGATGACCCTGTCGATGCCCAGTTCAATGTTGAAAAACCTCAACAAATTAGACAGCACCGAGAGATTCGAATACAATCGCAGCCATGGTCTTATGCGAGAACTCGAGCATCTACTCAACTTGGGCTACGTCGAGATCAGTAACATCAAGGACATCCCCGACAATGGGGATGATCTGCGGGACTTTGTGCGAGTGAAGCAAGCTGGGCGCGACTTCTTAGCCCTTCGGAACCTTGTGGAACACTCCCGACAATAAACCCGCGCACAACTCTTCGCCCACCCAGTGACCAGGTCTTGCATCGCCAGTTCCGCTTCCTGTCACAGCTCGGCCCATCGGCGTTCGATCGAGTGTTCAGCACCGCTCGGCGGTAGGAACCATCGGCCAATGACGACGTTACCGGCGCTGAGCTTGACCCGTAGGCGCAACGGGCACAGCCAGGCGCTCCGGCCGTACCCGTGATGAACTCTTCCGGCAGAGCGCCCGAGATTTCGAGACCCCTCAAACCCACCGACGTCGGTGCGTAACAGTTGTGTAGTGATCGAGACGAACACTGGCGGGCCGATCGATCGGACACGACGACGTGCCCGACGACGACTGAGCGCTCGCTGAAACTCGAGAACGAGAGGCCGATCCGCCAGCTGAATCCGGGCTTTTCCCCCTCAGGACTGGACTGACGCCCTCCCCGCCATCCTGGCCGACATCACCCGCCGCATTCTCCCGCCACGACGACACCGCACCTGCCCACGCGCCGTGAAACGCTTACGCCACAACGCATACCGCGCCAAGAAACGCACCGAACCCGCCAGCACCCGCCACCCCGGCCCACCCACGATCATGCTGCGTGGACTCACCCACACAGCATGATCAACTTAAGCTACATGGCATTGCCTCCAGGGGTTTGTCCCCGAGAACCTCGGCCGCGGCCACCCGGCGGCGTTCGTCTTTGACCCAGACACTCAACATGCCCGGATCGATTCCCAGCTCACGGGCGACCTCGGAGATCGTGCGGCCGGAATCGATCACACGATGGGCAGCCTCGACCTTGTACTCGGCCGTGTACGAACGACGCTTGCGAGGAGGCATGAGGACATCCTTTCAACAGGACGACTAGTCCTGCTAACTCGGTGTCCACTACCCGGGGTGAACCTCACCTTCCTGAGACTGCTCGCCGTGAGGTCGCGGAGGAATCCGGCATCACTGAGATCACCGTGGGCCGAAAGTTGTTGTCAGTGGCCAGTCGGAATCCCCCGTGGACGGCCACCCGCGGACGGCCAGTTCGATTCCCCGCTGGCGGCCAGTTGAACTGTCGGTGATCGCAGCGGGGAGCGTCGGCCGGCCCTGGAGCACGGAGATCCGTCAGTTGACAAGGTCAGGAACCACCGTATCGCCAGCGATAGGACCACCTTGCGGCTCGGCATCGTTGTCGCACTACCCGGCCGCTAACCTCGACGGAGTGACCGAACGTTTCCAGCAAGCCATGAGTCTCATGCGCAAACCCGCCCCACAGGACAAAGAAGACGGCTTTGAGCTTCTACTTCCCCACGCGGCGGAACACCTCGATCAGCTCATCGCCGAGTTCGATCAAGAGCAGGCCGATCTCCACAACGACGACGAATGGCTGCGATCCTGGGCTGTGAGCGGCCTGGAGCTGCTCGATACCGAACCGGCGCGGGACGAACTGGCGAAAGCTCGAGCCAACGGTCTCATCGACTGACCCTTCCCGACATGAACGCCCTCTCGAGCCGCCGAGCGGCGTTCAGGAACGCAACGGCGACTCAACGAACCGCGTAACAACCAGTTCCACATCTGCGCTGGTGTCGGTGCTCCCACGACTGGCGACATGGTGACTCCTCGGCCTTGGGTAACCGACAGATCGAAGCCACTCCAGTCGACGCGCGGGCAGCTCTCCACGGGCTACGGCCACGTCTGTCGAGAGCCACGCTACGTAACCGGGCGCACGGCCAAATAACTCCCCGCTAACTGGCCGCCAGCGGGGAGTTCAAACGGGCCACCAACAAAAGTTGTGGACCCGGGAAAGCCGCTTCACCTACTGCGGCAAGGATCACCACCGTCTCGATCACGTCTTCCTCGTCACGGTCGCCGACACCCGGCCCATGGGCTCGGCACTCCGTCTTCGACGCCCCGGCGGCCCTCGCCAGAGTCTGGCCAGGACTGTCGGGAGGGGGAGTCAGATCGCGGTGAGCGCCGGCGTGCTCGCCGCGCTGTGCCGCGAGGTCGGCGGTTCTGTTCGCTACGCCGAACACGCGCTACCGCTGGTTCACCCGTCTCCCCGGGCTGCCGCATCGCGAGAGGTCGGCGGTCCCGCGGTCCGCGCGTGCACGAACACACCTCGAGCCTGCTGCCTTACTCGCCGCTCGTGAGCCGGGAGCGCGGAACAGTGGTTCACCCTTCGAGTACCGGAGACCGGGATCGAGACGACAGGCCCCACAGCGCCTTTCACTGTCAAGGGAAGGCAACGGCTTCCGCGCGAACTGCCGCGGTAGCGGGGCCTGCCGCCTCCGATCCCGCAGCAGCGGGGTCCGGTATCGACGAGGCGTCAATCGGGCATGACGTCGATCGAGATCGCGGCGCGCGCTCGCTTCTCCAGTTCGTCCAGGTCGCCAGGCGTGGGCGCGTCGATGAAGAAGCTGACGGACCGGTCATCGGAACTGGCCAGTGGCACCAGTTTCGTTCCCCGTGGCTGGTGTACCAGCACCGCGCGCAGGGTCGGGGCGTCGTCCGGGTCGCCGGGCAGGATGTCCGGCCACACGCCGCTGGCGCCGATCCACACAGGTTCGACGTCCGGCCACTCGACGGTGACGTCGGCCAGCTTCCCGGGCACATGCTCGAGGTAGACCTGCCGGGCGTAGCGGGTCGGCCGCGGGTACGAGGCACGCTCGCCGAGGGCGATGCGAATGATCTCCGGTTCCAGCGGAGCGCCGGTGGCCAGGTGGTAAAGCACCAGAAGACCGTCACCGGGAGTGCGGCCGGCGATCTCCATCAGACGGGGCACCCCGTCCTGCCCGACGCGCCATTCGGAGTGCGCTATGCCGTCGGCGAACGCCAAGGTGCCGAGCAGTGCCCGGTTCGCGTCGAGGACGGTATCGCGGACGTCGTCGTCGGCGGCGGGAACGCTGTGCGCGAGTTCGACGAACGTCCGGGCGTGCGAGTCGGTGGTTTCCTTGCCGGTGACCGACGCGAAGATCACTTCTCCTCCCTGTACGAGGCTTTCCACCGAGTACTCGGGGCCGTCGACCTTGTCCTCGACCAAAACGACTTCATGGCCGGGATACTCGGCGAGGCGGCGGCGCAGCTCTTCTTCCCCGTGCACGGTCTCGACTCCGGAACTCGACGCGCGACCCGCTGGTTTGACCACCGCCGGGTAGGTGACCCCGGACAGATTCGCGGTTTCCCGGTCTCCCGCGGGGATGGTCAGTGACGGCGGGCTGAGCTCGGGGGCGTACCAGCGTTGCAGGAACTTGCTGCGGCAGGCGCGGCTGGCGCGCAGGCCGGGTGACGGGACGCCGAGCGCGTCACAGAGCAGTCCGGTCGGCTCGGCCAGGTAGTCCCCGACGGCGTAGGCGCCCACGATGTCGTACTTGGCCCGCCACGCGGTGGCCTGTGCGATCGCACCGGCGAGAAAGGCGCCCTGCACGGTGAAATCACCCGAAACGTAGCCGATCTCGGTGATCTGCGAGGCAGGGTTGCCCGGGTCGCCGATCGCGGCGGTCGCCTGGTCGCGGTAGGACTCGGCGGTGATCACCAGGACCCGCAGGTCGCGCCGGGTCACCTCGTCGAGATAGAGCGGGTTGCGCCGGATCACCGGGAACGAGCCGGTGAGGATGACGGCGCCGGGCTTACCGGTCCGCTGGGTCATGCTGCCTCCTCTGGTCGGTCTCAGCTGTCGGTACCGGCGATGCGGATCGGAAGGCCCCAGGAGGCGAGTTTCTCGATCCACTGCCCGGCGGTGGCCGGGTCGGGGGCGCCCTGGACGAGCCCCGCCGGCAGAGCACCGTCGAGTAGTTCGCCGATGCCGAGGGCGAGCGGAACGGAAACGCACCGGGCCATGGCACTGGCACCGGGCTCACCGATGAGGTCCAGCGAATACCGGCCGGACCAGGTTCGGCCGTCCTCGCCGCGGACGGACAGTTCGACCGCGAGCACCACCCGGTCCCGGTCTTGGGCACCTGTCGGGTAGCGGGTGGCGAGTTCCCCCGCGAGCTCGGTGATCCGGTCGGGGTCGCCCTCACGCAGCTCGGTGAACACCTTCTCCCAGGCGTCGAGCCAGCCGTTCAGGCGGAGGGTTCCACGCACGAACGTGTCCAGCTGCCAGCTCTCCGGCACCCCGTACTGGCGGATGTAAGGCAGGCTGTCCCGATTCGGGTACACCTCGAATCGTTCCCCGTCGAGATCGAGCGGCCGCGCTACCTCCCACGGATGGTCCGCGACAAGCTTGTCGCCCGCCTCGACGTAGTGCGCCGGTGTGAGCAGGGCGGTCAGCACACCGCGGGGTGCCCAGCTGAACCGGTACCGGAAGTCGTTGGGCTCGGCGGGCACGCCGCCGCAGTAGGAGGTGAACGCGGCGGTGGCTCTCGTGCCCGGTCCCAGTGCCCGTGCCGCCCGCTCGACCAGGACGTCGGCGAAGAGGTGATCGATTCCCGGATCCAGCCCGATTTCGGTGAGCACTGTGAGCCCGGCCGCGGCCGCCTCCTCGGCACCGTTCCGGATCTCGTCGGAGGCGTAGCTGCTGCAGGCGAAGTGCGCCCCGTTGTCCAGGCAGAGACGCAGCAGCCGCGGATGTTCGGTGCCCGGCAGCATCGAGACGACGACGTCTCCTTCGGTGACCGCCGCGGCCAGTGCTTCCGGGGTGAAGCGCCGGGGTTCACCTGCGGCTCCCAGACGAGCGAGGCAGGCGGCCGCTTTGGCTTCGGTGCGGCCCCAGAGCAAAACGCGGGTTCGCTCGGCGAGGGCGGTGAGACCGGGCCCGGTGGACAGGCCGGTGCCGACCCAGTGCACGGTCGGGGTGTCAGGCATGGTCTTCCTTCCGATGGAGGTCATGGGAAGTGCAGGCCGCGGTGAACGCGGCTTCGGCGCGGCGCCAGACGCCGGAATCGCCGAGGACGGCCAGATGCGGCGCCAGGTCCGCGGCGAAGTCCACGGTCGCTTCGCGGGGAAGCAGCGACGGCAGGTTGTCGATCGCGATCACGTCGAGTCCGTCCAGCCGGAGCACCGGGTCCTGCCAGGTGGTGGTCCGGTCGTAGATCGGCAGGGCGTGGCACGGCGATCCGACGTCGCAGGTGACGTCGGCGACCACGGACAGCCGCCGGGGGTGCCGGAGCGTCTCGGCGGTCAAGAACGGCGAGATGGCCCCCGTGGCGAGGACCGCGTTGACGAGGATGTCGTGGTCGAGCAAGGTCGCGACGTCGAGGTTTCCGGTCTCCGCGAGATCCCATCGGGTCACGTCCGCGCCCGCCGCGACGAGCGCGTCCCCTGCCCCGCTCCCGCATCGGCCGAGGGCTCCGATGACCAAGGCCCGCAAGGGTTCCCCGTCCGCGGCCAGAGCCTTGTCAAGGTCTCCGCGGGTGGTCGGCGTCAAGGGTTCGACGAGGCCACCGCGGTGACGCAGGACGGCGAGCGCGGCGCCGACGTAGCCTGCCCAGTATCCGAAAGCGGCGACCCGGCGACCTCGCTCGTCGACGAGGCTTTCCAGATCCAGCAGCGTTCCGCCGCCCTCGGCGAACCTGCGCAGCAGATTCGCCGCTCCCGGCTGGTTCTTGTAGGCGTGCCCGAAGAAGATGTGCCGGTGCCGCAAAAGGTCGGGCCGGTCGGGCAATTCCTTCAGGCCCACCACGTGCACGTCTTCCGGGGCGTCCGGCCAGCTGCCCGGCGGGATCAGCGCACAGCCCGCGGCCGCGTACTCCTCGTCGCCGAACACGCGCCGTGATGAGCGCTCCACGCTGATGGCGATGCCCTCGCGGAGCAGCTTCCCGGCCGTTTCCGGGGACAGCGGCGCGCGCCGCTCGGTCGGCCGGGACTCTTCGCGCATCAGCAACGTCAACTCGGTCATAACACCAGCTCCGCACTGTCGTCTTCGGTGGATGCGGCCACCGCGACGTCACGAAGCAACGGCTGTTCGAGGAAGTAGGCGAAGGAGGCGTACCCACGCCAGATCCGGTGCCACTCCCCCGCCAGAGCCGCTTCGCCGCTGGTGCGCCGCACCCGATCCAGGTAGGCGACGATGATATCGGCGGCCTGTTTGGCATGCCCCGCGGAGAAGTTGTCGATGGTCAGGTGCGCCTGTTCGTAGCAGTCGTCGAAACCGTGGTGACGCAGCTTCTGGATCTCGTGCAGCCGCATCTCGCCGGAGCCGAACATCTCGATCGCCAGGTTGTAGCCGAGGATCTCGTTGTAGAACCGGTCGGGGAACAGGCACATCGACAGCTGCTGCAACGCGAAGCCGTACATGTCGTCGGGCAGCTCGTCCTGGTCGGCGAACTCCTCGGTGCGGATGTGCGGCAGGTCCCTGCCCTGGCTGACCATCGCGCGGCGGGTCAGGGTGAGGTGGTTCTTGCGCAGGTCCCCGTTGCCCATCTCGTCGGCGTGGATGCGGAACAACATGCCGTCGCTTTCGCGTTCCCGGCGGCCCAACCTGCCGACGCGGTGCAGCCAGGCGCCGTCGATCAGGTAGGTCAGCTGGTAGGTGCTCTGCCGGAACAGCACTTCGTCCACGTCCGGGACCTCGCGCAGCGGCTCGTACGGGTCCACCAGCTTTTCCCAGTAGATCTTCTCCGCCCGCGCGTAGAGCGCGTCAGCGTCGTACTCGAAGAAACTCGCGTCGGTGTAGCGGCCGCCCGCGCCGTGTTCGAACAGCACCCGCGCGTCGGCGAAACAGCGCTCCGCGCGCTCGATGGCCACCGGCAGCGTGTTGGCGTGGTTCTCGATATTGACCAGCCGGAAGAAAAGGTCGCGTTCGTCGGCGGGCGGCGAGTCGTCGAACACCACGTCGCCGGGAGCGGCCGCGGCGAACGCGCCCGACCAGCGGGCGGCGAGTTCGTCGCCGACCGTGGTGAGGCGCACGGTGATCGGCGGCCGGTCACCCTTGTGCACGGTGGCGGCCCATTCGGCTAGCACCGCGGCTTCGGCTTCGTCGAAGATGCCGAACATCGGCCCGCCGAACCGGATCGCGGCGAGGAACCAGCAGTCGCCGTCGTCGCGCTCCGCCAGATACGGCGACTCCCGGAACTCGGTGAGGAACGCGGCGAGCAGGTCGGGGTCCGCGCCGCCGGCGGCGCGGCCGAATCCGGCGAACACGTCCACCAGCTGCCGATCGCCCAGCGAGACCCGGCCGTGCTGCCGTCCGGCCAGCGGCGCGTGCCGGGAGATCACCTCGGCGGCCCGCGACTCCAGCGTCTGAGTACGACGGAACTCGGCGAGTTCGGTGAGCAACCGCACGTGCTCGCGTTCACACGACAGTGTCAGCGCGACAGCGGCCAGCACCCGCTCGCGGTCGTCCGGGCTCGCATGGGCGGCGTATTCGGCGAGCAGGTCGTCGAGATCGCCCGCCGGGATCGGCGGCAGGGTGCCCAGCAGCAGGTCGTCGACACCGAGGCGATGGAAGGCGTGGTGCAGGCCGACGACCTCGGGCAGGAAGTTGCCCGGCAGCACCGCGAGCGACAGCGGGAGACAGGCGAGCAGGATCGTCGCGGGGCGGGCATCCGCGCGGTCGAGGAAATCGGCGGCGGCGACGTCCGGTAGCGCCGCCCCCGCGTCTTCCAACGCCCGCGCCCGGCGGTGCTGCGCGGATTCGAGCGGTTCGCCGCCCCCGGCCAGAGCGAAGTGATGGGCGAACAAACGGTTCACCACGACGGCGGGCTGCGTGGCGGGCTGGGAGACGGCGTCGAGCCAGCAGCCATCGAGCAGAGCGATCACCCCGCGCTGGCGGAGCAGGTCGGCACGGATCCCCGGTTCGGCGGCGGAGAGGGATTCCAGCGCGGGGGCCAGCTCGGCGCGGGCTTGGTCGATCAGCCCGCGGACCGTACCGGGCAGGTCGTCGACCGGTTCGCGAGCGTGGTCGAGGAAAGCGTGCAGGAGACGACGGGCGAGGAGCAGAGTCGCTTCGGATTCGCGTTCCTGCAGAAGCGCGCGGAACATCTCGCGCGGGCCGGCGGCGATGATCGCGTCGACGGCGCTGCCGGTGCCGGGCGTGAAGCGGAACGGCCGGTACGGCAGGGAAGTCGTGGTGTCGTCGGGGACGAGAGTCGGCTCAACGGCCATCGATCGCTCCTTCCGGTGTGCGCACCAGGACCCCGATCCGGGAGCCGGGCACGCTGGAGGCCAGCAGGTAGTGCCCGCCGGGGCGGATGCGGCCCGCCGCTTCGCGGTCGGCGAGATTGATCAGCGGGTCGGCGGCGAAGCAGTGTCCGACGCGGCTGATGTTCGTCGTGTCGAGCTGGCCGGGACGGAAACCGGCTTGCCGCTCCTTCATCACCAGCAGCGGCAGGTAGATGTTGCTGTGCAGCAGGGCGTCCAGCTCCCCGACGTCGATCCCCCGCGCACCGAGGAGTCGCTGGTTGACCCGTTTGGCGAGGTCGGAGCTGATCTCGGACGACCAGTCCAGCGACGCCGTCTCCTGGGCGGACGAGCATCCGAGGACTTCGTAGGCGCCACTGTCGGCGTCGACGAGGCAGGCGGCGCCGCCGTCGCTGAACAGCGCGTAACCGGTGATCCGCGTGTCTTCGTCGAACACCCGGTCCGCCGTGACGACGAGGACGCGCCGGAACCGCCCGGCGGCGACCAGAGCGGTGGCGACGTCCAAACCGGACAGCAGGTTGACGCACCGGCCCATGCTCGTGCCGTAGACGGGGATGTCACCGAGGCCGAGCCGGGTCAGCACGCCCCGGATGAAGGTGCCGTGTCCTTCCGGCGGTCCCGGCATGTAGGTCGAGCAGAGCACCAGGGCCTCGACCGTTTCCGGGTCGGTTCCACCGGCGTGCAGTGCTTCCGTGCCCGCGTCGACGGCGAGATCGTCGAGTCCGCGTTCGGTGCGGAACACGCTCCCCCAGCCCCACAAAGCGGGTTCGAGGGCAAGCCCGTACTGCTCCGCTTTGGTCTCCAGGCCGGGCAGGTCCGCGTGGTCGATCTCCTGCTCGCCGAGTACGTAGCGAGGTTCGCCGAGGAAGACCGGCATCAGATCACCTCCACGTGTGTCACGGATTCGGCGTGCGCGCTCAGCACCGACACGACCGGGCCCGGGTCGGGATCGAAGTAGAAATGACCACCGGGGACGCGGACGTGCTCCGGTGGCCCGGCGCATTCGATGTCCCACGGCGCGATCTGCGCGGAGCCGACATGCGGATCCTCGGTGCCGACGATGATCGAGACACCGATCTCCAGCGGTGGCGCCGTCCGGTAGCGATAGCCCACGGCCAGGTCGAAATCGGCTTTGAGGCCGGGAAGCAGCAGAGCCAGGACGTCCTCGTCCGCGACGGCGTCGGGTGGGAACTGGCCGAAGAACACCAGAGCCTCGGCGAATTCGGCGCCGTCCAGCCCGGCGATGCCGCGCACCCGCTCCGAAGGCAGCAGCGAGGGGGCGGAGATGCCGGACGCGATCAGATGACCGACGGCGGGAACTTCCCGTAGCCTGCGAGCGACTTCGAAGGCCAGCAACCCGCCGAAACTGTGGCCGAACAGCTGCGCCGGTCGCGGATCCCGCTCGACTTCACGGGCGATCGCCTCGGCGATCCGATCGGCGAGTTCGTCGAACACGAGGAGCGGTTCGTGCGCGCGGTGCGCCTTGCCCGGAGGACAGACCGCGACGACGTCGGCGTGGCCGTCGAGCAGCGGCTGCCAGTCGAGGTAGGTACGCGGGTCTCCACCGGCGTAGGGGAAGCAGAAGACTCTGGCGGGGCGATCACCGCCGCGGGCGAGGAACCAGTCGGGCACCGGGTGTCTCCTCTCGGGTCACAGCGCGAAGGATTCGGTGGACGAGGCAGCCGGGTCGCCGGGGCGCACGTGCAGTTCCCCGCGATCCGGGCGGAGCACCACCGCGGCGACGGTCCGGTCGCGACGGATGTCGCCGTCGCCCGCGACGCGCACAGGATCGCGGGACAGCAACGCGAAATGGTCCTCTGTGGACGCTCGCGCCGGCAGTGCTGACAGCCGCTCGACGCAGGCGTCGAGCCGTCGGACGGAGAAGTTGCGCGCGAAGACGGTCAGCTCGTCCCGCGGGACGAGGTCCGGATGCAGGAAATGGTTGGTGTGCGCCACTTCCGCTCCCGCGCTTACCCGGAGATCGTCGTCGGCGATCTCCACCCACGCGGCTGTTTCCTTGTCGCACAGGGTCAGCGACCGTGAGCTGGCGAGCCGCAGGTCACGCACGGCGTCGAGGGCTTCCGTGACACTGTCGCAGGTGTCGAGCAGATGCCGGATCGCGAGGTAGGGCGACGGCCCGTGCCGCCATTTCCCCGCCAGCACCAGATTCAGCCCGACAGCGAGCCCGGCGCTGTTGACCCCGAGATAGCCGAGCAGGCCGCCGAAACTGAGCACCAGCGACCGCCGCGATCCCGCCCGGACGTCGAGCACCGCGATGTGGTCGTCGAGATCGCCGTTGAGGTCGACCGTCTGCGCGAGCACCGGTTCGGATCCTGTCCGGGCGTACGTCGTGCAGTCGCCCATCGTCGGCAGTTTCCGGTAGCCGAGCACCTCACGGCGCATCTGCAGCAGCACCGCTTCGTGGTGGGAGATGCCGGCGCCGTCCGCCAGGCCGCGGATCTCCTCGCCCAGGTCCGGGAGCTGAGCGTCGATCGCATGGGCGTACTCGATGAGGTCCGGGCGTAAAGCGTCGAGGTCCAAAGGGTCGGGTGAGAGCGCGTTGAGCCGGGCGAACCGGTCGCCGAGGAAGGCCCGTAGTTCCTTCCTCAGTGCCTCGCCGTGAGCGCGGCCACGGGTGCGGGGGTCACCGTGGGCACGGACCAAGGGGATGGTCACGAGCCACGCTCCTCGCCCTTCTTGCCCGCCAGCAGGGTGGCCGCCACCTCGGGCCATTCGCCGCGCAGGACGCTGTAGTAGACCGCGTCGCGGCGCCGGTTGCCCGGCATGGGGTTGAAGCTGCGCAGGATGCCCTCCTCGACAGCGCCGATGTTGCGCAGCCCCTGGCGGGCCTGTTTGTTCAGCGCATCGGTCTTGAACTCGACCCGCTCGGCGCCCAGCCGTTCGAAGGCTTCGCGCAGCATGAGGTATTTGGCCCAGTGGTTGACACCCTTGCCGTGGAACTTCGTCCCCAGCCAGGACCAGCCGATCTCGAGCCGCCCCGCGTCCTGGTTGATGCTGCAGAAGCTCATGCTGCCCGCGATCAGCCCGGACGTCCGGTCGGTGATCACGTACACGACCCGGTCGCTGTTGGCCTGGTCGGCGACGGCGGCGTCGAAGAAGGCGTCGAACTGTTCGTCGGTCTCGATGAGCTGGACGAAGTAGCGCCAGATCGCCGGATCCAGTGCCTGCGTGCGCAGCGGTTCGCGATCGGTCTCGGCGATCGGCCGCAGCAGCACGTGCTCGTCGGACAGTTCGACGCGGGCGGCGTCCGCCCAGCGCGGCCCGGTCATCCGGCCACCGCCCCGGCGAGCGCGTCGGTGACGTCGCGGAGAGTCTTCATGGCGGCCACGTCCGGCTCGGTGAACGTCTCCAGCGCGACCCCGGTGTCGTCACAGGCGGACATCAGGAACATCACCTTCTGCATCGAGGTCAGCCCGTAGCCGTCGGCGAGATCACGGTCCGGGTCGAAGTCGGCGGGGTCGACCGGTTTGCTCAGCACGCGGGACAGGTTGTCCCGCACCGCGTCGTCGATGGTGGACAGGTCAGCAGACATGCACGCTCCCTTGGTCGTCGTGGATCTCGTCGTGATAGCGATCGGCGATACGCGACCGCAGTGGCTTGAACTGCGAGGTGAGCAGCCCGTTGGCGGAGCTGAACGGTTCGTCGGCGACGACCACCTTGCGGATCTGCTCGTCGGCGCCGAACGCCGCGTTGGTGCGGGTGAGCTGTTCGGTGATGGCCGCTTCGTCGGCGGGCCGCGAAGCCGGGGACACCACCGCCACCAGATAGCTCTGGGCAGGGCAGAACAGCACGCATTCGGCGATGGCGGGACTGGTGCGCATATGGTCTTCGACCGGGCGCACCACCACCTTCCGACCGTTCTCGAGCACGATCACGTCGTCGGCCCGCCCCTTGATGTAGAGGAAGCCGTCGTCGTCCACTTCCCCAAGATCGCCGGTGCGAACCAGGTCAGGCTCGGGAAACACCCGTTCGGACGCGCCGGGCGGCGCGAACTCGTAGCGGTCGCACACCGGGAACCGGCTGCGGACGCTCACGACGCCGTCATCGCCGATCAGGACTTCTTTGTGCGGGAGCACCTTTCCGACGCTCCCCTGGCGATGCGCGCCGGGGTGGTTCTTGGTCACGACGCAGGTCTCGTTGAGCCCGTAGCCTTCGTAGATGGGCAGTCCCGCGTCGGTGAAGAACCGCAGGACGTCTTCGGCCGCCGGTGCGGAACCGGTCCACAGGTAGCGGACGCGGTCACCGAACACCCGGCGAGCACCGTGGGCCAGCGCCTCCGACGGCGGGGTCTCCGGGCCCGTCCTGGCGACCTGGCGCTCGATGAAGGCCTTGGCGGTGGCGAAGAACCCCGGCACCCCCATCACCACGGTGGGCGCGACCCGCCGCAGCGTGGGGAAAGCGGCCTCATAGGTACTCAAAGTGACGTCATGTCCGTGGCGGAACGCCGAGTAGACCCAGTACCGCTGTTGCAGGACCGCCAGCGGCAGGAAGACGAACAGGTCGTCGTCGGTGCCGTGCCGGAAGATCTCCTGCACGGCGGCGATCCCGGCGTCGATGCTGCCGACCGACGCGGTCATGCCCTTGGGTTCGCCGGTGCTGCCCGACGTGAGCTTCAGGGTCGTGACGTCCTCCGGCTCGTAGCGCACCGGCTTGGGCGCGACGGCGTCCCGGTCCGCGGCCAGGGCCCGGACGTCCGTCAGCGGATGGACCCGGTCGCCTTCCCCGTCGGCGAAGAGCACCGCCAGGCCGTACCGGACGGCCAGCGCCGGATCGGCGTCGAACTTCGCCGGGTCGAACCCCACGGTCACCGCGCCGACGCGCAGGGCGGCGAGGTCCAGCAGTACCCACTCCAGGCAGTTGGGCGCGAGCACGCCGACGCGGTCGCCGCGCCGGACACCGAGGTCGGCGAGGGCGCGGGCGACCCGGCCCGCCATCTCGTACACCTCGCGCAGCTCGAACTCCTCGGTCTTGTCGAGTCTCGCGACCCGCAACCGGTGACCGGGTTCGGGCGGGGCCGCGATGATGGCGTTGAGCAGCCCGTCCGGGATCCTGGTTTCGAGGGTGGTCATCAGCGGTCCCCCTTCCTCTTCGGGGCGGCGACGATCATCGCGGCCATGCGGCGCACGGTGTCCAGTTCGGGCAACCGGTCCAAGGTGAAGCCGACGCCGAACCGTTTGCGGACACCGGCGAGGATCCTGGCCGCGACCAGCGAGTCACCGCCGAGGTCGAACAGGGTCGTGGTGGCGGCGGGCACGCCGGCCTTGAGCACTTCCGCCCACAGGAGCGCGACCTCGTGCTCCAGTTCGGTGTCCGGTGGCGCCTCGACGGCGGCCGCCTGGCCGGGCTTGTGGTCCTGCAGCTTCGCGCGGTCGACCTTTCCGTTGCGGGTCAAGGGAAACGCGTCATGCCAAGAGACCCCGGACGGCACCATGTACTGCGGCAGCACCTCGCGCAGCCGCGCGCCGAGGTCGTGGGCGGTGGGCCGTTCGTCCCCGGTGGGCACGAGATGCGCGACGAGGCGGTCTCCCCGCCCGGCGGACTCGCGGGCCACCACGGCCCGGCGGACCTCGTCCAGTGCGACCAGCCGGGTCTCGACCTCGCCCGCCTCGATGCGATAGCCGTTGACCTTGATCTGGAAGTCCGTACGGCCGAGGATCTCGATCTCACCGGTGGGCAGCCAGCGGCCCAGGTCACCGGTGCGGTAGATCCGTTCGCCGCGGACGGGGTCGTCGGCGAACCGCTCGGCGGTCCGCTCCTCGTCGTTCCAGTAGCCGCGCGCCAGGCCGGTACCCGCCGCGCAGATCTCGCCGGTGACCCAGTCCGGCAGGTCACGGCCCGCCGCGTCGAGCACGTAGGCCCGGTTGTTGGCGTTGGGCCTGCCGTAGGGAATCGACTCCGAGCCGTCCTCGTGAATGCCGACCGGATGCGAGATGTTCCAGATGGTCGTCTCGGTCGGCCCGCCGAGCGAGATCACGTCCAGTCCGGGAAGCGTCGCCCGCAGCGCGGCCGGGAGTGCCGGGGGCAGCCGGTCGCCGCTCATCATGACCAGCCGTAGCGTCTTCAGCGCCTCGGCGCCGTCGGCCTCGGCTTGTTCGAGCAGCAGACCGACGATGGCGGGGACCGAATTCCACACGGTCACGCCCGTCCGGCCGCACAACGACAACCAGTGCCCCGGATCGGCCGCCTGATCGGCGTCCGGCAGCACGACGGCCGCCCCTGCCGACAGCGCGCCGAACACGTCGTAGACCGACAAGTCGAACGAGAACATGCTGATGCCGAAGAACCGGTCACCGGGTCCGACGCCGAACCGGCTGTTGCAGTCGGCCACGACGTTGGCGACCGCGCCGTGGGTGACCATGACGCCTTTGGGCCTGCCGGTGGTGCCGGAGGTGTAGAGCACGTAGGCCAGGTCGTCCGGATGGGCGTCGGGCAGGGGCTCCACGGGTCGCGCGGATTCGGCGGGACGGGTGAGGTCCAGGTCCAGCACGGCGCGCTCGTCATCGGTGTGGCCGGCGTTGGTGAGGACGAACCTGGTACCACCGTCGGCGAGCATGAGCGCACATCGTTCCCCGGGCAGCCCGGCGTCGACAGGCAGGTACGCCCCGCCGGCGAGCACGACGGCGAGGATCCCGGCGACATGCTCGGGACCGCGGGTCATCACCAGCCCGACCGGCTCGTCCCGACGTACCCCCCGGTCCCGCAGCCAGCGCGCCGCCCGCTGGACATGGGCGAGCAGCTCGCGATAGCTGATCTCGGCCGTTCCGGTGATCACCGCGGGGGCGTCCGGAGTGGACTCGGCCTGTGCCAGAAAGCGTTGCGGCAGAACAGGGTCGGGGATCTCGGTCGCGGTCTCGTTGACTTCCGTGCGGCGGGCGCGCTGGTCGTCCGGGCGCAGGTCGAAGATCCGCCGTGACCAGGCGTCAGGTCCGAGCAGTTCACCGAGCAGCCGCCGGCACCCGTCGACGACGGCGTCGACCAGTCCTTCGGGGAACAGTTCGTCGACACTGTCGAACTGCACCACGAGCCCGCCGTGCTGCTCGTAGGGTGACACGTCCAGCCACACCTGCGGGGTCTGGCTCTCGGTGTACACCTCCGGGCCGAACAGGTCCATCGCCGAACCATCGGCGCCGTCGTAGCCGATGGCGCTGTTGAAGGTGTAAGGCATCCGGGCGTCCGTGCCGCCCGTCCTGGCCAGTTCGCGCAGGACGTCGATGCCGGAGAAGTGCCGGTTGTCCAGCGATTCGCGCAGCGACGCCTGAATCGCGCGGGCCCGGTCGGCGAACGCCGCGCCGGCGTCCGGTTCCACCCGCACCAGCATGGTCTCGCCGAAGTTCCCCAGCGCGGTGTGGATCCGCGGGTGGATCGGTGGCCGGTTGGCCACGGTGGTGTTCAGCGTGAACCGTTCCCCCGCGCCCCAGCAGGCCAGCACTTCACTGTAGACGGCCAGCAGCAAGCCGGACGGTGTCAGCCCGTATCCGGCGGCCAGCCCCTTCAGCGAAGTCCATTGTGGACGATCAAGGCGGGCGAATCGCGTGGTGAACCGGGGTTCGGTGATCGAAGACGGACTGGTGCGCAGCGGCAGATCCGGATGCGGTGCGAGGTCGTCCAGGCGCGCCAGCCAGTACTCACGGGACCGCTTCGCCGGTGCGCGGTGGCGGGCTCGTTCCTGGGCGGAGACGAAGTCGGCGAACGCCGCTTCCTCCCCCTCCTCCGCGGGCTCGCCCAGGTACTCGGCGTGCCACTGCCGGAAGAACAGGAAGATGCTGATCGCGTCGAGGATCAGGCCGTCGTGGTCGACATGCAGCAGCATCTCCTCGTCGGAGAGCCAGGTGACCGCGACGGCCAGCAACGGCGCCTCGTCGGCGGGCAGGCTGCGGTGAGCCCGCTCGGCACGCACCGCTTCCCGGTGCTCGTCCTGCTCCTCGGCGGGTTTGCCGCGCAGGTCGTACCGGAGGATCCGGACGGGCACGGAACGCTGCTCGATCTGGGTCCCGTCTTCGGTGAACCGGGTGCGCAGGATGCCGTGTCGCGCCACCACCGTGTTCAACGCGCGTTCCAGCCCGTCGATGTCCCAGCAGCCGGAGATCTCGTGGTAGACGTGACTGGCGGAGCCGATTTCCACCTGCTGGTCGCGGCCGATCAGGTAGCCGCGTTGCAACGCCGTCAGGGGCGTGCCGGGCGGGGTGTCCAGGTACCCGACGAGTCCGGCCTTGTGCGCCTTGATCTTCGCGATCAGATCGGCGTCCATCCGCTCACGCGGGCCCTGCAGTTTCAGGTCGGTCCCCGAGAGGCTCACGGTGAGCCCCCGCGAGCGCAGTTCCCGCACCACCTGGGCTGGGGTTTCCTGTTCGGTCGTCGTCATCGGCCCACCTCCGCGTGCTTGCGCACCACGTCTTCGGGCAGGTCTTTCACCAGTGTGTCGGCGAGCCCGGCGACGTCGCCGCCGTTGAGCAGCGTCTCCAGTGGGACGTCGGCGTCCAGCCGGTCGGTCAACTGGTACTGCAGCGCGACGGCCTGCATGGACTGCATGCCCAGCTCGGTCAGGGAAAGATGCGCCACCGGCTCGTCGGCGGGCAGCCTGAGCACCTCGCGGACCACGCCGGACAGCCAGGGAAGCAGCGGGGATTCGGCTGCGCTTTCCCGTTTCGCGCCGAAGAAGACACGACCGGCGAGGGTGACGGCGGTTCCCGCCGGCACCAGTTCCACGGTGTGCGGCCAGGTGCGTTCCGCGGGCAGCCCCAGTGCGTCCGCCAGGGTGCTCGCGAACCGCGGCATGACCGGCGTGCCGCACGTGGCCAGTAACCGGGCGGCGGCCAGCTCCAGCGCGAGGGCGGTGCGCGCCTCGTCGGCCCAGTCCTCGACGTGCGCGGCGGCCGACTCCGTGGCCGCGAACGCGCGGGTGTCCTCGACCAGGCCCAGCAGTTCGGCGGCGGCGGAGTTCAGGGAGAACCCGTCGGCGCCCAGTGACCGGGTCAGCGCGGCCAGCCGCTCGGTGAGCCGGGCCAGGAACGCGGTGTGCTCCGGGGTCCAGACACCGGCGTCGGGAACCTCGCCGCCGTGAACGCGGGCGAGTCGCTCTCCCAGGTCCGCGAGCCAGCCCTGCCATCGGGCTTCGAGCGTGTCACGGACGAACGTGTCGAACGTGTCGGGGTCGAAGTTGGTGCGCCTGCCCTCCGGGCGGGTGAGCGCCAGGTAGAGCCGGTACGCGTCCGCGGTCTCCGGACCGAGCACGTCACGACCCCAGACCGCGTGGCGGCGGCTGGTGGAGAACTTGCTTTCCTGAAGGAGGTAGAACTCGTTGATGTGGTAGTCGATGTCGGGCGCCCAGTCCGGATGCGCCGCCCGATAGAGCGCCGGCACGACGATCGGGTGGAAGAAGCTCCCATCGGCGCCGAGGAAGTGCACGATCTTCCAGTCGGCGTCCGGCTCGTCGGCACGCCATTCCTCGCCGGTGCGTGCTCCGAGCGCGCCGACACCGTGCAAGATGCTGTAGGCGTAGTCGATCCACGACCAGATCACCTGTCCATCCACTTCGGACTCGGCGGGGGTCAGGCCCCAGTCTGCGGGATGGGTCAGCGGGACTTCGACCGGGCCGCGCGACAGGACCCGTGCGGCCAGTTCCTTCACCGACGACGGCACTCGGCCCGTGCGGTGGTGGTCGCGGACGTAATCGGCGAGTTCGTGCAGGGACAGCTGATAACGGCGCACGGTGCCGCGCCGGGGTGCGGTACCGGACTCCGCCGAGACCGGGTCTCCCAGGTCGGCGACCGAGTTGGGTTCCTTGCAGCCCTCGCAGATGTTGCCGCCGGTGGTCTCCCCGCAAGACGGGCAGCTGCCGCTGACTCCGGATTCGAAGAGGTACCTGCCGGATTCCGGGTCGAACAGCGCGTCGGCCTCGGCCAGCCGGACGGGATCGGACGTGATCAGCTTGCCGAAGAAGCCGCGCAGGCCGTCCGGGTAGGTATCCTCGGCGCTGGTCGCGGTGAACTGGTGGACCTCGATGTCCATGGCCGCGAGGGTTTCGCGGATCCGCCCGCTGTAGTGCGCCGCGGTGTCCAGAGCGGAGCGGCCTTCCTTGGCCCCGGCCGCCTCGACGTAGTTCTGGTAGTCGTCGCTGCCGCAGAGGTGCCAGGCCCGCACCCCGTTCATCCGCTGGAACCGGGTGTAGGCGTCGGCGGCGAAGAACGGCCCGGCCAGATGTCCCAGATGCAGGTCGCCGTTGGGGGTGGGCGCGGACGAGAACACGAAGACCGGGCGCTCCCCGAAGCGGCGGCGCACCGAACGCCCGGCGGCGGCGCTCGCACGGGCGGTGTCACGCCAGAAGAACGACGCCAGCACGAGATCGGTTTCGCCGGTGTTGGTGACGTAGTGGGTTTCGAACGGGTCGAAGCGCACGACGGCTCCGGCCTCGATCCGGTGTTCGGCACCATCGACGACGAGGTCACCTCCGCCGGCGACCAGCACCCATACCTCGGTCTCGTCGTGTTGATGGGTCAGCGACCGCACGCCCGGGGCCACCCGGCCCCAGGACGCGCCAACGCCCAGGTCACCGGCGGCGCCCGGATCCAGTGCGGCGACGTCGATGCCGAACGCGCGGCTCAGCCCTTCGCCGGTGAACGTACTGATCTCCACGATCAACTTCCTCCCGATTCGAGCAGGTCGGCGGCACGTGCGGCGATGGCGGGCGCGAGCCGGTAGCCGGAGCCGTTCGCGGCGCCGGCGAACACGATCCGCCCGTTGCCGAGTGCGCGTACCAAGGGTTCCCCGGTGCCGCTGTAGGCGTCGCAGAAGACCCGGCCGGAGAGGCGGTCCACCGCCATCCCCGGGATGTGACGCCGCAGGATCTCCCGCGCGTCGTCCAGGTGCCGCCCGGTCAGCCCGGCCGACGGCGTGTCCGGGTCGACGTCCCATTCCGGACAGGTGTAGCTGAACAGCCAGTGCCCGCGGCCGGGCAACGGCAACAGGAAGGCGTCCTCTCGTTCGAAGATCACCGCCGCGTCGGCCGGGCCAGGCCGCCCGCCGACGTGCAGCGCGACGATCTTCTTCACCCTGGCCGCCAAGGGAGCGACCAGGGATCGCCACGCGGGAGCTCCCAGCCACGGGCCGGGCGCGAGCACGACCCGGCCCGCGGTCAGTTCCTCACCGGTGCCCAGCCGCAGCCCTACCCCGTCCACGTCCTCGGACACCTCCTCGACCCGGACTGCCTCGCGGACCTCGATCTCGGTGCGCAGGGAGGCGGTCACGGCACGGGTCACGGCGGCCACGTCGGCGTACTGGGCGCCCTGGACGGACCAGGCGGCCGACCCCGCCGGAGGGCGTACCCCGTCCGGCAGGTCATCGGCGGCGGTGAGGCCGGCTTCGGGCAGGTAGTCCGAGCGCAGACGGGGCTCGTCGGCGGCGGTGCCCACCACGCGCATGGCCACGGGGTGGATGGGCAGTCCGGGGTGGCTCCGGCGCAACTCGGTGTAATACCGCTGGCTGAAGCGAGCCATCTCGCGCACCGCCGGGGTGGCGCCACGTGGGGTGTGCAACCCCGCCGACCGCAGCGAGGCGCCGCCGCCGACCAGATCGCGGTCGATCAGCACGACCGAGGCGTCCGGTGCCCGGCGCGCGATCTCGCGAGCGGTGAGGCAGCCGATGATGCCCCCGCCGAGCACGGCGATGTCCGTCCTGGCCGGGGCACTCCGCGGCGAGACGCCGGAGATCCCCGGCGCTGTCACCGCGCTCACGCCTGGTCCAGCAGGTCGGTGGTGTGTTTGCCCGCCCAGTCGATGAACGGTTCCAGCTGTTCGTTGGAGTGCACCCCGAGCAGCCGGTCCCTGATCCGCTGACTGCGCCAGGCGACCAGGCTCAGGTTCGGGTCGGCCAGGCCGCGTTGGTCGCGGGCCCCGTTCTGCAGGAACACGGAGCGGTCACGGGGGCCGTCCCAGCGGATCGCGAAGTCCTTGTCCACGTTGTATTCCTCGCCTTCGCGGGCGAGCTTGTCCTCCAACGGCGACAGGAAGTCCGCCGTCGCCGGGCGATAGCCGGTGGCCCAGACGACGAAGTCGGACTCGACGTGCTCGATCAGGCCGGGGTCGTCGTTTCCCTCGACCGTCAGGTCCCACGCGTCGTGATCGGCTGTCACGCCGGTGACGGTCCGGTTGGGCAAGAGGGCGAAGAGGTCGTCGGCGCCGTCGACGAATCGGCGCGCGTAGCAACGCTGGTAGATCTCCCGCAGGGTGGATTCGGAAATCCCGTCGCTGGTCAGCACGTTCTGCGCGTTGAGCGCCACCCGTGCAGGCCTGTCGAGGTCGAAGAAGTAGTCGGAATAGCTGGGGACGAAGTACTCGTTCGTGAAAGGCGTGTCGTCGATCGGGAAATAGTTGTGCCGCCGCGAAATCCAGATGACGCGGCGGGGAAGTCGTTCGATCGGGCGGGAAATCAGGTCGAGGAAGACTTCGGCGCCGGACTGCCCGCCACCGACCACCGCGACCCGTTTGCCCGCGAAGTCCCGATCACGCGAGACGAAATCGCTCACGTGGAACTGCGATCCGCCCAGTTTTCCGCGAGCCGGTTCAGGCACCCACGGCCGGGTGCCGATCCCCACCACGACGTTGTCCGCCGTGGCCGTCCGCCTACTGGTGCGCACGACGAAAGACGTCCCGTCGAAATCGACCTCACGGACTTCTTCACCGAAGCGGACATTCGTGTTGCCCTGACTCGCCCATTCGAGGTAGTTGCGGAACTCCTGTCGTGGCACAGCGTCGAACTGGGCGTTGATGAAGTGGTAGATCCTGCCCTGATCGTGCAGATAGGACAGGAACGAGAACCGGTTGGTCGGCTCGGACATCGTGACCAGGTCTTTCAACAACGACACCTGCAGTGTCGCCCCCGGAATCTGCTGTCCGTCGTGCCAGCCGAACCGTTCCTCCCTGTCAAGGAAGAGGTTCGCGACCTCGTTCCGGTCGTGCAGCAGGGACGCCAAGCTGAGATTGGCGGGCCCTACGCCGACTCCGAGGCACCTGTAGTGGGCTGTCTCGTGCCCTCGCTGACGCGGCAACGGAGCTGTCACCACTCGCCTCTCCCCTCGTAGGCCGTAGCCGGCTGCCGCCTTGCGGCCGGCTCGTTCTTCTCGCACATCGGGATCCCTTCCCGTACCTCCGCCACTTGTCACGGCCATGCTCGCCCCAGGACGAATCACCCGACGGACGATCGATGCCCGCCAGTGCGATTAATCAGGACTTCAACTCGAGGACACGCCGAATTCGACCTGTCCCCGAAATCCAGCTGAATGCGCTCATTTGAGCGACGTTCCCCAGGCCCCACCACCGCGATTAATCCATCGAGAACCAGGACCGAACACCATCAGCGCCAGGCGCGCACATCCCTATCGACGTCTTCTCCGGTGTCCCCAATGACGCTAGCACGCGATTCACCGACACCGCACGCCAAGCGGTGATTTTCCGTTATTGCACAACGGAAACCCTGCGGAAACGCCCGCTCGCTGCACCGTCCGCCGCCCGCCACGCCGCCACATGGCCGACGATTGCCGCGCCCATTCCGACCACAGTCCGTCCTTTATGGACGAAAAAGCAAAACGCCACACCCGGCATTCGTCTTGCGCCGAACGTGTGAAGATACTTTCCCGGGTTGTCAGTTCCTCACAACCTGACAAGCTGGACCGGTGAGGAAAGCGGAGGAGATCATCGATAGCCTGACAGAAAACCGGATGACGACAATCACGGGACTATCACCGTCCGACCGGGCGGACGCGCTCGGACAAGCGATCCGAGCCGCGGAAAGCGTCATCTCCGACATCACGGTGGTCACGGCAGGCCATCTCCCGGACACGTTTCCGCAGGCTGCCGCCGCGGCGCTGAACGTCGTGGAACGACCCGCCGACCCCCTGTCCGACGCGCTGCGCGCGCGGCTGCGGCAGGGCAACCCCTTGCTCGTCGTCCGAGGGGGCAGGCACGGGAACACGGACATCGCCGGGACGATCGCCGACCTGCTCCGTCATTGCCCTGCCTTGACCGTGCTCGCCGAGGCGCCGGCACCGCTCGGCGTGCCCGGCGAGCAGGTCGTCGCCCTGCCCTCGGCACCCGCTCCTTTCGACGCGGAGAAAGTCGCGCGGGTGGCGAGGTTCTCCCTCCACCGCCGTACCTTCGACACCCGGATGGCCGCGGCGCTGGCCGGGATCAGCCTGGAAGACGCCGAGACCATGCTGACCAGGCTCGCGAGGGAAGGCCTGATCCAGCGGGACGAGGACGGCTGGCGTCTCCCACCGGATGTCGTCGAACTCCTCCCCCGGCCGGAAAGCGAGGCCATGGAACGTCGCGTCCGCTGGGCTTCCCGGGAAGCCGCCGAGCTCCGCACCCTCGTCGAAACCGGCGGCGCCTGGCGTGATCGCTTCGACTTCGTCGCCGACGATCTCCGGGCCACGGTGCGCGACCGGACCGGACCGGACCCGGACGTCCGTCAGCACGGCATCGCCCGCACGCTGGCCGGACTTCTCTACGCGCGGCAACTGCTCGCCGAAGCGCGCATCACCTTCGAACTGGCGGCGACGCTGGCACCCGACGACCGCGCCGCGTCCCGTGACCTGCGCTCGGCCGCCGACGTCGCCATGGCCGAGCACCGGGGCGAGCCGGCGTTCGCGCTGCTCCAGCAGGCCGCGGAACGCGCGGGGCGGGGCGGGGACCAGGCGGGGGCGGCGATCGCTCTCGCGTACGCGGTCTGCGTCGGGAACCGGTTTCCCGCCACGTTCACCGAACTGGTCCCGCATGAACGACTCGTCGAGCTGATGATCGAGGCCGAACGATTCGCGCCGGAGCATGACCCTGTCGCCGAGGCCTATCTCGCGGCCGCGCGTGCCTGGAACGCCACCGGCGAAAAGACCACACCCGACCTGGACCTGACCTCGATCGCGCTGGACGCCGCACGCGTCACCGATCAGCCGGTGCTGATCTCGGCCGCGCTGGACGCGGTGGCCAGTGCCGACGGCGCCGCCGGCCGCTTCGCGCGCGCACACCGTTCATGCGGGGAACGGCTGTCACTTCTGGAAAAGCTTCCCAGGCACGAGCCGAACATCGGTGTCGAGATCGTCGACACGCTGCACGTGGTACCGCTGGTCGCGCTCGCGGCCGGGAGACTTCCGGAGGCGGTACTCGCGGCCGAGGCGTCCTGGAAGGACCCCTTTCGAGGTCTCTACATGCGGGCGGGCAAGTTCGTCGTCCCGCTGCTCCTCACCGGTCACCTCGACAAAGCTCTGGAATACGCGGAGATCTCCTGGGACTCCTGGCAGCGCCTCGACAGGCCACCCGCGCGCTGGATGGCCCCCGCCGCCCTGGCGGCGGGTATGGCGCACGCCCTTCGCGGAAACGTCCCCGAGTACGACGCTTGGGCCGCGCGGGCGCTGATGTTGTCGGAACCCGGTGTGCATAGCGGACTCAGGGAAAGTTTCGAGGCCTTCGTCCTCCCCCGGGTCGCTTTGCACCAGGGCGACGCAGAAGTCGCGATGTCCACATCGCTGACACCGAAAAGTGGCTGGTACGACAGCACCCATCAGTTCTACGACGCCTATGCCTGGGCCGTGGCCGCGGAAAGCGCGGTCGTCGCGGGCGATCCCCGGGCCGGGGAATTGCTGGCAGCCGCGGAACCCGCCGCGGCGGAGAACCTCTGGGCGGCGGCGTGCCTCGCCCGCGCCCGCGGCAGAATGCACGACGACCGCGCGGCGCTGGAAGAGGCCATCATCGGCTGGCAGGCGATCGGTGCCCGTTTCGAACTGGCCTGCACCCTCGACCTGCTCCCGGATCGGCGGGACGAAGCCGCCTCGCGGCTGGCCGCGCTGGGCTGCCGACTCCCCGTCTCGCCGTTATGATCGAAAACCGGGCCGCGAGCGCGGCCGGAGCCAGGATGTCGGAACGCGACGAGAAACGACGGCCCCGGAAGGGCGCGAGGGGACCGAAGCCGGACATGGCCATCACACGCCAGGAAACCGACTACCGAGCGCTCGCCGCGGCAGGCATCACGATCGTTCTGTGGGCGTCGGCGTTCGTGGTGATCCGAGACGCCGGAGAACACATCTCCGCGGGAGCGCTCGCCTTGGGCAGGCTCGCGACCGGAGCGCTGGTGCTGGGCGCGTTCCTGATGGTACGCAAGCAAGGCATCCCGCCCAGAGCGGCATGGCCGGGAATCCTGGTCTCGGGGGTGGCGTGGTTCGGCGTGTACATGGTCGCGCTGAACGCCGGTGAACAACGCATCGACGCGGGTACCGCCTCACTCGTGATCAACCTGGGCCCCATCCTGATGGCGGCGCTGGGAGGCTGGCTGCTCAAGGAGGGTTTCCCGCCACAGCTGATGGTCGGCCTGGCCTTGGGTTTCGCCGGCGCGGTCCTGGTCGGTTTCGCCTCCTCCGATGGCGGAAGCGCGAGTCTGATCGGTGTACTGCTGTGCGGTCTCGCCGCGGTGGGCAGCGCAGTCGGCGTGATCGCTCAGAAACCGGCACTGCGGTACGCGACGGCCTTGCAGGTGACGCTCTTCGGCAACGCGATCGGCGCACTGGTGTGCCTGCCCTTCGCCGGATCGCTGATCCAGGAAGTGGCGGCGGCTCCCCCGAGCGCTCTGCTGGAGATCGTTTATCTGGGCGTGTTCCCGACCGCCCTGGCCTTCTCCACCTGGGCCTACGCGCTCTCCCGGACAACGGCCGGGAAACTCGGCGCCACGACCTACCTGGTCCCGGTACTGGTAGTCCTCATGAGCTGGGTCGTGCTCGACGAGATCCCCGCGGCATTGTCGTTCGCCGGTGGCGCGCTGTGCCTGATCGGCGTGGCGGTGTCCCGACGCACACCCCGAGAAAAGGTGGAAGAAACGTGACCGTGGAAGAGGTTTCTGTCGACGGCTTCGAACGGGTCGTCATCGACCGGGACCCAGCCGGCGAAGCGCGCTCGATCATCGCGGTGCACGACACCCGCCTCGGTCCGGCACTCGGCGGTGTACGGATGCGCCCATACCCGAACGAGAGCGATGCCGTCTCGGAATGTCTCGCGCTCGCACAGGCGATGACGGTGAAAGCCGCCGCGGCCGGACTGGACCTCGGTGGCGGCTGGAGCATCATTCCCGCGGACACTTCCGACAAGACACCGGAACGACTGCTGGCCCACGGACGGGCGATCGCCACGTTCGACGGCCGGTTCATCCCGGTGAACGACGTGGGCACCGACCAAGCCGACCTGCGAGAGATCGGCAAGGTGACTTCGCCGGTATGCGCGCAGGACGATCCGTCACCCTGGACCGCGCTGGGCGTCGCGGCCGGTATCAAGGCCTGCGCCGAGTTTTCCGGCCGCACCGACCTGAAAGGCGCACGAATCGGCGTGCAAGGTGCCGGGCATGTGGGCAGCGCGCTGGTACGACTGCTCGTCCGGGAAGGCGCGGATGTCACAGTGAGCGACGTGGAGGAGGAACGCGCCGTCTCGCTCGCCGCCGAGACCGGTGCGACGGCGGTCGACCCCGACACCTTGCCCACGAGCGAGCTGGACGTTTTCGCGCCTTGCGCACTGGGCGGAGTGGTCACACCGGACGTAGTGCCCGCGCTTCGGTGCCGGATCATCGCCGGCGGCGCCAACAACGTCCTGGCCGTCCCGGAACTCGCGGACGAACTGCGGAAACGGCACATCATCTACGCACCGGATTTCTGTGTGAACTCGGGCGGCGTGATCTTCCTTCAGTCCCAGCTTCGGGGCCATAGTGAGGAAACGGCACGAGACCAGGTTCAGGGAGTCGGCACGACGATCTCCACACTGCTCGCGCGCGCGGAAACCAACAGAGTCACGACGAACCAGGCCGCGAACGATCTCGCTCAAACCCGGCTCGAATCCTCCTGATCGCTTACAGGCCAGACCGGGGCTGAAGCCCGTCACCGCGACGGCGAAAGCTCTCCGGGAACTGTAACCCGCTTGCGTATCAACACGTGTAAGCATCCAGACAGAATAGGAGGATGTTTGATGCGCAAGACAATGGTCGGGATCGCCATCGTCCTCAGTGGACTGGCGGTCGTCAGCAGCGTGACAGGTGGTGGCATCGCGCAAGCGAGTAATCGGAGGTGCGGTCCGGCGGTGAAGACCGACGGCGTCGGCACACTGGGGACTTCGTGGAAACTGAAGTCCCAGTACGACGACGACGGGCCGGTCGGCAATCCGTTGGTCGCGGGCGAGGAGTTCGAGATCGCCACCGCCGCCGGGCAACACTGGTCGGTGTCCTTCGCGGACAACGGTGTCGGGTTCTTCAGCAACCCGGATGACGTCTCCGTGGCAGGCGGGATCAGGGAGGTCCATCCGAACCCTGCCAAGCACAACCAGACCAACCGCATGTCGGTACACGCCAAGCGGTTGGACACCGGTGAGACCGTCGACGGCTTCGTCGACCTGCCCTTCGCCCCGCCTGGCTGCGGCTAGGCCACGACGCCATCATCGTGTCGGGCGTCCATGATCCGGTCGCGGGGTTCCAGCAGGCGTTCGCGCGGCGCCGGCTTGGAACCCTAACGCTCGTCCCTTGCGATCGAGGGACCGTTGGCGACCCTCACAGCCGCTTCTCACACCGGCCGTTGGGGCACCAGGACCTCGACGTGCCCCGCGTTCTCCCGGACCTCCAGCCGGGGCAACGACGGCGGCGCCAAGGGCAACTGGTGGAACACGACCGCGCCGTCCACAGCGAACGCCGTCCGGTGGCACGGGCAGTTCAGCCGCAGGGTCGCGATGTCCAACGCGAGTCTGCACCCCAGGTGCGTGCAGATCCCGGACACGGCGTGCACCTCGCCACCGGCCCGTCGCACGAACCCGGTGACCGTGCCGAAGTCGAACGGCCGCACCGCGCCCTCCACCAACTCGGTGGACGACACCACAGCCTGCCACTGACCATCGTGGGGCACGAGGGTCGCCTCGGGCTTGGACGGAGACGGTCGGAGCAGGTGATCCACGGTCACACCCACCGCGGCGGCGGCCGCGGCCACCGAGGTGGCCTGGACGAACCTGCGGCGGTTGTCGACCTTCGGTTTGCCGTCCGCCTCGGCCGCGAGCCGGGCGCCGAGTTCGGCCACGAACGCCTCGTCCGGTCGGTCGCCGCCGGACCGGGCCGAATTGAGCAGGATCGCCGTGCGAATGTCGGCCGCGTCGTCCTCGGTGATCCGGGCACGGCGGACCCGTCGCCGGGCGAGCATGTCCTCGACGAACTTCCGTGCCGGGCTCACGTCCGCATCCTCTCCGCCACCGCCGTCGCCTGGCGTAAGGCTCTGTGCTGCAACACTTTCGCGTTGCCGACACTGACCCCCAGCTCCACCGCGGCCTCCTTGATGGAGCAGCCGTCCAGGAAGCGCAGCCGCAGGATGCGCCGGTACCGGTCGGGCAGCTCGGCCAGGATCCGGTTCACCTCGGATTCCCCGGTGTCATCCAGGGGCCGGTCGTCGGTCGGCAGATCGACGTCCTGTTCCTCGTGCAAAGTGGTGATCTCGTGGCCAAGTGTGCGCCGCCAGAACGTGGCCAGAACCGTACGTGCGGTCGCCAGCAGGTATGCGCGAACCTCGCCCACGCTCGCTGAGGCACGCATGGGCCGCAAAGCGGTCATGAACACCTCCGTGGTGAGATCCTCGGCATCCGGGCGATTGCCCACTTTCGCGTACATCAACCGGTAGACGCGCTCGACGTTGTCCCGGTAGATGGCATCCCAGTCTGGATATGCGTCCATCTCGACTACACGCAGGCGCGGTGAATCGTGCTCGGCGTCTGCGGACGCGTCGCGCCGGGCACGGAACCGTTGAGCCACGTGTCACCCTCCCAACCCTCGCCCATGGATACGCGGCCGGGTTACACGTAACCTCCGCCCGTATCCCCTTGCGTGACCACACCACTTTCCCGCAGGCGCTTTCTCGTCATCGGCGGCACGACCGCCGCGCTGGCCGTCACCGGCCTTCCCGCCCTCGCCGAACCGGCCACCAGCACGCCGGTCATCGCTTGGAACCGCACATTGCTGCGGATTGTCCGGATTCCCGGGGCACATCCGCCGACCGTGCATCCCACGCGCAGTTTCGCCATGATGCACGCGGCCGTGCACGACGCCGTGTCCGCCACCCGGTCGCAAGCGGCCGCCGCGTCCCAAGCAGCGCACGACGTGCTGGTGAGCCTGTATCCGGCGATGGCCGCGGACTTCGCTGCCCAACTGGCCGGTGAACTGGCCACTGCTCACGACCCGGCGCCCGGAATCCGCGTCGGCAAGCGAGCCGCCCAGCAGGTCCTCCGAGCACGCGCCGATGACGGCTCCACGGCCACCCCACCCGCTATCCCACCGGCCACCGAACCAGGCCAGTACCGCCCCACCCCGCCCGGGTTCGCGCCGGCGGTGTTCACCCACTGGTCCGCCGTGCGGCCGTTCGTGCTGGTCCGGGCCGGTGTTTTCCGGCCCGGCCGGTACCCGGACCTCACGAGCGCGCGGTACGCGACCGCCGCGAACGAAGTCGCCTCGCTGGGACAGGACACCAGCACAACCCGGACCGCCGACCAGACCGTGCAGGCGAAGTTCTGGGCCGCGCCGATCTGGAACCTCTGGAACGAGATCGCCCAGTCCGCGCTGGCCACCGCCTCCACGGCGAGAGCCGCGCAGGTGTTCGCCCGGCTCAACCTCGCGTTCGCCGACGCCGTGATCGCCTTCTACGACGCCAAATACCACTATCGTCTCTGGCGGCCGATCACCGCGGTCCGGTTGGCCGACACCGACGGCAATCCGGCGACCACGGCCGACCCGGCCTGGAACAGCCTGGCGACCACCCCGGCAGATCCGGCGTACCCGGGTGCGCACAGCGTGATCTCCCAAGCCGGCGCGACGATCCTGCGACACGAACTCGGCTCTCACCAAGTGCTGTCGGTGACGTCCGATGCGTTGCCGGGGACCGTCCGGCACTTCCAGACGTTCCAGCAGGCGGCCGACGAGGCCGGGGAAAGCCGGATCTTCGCCGGCGTGCACAGCCGCCTCGATCACGTCTCGGGCCAACGTATCGGATCGGACGTGGCCCGCGTCGTGTTCCTGAACGTGCACCGCTAACTGGACGCGGCATCCCGGCGACCACGAGCAGAACCGCAGTGCCGAACAGCGACCTGAAGGCGGTCAGCCAGGAGGGCCCGCTGCGGTTCGACGGCGCTGTCAGGTAAACCGGCAATCCGCGAAGACGGAGCACTGATGTGGCCGGGTGGGCGGCCAGGTCACCGCTGGGCGCGTCCTCTCCCACTCCGTGCTGGTCATTCGACGAGCCGTGCCGCTTCGTCGGCAGACGTCGCAGCGGTCACGAGATGCGGACGACCGGTGATCGGATGCGGCACGATCACGCTGCGCACACCGAACACTTCCGCCACGCGCCCCGGTTCCAGCACCTCGTCAGGTACTCCCGCGGAGACCACCCGTCCTGCCTGAAGCAGAACCAGACGATCACAATACGTCGTCGCGTGATCGAGATCGTGCAACGCGACCACGGTGGTCAGTCCGAGCTCGCGGACGAGATCCAGTAGCCCCAGCTGCGCGCCGATGTCGAGGTGGTTGGTCGGTTCGTCGAGCAGCAGCACCGGCGTCTTCTGCGCCAGGGCCCGTGCGACCAGAACACGTTGCCGCTCACCGCCGGAAAGCCGCGCGAACACCCTTCGTGCGGCCCAGGCCATGCCGACGCGTTCCAGTGCCTCGTGCACGATGTCGCGGTCTCCGGCATTGTCCCGTTCCAACATCCCCTTATGCGGCGTCCGTCCCATAAAGACGGTCTCTTCGACGGAGAACCCGTTGTCGAGATCATGATCCTGGACGACGACCGCGGCCCGCCGACCCGCCTCCCGGGCCGTGCCGCGCCAGACGTCGGACTCTCCGATGTGGACGGACCCGCCGACCGGTTTGAGCGCACGGTAGACACAGCGCAGCAACGTGCTCTTACCCGATCCGTTGGGCCCGATGAGCCCCGTGACGGTCCCGCTCTCGACCTCGACATTCACCTCCCCGAGAATCGGGATGTCGTCGATGACCACGCGGACGTCGTTGATCTTGATCCTCACCGCAGTGCTCTCCTCCGGCCACGCAACAACATCAGGAAGAACGGCGCGCCGAGCGCTGCGGTGAAGATGCCGATCGGCATCTCGTTCGGCCTGTTCACCGTGCGGGTCGCGAGATCCACCAACACCAGGAACACCGCGCCGCCCAGCAGCGACACAGGGACCACCTTGCGATGGTCCGGGCCCACCACGAGGCGCACGGCGTGCGGGACCACCAACCCCACGAAACCGATGCCACCGGCGACACTCACCACGGTCGCCGTGAGCAGGGACGCCGCCACCAGCAACAAGATCCGCAAACGGTTGACGTCGACGCCCAGCCCGGCCGCGGTGTCCTCACCGGTCGCGAGCGCGTTCATCGTCCGCCCCCGGCTCATCAACCACAGTCCGGTCAGCACGGTCGCGGCCGCCGGGATCGCGAGGTCCGCCCAGGACGCTCCGGCCACCGAGCCAAGCAGCCAGAACATGACACCGCGCAGTTCGGAAGGGTCGACCAGCAACTGCATCAACCCGGTACCCGCCATCCCGAGGTAGGCGACGGCGACCCCCGCGAGGACGAGGCTGGTGCCGACCAGCCTGCCGCCACGTTGCGCCATGGCGAACACCACGAACAAGCTCAGCGAGGAGCCCACGAACGCGCCGCCCGCCACACCGATCGAGGCCGCGATCCCGGTCGTCATCACCACGACGGCGCCCAGCGACGCGCCCGCCGTCACGCCGAAGGTGTACGGGTCCGCCAGCGGATTCCGGACCAGGGTCTGCAGGCACAGGCCCGCCAAACTCAACCCGGCGCCCGCCACCGCCGCGAGCAGCACCCGCGGGATACGGAAGGTCCACACGATCTGATCGGTCAACGGGTCCAGCCCGGCGGTGTCACCGGTGAGATGAGCCCACACCACGGCGACGACCCTGTCGATCGGGACGTCGACCGTCCCGACACCGACCGAGAAGGCGACCGCCACCGCGAGCGCGACCACCAGCCCGGCGATCAGAATGGCGAAACCCTTGCCCTGGACCAGATGAGGACGGCGTTGCTCAACGCGCGGCATCGGCGATCTTCCGGATCGCGATCGCGTTGAGCGGGCCCAGATAGAAGCTGTCGGAGACGCTGGTGAAGGTCTTGGTCTTCGACGCCTGCCAGTAAGGGAACTTCGCGAACAGGTCCTGAGCCATGACATCGGGTTTTTCGCCTGGCTGGAACAGCCCGACGACCAGGACGTCGACCTGAGCGGAGGCGAGCGCCTCGGCGTTGATCTCGGCGAGCTGAGTGTTCGTCTTGCCCGCGAACGGGTTCACTCCACCGGCACGATTCACGATGTCGTCGAAGATCCCGCCACCGAACACCGCGGGCAGCCCGTTGTTGTTCATCATCGACATCCCCGGGTAGACGACCAGGACATGCTTACGTTCCTTGCCCGCCACCTCCTTCTGGATGGCGGCGATGTCGGCACGGGCCTTGTTCACGTAGTCGACGGCCCGCTGCTGGACGTCGAAGATCTCACCCAGGCTCAACATCAGCTCGTACGACGATTCGACCGATTGCTTCTCGTACCGTTCCTTGTCTTCCGGCCGGGCGTCGGGATCACCGTTGGCGCAGTTGGACGGGGTGACGAAGCTCTTGATCCCGGCCGCGTCCAGCTGATCGCGCGTGATCGAGCCGATCTTGTCGTCGAACCCTCCTGCCCACGTGGAGATCACCAGATCCGGCTTGAGCGCGAGAACCTGCTCGCGGGGAACCTCGAAGTTCTCGTTGAGCTTCAGGTCCGCCCTCGGGAGCGCCTTGATCTTGTCCACGAAAGCCGGGTAGTCCGACACCTCATAGGACTGACTGTTGGCCAGGACGTGATCCTGAAGACCCAGCACCACGAAGCTCTCCACCTCGGCCACCGACGTGCCGTTGAGCAGCACCACCCGCTTCGGCGGCGCGTCGAACGTGACCTTCCGCCCGCAATTGTCGATCGTGAGCGGATACGCGGTGGGCTTGGCCACAGCGGGCGGCGGCGCGCTGGTCGCGGTCTGCCGGCCGGCCGTCGTCGAGTCGCCAATGCCGCAAGCCGCTGTCACCGCGAGCATCACGCCGGCCATGAGCACGCGCACCGTCACGCGTCCGGCGCGACGGGCACCGTAAAAGGAGGACATGACCCAAAAGTCGTGCGGGCGGGCGGAAAAGTTCCCCCGATTTTGTGATCGACCCGTCTCAGGGCCCCTTGTGGTCAACGATGGACACACAGGCCCACCCCGGGAATTATAGGATCTTTGTGGCGTTCGCGTGGGTCTGCTGTGGATCCGGTTGGCAGAGTGAGCCCAATGGCCACTCGATGGGTTCCGCGATCACCGGGCGCGCCAAGCGCCTTTCCGGATGGTCGACCTCACCCGCGAGCGGTGCGGTGGTTCCTTCCGCGGCAAACGGGTGGCCGCCTGGGGCGCGGCGTTAAACCCCGGCTCGGACGACGTCCGCGATTCACCCGCGCTCAGCGTCGCCGCGTCCATCCAACTCCAGGCGCCGAGGTGACCGTGTACGACCCGAAGGCCGCGGACAACGCGTACAAGAGTTTTCCGAACCTCACCTTCGCGAGTTCCACGCTGGAGGCGGTGATCGGCGCCGTGGTCACCACGCGCCAGGTCATCGACGGCCGCGACACCCTGGACGCGCGGCGGTGGCACGAGGCGGGCTGGAGTTTTCACGCGCTCGGACGTCCCGCCCGCCGATGACCGGCTCGGAACCGGCCGACTGCTGAGCGCGGCGGACGGGACTGTGGCAGCGTGACCCAGCGCTCCAGGCAAAGGAGGCTCTCACAATACCTGTATCGCCAGGGTCTCCCAGACGTCCAGGACACCTGTCAACCTGTTTGAGTCGGCTCCCAGACGCGCGACAGTGTCAGCACACGCTTCCACGACAGAAGGAACGAAGACCCATGGCGGACAACCAGTCCACCCCTCACGCAGACCTTTTCGATCTGAGTGGGAAGTACGCACTTGTCACTGGCGGCACCAGAGGCATCGGGATGATGATCGCGCGCGGCCTTCTGCAGGCGGGCGCCCGCGTCACTATCAGCTCACGCAAGGCGGACACGTGCGCGGAGGCACAGCGGCTGCTGTCCGAATTCGGCGACGTTCAAGCATTCCCCGCCGACCTGTCCAGGCACGACGAGTGTCAGCGCCTCGCCGATCTTGTCGAGGCCGAGTCGGAACGCCTGGACATCCTCGTCAACAACGCGGGAGCCATGTGGCGCGAGCCGCTGGAGACGTTCCCGGACGAAGCCTGGGACACGGTGCTCGACCTCAACCTCAAGTCGCCGTTCTGGCTGACGCAGGCGCTGCTCCCCGCACTTCGCAGGGCGGGCACCGCCGATGACCCCGCGCGGATCATCAACATCGGCAGTATCGCCGCCATCCACGTCGCCGAGGCACCCAACTACTCCTACGCCGGCAGCAAAGCGGCACTCCATCAACTCACCAGAGTGCTTGCGAGGGAACTGGGCCCCCAGCACATCACGGTGAACGCGGTAGCCCCAGGAGTGTTCCCGTCGCAGATGATGGCGGCCACGATCGATGCCATCGGCGACACGATCGCGGCAAAGGCCCCGCTGCGCCGCCTCGGCCGCGACGACGACATGGCAGGCACCGCCGTGTTCCTCGCCAGCCGAGCCGGGTCCTACCTCACGGGCGCCATCATCCCGGTCGACGGCGGCACCGCCACGACCGCATCAGGTACCTAGGCGTCGGCGCGGGTCTTTTTCTGCATCGAAGACGGAGTCATGCGCACGGGCGGACGAGGTATGCGGCACCGTAGCAGCCACCCGGTGAGACAGACCACCGAAGACCCGCCGGCCGCGATCGTGTCCATAATGGACGTCCAGCGCATCGCTTCCCGGCATACGATGAGTCGCCTCCGGACAGAATCCCGCCTGTGGGGGCGATCGACACCACCGCGCCGAAGGTCCGGTTGTCGCGAAAGCCACTTTCAGGACATCTCTTGTCCCGGAAGTGGCTTTCGCGGCACTGCGAGATCACCCCACCGGCCGCTGTCAACCCGGCGAAGGACGGTGGCGCGGCGGGCGGATCCACCCCAGACTGTCGCGGCGAGGTGAACCATGACCGACAACGACGAACTCGTGGAGGCGCTGCGAACCGGGCCGTTCTGCCGCGCGCTGACGATGGCCGTGCTCAGCCGCGGCCTGAGTCTCCGGCAACTGCAATACCGCCTCCGTGCCCGGGGTGCCTCGGTGAGCGCCATGACCTTGAGTCATTGGCAGAGCGGGCGGAGCGTGCCGGAGCGGGAGGAATCCTTGCGGGCGGTGGGAATCCTCGAAGAGGTGCTCTCGCTCGACGCCGGAGTGCTGCACCGGCTGCTCGGTTCCCGGCGGCCGCGGGGCCGCGGTGTCCGGTCGGCCAAACCCCTCGACCGCCTTCACCGGGCGTGGGGCCACCCGGCCTTCCTGCGTCCGTTGCTGGACGAATTCCGCGACAGGCTGGAAAACCCGGTCCGCAAACTCGATCTGTGTGAGACGTTCCAGGTGACGGCGGACCGGTGCGCCCGGCGGATCGTGGTGCGGGAGCTGATCGAAGCCCGGCAAGATCGGACGCGCACGATGATCGTCGCGGCCAGGAGCCGGCCGGGTGTTCCGCCGCCGGTCGTGGTCGAGAGCGGCCACTGCCGTCCGGGCACGGTGCTCACCCTCGACGACGAGGGCTTCTCCCTGACGGAGCTGGTGCTGGACAGGACACTAGGGCGCGGCGAACGCCTGGCAGTCGGATTCGTGCAGGAGTATCCGCGGCCGATCGTCGCCGGCTGCCACCACCGCAGAATCGTCGATCCCGTCGCCCACTACCACGGCCGGTTCGTTTTCGCGCCCGGCGCGGCACCGGTCGCATACCGGACATGGCGGACCCGGACACCCGAAAACCGGACGACCGGGTGGATCGACGCATTTCCCGACGCTCGGCATACCGTCCACGTGACACGGCGGAACGCGGCCCCAGGGGTCCACGGTCTGCAGTGGACCTGGGAATAGTGTTTTCTCTGTTTACAGAATGTTCCCGCCGAGGCTTTCCCGCGGGAAGACGGCTGGTTACGTTCGGGGCGCACAGTTCTCATGCACTCGAACCACCGTCCGGAAAGAAGGTCCACAGTGAACAGCAGAACCGCACGTGCCCTGGCCGCCGTCGCTCTCGCGGGCGCGGTGGTGTGTGTCGCCACGCCGTCGGCTTCCGCGAGTGCGGTACCGAGCTACCGGACCTGGCTTTCCGACGTGCACACGGCGATGCGAGACGGTACGACGTACCTCGATGAGCGGGTCGCCAAGGGCGGCACGAAACTGGCCGTCGTCACCGACATCGACAACACCGCGCTCGAAACCTACTACCACCCCGGGGAGCCGACCGCCGACGTGCTCGCCTTCATCAAGCACGCCAAGGAAAAGGGCGTCACCGTCCTGGTGGCTAGCTACCGCAGCAGCGCGAGCGGCGCGAAGGAGGCGCTCGTCGACGCCGGGTACCCGGTGGACCGCGTCTGCGTCCGGAAGAGCTCGGAAGGCCACGCGACCGAAACGAAACAGCGTTGCCGCAAGGAGTACGTGAAGGCCGGGTACACCATCATCGCGAACGTCGGCAACCGTCCCGGTGACTTCACCGGCGGCAACTACGAAAAGGGCTTCAAACTGCCCGACTACGACGAGCAGCTTTCGTAACGCCGGGCCGGCCGCTCCCCGTGATCGGCACGCGGGGAGCGACCGGCAGGCGTCTTGGCGCCGTCGGTGAACGTGCCCCACGAATTATGGAGGCTCAGGGGTTCGTGCGCCTGTAACATCCAAAACGGTGCGCTGAGCGGGCGAGCTTCTTCAGGAATTGCGGATCCGTCGAAATCGGTCACCTCTGCCCAGACGGGGCCTCCCAGTCGATGGTCGTGGATTTGACGCTGACCAGCTGGGTTGTTTCCTGTACGAGGTGGGGTCGGGTGCGTGGCCGAGGGCTTCTTGCGAGTCGAAGTGGCGGGAGCCTGTGCAGCCGAGGCCGCGGAGTGCTTCGTAGCGTTCGTCGGACAGGTCGTGGCCGAGGTGGGCTGGGTGAGGTCGCGCGGTACTGGCGCCGCTTTCGGCGGTGTTGCGCTTGCCGGGATCGGCCCGGTTGAGACGGGCTTCGGTGGCGAGGTAGGTGTGGTAGGCGGCGGCATCGGCCGCCGCGTTGGCGGCTCAGGCGCCGTCGGTGGGCGGTCAGGGGGCAGACCCACGGCTGTCGGCAGGTGGTGCGTCGTGGCGGAGGTAGGCCAGCACGGCTGTGACGCGGTGGTGAAGCCCGGCCAGTTCGGTGAGGCCGAGTTTGGCGAAGGTGGAGTTGACGTGCTTCTCGATGGTGGATTCGGCCAGAGCCAGGGTGTCGGCGATGGTGCGGTTGTTGCGGCCTTGGGCCATCAGGCGCAGGACGTCGACTTCGCGGGGGGTGAGCTGGGCCAGCGGGGAGGTAACGGTGCGAGTGTGGCTGTGCATGAGGACTTCGACGATGCGTGGGTCGATCACTGAGCCGCCTGTGGCGACTTCGTGGAGGGCACGGACGAGTTCGTCGAGGTCGCCGACGCGTTCCTTGAGCAGGTAGGCCAGCCCGTCGGTGCCGTGTTGGAACAGGGCGAAGGCGTACTGCTCACTGGCGTGCTGGGACAGCACGACCACTCCGATGCCAGGGTGCTTGGTGCGGATCGTGTGGGCGGCGGTGATGCCCTCGAGATGATGGCCGGGAGGCATGCGGATGTCGGCGATGACCGCGTCGGGGCGTTCGTAGTCGACGGCGGTGAGCAGTTCCTCAGCGTTGCCCACGGTGGCCAGTACCGTGATCCTGCCGGTGTCGTCGAGCAGCCGGCGGGTGCCCTCGCGAACCAGGTAGTGGTCATCAGCGATGAGGATTCGCAGGCGCTCACGCGTTGACATCGGGGATGACCTCCATAGCCGGCAACTGGGCGCGCACAGTGGTACCTCCAGGCGTAGTGGCGGTGACCTCCAGGTCACCGCCGACGGCCCCGACCCGGTCACGCAACCCGATCAGGCCGGCGCCTTCGCGATGGCCGAGCGGGAGCCCGATCCCGTTGTCGGCGATCTCGACCCGCAATAACCCGTCGGCCAGCGAGAGGCAAACAGTCACCTGCGACGCCTCAGCGTGTTTGAGCACGTTGGTCAGCGCCTCGGAGACGAGAAAGAACACCGCCTCCTCGATATCGACCGAGAATCGCGTGGAATCCACCGGTGGCTCGGCCGTCACGGTGACCGGAATCGGTGCGCGACGGGCACGGGAACGTACCGCGGCGATCACACCCTGGTCGGTCAGTTCGGCGGGATGTATGCCGTGGGCGAGTTTCCGCAGACCCTCGATCGCGCGGTGGGCGTCGTCCTGCACTTCGTTCAGCGTCGCGTCGGCGTTTTCGGCGCCTGAAAGCAGTTTATTGCGAGCCAGCCGCAGCTTCGCGACCAAGGCGACAAGTTCCTGTTGGATCCCGTCGTGCAGATCCCGCTCGATCCGGCGGCGTTCGATGTCCTGGGCGTGCACGATGCGGGTCCGCGAGGCCGCCAGCTCGCCCGCCTGTAGATGAATCTGGGCCGCTCGTGCGGCCAGTTCGAACGACAGCCGCACCGCGTAGGCCGCGACGAGAGCGAGCACAGCGAGCGCGGCGGGCAGGAGCGTTCCCAGTTTCGTGCCGATGACGCCGGCGACCCCGACGGCCCAAAGGCCGAGTACGAGCCAGAGCATCCCGTACCGGGTGGCCCACCGCATCCCCAGGTTGATCCCCAGCAGCCGGTACCGGACGATCGCCAACAGTAAGGCGGTCGCCACGATCGCGAGGCCCAGCAGCGCTGCTCCGGTGACCAGCGTGTCGGGCGGGCGCATGGAGATATCCCACCGCCGCAGCAGAATCAGCGGGGCGGTGCTCACCCCGGCGATCAGCGCGCCCATCCCCAGCAGCCAGCGCCACGTCCGCTGCTGGGTGACCGGAAGCCGCGTGTACCGGATCGCCTGCAGCACGGCGGCCAGCAGCAGGAGCAGCCAGATCCCCAGCTGGAACTGTGTCACCGGCGGCGGCCGGTCGGCGAAGTAGTTGAGCAGGTACAGCGGGGGCAGCGCCCACAACGCGCGCAGCACGATCCGCTCGTGGGGGAATCGGTAGCGCCCGTCAGGCAGTAACGCGACCAGGCTCACGACCAGCACCACCACAACGCATTGCATGACGCCGACACCTTGGATATAGATCTGTGCCCACCATGGCGGCAGCGATGCGGATTCCCGCTCCTCGGCCGAGAACATCCGGAGAACATCGTTGGTGATGGCAGCGGTCACCGCCATCACTGTCGCGGTGACCAGCAACCTGCGTGTCAAGGGGTGCCCCGGTGCGCGCCACCACACCACGGCCCCGACCACGTAGAACGGCAGCGGAACAGCGAAGACCACCGATGTGTTGCGCATCCCCGGCGCCGTCAGTACGAGCACGGCCGCGACGACCACACTCACCGCGCCCACCACGGCCAGCGCCCACATTCCCGGTGCCCGAGCCCTCTCCCCTGTCACCGATCGATCATCCTGCCTGGGCCCTGCACTGACCACCCCCTGTTCCGCACCTTACGTATGGAGGCAAACCTCCAGTCCGGAAGTGAAGCCAGCCGGGTGTCCCCGGCGCACGCAGCCCGTCACGGTAGTGCGGGCAGGCCAGGGCGAACGGGGGTCTTCAGGGGGACGACGCCTGCTGACATCGCGGCCAGGAGACAAGGGTGGTTTCGCCAAGCTGCCGAGCTCGTAGGTGCCGCGCGGTCCTGGGTTTGCGATTCCCGCGTAAGGCAGCGTACTTCCGGCGCATTTGGGCAAAGACGGCTTCCAGAGGCGGTTTCCGTCGAAGCTGTGTTCGGCCACGAAGGAAGCATCAATATCCTGTCTTATGGTTACGAATACAGATCCAGCCCACCGGAAAGCCCGAAATGCCCCGAATGAACTTCTCGACCATTCGGCATTATCGAACACCTCGCCTCGATGATCACTCGATTGGCGGTGTCGCATAAGAACCTGCGAGCGAGACGCTGATCGCAGTAGCCGCAGAATATGGGGGTGCGCTATGTCAAGTACTGAGTCGAGCCCAACTCGACGAAAGCAGACCAAGCTCAAGGATTTCTTTTCCGGTCGGCAAGGCAACCCTCGTCGCTTTTCCGGAGCGATGAGGGTTGGCGTGAAACCAGGGCGAACGCGGTCGCGCCATCGACAGCACAAGCGGGGCCGCGAGCAACGCTGCTATCGTTCCTGCTCACACCAACTAATATAAGGCCGCGGGCTCAACGGCTCACCCACTGGGGAAGATCGGGTTCCAGGCTTTCACCGTCCGGCTTCGTGTTTCGAGCCGCCACCTCGATGCCACCCTGACACTCGATAAGCATACAGCTTTGACGTCTTCATTCGGGTGCGACTTCACGCCGGATGGAGACGCACGGCTCACAAATCAATATCTGGGGTCAAATTGTTCATTATCGGCACATCACGCGATTCTTCTTGAAACTGGTGACAACCAGGAAGTCACGTACCGCGAAGAAACCATTTTCCTGAGCGATCGCCTGGCTTCCACCGCGCCATTCTTCCACGCTCCGTGTCCTCACACCACGTCGGGATGCGCGGCCCGCACCTGCGTCGACCCCTCTGCACTACCGACGCGGTGACACTCGCGGATTCTCGTCCGCAGAGCCGAGTAGTAGCGCGACCGTCGTCGCGAACGGAAATTTCATCAGGCTACATTCCAAGCTTTTCCGGGGGATAAAATGACGGATACAAATGTCCTGATCCACCTCCTGGGCTCTCTGGAGGTGACCGATGTCGAAAAGATCACCGCTGCCAAGCTCCGTCAGGTAATCGCGTTGCTGGCCGCGAATGCGAACGCGGTGGTGAGCACGGAACAACTGATCGACGAACTGTGGCCGGCCGAGCCGCCTCGTACCGTGCGGACCATCCTGCAGACCTACATCTACCAGCTACGCAAGCTGCTTGCCGATAGCTCAGCCGACGGGAACGGCTCCGAACTGCTCGGTACGCGGCCAGGTGGGTACGTCCTCGCCCTGCCACGCACGAACATCGACATCTTCCGATTCCAGCACCTCGCGGACAGCGGCAAGGAGGCACTCGCACGCAACGAGCCGGAACTGGCCGGCCACCTACTGCGAGACGCATTGGGTCTGTGGCGTGGTCCTGTGCTCGCCGACGTCGATTACGGGCCGAGGCTGCGGGGCCTCTCGGTGTACCTGGAGGAGCAGCGCCTGGAGGCTCTGACGCTGCGCATCGAGGCCTACCTCGCCAGCGGCAGGCACCGCGAGACCATCGGCGAACTGCGTTATCTGGTGGCCCACCACGAGTTGCACGAATCGTTCTACATCCTGCTGATGCGCGCCTTGCACGGATCGGGGCGGCGGGCCGAAGCCCTCGATGTCTTCGGCGAATTGCGTCGCGTGCTCGACGAGGAATTGGGACTGGAGCCTTCATTCGAGGCCAGGCGGTTCCAAGCGGAGATCCTGACCAGTTCCTGTGCCCCCGCGTGCAGCACGCCTTGATCTCCGGTAGAGGCGTGCTTGTGACGGTAGTAAGGCCCGACGAATACACGACGCGCCGGGCAACCGACGACCGAAGAACAGGGGAAATTCATGGCTGAGCGCGCACAACCGGTCGCCCTGGTCACGGGGGCCACGAGTGGAATCGGCCTGGAGATCGCGGCGGCTCTCGGACGCCGCGACATGGCGGTGTTCCTGTGCTCGCGCACGCCCGACGCGGTGGAGGCCACCGTGAAGGACCTGCGGGGTCAAGGTCTCACCGTTGACGGCTTCCACGCCGACGTACGGTCAACGGAGGAGATCCACCGGCTCGTGGAGCAGGCGGTGAAGCGCTTCGGGCCGATCGACGTCCTGGTGAACAACGCAGGCAGGCCTGGTGCCGGGGCGACCGCCGAGATTACCGACGAACTGTGGTGTGACGTCATGGAGACGAACCTGAACAGCGTCTTCCGGGTCACCAAGGAGGTGCTGTCCACCGGCGGCATGCTGGAGCGCGGGCGCGGCCAGATCGTCAACATCGCGTCCACCGGCGGGAAGCAGGGCGTGGTGCACGCGGCGCCGTACTCGGCCTCGAAACACGGCGTGGTCGGGTTCACCAAGGCGCTCGGGCTGGAACTCGCCCGCAGCGGCATCACGGTCAACGCGGTCTGCCCGGGCTTCGTCGAGACGCCGATGGCCGAACTGGTGCGCGAGCACTACGCCGGCGTCTGGGGTGTGGACGAGTCCGAGGCGTACGACCGCATCACCAACCGGGTGCCGATCGGGCGCTACGTCCAGCCGAGCGAGGTGGCCGCGATGGTCGAATACCTGATCTCGCCCGGCGCCGCCTCGGTCACCGCACAGGCTCTCAACGTCTGTGGCGGGCTCGGCAACTACTGATCCGCGACCGATCGGAGAGCAGGACCGATGCTGTCGGAGAAGGACCTGATCGGGGTCTGGCATCTCACCGCGCACTACTACCTCCACGAGGACGGCTCGGTCACCGAGGGCCCACTCGGGGAGGCCGCGGACGGCGTGCTGATCTACGACGCCACTGGCTGGATGGGCGTCGGCATGATGCGGACGGAGTCCGTCACCGACACCGCAGACACCGGTATGGGGCCGCCGCCGTCGTTCTACCTGGGATACACCGGGCGGTGGCGGGTCGCGGGCGACGAGGTCGTGCACGAGGTCGCCGTCGGCTCCCATCCCCGGGTGGTCGGAACGGGCCAGGTCCGTGAGGCCAAGGTCGACGACGATGGGCTTAGCCTGCGCCGGCCGGTGTCCCCTGGCTCGACGCGATACGTCGTCATGGACTGGCGTCGCGAGGCGGGATGACGGACGCTCCGACGACGACACCGGCGGGCACGGAAGATCCGTGCCCGCCGGTGCGTGTGCGTCCCCGCGCGGAAACGTCGCCGCGGACGAGTGCGTCGACTGCTGGTCAGGTCATGCCGTGTTCGACCTCGCCGATCGAGATCGGCGAGGTCGAGGCTGCCGTCGGGGCACCGGAAGTCCATACAGGCCACCACGACCGAGGACCCATCGATGGGCCCACGATGCCCTGCACGGCCTCGTCGTCGACGGTGGTGGCGGCGATCTCCACGCTCATTCCTGGGCTCCCGATTCGACAACGGCCCCCGCGTGGGTGAGGGTGGCGCGCCCGTTGTCGCCGAGGTTCTTGCGCAGGTAGGCCCGCGCCTCGGCGAGAGTGCTGTTCTCCCCGAGCTGTGCTCGCGCGGCCTCAGGATCGATCGCGACCGTGTGCGTCGCGGTGGCCTCCACACCGCGCCCGGCGCGGCGGAAAGTCCACCGGCCACTGTGTCCGAGCAACATCGTCGGCGGCAGGAGCTGGGTGTAGGAAATGCTCTCGCCGGTATGGCAGATGCGGATCGAGCGGGTGGTGTGGGCCGAACCGTCCGCGGTGACCGTGTCCATTTCCATGTGCTGGACACCATCCCCGGTCTCGGTCAGGTCGACGCGGGCCACGTGGGGCAGTCGTTCGGGCCACAGGTCACTGCGGTGGACGAAGTCGTAGACGTCATCGAGCTCGCCGTCCAGCACGACGGTGTCGGAGAACGTGGAGACCACTTCGTCGACCGGGTGGCCGAGCTCGGTGATGCGGCCCAGCGCCGCGAGCTCCTCTGTGCTGTTGCGGTCCACGGCGGTGAGGATGGTCTCGCGGGCACTCGCCTCGGTCACTGCGAATCGATGGTCGAGCACGACCTCGGTGCCCCCGTCGCGATGTGGCTTGAACGACCACGTGCCGTTCATCCCCGCGATGGGGGGACGGCTGTGCTCCTGGCGGAACTCGATGCGCCGGGCCACGGGGTCGAGTTCGCGCCGGGAGATCCACGTCGCCACCTCCCCGGCGACAACGGCCCAGAGCTGGAACCGCTCCGCGCGCTCTTCGCGCTCCAGGTGGTGCACGTGGACGGTCGGCCCGAACACCACCGGCCACAAGGCCACGTCGGCGACCACCCGGTAGACATCGTCCGGCGGGGCCGCGATCACGCGGGTATGCGTCGTGAGTTCCATGGTTCACGCTGCCGCGAGCTGACGATTGATGAGTTCGAGCAGCTCCTCAGGGGTCGTCACCTCGAGGATCTGCTCGTCGCGGATCACCACGCCGTAAGTCAGCTTGAGCTGGGCGGCGGTCTCGATGAGGGCGAGCGAGTCGTACCCCAGGTCGTCGAACGGGGTACGTGCGGCCCCCTCCAGCTGGATGGTGTCTTCACCGGAACATTCGGCCAGGATCGCGCCGAGGTTGTCCAGGCTCATCGCCTTGGTCATGATCAACTCCTGTTCTCGAGGCTACGGAGGACGATGGCCGCGTTGAATCCCCAGCGGCCACGGGCGAGGACGAGCGCGGTGTCGAGGCCGGCTTCCCGCGGTGTGCCGAGCACCAAGTCGAGGCCGTACTCCTCGGGCACCGCGCTGGTGGCGAAGGTCGGCGGGATGACACGCTCACGCAGGCTCATCAGCGCGGCGGCGACATCGAGCATGCCGCCGCCGGAGAACAGCCGGCCGGTGAGCGCTTTCGGGGCAGTGACCGGGACACCACGCACTCCGAACAACTCGCGCAGTACCCGGGCCTCGGCCCTGTCGAGCTCTGGGACCCCAACGGCGTCCGCGAACACCACGTCGACCTCGTCGGGGCGTATCCCGGCGTCGACCAGCGCGAGCTCGGCGGCGCGGCGCAGCCCGGGTGGGCGCCCCGAGCCGGAAGCCGGATCGAAGGTGTTGGCGTAGCCCGCGATCCTGGCAAGGCCGGCCACGCCGCGAGCGCTCGCCGCGTCGGCGTCCTCGACGATGGCGACGGCACCGCCCTCGCCAGGCACGTAACCGTCCGCCTGCTCGTCAAACGGCCGATAGGCGATGGCCGGGTCGGGGCCGTTACTCACCCGTCCGCTGGACAGATGCGAGACCCATCCCCAGGGGTCGAACGCGGAATCGACACCGCCGCTGACCACCAAGGGCACCCCGGACCGGACGACGCGCCGAGCCTGCCCCAGCGCGTCGAGACCGCCCGCCTGCTCGGCGACCAAGGCGAAGCCGGGGCCGCGCATACCGTGTCGGATCGAGATCTGCCCGGTGTTCACCGCATAGAACCATGCGAAGGACTCATAGGCGCTCACATGCTCCGGGCTCTGCGCCCACAGCTTCCGGAACTCACGGTGGGTGAACTCGAATCCGCCTGAGGCGTTCGCCGTGACGACGCCCATCTCGTAGTCGGTCAGCATGGACGGGTTGACCTTCGCGTCGTCGAGAGCCCATTGGGCAGCGATGAGCGCGAACTGCGTCGAGAGGTCGGTCTGGCGAATCAGGCGGCCGGGCAGATGCTCGGCCGGGTCGAGCCTGTCGACGAGCCCTGCCCACCGCGGGGTGTCGCCGGGGTGCTCGAAACGATCCAGCTCACCGATGCCACTCCGTCCGGTGAGCGTCGCCTCCCAGAATTCGGGCAACCCCGCACCGTTCGGCGCGACCACCCCGAGGCCGGTGATCACACTCATGCCGCCCCCTTCTCCTTGGCCAGGACCATCGCACTCTGGAAACCTCCGAAACCGCTGCCGACGGTCAGCACGGTGTCGATGCCGTGCTCGCGTGCGACCTTCGGGACGTAGTCCAGGTCGCATTCCGGATCCGCGGCCTCCAGGTTCGCCGTCGGTGGCACGACCTGGTTCTCGATAGCCAGCAGGGACGCGGCGATCTCGACCGAGCCGATGGCGCCGAGCGAGTGGCCGATCATCGACTTGATCGAGCTGACCGGCGTCCGGTACGCGTGCTCGCCGAGGCTGCGTTTGAAGGCCGCGGTCTCGTGGCGATCGTTCTGTTTGGTCCCGGAGCCGTGTGCGTTGATGTAGTCGATCGCGGTGGGATCGAGCCGCGCCTGGTCGAAGCTCACGCGGATCGCCTCGGTCATCTCCCGGCCATCGGACTTGAGACCTGTCATGTGGTAGGCGTTGCAACGGGTCGCGTACCCGGCGACCTCGGCGTAGATCCGCGCTCCACGCCGGAGCGCGGCGTCGCGTTCCTCCAGCACGAAGACCGCGGCGCCCTCCGCGAGCACGAAGCCGTTGCGGGTGCCGTCGAAGGGGCGCGACGCCGTACGGGGCTCGTCGTTGTAGGTGGTCGTCGCCCTGATCGCGTCGAAGCTGGCGACCACGATCGGGGTGATCGGGGTGTCCGACGCACCGGCGATCATGACGTCGGCGCTGCCCTCGCGGATCAGCGAGGACGCGTGCCCCACCGCGTCGATACCCGACGTGCAGCCGTTCGACACCATGCCGACAGGGCCCTCGGCGCCGACCGCCCAGGCGATTTCCGCCGGCATGATGCTCGGGATCATGTAGTCGAACATGTGCGGTGAGAGGTATTCAGTGTCCATCACCTCGCACCGCCCCGAATCGGAGAGCACCAGGTACTCCTGCTCCAGGCTCGTCGCGGCGGCAACGGCGCTGCCCAGGCTCACCCCGATTCGGCCCGGCTCCAGCGCTACCGTCTCCAGTCCACTGTCGGCGACCGCGTCCCGTGAGCACACCACCGCGAACTGCGTCGCGCGGTCCATCCGCCGGACCTCACGCGGGCTCAGACCTTCCGCCGCGGCGTCGAAGTCCACTTCGGCGGCGACCTGGGAGCGATACGGGGCGGGGTCGAAGAACGAGATGCGGCGCGTGGCGGTCCGGCCTTCCGAAAGCAGTTCCCAGAAGGCATCGCGGCCCAGTGCCCCGGGGGCGCGAACGCCAATTCCTGTGATGACGACCCGGCGGTTCACGAGTCCGCACCGAATTCGTCGTTCATATCCCCGTCCCTTCCTCGTGTGTCGCTGCTCTTTTCCTTCTGTGTCCAGAAATTAAGGCCGATTCCTCGACCATCGCTCTATCCGGGCTGCACGCTGATCACGCATGGCAGGCGGGGATGCCGCCGTGTAGCGCCACCATGTCGGCGAACATCCGGTCGACCTCGGCGAACACGCCCTTCCCGCCGTCGCGCAGTTCCGCGCAGGCCCGATGCAGGTTCGGTGCCAGCCGCTCAGGGTCAAGCAGGTCTTCAAACTCTCCGAGTTCCGCCTCCCGGGCCGCATCCAGGGGCGACATGCCCGCCTCGGCCGCCGCGCGCGCGAGGTCCATGAGCCAGGACAGGTACCGCTCGCCTTGATCCAGCAGTTCCGGGCCACCGACCGGCCCGTGGCCCGGGACGATGGTCGTGGCGTCGAACTCCCGCAGCTGCGCGAGAGCCGAGCGCAGCCCGGAAACCGAGCCGGTGAGCACGAACGGGGTCACCCCGGACATGACCAGATCACCGGCGAAGAGGACCCGTTCGCGTGGGAGCCACGCCACGGTGTCGCAGCCGCTGTGAGCCGGCCCGAACGAATGCAGCTCGACGACCCGCCCACCGACACGCAGGGTCAACGGCCCGGCGAACGTCAGGTGTGGCAAGACCAGTTCGAGCGCGCCCCACGGGACGTCCGGCCACAGGCCGGTCAGGTGCAGACCCGCCTCCTCAGCCTCATGGCGCGTGCGCTCATGGCCGAGTACAAGGGCCTCAGGGAAGACGAAATTGCCGAACGTGTGGTCACCGTGCGAGTGGGTGCTGACGACGGTGGACGGCGGCCCGCCCGCCACCCGGTGCACCGCGCGGCGCAGCGCCCGGGCGCGGGCTTCGGTGGCCGCTGTGTCGACGAGCACCGAGTGGTCGCCGGCGGCGATCAGGCCGGCGTTGTTCAGACACCAGCCGCCGTCAGGCTGCAGGTAGGCGTAGACGCCGTCAGCAACCTCCAGTAAGCCGGAGACTGCGGGGCCGAAGGAATCAGGCATACCCACACCGTCGTTGGGGTCGCTCGATCGCTGCTAGACCGCGCCTCCCTCCGGCCCCGAGGCTATCGGCGCTTTATAGCCCGTAGAGCGCGTGTGGCGACACTCCCTGCGCAACACCGACGTGCGACCAGGGAGGGGCCATGACCACAGCCGCGATGCTCGACCCGGACACCCTGCACACCCGTGTGCAGCGGTTCTACGCCGCGCAGATGCAGCGGCTCGACGAGTGTGACATCGAGGGTTACGCCGAAACGTTCACCGCCGCCGCGGAGTTCTCACACACTCCTGGGCGGCCGCCGTCGCGCACCCGCGCGGGTATCATCGAGGACCTGCGCGACTTCCATCACCGCTTCACCGACGACCCGATGCAGCGCCGCCACTGGGTCAACATGATCAATGTGGCGCTGGCCGAAGACGGCTCGATCGTCTCCACCGCCTACTGTTTGGTGGTGAAGGTTCGCCCCAAGCAGGAGCCTGTCTTCGTCAGCACCGTCATACACGACGTGCTCGTCGAGATCGCGGGAAAACTGTTCACCCGCTCACGCCACGTCTCCTACGACTGATTCACGGCTCGCGCCCCCTGCCATCGGGGGCGCGAGCCGTCAGCGGATGTTGTGGTTGACCCGGAACAGGTTGTCCGGGTCCCAGCGGCGCTTGAGCTCGCGCAGGCGCGCCCAGTCGGCAGTGGCGTAGGCGCTCGCGACGGCGTCGGGGGCGACGTCCGACGTCCCGAGGAAGGTCGGGATCCGGCCGCCGGTGAGAGTGGGTCCGAGCGTGGCCAGCAGAGCCCGGTGTTCACTCGCGAGCGCCTCGGCGTGCACCACCGATGTGGCGGGATTCGTGACGTACAAGGCGAAGGCGGCATCCCGGTGGGCGATCGCATTGGGCGTTTCGGGTGCCTCCGAGAAGCGCCCGCCGAGATGGCGTACCTCGATCAACCCAGGCGACGACTTCACCGCCGGGCCTACAGCCCGCAGGACCCGATCCGCTCCCGCCGTGTCGATCCCGCCGAACAGCCCACTCGCGGAAACGAACGCGCCCGGCTGAGTGGGGCCCGGGATGAGCGCGTTGATCCGCGCGACGGGGTGCGTGGTGACAGTGTCGTCGTCAGGACACAGTTCGCGGAGCCCGGCGAGCTCACGACGGCCCGAAGACGCCGACCCGACGTGCACGACGTTGACCACCAGCTCGCACCGGTCGTGTGGGTCCATGGGCCGCTCGTTCGCTGCGGGAAGCCGACGGAACACGGCCACCGACGTCGTGGCGTCCGTGACGGCACGGGTCCAGGCGAGGAAGCCGTGGAACGCACGTTCCACGGCGTCGGTCCTGAAGGTCAGCACGCCCGCGTACACCTCCGAGACCGGCATGAGGTCGATGACCAGCGACGTCACGACGCCGAAGTTGCTCTTGGCTCCGCGCACAGCCCAGAACAGCTCCGGTTCGTCGTGCGCCGTCAGACGTTTCCGACAGCCGTCCGGAGTGATCAGCTCGATCTCCCGGACGTTGTCGGCGGCGTACCCGTACTGACGGCCGAGGAAGGAGACTCCCCCACCGGTGACATAGCCGGCGACCCCGACGTCACCGGTCGAGCCGATCGGCGGGGCCAACTGCCACGGAGCCGTCGCCGCGACCACCTGGTCCCAGGTCGCTCCGCCGCCGACGCGTGCCGTCCGGCCGTCCGGATCGACCTCGACGTCGTCGAGGTGGCGGAGTTCGATGAGGAGGGCACTGTCCGGGGCGCTCGTTCCCATGCCGTGGCCTGTGGTCTGGACCGCGATCGGGATCCGGATGTCCCTCGCGAGCCGGACAGCCCGGGCCACGTCGTCGGCCGACTCGGCTCTGACGATCGCCTGCGGGCGATGATCGGTGAGCGTGTTGAACGAGGCGCGGGCGCGGTCATAGCCGGGATCCTCGGGGCCGATGACCGGCGATCCGAGGATGTCGCGAAGGCGAGCCACCAGCTTCGACGTCGGCTTCTGGCCAGGCGGGAAACAGAACTGCGACGGGGTTCGACCCGATGTCGGTTCCACGGTGTGTTGTCTCCTCCTACGGTGGGCGGGAAGGCTGCCGGACACACAGTCACCGACCGGGATCCACGCCCGGTCAACTACCGCTCCGACGACGTGCGTCCCTCAAACCCGTTGGGGGATCGGGTTTGAGGGACGCCGTCGGGCCACGACGGTGGCCGGTCGGGTGGTCAGTGACGCGCCATCTGCTGGGCTTCGTTGAGAGGCTGGCCGACGACGCGCGTGGTCACGAGCGCGGACACCACGAGCCCGAGGAGGGCAAAACCCGCCGCGACGTAGAACGCGAGCTGGAAACCGGCGAGCAGCGACTCCGGCGCGGCGGCCTGCGCGGCCGAGTGGCTGTCGGCCCTGGCGAAGGCCACCGTCGAGAGGATGGCGAGCCCGAGCGCGCCACCCACCTGGTTCGTACTGGTCACCAGACCGGAGGCGAGCCCCAGCTCACCTTCTCCGCTCAGGTCCTGGGTCGTGGCGGTCACGGAGCTGACCAGCAGTGTTCCCAAGCCCACGCCGGCGAGGAGCGCCGGCCCCAGCACGTCGACCCAGTAGCTGCCGTGGAGGCCGATCTGCGCGAGCCAGAGCAGGGCGACGATGAGGAGACCGAACCCGCCCATCAGCAGCGGCTTGAATCCGACCTTGGTGACCAGCTGCGAGGACACCGCGGCGGAGAACATGACCGCGATCGCGAACGGCAGGAACGCGACACCGTTCTGGAGGGCGCTGAAGCCGAGGACCTGCTGGAGGTACAGGGAGAGGAAGAAGAACGTGCCGAGCATCGTGCTGGCCAGCAGCAGCGCGCAGATCGCGCCGCCGGTCACGTTGCGCCGGGCGAAGATCCCGAGCGGGACGAGCGGCGAGGGGTGTTTCCTTTCGACCAGCAGGAAAATCACCAGCAGGACCACCCCTGCGCCCAGCGTCGAGAGCGTCACCGGCGAGCCCCAGCCGGACTGTTCGGATTTGACGATGCCGAAGATCAGCAGTCCGAGACCGGCCGTGACCGTGATCGCTCCCCAGAGATCGAGCGGGGGCCGCGCCGGCGAGCGGACGGAACTGACGCGGCGCAGGGTCAGGACGGCCACTACGACCAGGACCGGGATGTTGACGAGGAACACCCAACGCCAGTCCAGCGTGCTGGTCAACAGCCCGCCGAGCAGAACGCCGGTGGCACCCGCGGCCCCGGACAGGCCACCCCACAGACCGAACGCGCGGGCGCGGGCCGGGCCCGTGAACGTCGCGGTGAGGATGGCCAGCGCCGAAGCCGACAGCATGGCCGCCCCGATCCCCTGAGCGATCCGGGAGGTGACGAGCATCGCCGGGCTCACCGCGAGGCCGCAGGTGAGCGAGGCCAGCCCGAACACGGTCAATCCGGTCAGGAAGACCGTACGTCGCACGAACAGGTCGGACGCGCGACCGGCCAAGAGGAGCAGCCCACCGAAGGTCAGCAGGTATCCGTTGAGTACCCACTGCAGGCTGGTCCCGGAGAAGCCCAGGTCGGCCTGAATGGACGGCAGCGCGATGTTGACGATCGTGTCGTCGAGGACGCACATGAACTGCGCCAGGCACAGCACGACCAGCACCAGCGTCCGGCCCCTCACCTGATCGCTCGATCGAGCGGGAGTCTCGCTGGGTTCGGGCTTGTCTGTGAGGACCACGGCGTCCGGATCACTTCTCTCGTTGGTGGTCATGACTCCCTCTGGGCTCGAAGTGCGGCTCCGATGTCGCCGCGGTGTCATCGCCTGCCCGGAAGCGGGCCAGCACGCCGGGACGGCACTTGCGTGGGCAGGCATCCGCTACGGGCGACCTATTCGGAACCGTACCTCCGATTCCGTTTAGCCGTCAACAGTGTCGCCGGTGATGCCCGGGAACTCACCGCCGATAGAGCGCCGGTCGAGCGCCTGCCGCCACGGTCGTCCTGACGGCGGCGGGCCACGGCAGCCACTCTGACTGCCTGCCGCTTCGCACCCGTCCCCCACCGCACCACGCCGATGAAGGGCGGGCTTTCCCATGAGGACCTTGTTCGTCGCCGCTGGATTCAGTCCAGCGTCGGTATTCGCACTGGCTCCACTGGCGACTTCCCTGCGCAACGCCGGCCACGAAGTCGTCATGGCCGCGTTCGACGAGCTGGCTCCGACGATCACGGCCGTCGGGCTCCCGGCGGTCTCCTTCGAGACCGACAAGACCACCAAGAGCATCATGACGATGGACCGGCCCGGTGGTCCCATCAACTTCCCGACAGCTCCTGACGAGGAGGCCTGGTTCCTGGGAGCCTGGTTCGGACGCCAGGCCGCGGTCGGCCTCCCCGGTCTGGTCGAGTTCTCGCGCCGCTGGCGTCCCGACGTCGTCATCGGCGGCACGCTCGACTACGCGACGCCCATGCTCGGTGCCACCCTGGACGTCCCGCACGTCCGGCAGGCCTGGGACTGGATGCCCCTCGACGAGGCCCACCCTCATGCGGACGTCGAGCTGGCACCCGAACTCGCGGCGCTGGGCCTCGATCACGTCCCCCAGCCGGATCTCCTGGTGGACATCTGTCCTCCCAGCCTGCAACTGCCCGAGCACGACGGTGCCCGGATGATGCGCTGGATTTCCGGCAACCGACAGCGCAAGCTCGAACCCTGGATGTACACCAGGGCCTCGCGCCCCCGAGTCTGTGTCACCCTGGGCAGTCGACGCGAAGCGGGTAGCGGCGGCGGGGAATACCTGGACGAACTGGTGGAACAGCTCGGTTCGCTGGAAGTGGACGTGGTCGTGGCCGCGACCGAGTCCCTCGCCGAGGAACTACGGACCCGACACCCCGGGATCCGCGCGGACTGGCTCCCCCTCGAATTCATCCTCCCCACCTGCGACGTCATCGTTCACCACAACGGCGGCCTGACGGCGATGAACGCGATGGACGCCGGAGTCCCCCAGGTCATCCTCGACAGGTTCAAGCTGCTCCGAAAGTCGACGGACCTGATCGAGCAGCACGGATCGAGCCTGGTGATCCACGGCGAGGACAACACGCCGGCGGTCGTCGCCGGTGCGTGCGCGTCGATACTGGCCGACGCCAAGTTCGCGCGCCAGGCTCGCGCGCTGTCCGCCGAGATCCGCGCCCTCCCGGCTCCGCCTCAGATCGTCGCGGACCTGGAGAAGCTCGCCGCGCCGTGGCCGGGTTGAGCCCCGCGCGGTCGAGTACGACCGCGCGGGCCCGCCCGCTGTCGAGTCCACCCTCATTCGTCGAGGCGCGGTCGACCGGTGGTGGCGGCCACCAGCGCCTCGTACGCCATCTCCGTCGCCCGGTCCAGTGGAAGGCGGCGGTACTCGGCCTCGAGCACCTCGACCCCCCACACCGCGTCGTAGCCGCTCCGGCGCAGGGCGTCGACGAACCCGGCGACGTCGAGCTCGCCCGACCCCGGCAGCCTGCGGTGTTCGAAGCAGTCGGTGAAGAAGTCGGTGCCGGGCTCCGCCGTCCCGTCGGACAGCTCGGCCGAGGCGATCCACTCCGGCGGGAATCCGCGCACGACGTCGACATCGAGGCCGGCGCGCGAGATCTGCCAATTGTCGAGAATCACCCCGGCGGCGGGGTGACCTGCGCGCTGTACCAACTCGAGGGCCTGCACCGGTGTCGCCACCTTGCACACGGAGATGGGCTCGATGCCGATCCTTGCCCCGACGTCGGCGGCCTGGCCTGCCAGCTTCGCGAACTCGCTTACCAAGGGGCCGACGTCAGCGACCGGACCGATCGGCGGGATCACCTTGATCAGGTCCGCGCCCAGCGCGTCGGCCGCGTCCAGCAGAATTCGCCGCCGCGAGTCCGAGGCCACGCGCTCCTCGCCGGTCGAAGCCCAGCCGCCCAGGGCATCGAGCTCCAGATAACCGATCCCGTGATCGTCGAGGAGCGCGCGGATCCCGGCGTCGCCGTGCCGGTCGCGTGCGATCGCCAGATCCGGAACGTTGACGCCGATGCCGTCGAAGCCCGCCGCCGCGGCGGCCTCGACCCGGGCACGGATATCCTCGGGACTCGTGGCGGCGACGTCGCCGGGCACGGTGGCGCCGGCCGTCGTCCAGCAAGTGGCCACGCGACGTGGACCCCCGTGCGTCATGGGTTGCTCCTTTCGCTCGACCGACTTGGCCGGCCGACCCCAGGACGCGGGGACCGCGTGTCACGAAACATCATTCGATTTCCTCCAAGCATGCGGAACCAATCTTCCGCTTGTTGTATCGGCGGCCTAGGATAGGAACCGATGACCGAGACCTCACGCCCCCTGCGCGCCGACGCACGGCGCAACCGCGAGCGAATCACTCAAGGCGCACGCGAGCTGTTCGCGCGCCGCGGACGAGAGGTGCAGATGGATGAGATCGCGGAGTACTGCGGTCTCGGTATAGGCACGCTCTACCGGCACTTCCCCAACAAGGAGGCGCTGCTCACCGCACTGGTCCGCGAACGCTTCGAGGGAATGGCGGAACTCGCGCGCAGCGCCGACAAGCTCACTGATCCGCAAGAGGCGTTCGAGGAGATGCTGCGGACGTATCTCGAGGCGGCCGACGGCGATGCCATCTTCCAGCTCGCGCTCATGGGCTCCACCGACTTCGATTGGGAGGCCATCGAGGAGGAGAAGCACGTCTACGCCGAGATCCTCGCTCGGATCATCGAGCGCGCGGCCCAGGCCGGAGCGGTGCGCGCCGACTTCAGCCTCGACGACTTCCGGATGCTCGTCAGCAGCATCATGGCGACGATGTACTTCTCACGGGGCGGGCCCGCGGACTGGCGCCGTCATCTCGACCTCGTCCTCGACGGCGTGCGGCCTCGTCCGGAGCACTGACCACTCGACCGCGCCGCACCTGCTCACCGGTCGCTACGAGGGCCGGCCTCGCGACTCCTTGTATGTGCGCACGAGCGTCTCACTCGCGGCGCGCCAGATAGGAGCGCCATGTGTCGGCGAGCCCGTCGGCGAGCGTGATTCGCGGACGCCAGCCCAGCACCTCCGCGGCCCGGCGGACGTCCAGCCAAGAGTCCTGGCGGTCGAACGACCGCGCCACATCCTGTTCGGACACAAGGCCGCGGCCGACGACGGCCTCGAACTGCCGGTGCAGTTCGTCCAGCGACGTGGACTCCCCCGAACCGATGTTCAGGACGACCGGCCGCTTCTCCGCACGGAGTGCGGGCGCCCGATGCAGTACCGCGAGCATCGCGCTCGTGACGTCGGCGATGTGGATGTAATCGCGCCGCGAGCCTGCGTGCCCGAGTACGCGCAGCGGCTCTCCCGCGAGCGCCGCCTCCATCCAGTGCCCGACAACACCGTAGCCGGCGCTCGTGCGCTGCCCCGGTCCGTAGAAGTTGGCGACCCGCAGCACGACCGGCGCGACGCCGTCGACCGCCGCGGCCAACGCCTCCTCCTGCTCCACCTTGGCCCGGCCGTAGGCAGTGGTCGGATTCACCGCGGACAGCTCCGCATAGGGCGGTTCGCACGTTGCGTCGTACACCGTCCCGCCCGATCCCTCGAGCACGACGACGGGGCGCCGACCGCTCACGGACAACACGGCGAGCAACACACGCAGCTCCGCGATATCCTCGCCGACCCGGTCCGGGTCCCGTTCCGCGGCCGCGGGGCTCATCCGATCCGGCACGAAGAACACCACATCCACCCCGAGGAGATCCGGATCGGGGATCGAGCCGCGCAACGCCGGGCGTTCGCCGGTGTAGCCGAGCGTGGGAACACCCTCCCACCACAGCGCACGCACCAGCCGGGCGCCGAGAGAACCGTCAGCACCGATTACGGCGGCCAGCGGCTCGTTCGCGGTATTGAACGAAGGCATCATCACTCCTGTCGTCGCCATCTCGGAAACCGATGCCGACACCTTGTCCGACGTGGTCACTTCTGAAGTGACATCCGTTGTAGCGCAACGGGTATAGCGGTCGATCATCGACTGGGACAACGGGTGAACAAGCACTGGGCAGGAACCAGGAAATACCTGCCTATGCGGGACCCCCGCCTGCAACTACCTCCTCCGGAATCGGCGACGTCATACCCTCCAGGGGTTCGCCGGCCGCGGCCATTATGTAAAGGCCGTACGAGGAATGGGAGAGATCGCGACCGAGGCCGTAGCACGTCTCCCTGTCGATGAAGCCCATCCGCCAAGCGATCTCCTCCAGGCAGGCGATCCGAACCCCTTGGCGGTGTTCAAGGGTCTGCACGAACTGGCTCGCGTCGATCAGCGCGTCGTGGGTGCCGGTGTCAAGCCAGGCAAAGCCGCGGCCCAAAGAAACCAGACGGCACTTACCCCGGTCGAGGTAGTGCCGGTTCACGTCCGTGATCTCCAGCTCGCCGCGCGACGAGGGCGTGAGGTGCGCCGCGATGTCGACGACGTCGTTGTCGTAGAGGTAGAGCCCGGTCACCGCGACGTTCGAACGTGGCGCCGCCGGCTTCTCTTCCAAGGCGACCGGGTCGCCGTTGGCGTCGACCTCGACCACGCCATAACGCTCCGGGTCGCTGACCGGGTAGCCGAACAGCACGCAGCCGTCGATGTCGCGGGCAGCGTCACGGAGCCTCCGCCCGAAACCGGGGCCGTGGAAGATGTTGTCCCCCAGTACCAGTGCCACCGGCTCATCGCCGATGTGGTCGGCGCCCACGATGAAGGCGTCGGCCAGGCCGCGCGGCTCGTCCTGCGCGGCATAGCTGAACCGCACGCCGAGCGGGGAACCCTCACCGAGAAGGCGGCGAAACGATTCCAAGTACTGGGGGGCGGATATGATCAGGATGTCGGTGATACCGGCGAGCATGAGCACCGAGATCGGATAATAGATCATCGGTTTGTCGTAGATGGGCAAGAGCTGTTTCGAGGTGCCTAGCGTGATCGGATGCAGGCGGGTTCCGTTCCCACCGGCCAGGACGATCCCCTTCACGATTCCCTCCAGCGTGACGCTGCGCGGCGGGCAGCCCGCGTCTCAGGACCACGTACGCATGGCGAGGACCCGGGCGATCGTTCAGGCGGCCGGCCGGACCGGCCGAATCCCGGGGCGATCATCGCGCCTCGTCTTCGCTGTTCACCCAGACCACCCGGTAGGGAAACGCGGTCATCCAGCGCTGGGTGAACTCTCCAAGGGGCGCGTGCACGGAAAGCTTCTCCAGCGTGCCGAGATCCGCGCAGCGCACTTCTGCAATCGCGGAGGAGACGAAGACCGGTGCGTGGCTCTCCTCTGCGAGCGGGACGTGCTTGCGGTAAGTGAACGAGTCGGCGATACCCGAGCTGCCGATGATGTTGGCGAGCTCGCCGAAGAACTGCTCGCGGTCCGATCCGGACATCGCGTCGGGAAACGAGAAGACGAGGGTGTGGGTCAGCATCGGGTGGTCTCCTTGAACTCCGGTCCGGTCATCGGCATGTCCTGCCAGGTCACCATTGCGTCCTCGCCCACAGCGCCGCCGCGGAGCGGGCATAGTGGCCGGTCTGCAGCACCAGCATCAGCTCCAGCAGCTTCGCCTTGTCGCCCTCCACAGCGAAGCGGCCGGTAACCAGGGCGGTGGCGACATGGAGCTCGCCGGTCTGGAACGCGACGAGGTCGGCGTAAGTCGTCGTGATCGTGAGGTCGGGGGTCTCCAGCCGTCCCCGTGCGGCACGCGTCAGGGTGCCGCGACGCACCACCCAGTAGTGGTCGATCTCGCCTTCGGGGGTATCGGTCGCGTGGAACTGCAGCCGGACGTCAGCCCTCGCCGGGGGCGCCGGGGCAGCCGTGGTCAGCCGGCTCAGCTCGGCCAGGTACTCATCGGAGAGGTACTGCACCGTCGGCGCTGCGTTCGTCCCGGCGGTCATGACGCCCTCCCTTTCCCCTCTCGCGTCCCATTTCTCACGATCATGGCCTCGACCTGGGGAAACGCGACTCGCGGCCGGTGGCGCAACGACTCGGCCAGTTCCAGACGTGGAAACCGTCGCAGGATCTCCGGAAACACGACCTCGGCCTGGAGCTTCGCGAGCCGCCACCCTGGGCAGGCATGGATGCCCGCCCCGAAGGAGATCGGGCTGCTTTCCGCGCGGGTGATGTCAAAGCGATCGGGGTCCGTGAAATGCTCCGGATCGCGGTTGGCCCCGGCGATCAGCACCATCAGGCGCGACCCAGGCGGGATCGCGACTCCCCCGATCTCCGTCGTCTCGTCGGTGGTGCGCGGGACCATATGGGCAGGCGGATCCATACGCAGCACTTCGTCGATCGCGGAACCCATGAGCGACGGGTCACCCCGGACCAGGTCCGCCTGGTCCGGGTTCTCCATGAAGAGCCGGATGCCGTTGGTGAGGAAGAACGTCGTCGTCTCGCTCCCCGCGGCGATGATCATGTGGCACATCTGGACGAGTTCTGCCCGGCTGAGCCGGGCGGCCTCGTCATCGGTGTCGATCAGGGCGGAGAGCAGGTCGTCCCCGCGCGTACGCTGTTTTCGGTCCACGAGCCGGCCGTAGTACTCGTCCAGGAAGTCCGCGGCCCGGTCCGCCGCCTGCAGCTCCGAAGCGGTCATCCCCAGCTCGAACACACGCTGGAAGTCCCTGATCGGTTCCCGCAGCAACGGGGCCTCCTCCTGGGGCACACCGAGCAGGCCGGCGACGACGCTGAGGGGCAACGGGAAGCAGAAGTCGTTGCAGATGTCGCCGCCGCCGTCGCGGACGAACGGCTCCAGCAGCTCGTCGACTCGCCGCACGATGAAGGCACGGTGCGCCAAAACCCGTTTCGAGGTGAAAGCCCGACTGACGATGCGACGAAGCCGGGTGTGCTCGGGCGGGTTCGCCCACAGCATGGTCGAGCCGAGCTTGACCAGAGCAGCGTGCTGGTCCCACTCGTCGCTGAAACGCCCGGCCATGAAGGTGTGCACGTCCTTGCCGATGTACTTGGCGCGCAGAGACGCGTTCGCGTCGTCATACCGGGATACCACCCAGGTTCCCAGGGTGCTGCGATGAACGGGCACGGCCTCACGCAGGCGGCGGTAGCGCGCATGCGGATCGACCCGCCCTTCGGGGGAGAACAGAAGCTCGGCGAACGCCTCGTTGGCAGCGTGCTCGGCCACGGAGTTCATCGTCGTCACGTCTGCGGTCATCGGGACTCCTCTCTAACGGACTCGCCTGCGGCGCGCGAGCAACCGTCAGGCCGACGGAACACTCGCCTCGACCACATGCAGGAGCGGGGGCACCGGGGTGACACTCTCGAGCCGGAGACCGGCGCGCTCCACCAGCGCCGTCACGCCTTTGCGCGTGTGACGGCGCCCATTCGTGTTGAGCAGGAACAGCAAGTCGATCCCCGTGGCGTACCGGATCTCCGGGCTGTCGTCGACGAGGTTGGTGATCATCAGCACCCGGCTTCCTGGCCGCCCGGCCTGCGCGGCGTTGCGCAGTGCCGTCACCGTCCACTCGTCGTCCCACTCGAGAATGCTCTTGAACTGGTAGATGTCCGCCCCCTTGACCGGGATGTCCACCAGGCAGTCGCCCTCGAGCACCTGCGACCGCCCGGCCAGCGCGCCGCCGGGGCGCAGCCGCGGGTCCGGCTCGGCTACCGCAGCGGGCAGGTCGACCAGGGTCCCGTGCAGATGCGGGTTCGCCTCCAGGATCGTGGAGAGCGTGTAGCCGCGACCGCCGCCGACGTCGGCGAAGGTCCGCACGCCACTCAGGTCGAACGTCTTGGCGATGGCTGCCGAGGTCAGGCGGCTGAGCTCGGTCTGGGAACGGTTGAAGATCTCCGTGGAGTCCGGCCACTGCGCGTGAAGGTGCGAGAAAAACCTGTCCCCGTACTTCCCCTCGAAATCGCCCCGGCCGGTGCGAACGGCGTCTTCAAGGTCCGGCCACAGCTCCCAGGCCCAAGGCTCGGTGACCCAGAGAACCCAGTACTTGAGCCGCTGCGGGTCGTCCTCGCGCAGCAGACGCGACATCGCGGTATGGACGATTCCGTCGGCGTTCTCGTCGAAGACGCCGTAGGAGCGCAGCGCGCGCAACAGGCGCTCGAGGATCGCCCCGTCGACGTCGAGGGACTTCGCGAGGTCGTCGACGGTCACGGGGGCGTCCCCGATGTGGTCTGGGAGCCCGACCCGGATGGCGGCCCGCAGCGCGGCCGGTGCGGCGGAGGCGAGGGAGATATCGCGCAGCGTCGTGATCGCCGACGAGTCCGGTATCGCGCCGCCGCCCGACGGATTGCTCCGGATGATGGTCATGTGGTCACCTCTCCTGTGAATGGCGAGATTTCGGTTCGGCTTGACGACCGACCGAGGGCATCACCGGCGATTCGGCTCTATGACCGTTGTCGGCGGTTCGAGGACAATGTTCAGCCGACCTGGTAAAGCGGTGCTCGACCACGACTAGGATCGCGTTGCTCTCGTGGAGGTGGTTCCCACCGGTCGCGATGGTCGCGGTACCGAGCGGCTGTCTCGGCGAGGCCGGTGTCGATGCTCGTATGCGGGACATAGTGAGGGGTAGGGCAAAGGCGTCGGGTCGACGTGTCCGGCGAGGGCGTGTGGTGTCACTCAGGGTGAGGGGTGTGTGGATTTCTGGTCATCCAACGCACCAAAATCCACACAGTCGACGCCACATGCCCGGTGTCGCGCAGAGTCACCGACACCGTCCACAAACACGCCAGGTTTGCCTTACCCTCAATAACCCGGCTCGGTCTCGATTTCGGTGGTACTCACCGATCGATTGCGGGTGCCAGGACCCGACCACCCGCACACCCTGAAGGTCCGCGACAACTTGCACGCCGGCAGATGGATGCGGACATGTACGAGACGCCTGAAGATGCCCTAAACCGGAAGTCGAAGCTAACTTTCCGGAGGTCGCGGTACCGATCACTTAGGTGAGGCAGCAGGGGACGCCGATGGTGCGGATCACGTTGAGCGGCAGGACAATCGTCGATGGCGCGGCACCGGTATTCCGCGCACCTCACCGTATTTCGTCGTGGATGTCAAGGAATTCGACGATCGATGCCGCCGATCTCGACCCCGCGCTCCGGAAAGGTGACAACCGCGTCCTTCGCGCGCAGCGAACCTGTTCTCCAAGAACGCCCTCATCGACTGAGATCGCGAGGGATCACAGTGCCGGCGGCTCGGGCAGCGCGGCGGTCATCGCGCCGTCCACGGTGACGATCTCACCGGACACGAACCTGGCCTGATCGCCGAGGAGGAAGGCGATCACGCGCGCGATGTCGTCCGGCCCGGCGAGTTCGCCGAGTGGCTGCAGCCCGGTCAGCGCGTCGCGGGTCGCCGCGTCCTGCCAGCGATGCGCGTTACGCGGCACCCTGACGAACCCCGGCCGGACGACGTTGCACCGCAGCCCGCGCGGTCCGAGTTCCACGGCGGCGGCGCGGCCGAGCGCCTCCAGCGCGGCCTTGGCCATCGCGTACGGTGCCTGCCCGCCCCAGGCCAAGCCCGCGTGGATCGAACTGACCAGCACCGCGGCGCACGGCCTTCCCTCGGCACGGGTTATCAACTGTTGCAACGGCTCCAGCGCGGACACCGCACCGACGTCCAGCACCCTGCGCAGCGCGTCCGTCGTCTGTTCGGCGAAGGGGGCGCGGTGCTCGCTCAGCAGGCAATGCACCAGACCGGTCACGCTGCCGAGTGTGTCGAACGCGGCGCCGACCACGGCCGGATCGGTCGCGTCGCCCTGGATCCACGGCACTTCGGCGTGTTCCGGCGGAGGTGGCGCGATGTCCACCACCGCCACCTCTCGCCCCTCCGCCAGCAGCGCGCTCACCACGGCCGAGCCGATACCGCCCGCGCCGCCGAGCACCACTACTCCGCTCACGCGACCCATTCGGCCGTCCCTTTGGTGAAGAAGGAGCGCACGACGAGTCCCGCCGCGGCGGTGACCAAGGGATTGCCTCGGGACCGTGGCCGGACCAGCGCCTGCGGCGGAGTCGTCTCGACGCGATCGCGCACCACTTCGAGCCATCGGTCCGAGGGCGCGCCGCTACCGCCGAGGATGACCATGTCCGGCCGCATCAGGTCGTACACCGTGTCGGCCACCAGAGCCACCTGGGCGCTGCGCGCCTCGAGAAGCCCGCTCGCGACCGCATCCGTGTCCGCCAGGCGGATCAGGTCCGTCAGCGAGGTCACCGTGAGCCCGGCGTTTCGAGCCGCGGCGAGCAGGGCCACGTCCGTCCCGCATTCGCGGAAGCGCCCGTGACCACCATTCGTGAGATCGGGTACCAGGAGGCGGCCGAAGCCGCCCTGGATGATGCCGTTCGAGCTCGTATCCGCCGGCCGGCTGAGGAACCCCGTCTCCGCGACGTTGCCGACGAAAAGGTACGACACGTTGTGCTGCCCCAGTCCGGCGCCGAAGGTGAGCTCGGCGCCCAGCAGGGCACACACGTTGCCGTCGACCACGACGTCGAGCCCGGTCCGCTCCCGCAACGGGTCGGCGACCCGGACGTCGGTCCAGCCCAGCACGTCGTTGCGCACGACCCGACCGGTCTCGCGGTCCACTTCACCGCCGGCGGTCACCCCGATGCCCAGCACCGGGCCCGGTGCGGAGCCCGCCATCTCCGCCGCCAGGTCCGCGGCGTGCCGCAGGGTGGCGACGCTGTCCGCCGGATCGCGGTTCTCGGCACGCGTCCTGACGCAGTGACCGGCCAGGTCGATCAGTCCGGCCGTGGTCCGTTCGAGGCCGAGGTGCACGCCGACCGCGTACCGGCTGGCCGGGTCCAGTTCCACCGGCACCCGGGGCCTGCCGACCCGGGTGGACTGCTCGGCGAGTTCACGGACGACACCGGCGGACAGCAACGGCTCGATGATCCTGCTGACGCTGCCGTGGTTGAGGGACAGCTCCTTCGCGATGTCGCCGCGCGCCAGCGGGCCGCGCTGGACGAGCAGCTGGAGCACGGCGGCCGTGTTGGCCTGGCGGGCCTGACGCGGCCTGGTCCCGCTGAGGCCTGGGTTGTTCATCCTTCACACCGGCTTTCCGGACTCGACACCGTTGGTCTCCTCGAGTTCGACACCGGTGGTGGCCAGCCACGGCGATACCAGCACGATCACCGCGCTGACCAAGAACGCGCAGGCGTACCACGCGACGATCGTGATGCCGTGCTTCTGCGCCAGCATGGGCGCCAGGAACACGTTGAGCGCGATCGCGAGCCGGGTCACGCACTGGGCGATACCGGATCCGAGACCCCGCAACGAAGTCGGGAACGCTTCGGTGCTCCACACCCAGGACAACACGCCCGGGCCGAGCCAGGTCAGCATGGCGTACACGACCCAGAAAGCGACCAGGCCCACGCCTGCCCGCTCGCCGGTGAGCGCGATGCCCACCCCGGCGGCGAACACGCCGAGGCACGTCCACACGCCCAGCCGGCGTCGGTCGACCCGGTCGATGATCGCGGCGCCCGCCACGACGGCGACCAAGCCCACCACGAAACCCAGCAGGGAGAAGTACAGGGTGTTGGAGACCCCGATGCCGGTACTGCTGATGATCAACGGTCCCGCGACAGTCGCCACCGCGCCACCGAAGGCTTGGATGGCGAAGAACGCCGTGACCGTCGCCAGCCGTCGCCACGCACCACCGGACACCAGCATCCGGTAGCTGCGCTTCTCCGAGACCTCACGCTTCGGCGGCTCCAGCCCGAGCGCGTCGTAGATCCGCTGTGCTTCCTCCCCGCGACCGCGCGCGCTCAGCCACCGGGGCGACTCCGGCAGGAACTGCCTCGCCACCAGCACCGCGGCCGCGGGCAACGCGGCCAGGCCGAACAGCCACCGCCAGGTCTCGTTTCCGAACAGCGGCTGGAGCGCCAGCGCGAGCAGCACCGACGTGATGGCGCCGGACAGCCACATCATGTTGGGCAAGCTGCCCGCGATCCGGCCCCGGCGGGCTTTGGGCGCGATCTCGGTGAGGAAAGCGTGTGAGGTCGGGATGTCCATGCCCACCGCGACACCGAGCACGAATCTGACCGCGACCAGTTGCCACACGTCTTGGACGAACGCGGCGGCGAGGGACGCCACCACGAAGACCACCAGGTTGACCATGAAGATCACCCGGCGGCCGAATCGGTCGGCGAGGTCACCGAAGACCACCAGGCCGAGCGCCGTCCCCACGAACGCCGTCGCGGTCACCAGCCCGACCTGGAACGCGGTGAGGTGGAACGACGGCTTGAGGAACAGGACCGCGGCGCCGATGACGAGCAGGTCGTAGCCGTCGATGAACTCGCCGAACGCGACCAGCCTGCCGGTCCAGTTCCGCACGAATCGAGCCCGCCCCGGTGACATCGACGGAGGGCTCGCAATGCCCGGCACCATCAGTGTTCCTCCCCACCGCGCTTTTTGTGCGACGAACACCAAACTACGGCCCACGCCGGCTCCCCTGCCTGGATCCGACGCTCTTGGGGACGATCGGCCAGCCGGGGCGGACCGATCAGGCAACCGCCTCGCCGGAGCTCAGGCAGTCAACGGCAGAAGCCGATGCTCGGGCCGTGCGATGCTGGGGAGGATGATCCACGATCCCGGCTGACACCAGGGTCCGACGACTTACCGGAGGGTGAGCTGATCCATGGCCGGCGAGAACACTGTCAGACTCGCGGTACTGATCGACGCGGACAACGCGCGACCCTCGATCACCGAGGGGTTGCTGGCCGAAGTCGCCAAGTACGGCACCGCGCACGTCAAACGCGCCTACGGCGACTGGACCGGCACCAACCTCAAAGGCTGGAAGGACCACCTGCTCGCCCAGTCGATCCAGCCCATCCAGCAATTCGCCTACACCACCGGCAAGAACGCCACCGACGCCGCGATGGTCATCGACGCCATGGACCTGCTCTACTCCGGCCGCTTCGACGGATTCTGCATCGTCTCCAGCGACAGCGACTTCACCAGACTCGCCGCGCGCCTGCGCGAGTCCGGCCTCACCGTCTACGGCTTCGGCGAACGCAAAACACCCCAGCCCTTCGTCGCCGCCTGCGACAAATTCATCTACACCGAAAACCTCACCTACCCCCACAACCCCACCGCGCCGGCAGAAGCGGACCCAAAACCAAAACCCGTTACGGCTGCCGCGCAGCTGAAGGCCGACACAGCACTGGTGAACCAGTTGCGCAACGCGGTCGAGGCAGCCTCCGACGACGACGGTTGGGCCGCACTCGCCGCGGTGGGCAGCATCATCACCAAACAACGCCCGGACTTCGACCCGCGCAACTACGGCTATCCCAAGCTCAGCGGCCTGATCATCGCGACCACCCTGTTCGAACAGGACCGCCGCAGTCCCGGCGACGGTAAATCAGCGATCATCTACATCCGCGACAAGCGACGTCGATCCGCCGAGTAGCCCGCGCGTCTTTCCTACCCGCCCGACGGGTCGCGACCTCCCATCGGACAGCGCCTAGCAGGGCGTACCGGTCGCGATCTCGTGTGCCACCGCGGTGATGTTGACGTCCATCAAGGTCGGCAGGGACGCCACGCTCGGATAGTTCGGATACTTCGCCGTCACCTTGGCCTTGACGCCCGCCAGCTCCTCGGCCGTGACCGCCGCACCGCCCGGTGAGTCCACCGCGGCGGTCGGCGCCACGAACGCACGGAAGTCGCGGATGTACCGCTCCTGCTTGTCGATCAGGTCGCGGGAGCCTGGTGCGCCGTGCCCCGGATACAGGGTCCGCGCCTGGGGAAAGCGGCTACGCAACTGGTCGAGGTCGGACAGCCAGCCGCAGGTGTGCTCCTCCAGCAACGCCGGCGTCATGCGGTTCGCCACGATGTCCCCGGGGAACAGCGCGTGGCGGGCCGGCTCGTAGAACACCGTCTCCGCGTCCGTCTCCCCTGGGCCGAGCTCCGCGGTCGCCAACCGCAGGCCGCCGATCGTGATCGACTGGTTCGGCCGGAGCACGTGATCCGGGACGGTCATTTCGCCTGGGCCCGGGTAGTCGCCGCCGCCGGACTGCCTGGTCAGCTCGTAGAGGCCCTTCGAGTCGGTCTTGATCTCGTGGATGGCCCCGGCCGACGCGTACATCGGCGCACGCGGGAAAGCCTTGTGCAGCACGCCAAGGCCGCCGACATGGTCCGGATGAGCGTGCGTGATCAGGATCCCGACCACCGGACGGTACACGGCACGGATTTCGTCGACCGTCTTGCGTGCCTCCGACAGCGTGCGGCCCGCGTCGACCAGGATCAGGCCACGGGGCGCGGAGATCCACAGCACGTTGACCGAGCCGGGATTCGGCGACGCGTGCCGCCCGACCGAAAGCGAGGCGGCGGACGCCGGTGTGGGGACCAGTACCAGCAGCAGGAGTGCGAGGATCACCTTTTTCACTGGAACCGCCCCGCGTTGGCCCGGGCCCACTCCGCGAACGTCCGCGGTGGACGGCCGGTCACTTCGAGAACCGTCGGGAAGACCGTTGCCTCGTCGAGCTTTCCCTCCGAGTAGAAGCTGAAGAACGCGTCGACGTACTGCTCCGGCATCTGCGTGAGCATCTCCGCGCGGGCCTCGTCGTCGGGCTGCGCCTCGTACCGGATCTCGCGACCGAGTGCCTCGGCCAGGATCCGCACCCGCTCCTCCGGCCGTAACGCCTCCGGGCCGGTCACCGGGTATTCGCGGCCCTCGTGGTCCGCTGACACGAGCGCCTTCGCCGCGACGGCCGCGATGTCCGCCGGGTCGATCACCGCCGACGGCACGTCCGGCCACGGTGCCCGCACCACACCGGACTTCACCTGGGGAGCCCACTGCAGCGTGTTGGTCATGAACATCCGCGGCCGCACCATCGTCCATCCCAGGCCGGACGCCCGCAGCTTGTCCTCGGTCTCGATCATGTATCCGGCGACCGCGTTGGACCGGTCGCCGGTCTCGGCCGAGCCGCCGGACAGCAGCACGACGCGCTGCACACCGGCTCGCGAAGCCTCACCGAAGATGTCCGGCGAGTAGCCGCTGAGCAGGAACAACGCGGTGGCCCCCTCGAGTACGGGCCGCAGCGTCGCCGGGTCGGTCAGGTCGCCCGCCACGGCCGTGGCACCGGCCGGCACCGACGCGGTCGCCGGATCCCTGGTCAGGGCCCGCACCGGTTGACCGGCCTCGGCCAGCAGGCGGACCACTTCCCGCCCGACGTTCCCAGTGGCCCCAGTCACGACAATCATCGATTTCACTCCCCAGTGATGTTAAAACCGTTGATGTTAGGGATCGTTCCCTAACGTGTAAGCTACGCGATCATGAGGCGAACTGCCAAGGAGACGAGAGAGCACGTCCTGGCAGTGGCGCACGACCTCTTCTACTGGCACAGCATCAAGGGCACCGGTGTCGACGCCATCGCCGCGACGGCCGGTGTCGCGCCGACGACCCTGTACCGCCTGTTCGCGTCGAAGGACGACCTCGTCGCCGCGTACGTCGAGCGCGCCAGCGGGCTCTACAAGCAATGGTTCGTCGCGGCGACGGCCGATGGCGAGCCCGCTGACCGGATCATGTCGCTGTTCGACGCGCTCATCGAGCAGGTACAGCCGGAACACTGCCGCGGTTGTCCGTTCCTGATGGCGATGGCCGAGTTGCCGGAAGCATCGGCCAAGGCACACGTGTTGGCAGTCGAGACCAAGACGTGGGTACGCGAGAAGATCGGCGAGCTGACCGCCCGACTGACCACAAAGGACTCCGAGGTGCTCGCCGACCAGATCTTCCTTGTCATGGAAGGGGTTTACGCGTCCGTGCAGTCGCACGGTGCCGACGGGCCGGCGCGCCAGGCACGCGGGCTCGTCGAGGCCCTGCTCCGACCAGCCCGTCATGGAGGTTCTCGCCGCTCGTGACATGTCTCGATCTTGCGCGACCTGGATGTTCTCGGTTGCCGCCTGCCCGAAGGTCCTCATCGCGGCAGAAGCGGGCGTCGTCGGTGTTTCGCTCGGCGGGGCAGGCTGCGAGCACTGGCCGAGTACCGTCTCCCGCCTGACAATCCGTGCCCCGCGGATGGGTCGTGGCGAGGCCGTCGGCCTCAGGTGCCGTCGTCAAAACGGACGAAGGAGCGCAGCGTGCCGGGTCCGTAGTCGCGGATCTCGGTGTAGCCCAGACTCTCGTAAAAGGCGTGTTGGCCCGGTTCGTCGTCGGTCAGCAGGACCTTCTGCCGGACCGTGCGATAGCGGTCCAGCACTGCCTTCACGAGAGCGCGGCCGATCCCGCGGCGTTGCTCGGCCGGGTGCACGAGCACGTCTTGCAGGTAGCAGATGGTCGCCCCGTCGGACAACGCGCGAGCGAGGCCGACCAGTCTCCCGCTCTGGCGCGCGGTCACTACGTAGGATGCCCCGGCCACGCCTGCCTGCAGCAGGTCGGGCGAGTCGGTGTAGACCGACCAGCCCACCGCTTCGTAGAGCGCCAGCAGCTCGTCCACGGGTATGCCTGATTCCGGTCCGATCACGAGCTCGGCTTCGTCCACGCGACGATCCTGACACATCGGCTGCGGCCCTGATCGCGCACGTGACGACAGCACCAAGAGCCCGCCGGCGGAGGCACTGCACCGCGCTCGACACGACTGCCGAACCGGGTCAGGTTGCCTGCTCCTCGTCCCTCGAACCCGGCCGGTCTGCCGAAATACCATCGCCTCTGCCCACAACTCGGCGAAACACGTTCGCCGGCTGATGCTTCTGCGGTCGGAAGCATCAGCCGACGAACTTCTTCTCCGGCTCCCAGAGCCTTTCCACCGCCTCGGCCACCCGCGCCGATGCGCAGACCTCAGCGACCGAGTTGAGCTATGTGGTCGGGATGGGCAGCAATTCGTAGCCGACGGTCGACACCATTCCGTCCGGCGCGGTGAGCACGGCGGTGCCGACGATGTCTCCGGCGTCGTTGATGCCGGTGGCGCCCCCCAGCCGCACGTTCGGGGTCGGTTTGATCAGCGAGTTGAGCTCGGTCGCGTGGCCGTTGCGGTACACGAAACCGTTGCCGATGCCCGACACGTCGGGGAATACAGCGTCGTCACCGACGATCACACCGTCGGTGTTGATCGCGGTGGCGTGCGCGGTGCCCTGGTTGACGCCACGCGGCACGTTCAGGTCGATCGCCTTGCCGCCACTGAACATCACCGCGTGGGAGTCGAGGAGCGAGCTGCCGGCGGGCGCCGCCGAACCCACCGCCTGCCCGGCGGTGTTGATGGCCAGCGCCTCGCTCCAGGCTCCACCGTTGAGCTGGCCGAGCGTGGTGAGCTTTCCGTTGGTCCACTCCAGTGCCACTTGATTACCGCCGGTCAGGGTGCCACCGGGGACCGTGGCGTCGCCGACGACCACTCCGTTGCTGTTCTCGCCGAGCGCCTCGGTGTCCTTGGAGCCGCCGAGCGGCGGCAGGTTGGTCACCGTGGTGCCGTTGCGCTGCCACGGTGTGATCAAGGTGGGGCCGCCCTGCCAACCCACGATCTGCTGTTGATCGTTGATACCGAACGCGTCCGCCGACCCGGTGGGATTCACGCCGAGGTCCGATCCGGCGCCGCCGGGCCCTGGCCAGATCGCCGGGCGGGTGATCTCCACTGCCCCACCGGGGACCACGACGTTCTTCAAGTAGCGCCCCACCACCACGCCCTGGCCAGTGATGGACCGCGGCACGGAGTTCTGGTTGTTCGTGCCGGGGTCGGCCAGGAAAATGGGTGTCGTCGTACCGGCCTTGACGACGAAGCCCTCCTCCCGCCCGAAACGCGCCGGGTCGAGACCGACACCGATGATGTCGCCGCGCGCGTTGATCCCGCGGTAATCCAAAGTTTTCGCGGAGCCGAGCACGAGTCGGTACTGCGGAGCGGGCGCGGCGGCTGCGATGGGCGCGGCCATGCCGACACCCACGGTCACCGCGCCTGCTGCCAACACGGCTACCCGGAAAGGCAAACGCATGGAAATCCTCCCTCGATAGAAACATCAAGGCTTCATCAGGTAATACGTGCCGGGGTTACGCGCCATGATTTGGCGAGATGGCCAGTGCGCCTTTACCGATGCCGGCCATGGCTCGTTCGCGGCGGCGGCAAAAGCCCTCCGGGAACTGTAACCCGCCTGCGTATCAACACAGGTAAGCATCCAGACAGACTGGGAGGATGTTCGATACGCAAAGCAATGGCCATGATCGCCGTCGCCCTCAATGAAATCCCAGTACGGCGACGGGCCGGTCGGTAAGCCGTTGGTCGCGGGCGGGGAGTTCGAGGTCGCCACTGCCGCCAAGCAACACCAGTCAGTGTCCTTAGCGGACAACGGTGTCGGGTTCTTCAACAACCCCGATGACCCGCCACAGCAGGCGGCATCGCCGCTACATACAAGGAAATGTCCGCTCATGCCGATGAGCGAGCGTTCGCCACCGTTTGCGGTTCCTGACGGTCTGCGATCAGCTGGCGTACGGTTTCTATGGACCTCACAGCGATGAGGTGTCGCCGGGATTGTTCAGCAGCCAATCCTGTACCCGTTGGGATGCCGCGAGTTCTGCAGCGTGCACGTCTGGACGTTGCTCGGCCGGCCGACGCCGGATCTCGACCGCCTTGGTGACCGCGGCCAGCGCCTCCTCCCGCCGCCCTAGCGCACCCAGGGCGTGTTTGTCGGCCGCCGCGGTGGGATCCACCCGCGAACCGCCCTGGGTGACGGCCTCCGGCCTGGGGTCGGCACGGTGCGGGCCTGAGGGCGGTTGTGCCCTCCCCGCCCGCCACACGTCGTCCTTACGCTGCGGTGATGCTGGTGATACGGCTCCTCGCAACTCTACTGTGGTTCAGTGTTTCGGCTGGCATGGTCACCTACGCTGTCCACGACCTGAACGTGCGGGACGCACCGACCTCCAGCATCGAGGGCACGGTCATCGCGCACCGGCAAGAGAGTCACCTACCGCCACAGCACACGGAACCGCACTTCACCTACTTCATCACCGTCCGCAGCGCGGCCGGGGACTTCGAGTTCGGCAACGAACAACAGGCGACCGACACCGAGCCCGGTACCCCGGTAGTAGTGCACGTCTCGACGGCGACCGGCGGGATCGTGTTCCTGCGCAAGGGCACCACGGTCGTGGATCTGCGCAACACCGTGGACACGGACGTGAACATCATCGTGCTCGGCGTGGCCGGTCTGTTCATCGCCTTGGTGCGTGAACTCGTCATCGACGACCACACCTACCCGCGGTGGTTGGGATTCATCTTCGGCGCGCTCGCAGCGGCCGTCGGCGGATGGCTCGCCCTGACGCTCGCAGGGTGACTCCCAAGCGGTACCCAACGACAGGCCTCGCCCAACCAAACCCGTCGACGAAGCGGCGTCAGGGCTGGTGGGGGTCCGGGGAAGTTGGCTGCTCGTAGACGTGATTCATTGCTCGTAGAGTGCGGATGATGTGGGCGCGCAGAGTTTCGGGTGCGAGGACTTCGACGTCGGCACCGAGTTTGAGCAGTTCGGGCAGAGCTGCTTCGACCGACTCGAAAGGGATGGTGATCTGGGTCCAGCCTTGCGGGTCCGGCCCTGTCGCGGTCCGCTGGGCGGCGTGGGCCACGGCCGGTTCCACCAAGTAGGGCATCAGGTCAAGGCCGCGGGAGGAGACCCGCAGCGTCGCCTGGTGCTGGTGTCGGCGCTGGTCGAAGTGCTCAAGGTAGTCGTGCCAGTAATCGGCAAGGGTGAAGTCTTCGGCGCGGTCGAAGGAATCGGGAAGGGCGTGCGCGTCGAGGATGCGGGAGATCCGGTAGGTGCGGAACCGGTCCGGGTGCCTGGCCACGAGGTACCAGTGGCCGACTTTGAGGACGAGACCATACGGTTGGATGATCCGGGTGATCTCCTGCGGTTTCGCCCAGCGCAGGTAGCGGATCCGCAGGGTGTGCTGGTTCCACACGGCGTCGGCGACCACAGCCAGGTGGGGAGTGCGATCGTCTTCGTGGTACCACGAGGGCGCGTCGAGGTGGAACCGGTCAGCGACGCGGTTGGCGCGGTCACGCAACTCGCCGGGCAGCGCGGCGGTGAGCTTGAGCCGGGCACCGGTCACCTCGGTCGCCAGGCCCAGCTGGGCGGCCGCCGCGGGCAATCCGGTCAGAAACAACGTCTGGGCTTCGGTGACGGTCATACCGGTCAACCGGGTTCGGTAGCCCTCGAGCAACCGGTATCCACCTTCGTTACCGGGTTCGCCGTAGATCGGTACACCTGACGCGCCAAGCGCTTCCACATCCCGATAGATGGTCCGTACAGAGACCTCCAGGGTATCGGCCAGCTGCTGAGCGGTCATCCGGTCCCGTGTCTGCAGCAGCAACAGCAGGGACACCAGGCGGCTGGCTCGCATGATCCGAATCATGCCCTGCCCCACTGACAGAAGATGGCAGTGACGGCTGGTTAGCGTTTCGGCCATGACCAGCACCATTGACATCGAGACGTTCGTCAGCCGCTACGCCGACGTGTGGAACGAGCCCGACACCGCTCGGCGCAGTGCGGCCATCGCCGCGTTGTGGGGCGAGGACGGGGTCGAGTTCATCGGTTCCGCCGACTACCGCGGGCGTGACGCTGTCCAGGCCCGCGTCGCCGATGCGCACGAGCAGTTCGTCGCGACCGGCGGATTCCGTTTCGTGGCGGCGAACGACGCCGTACATCACCACGATGCCGTCACCTTCACCGTGCACATGGTTCCCGCCGTCGGCGGTGAACCCGTGTGGACCGGCGTCGTGTTCGCCCTGCTCGGCGAGGACGGCCGGATCCAGCGGGACTACCAGTTCACCGGCGCCGAGGCGGCCACCCGCGCCGTCGTCACCGGGTTCCTCTCCCGCCTGGCCGAAGGGAAGCCGGAGCAGATCGCCGAGATGTTCGCCGATGCCATCGACTGGCAGTTGGACTGGCCCGCCGAAGGACACCCAGCCGTGCCATGGATCAGGCCCCGCTCGACTCGCGCCGACGTGGCCGACCACTTCCACGCGCTCGACACGTTCCACATGCCCGGCAAGAGCGGCGGGGTCGCGCCCAGGATCCTCGTCGACGGCCCAGACGCCGTGGTCCTCGGCGAGATCCGCCAGATCGTGAAGGCCACCGGCAGTGCCTACATCGCTCGCTGCGCGCTGCACCTCACCGTCGACAACGGCCTGATCACTCGCTACCACGTCTACGAGGACAGTCTCACTGTGGCACAGGCGTTCTCCGGCAGCGACCTATGAACCACCGCCACCGCAGGGCCCACGCCGGCAATGGCCAAACGGCCGTCATGAGCCCATTGAAGAGTTGCGAGGCCAACGAGAAGACCGTGCGCGAGGTGGCCGACCGGCTGGGTGCCACCCCGGCCCAGGTGGCGCTGGCCGCGCTTGACCCGCTGAGCAGCCAGGTGACGGGCGAGCGCTACACCCCCGCGCACACCGCCGAGGTCGCGCGGGGCTGAGGTCGTTCGAGGTTGGCCGGTGGGCTCGACGCGCGCCAGGAATCTCACCGGTCACGAACAACGAAACCCGTGCCGTGCGAACATCCGCTCATTCCGAGAATCGGGAGCTGGAATTGCCCCTCGTCGTTGCCCACGTGGATGGTTCGAGACTGCCTTGGTTATCGGAGTGTTCGGTTCCAGCACTGTTCGGCAGCGGAAATCTCCTGGCCAGGCGGCGAGGCGGCGAGGCGATCAGAGGACGACGATGAGCTTGCCGCCGGGCCGGCGGGACTGGCTGAGCTTGGCCACCTCGTGGATCTGGTCGAGGGTGTAGGTGCGGGCGACCGATACGGTCAGGATGCCTTCGCCGGCGAGCCGGGCGAACTCGTCCATCTGGTCATAGCGGATCTCGGTGGTGGTGCGGACGCCCAGCTCGGCCGCGGCGGCGAAGTCCGAGACGGTGAGGACGCGGTCGGGGTCCCCGGTGAGCTCGATCAGGGTCGGCAGTGAGCCGCCGGCCGGGCTGGGCTGGTCGGCGCGGTCGATCCGGCCGCCGGTCGGTGCCGTGTCCAGGGCACGGTCGACGTGGCCTCCGGCCAGTGCGCCGACGCGTTCGGTCATGCCCTCGCCGTAGGCGGTCACCTGGGCGCCGATCTCTTCCAGGGCGGCTGCCCGCGCCGGCCCGGCGGTGGCGATCACCCGGACACCCCGGTGCAGCGCGAAGCGCACCGCCGCCTCACCCACGGTGGTACCCGCGCCGTGGACGAGCAGCAGCTCACCCGGCTGGACGCCGAGGTCGTCGAGCGCGCGCCACGCCGTCTCGGCCGCCATCGGGAGCGCGGCGGCCTGCTCGGCGGTGACGCCCTCGGGAATACGTGCCCAGGCCGGCATCAGCGCGTACTCGGCGGCGCCGGCTGTCGGGCCGTCGAAGGTGGCCGGGCCGAACACGGTGTCGCCGATCTGGACGTCGTCGACGCCCTCGCCGAGTGCGTCGACGGTGCCTGCGACCTCGAGGCCGAGCCCACGTGGCGGCGGCGGCAGATGGTCGGCGAGGAGACCGTCGACGATGTGCCAGTCGGCCGGGTTCAGGCCGCACGCTCGCACGGCGATCCGGATCTGGCCAGGTCCTGGGTCCGGTTGTGGGACATCGCGGAGCACGATCACGTCCGGGGAACCGAACCGGTCGAACTGAAGAGCCTTCATGACGATCTCCTGTGTGATGACAGCATCTGTTGTCATAGACCCTAGCAGGACGAAGACAGTCTCTGCTGTCATCCTGGTAGTCATGCCGAGATGGGAGTCCGACGCACAGGGCCGGCTCGAGCGCGCGGCGCTCGAGCTGTTCGAAACGCAGGGGTTCGAGCGCACCACGGTCGCGCAGATCGCGCGTACCGCCGGTCTGACCGAGCGCTCGTTCTACCGCTACTTCCCCGACAAGCGGGAAGTCCTTTTCGCCGGTAACGAGCTGGAGGCCCACCTCGTCGCCCAGGTCGAGGCGGCCGCCCCGGACCTCATGCCGTTCGAGGCGCTGCTGGCCGCGCTGGGAACCGCCGACGAGGTCTTTCGCTCGCGCGAGTTCCTGCTGCGCCGCGTCGGGGTGATCGCTGCCAGCCCGGCCCTGGCCGAACGCGACCTGATCAAGCTCGCCGACATCGCGCGCGCACTGGCGCGGGCGCTCGAGAGCCGCGGCGTCGAGTCCGGCGAGGCACGCTTCATCATCGACGTGGCGATCGCGATCTCCCGGCGCGCCACGTCCCACTGGCTGGCCGATCCGGACGCGACCTTGTCCGAGCTCATCGCCCAGGCCGCCGCCGAGTTGCGTGACGCGGTCACGCCGCGAGCCCCGACGGTCCGCTGAGCAGGGTCGGCCGGGCTCCCCTCATCAGCTGATCAAGCCCAGTCAGACTTTTGCGGCGGGGCCGGGCGTATGGTCGCCAAACGCCCTCTCATGCCGCGATGAGGACCTTCGAGCAGGCGGCCGTACCAGCCCACGCTGCCCGGTCGCTTCAGCCGCAGGCTCACCCCGGTCGAGGAAACGCCAAGAGTTCGAGACTGATCACGGTGACGTCACCGTGAGACAACCGAGAATGCGCAGATCGCGCAGCTTGTCTCACCGCCGCCCGTGGATTCACTGCCCGTGATCGTCGGTGGCGACCCTGAGCCGTTCCGCGGTCACGAGCGACTTGGCTTGCACCCGGTCCGTTTGGTCCCGGTACCAGGCGAACCAAGGGCTTTCGGCCGCTCGCCGCGTCACGATGAGCTCGACTCCTGAGTCGGCATCGGCTGTCACTACCTCGTAGCCGATCGAGGACAGGATCGTGGCCATCGCGTTCCGCATCGCGGTGTCGATTGTCTCCTTCCACTGCCCGGCGGGGTTGTCTGGACCGCTACGGCCCTCGCTCCAAGCATCCAGGGCCGCGGACGTCAGGATCGAATGGCTGACCCAACTGACGAACACACCACAATGCCCGAGGTTGTCGGCGAAGACGTGCGCGCCGACCGGACCAAGGGGATGCCCGCCGTGCAGGTGATCGGGAACCAGCGGTATTCCGGCGACGGCCAGGTCGGACCTGACGAGATTGGCCAACAGATACAGTCTGGCGAGCGGATCGTCGGGTTCGTGCTGGTCTGGCATGTCTGCTCGTGCTCCTGGTTCCGGCTGTGATCGGTGAGTGTCAGTTGTTCGCGCCGACGGTCATCCCTTGCCCAGAGGCCGAGGACCTGCACGATCTCACCGCGCGTGACGCGTCGATCTTATTGAGGGGTAAGGCAAAGGTGTCGGGTCGACGAGGGCGCGAGTTGTCACTCAGGGTGAGGGGTGTGTGGATTTCTGGTCATCCAACGCACCAAAATCCACACAGTCGACGCCAACGACCCGGTGTCGCGCAGAGTCACCGACACCGTCCACAAACACGCCAGGTTTGCCTTACCCCTCAATAAGTGACCTGGGCTTTCGTGGTCGTCTCACCGCGATGTACTGAGATCGGTCTTGGTTTCGAGGCAATTCCTCACGTGTGGCCAGTTCTGAGCCGATCAACCCGAGCCAGGCATCCTGGTGGTCAGCCAGTGGGCGATCCAGTGGTAGCGGCTGGAATCGGCAGACGAAGTCAGGCTGGCCGCTGCGCGGGTGCGGCTTGTCCTCAGTGGTCAGCGAGCTGACGACGACTGTTGCGGAACACCGCCGGCGGGGATCCGCGTGCCGGCCTCGGGGATAGCTGGAGACGGCGTGGCCGTCGAGGTAGGTCACTGCCGGTTCGTGATGTTGAACATCCAGCTGATCCCGAATCGGTCCACCAGCGAACCCGCTTCGTCGCCCCATACCTGTTTTTCCAGGGACAGCGTGACAACACCGCCGACGGACAGCTTCTCGAAGTAGCCGCGGAGTTCGGCATCGTCTCCTCCGAGGAAGACCGCGACGTTGTTGCCCGGCCGGTAAGCCGGATGGCCCGGCCGGTCCTCCGGAAAGTCCCATGCCATCAGCGTGTACCCGGCGGCGGTGTCGAGCCGGGCGTGCATGACCTTGTCGCCGTCGCCCGAATCCGGTGAACCGAAGTCCGCGGCGGTTCCCACCTCGAGGTCGCCACCGAACACCTCCAGGTAGAACTCCATCGCCTGCCGTGCGTCACCGTTGAACACGATGCAGGGGTTGGCCTGAGATCCCATCCGAACACTCCTCGCCCGTGACCGCCGGCCTGCCCGGCAGTCGTTCGGCCACCTTCCCGAAGGAATCACGACACCTTCTGTCGTGATTCCTTCGGGAAGACGTCGTTCGGCAGACCCGGACCAATTCCCCGGGCGGGCTCTAGGTGAGTCCTCCTGTCCCGGTGGTCCACAGTGCACCGGTCGGGCCGTAGACGACTCCGTTACCGTCGCTTTGCAGAGTGAAAGCGAAAGTGCCGGCACCGGTACGGTTGGACGCCCACAGAGCGCCCTGGCTCCCGGTCCCGTACAGGACGAGGTTCGCGTCCGCTTGCATGAGCAGCGAGTGCACCGACCTGCCCGCGGTGCCGGAGGCCCACAGCACTCGGTAGCCCGGCGAGTAGAGGACCAGGTTTCCGTCGCTCTGCAAGGCGAGGCGATACCTCCCGTCCGACGAACGCAGGTACTGGCCCGGATAGAGCTTGCCGTCCGCCGCGAGCCGGTCGGTCGAAACCGTCGTCAGCCCCGCGGTCCCTCTCGCGGTTCCCGTGCTCCACGTCGCACCGTTGCTCGCGTAGAGGACGGTGTTGCCGTCATCCTGAAGCCTCAGCGTCGAACCGCCATGGCCCGCCGTGCCGGAGGACCACAATGCGCCCTGGCTCCCCGAGCCGTAGAGGACCAGGTTCCCGTCGCCCTGCATGAGCAGTGAGTGCACCGAACGGCCCGCCGTGCCGCTGGACCAGATCGCGCCGTAGCCCGGCCCGTACAGCACCAGATTTCCGTCACCCTGCAGGATCAAGACAAAACGACCGTCGGTCGAGGTCAGGTACTGGTTCGGAGACAGCCGCTGATCCGGAGCGAGCTGGTCACGACCGAGGTATTCGCTGGTACCGACGCTCCCCCCGCCCGGCGAAGGGGTGATGTCCTTCGCGTGGATGTAGTGGTAGGACGCTGCGGCGACCACGCGCCTGCCGTAGGTTCCTTGGAAGTTCTGGTTGTACTCCTCGAGGGCGACTGTGCCGTCTCCGTTGACAGCCTCAACCCAGGCGACATGACCCGCGGATTCGGCGATCGCGCCGACAGCGGGAGTGCCGTTCACGGAGTAGCCGCGCTGCTCGAACCAGGAACCCCACGCCCCGGCGTTGCCGATCGCCCTCGGCATCTCGAAGCCATTGCGCGAATGCAGGCGCCAGGCTACGAAACTTGTGCACTCGCGGTTGTAATAGCCCCAGGAATCCAGAAGCGAGTCCTGGGCGGCTGATCGCCATGGGGCGGGATAGTCGTCCGTTCCGGCCGCGGCGACACCCTGAACACCGAATAGCGCGGTAACGACGACGAATATCGTCGTGATCCAACGCCTGAGGGCTTTAGTGCGAATGGGTTTGTCCGTCATCAGCAGACTCCTCGCTGTCGTGTTCGCTCGTCTGGTGTCGTCGAGTCCGCCGCGAGCGTCACAAATCAGCCAGAAGTCAGCCATTCAGTCGAACCGATCGGGAAACACGGGTTCGGCGCGAAGTTGCACGATAGAGCCGAAAGGCCTGAGCGGAATACCTCATGGGCTATCGTGTCCGGGAGGGCGAAATGGGGAAAGGTCGCGGCGGGGAAGCAATGGACTGGAACATCGACGTGCTCTCGCACGGCTGGGACGGAGCGATCTACCGGGTCCGGACTCCAAATCTGGAGGTCGTGTTCATGGGCCTCACCTCGGAGGAAAACCTGGCCGAGGTGGAAAACATCGACGCCGAGGTTCGCCTGCCGGACGGGTCCCGGTGGAGCGCCACCATCTTCACCGTCGCCGAAGTCGAACGTCTCATGGCCGACTGGGCCCGGACAGGAGAAGCCTTGGACGGCAGCTACTTCTGGTGCTCTGACGGCCTCATCGTCCGGGTACCGGGCATCCACACCATGACCGAGGTGCTCATAGGACTCCTCGCGGAAGGCGACCTCACGCACATCCTGAATCGCCTCGACGAACCCACGTGATCAGGTGCTCCGCGCACCGAGGTCGCCCGGTTAAGTCCCGGCCGCTGGACGCCCGGCGTACACCGCGCGGGCGTCCGGCGGAACTGGATCAGGGGTGACCGAGGTAGGGGTGGTCGGGCAGGGTGACCCAGCCGGTCGTGGCGGCCTCCTTGACCTCCACGGGCACCTGTCGCCAGGTCGCGGGAGCGGCACCGGGAGTGTGGCGGACGACGTCCTCGAACAGCCACTCCGACGCGATCACCGCCAGCACACCGGGCGACGACGCGAGCGCCTCCTTCAGCGGAGGAGCGTCGCACAGCCGGAACGTCAGCGTCAGCGACGATGACGTGTACCCGTGCTTGTCGTACCCGACTTCCCCGGCGTGCAACGCGATCCGCAGATGGATCTGCTGCGCTTCCGTATGCCTGTCGTTGTGGACCCGCAGCCGCGTCACCAGCGCCGGCAGTACCGCCTGGATGAACGCCGCCTTGTCCACTCCGCCCGGAACGAGCACCAGTACACCGTCCCCCCTATCTTCATGGTGACAGTCCTCCCAAGCGGTCCCCGTCGACGCGAACGCCGTCTCCATGACGTCGTAGAGCCCCTCGCGGACGGCCCGCTGATCCGGCCCTGTCCGGCTCGGTTCCCCGAACCCCGCCACGTCGGCCACCATGATCAAGTGATGTCGTGAACCGCCCTCCGCCGGCATCGCCGCTCTCGGCCTGCCGGACAGGCCGGCCCGGGAGGCTTTCCCGAAGTGATGCTTCCCCAACGACTCGTTCCTCGGCGCGAACAGTCCCCTCAACCGCCAAGCAAGGCTCGGAATGCGGCTGACCCCGGTGAGCAGGTCGCGCGAGATCGGGAAGAACGGCAGCACGGCCTCCGGGCTCTCCGCGGCGTCGAAGATCAGCCGCCACCGCCGGAACGGCCGCCCGGTCCGGAGCGCCTCGGGAACCGCGATGGTGTGCGCGGCACCGATCCACCAGACGAGGTCGTAATCGCGCAGATGCCGGTAGATGTACTCGATGGCCATCTGCGTCTTGCCGATACCGCCCAGACCGTGCAGCACCGCGGTGGTACCGCTGCTCAACCGTTCGGTGAGCTGGTGGAGCAGCTCGTCACGACCGGTGAAGTTCGGGTCGCGCGGCGGGACGTTCCCGAGAACCAGCGGCGGATCCTCAGGCTGGCGGGCCGGGGAACTCCGGGAGGTGTCCGACGCCGAAGGATGAACGATCCTGCTCGTCGGCTCGTTCGCTTCGGGTTCACCGAGATAAGACGAGCGTCCCTGCGTCGCAGGTGTCGAGGCAGATGGACGTTCGGCCGTCTCAGGCATGGTGAGCTCACAGTCTTGTGGATGTCTGCGTTGGTTCAGACACGGGTACGACGGGGCTGGGTCTTGTGCCGCGTTCCGCAGACGGTCAGCCTGGGACAGGTACGGGCCCCGGTATGTGGTTCGGGTCGGCGATGGCGTCTCGGAGGTGACCGAGCAGCGGAATCCGGCCACCGAAATGGTGGCGGCCACCCGGGCGAACTTGGCCGTTTCCGACCGCCGCGCGCCACTGAGCAGCAATTCCCGGACTGCCTCGGAAAGCGAAGATCCACCTGTGTCCCAAGTGGACTTCCCTTTCCTGAGTTCGGGAGCGTACATGATCCCCGACGACAGAAGCTCGAGGAGGTGCTCCGGTCTCACTGTGCGCTCTTTCGACTGCGACAAAGCTACCGACGGGTCGCCGGAATCGGACTGGGAAATCCGTTCCGTGACGAGCGGGGCCTCCTGCTCTCCGTTGCTGGTCATGACGATCGGGAAGGCATGGCAGGCGATACGGCCGTGATCCGTTACGCGAGGTGGAGTTCCCGGTCCTGCGGATTCCCCATGACCAGCAACGGCCGCCGCAGATAGAGCGCGGCGTTGACCATCGTGCCCAGGCTTCGACGCGGGCAGGAGTCGCGCGCGATCGAGGTCATGGATAGACCGGCCGGCCCCCCGGCGGATCCACCAAACGGGTGCTCTACCCGTTTCAGGTAACGCTACTATCGCCGGATCGTGCACTACACGATTATCGAAGAGAACGGCCGCATTCCGAATTCGCCAGTTTGCACCCATCCGGACGTTCGATAACCGCGCTGCGGTCAATACCCGGTCGAGAATTGCGTCGATCGGGTGACGCGGACTCCGCAATAGTGCAATCGGGCGGCGACCACTCCACCTGCGCCCCGTCTACCGGCGGAACCGGCCCTGCGTGACTCAGCCGGGCTTCAGAGCTTCCTCGGCTTTTCCCCAGTTGGAGTGGAGCGTGTCCAGATAGGACTGGGCCTGGGTGCCTGGCTTCGTCCCGCGGGCGAAGGCCTTCATGTTGCCGGGCCCGGTGTTGTAGCCCAGCGCGAGCAGTTCCTCGGTCGTGAGTGATCCGGCGCGTCTGCCCGGGAGCTGTGCGGCCAGGTCGTGCAGGTACCAGGCCTCCGCCCGGATCGCCAGGTCCGGGTCGCCGGGCAGCTCCTGCCAAGCCCTGTCGGCGAACGGTCGTCCTCGCCGGGTCTGCTCGTAGGCCGCCTTGTGCATGTTGGCCACCCCGAACGACGCGTCCGGCTTCAGCTCCTGCCATTGCCTTTCGAGCTCGGGATCATGCGGCTTGTAAGACTCGTTGTAGAGGATCGCCATCACCAGCTGGGGTGACACCGCGGCTTCGGCCGCTCGCGCCTTCACTTGCGCGGCGAACCGCGCGGGATCGTAGTCGCCATCGACGGCTGTCACCGGGGCGGTGGTCGCTCCCGTCACCGATGGCCGGTGATCGTTCGGCCCGCCACACCCCGCGAGCAGGACCGCGAGCAGGCATGCCGCCGGCACACACCGACGTCGAAGCACCGCCATCACCCCGCCACCTTCCGCCGCCGCTGCCTGGTATCGGTCTACCATGGCGGCAACGACGTTGCGGTGAGGGAGAACTGACGTGTTCGGTCTCAGCCTCGAGCACCTACTGGTCCTGCTGGTCGCCGGACTTTTCGTCATCGGCCCCGAACGGCTGCCGGAAGCCGCCCGATGGCTGGCCCGGACCCTCGCCAAGGCACGGGAGTTCGCCACCGGCGCCCAGGACCAGCTGCGGACCGAACTCGGCACCGAGTACCAGGAACTCCGCAAACCACTGCAGGACCTCCGCGCCCTGCGATCCCTCGATCCGAAAACCGCTGTCAGCCGCTACCTGCTCGACGACGCACACACCGGGACGCCTGTGAACAGGACCGGCACGCTCCCACCCCGTGTCGCCGACGCTCCGCTGAACGCAGGAGAACGAGCGCCGTTCGACCCGGACGCCACTTGAGGAACAGGCGCCGTGGAGGTCAGGTGCGGCTCTTGCGGCCGGTCACCTTGTTGTAGATGACCAGGACGATGATCGCGCCGATGACCGAGCCGATCCACCCGGCCGGCTGGAAGCCGCGGAGACCGACTGTGAGCAGGCCGAACAACAGGCCGCCCACGACCGAGCCGATGACGCCCAGCACGATCGTCCGCAGCACGCCGATGTCGTCCTTCCCGGGGACTATGGCTCGCGCCAGGAAACCGGCGATCAGACCGAACAGAATCCAGCCCAGGATGGTCCAGAACATCGCTTCTCCTCACGGTCGGGCAGCAAGGTCACCCTACGGCGAACCGGTGTCCGGCCGCCAAACGGTGGCTGTTCACGGCCGGGGGATGTTGCGGAGGTTGGCGCGGGCGAGGTCGATCATCCGGCCGACACCGCCTTCGAGGACGACCTTGCTCGCGGCCAGCGCGAATCCGCCGAGCTGACCGGCGGTGATGTGCGGCGGGACGGACAGCGCGTTCGGGTCCGTCACGACGTCCACCAGCGCGGGGCCGTCGTGGCTCAGCGCCTCCTTGAGGGCGGCACGCAGCCGCGTCGGCTCGGTCACCCGTTCCGATCGCAGGCCGGCGCCGCGGGCGATGGCGGCGAAGTCGACCTGTCGGTGGTCGGTCTGGTAGTCGGGCAGGCCGTCGACCAGCATCTCCAGCTTGACCATGCCCAGTGAGGAGTTGTTGAACGTCACGATCTTGACCGGGAGATCGTGCAGGACGACGGTGAGCAGTTCGCCGAGCAGCATGCCCAGTCCCCCGTCGCCGGACATCGACACGACCTGTCGCCCCGGGTAGGCGAACTGCGCGCCGATGGCGTGCGGGAGGGCGTTGGCCATCGTGCCGTGCAGGAACGAGCCGATGACCCGCCGCCGCCCGTTGGGCGTGAGGTACCGGGCGGCCCAGACGTTGCACATGCCGGTGTCCACGGTGAAGATCGCGTCGTCCGCGGCGAGTTCGTCGAGAAGATCGGCGGCGAACTCGGGATGGATGGGGACGTGCCGTTCGACGTTGCGGGTGTAGGCGTCGACGACGTTTTCCAGCGATTTGCAGTGGTCGCGCAGCATGCGGTCCAGGAAGGCCCTGTCGGTCTTGCGCCGAAGTAGCGGCAGCACGGCTCGCAGGGTCTCCCGCACGTCACCGTGCACGGCCAGTTCCAGTGGGGTTCGCCTGCCCAGCCGGGTCGCGTCGTGGTCGATCTGCACGGTCCGAGCCTGGGGAAGGAAGGAGTCATAGGGAAAGTCGGTGCCCAGCAAGAGGAGCAGGTCCGCGTCCTGCATGGCCCGGTAGCAGGCGCCGTAGCCGAGCAAGCCGCTCATGCCGACGTCATAGGGATTGTCGTACTGGATCCACTCCTTGCCACGCAGGCTGTGGCCGACCGGCGCCTGGACCGTCCCGGCGAGCTCCATCACCTCGGCGTGCGCGCCGCGCACCCCGGCACCGGCGAACACGGTGACGGTTTCGGCTTCGTTGATCAGCTCGGCGAGCCGTGCCACCTGAGGCTCGGGCGGCATGACCGTCCCGTGTTCGGTGATCGGCGCCCCACTCCCGGTGGGCGAAGTGGCCTCGAGCTGCGCGACGTCGCCCGGCAGCACCAGCACCGAAACCTCGCCGCGGGACAGTGCGTGCTGCATGGCGATCCGCAGCACCCTGGGCATCTGGGTGGGCTGGCTGATCTGCTCGCAGTATCCGCTGCAGTCGACGAACAACCGTTCCGGGTGAGTCTCCTGGAAGAACCCCGTCCCGATCTGACCGGACGGGATGTGCGAAGCGAGCGCGAGTACCGGGGCGCCGGTGCGGTGCGCGTCATAGAGCCCCTGCACCAGGTGCGTATTGCCGGGACCGCAGCTGCCCGCGCACACCGCGAGCCGTCCGGTCAGCTGCGCCTCGGCGGCCGCGGCGAACGCGCCCGCCTCCTCGTTACGCACGTGCACCCAGTCGATGCCCGGGGTACGGCGGATCGCGTCGACGACCGGGTTCAGACTGTCACCGACCACGCCGTAGATCCGTTCCACCCCGGCCTGCACCAGGACTTGGACGAACTGCTCGGCGACATTGGGCTTGGCCATCAAGACCCCTTCGATGCTGCGGCGGAGGGAACGCCCTCATGATCCACGGGACGCCCACAGTTCGCAGATTCTGCGCGCGGGCGGGTGACAGGAGAGTGCCGCGCAGGCCTAGGCGTCGAAGTCTGCGCCCCTGGTTTCGGCGCTGAAGAACAAGGCCACGAGGGTGACCGCGATGGTCGCGACCAGGTACAGCACGACGGCCGTGGTCCCGTGGTTCTCGACGAGCCAGACGGCGATGAAGGGCGCCGGCGCGCCGGCGATGATCGACGACCCCTGGAAGACCAGGGATGCCCCGGCGAAGCGGCGATGAGTCGGGAAGAGTTCCGCGATCCAAGCCGCCTCGGGACCGGCGAGGAGACCGTGCAACGCGGCGCCGACGCCCACGCCGACGTAGAGCAGGGGCAGACTCTCCGAACGGACCATGAGGAAGAACAACGGCGCCCAGAGCGCCAGGCCCGCCGCCGGGACCAGCATCGCGATTCGCCGTCCGACCACATCGGACCAATGCCCGCCCGCCAGCATCCCCGCGAACTGCAGCAACGATCCGACAGTCACCGCGAGGAGGACGTCTGACTTGGTGTACCCGAACGAAGTCGTGGCGTAGGCCACCACGAAAACGGTGTACACGTAGAACGCGACGTTCTCGCCCAGCCGCACGCCGAGGCCGCGCAGGACCGGCCCTGGGTGAGCGAGGGTCTCGAAGACGCTCGAACGCGCCTGCTCGGCGGCACCGGCACGCGAACGCGCCTGCTGGAACGCGGGCGATTCGTCGATGCGGCGACGGATCCAGAAGCCGATGACCAGCAGCGGAACGGCGAGCAGGAACCCGATACGCCAGCCCCACTGCGCGAACTGCCCGTTGGACAGCACGAGGGTCAGCACGCCCACCACGCCTGTCGCCAGCACGGTTCCGAGCGGGGCGCCCGCCTGCGGCCAGGCGGACCAGAATCCCCGGCGGCGAGGGCTCCCGTGCTCGCTGACCATCAGCACGGCCGCACCGAACTCGCCGCCGAGCGCGAAGCCCTGGACCAGGCGCAAGACGACGAGCGAGATCGTCGCCCCGATACCCGCCTGCGCGTACGTGGGCAGCAGCCCGATGGCCGAGGTGGACAGACCGAGCAGCAGGAAGGTCACGACCAGCATGGGTTTGCGGCCGACACGGTCACCGAGATGCCCGAAGACGATGCCGCCGATCGGCCGCGCGACGAACCCGAGCCCCTGGGTGGCCAGAGCCAGCAGCAACTGGGCGACGGCGTTGCCGCCCGGGAAGAACAGCGGCCCGAGCACTGTCGCGGCGAGGATGCCGTAGAGCGCGAAGTCGTACCACTCCAGCACGGCCCCCGCGGTGCTGCCCGCCAGCACACGCCGGAACGCCGAACGGCTCACCGCGGCCTCCTGGTTCGCGACGGCCGCGTCGTCCGGGGTGGGCAGGTCGGGCATTCTCGCTCCTCCTCGGGCTGGCGACTGACCGATCGCACGATAGCCGGACACCGGTGACCAGATATCGAACACCGTGAAGGTAGCCGCTCAGCCTGGAGCCCGCAATCATCGCGAGCGCCGGGGACCGTCCTGCTAGGGACCGCCCATCAGGCCATATGTCAGATAACAGTCAGCGGAGGCCTCGACGACCACTCTCGTCGTCGTCTCTCCTTGCGGGATGACGCCGACGGTGAAAACGGGATGCGAAGATCCGAACAAGGTGAAGACGTCGTCGACCATCACCAACCCTGCGCCGCTGTCTCCGCTTCCAAGGTCCAGCCCGGCACGAGGCATGCAGTACGGCTTTGATCGCTGTTCGGCGCTCTGTTCGTCTTCGCACCATCGCGCGCCGGCACACGTCTGGCCGCTACGGTAATCCCTGCCGTTGTAATGGACCCGGTACGGAAGACCCTTTTCTCCCGGCAAGGCGTACCCGAAATGGTTCGCCGCTTCGGGGATGAACGCGGCTCCGCACAACGCGCCGAGAACCGCCGGCACAGCGATCGACACCATCAGGATCCTGCGTGGGGTGGACCGACCGTGGACGCCTTCCTTGTCGTAGCGCGGCATACTGACCCCCTTAGGCACTCCGTGAATTCCAAGGCGCGGCAGGACTCTAGGCCATCGAGGCCGTAGCAGATGGCCACGCGGCAACGACTTCCACCGAGTTTCCCTCGGGGCGACCGAGTCCGCTGCCGGGCAGGCCCTCGCCATCGGCTTCGGGTGTCGCGAAAGCCACTTTCGGGACGTCTGATGTCGCGGAAGTGGCTTTCGCGACATCAGGTGTGGCGGCGAGGGGTCCGTGCGGGTGGTCGTGAGTGGCGAGTGTCGTTCTAACGCGACTTACCACTCACGGCCCCCGCATCGACAGCGGCCACGATCACGCCATATCGCCTCGCCCGTAAAACTCATCGCACGCGGCCGAGAAACCTCCGGCAACTCACTGTCCATTTTGGACAAGGGCCGCGATCCCCCACGCTTTCAGTCCTGGGAGACACCAGATCCGTACGGGCGGGTGAGGATCTCCAGCGCATGACCGTCGGGGTCGTCGAAGTAGACGCCCCGGCCGCCGTCGTTGGTGTTGATCTCACCGGCGCCGCGGTGCCCCGGCCCCGCCCAGTACGGCAGACCACCGTCGCGGATCCGCTCGAAGATCGTGTCGAACTCGTCCTCCTCGACCAAGAACGCGTAATGCTGTCTGGAGAACCGCTCGGTGCTGCGCATGACGTCGAGCGAGACCCCGTTGCCGGTCTGGACCACCAGGAACGGGCCGAATTCGGCGGGCTCGGGCAGCCCGAGGATCGAGACCAGGAAGTCCGCCGTGGCGGCCCGGTCGGTGGCGTTGATGATCGTGTGGTTCAGCTGCACTGTCATGGGAACAACCCTAGAATCTCGAGTTCGCTGGAGGTCAACCTCGTCGTCCGCGCCCGCCATGTCCCGTTCGTAACACTTCCCGGCGCATCACGACTTGAGTACCGCAAGCCGACACGAAGGGGACGTGATGCGTGCTTTGGTGATGGCCGGTGTGGCCGGACTTCTTACCCTGACCCTCGCCCCGCCTGCGGCGGCCTCCGGCGTACCTGAACAGTGGTCGGCCGGACCGTTCACGGCGCAGGTCGCGGTCATGGCGGGGGATGTCAACGGTGACGGCAAAGATGACCTGGTCAGCTACAACACCTATCTGTACGGGTGCTATGTGCTGCGGTCGAACGGTTCCACCTTCCAGGCACAGCAGAACTGGGGTGCGGGCAATTTCCTGAGCAGTGGCTTCAACGGTAACGCCAACTTCGTCGGCGACATGGACAACGACGGGCGGGCCGACGCCATCGCGGTCCGGCGGCCCACGCCTTCGACGCCGCAGGGCATCTTCGTGGCGAGGTCGATCGTCGACTACTACGGCGTAGAACGCTTCGGGACGCCCGCGCAGTGGCTGAACAACACCATCGCCGGCGATTTCGGGAACCTGGCCGCGGACCTGGACGGCGACGGGGACACCGACATCATCGGCCTGTTCGACGTGGCCACGCTGGCGGCGAGGTCGAACGGCACCACGACGCTGCCGTTGGTGGCGTGGGCGCCGCCCATCCGCGGCCAGAAGGCGACACTGGCGGCAGACGCGACCGGTGACGGCAAGGCCGACTTCATCCTCGTCGATCAGAACGGCACACGAGTCGTGACAGGCAACGCCAACCGCTGGTTCGACACTCCGGTGTCGTGGTCGACGACTCCTTTCTATGGCAGCAAGAAAACGCTCACCGCGGACATCGACGCCGATGGCGACGCGGACCTCATCGCCGTCAACGACACCGACGTGCAGGTGATGCGCTCCACCGGTACGAGCTATTCCGCGCCGGAAACGTGGTACGCGGGTTCCTTCTCCGGCACGAAGGAAACCCTCACCGCCGACGTGGACGGAGACGGCGACGCGGACCTCGTCGCGGTGAACGCCAACGACGTCTGGGTCTTGCGCTCGCAGTAGATCCCAGAGGTGCTCGTCGTGCCCCGGTGAACCAGGTTCACCGGGGCACGATTGCCCGCCGGTATTCGTGGTGCAGGCGGGCGAACTCCACGGGATCGGCCGCGACGGGGTCTGCCGGCAACGCGATCACCGCCGCCTCCCCGGAAGTCCGGCGAACGTCGGCACCAAGCTCGGCGAGGACGGGCGACAGCCGCCGGTAACCGTCGGCGTCGAGGTAAGTCCACCAGCTCAGCCACTCCGGGAAGCGCACCCGTGTCACCGGCGATGGTCACCCACAGTTCGGTGAGCAGACGGTGCAACTCCCGAAAGGGCTCAGCCTGGGTGCGGTAGGACGAGTCCAGCGACACTGACACGGAGTCCCAGCCGCCAGGCTTGGTGGACAGGAAGACATCCGCCTCGGACCGGAGCCACAGATTGGTGCTCCAGGACCCCGCGACCAGGCCCCGCACCAGCTGTTCCCGGTCCAGCACTCGGTGTTCACCCTCGTGGCCGGGGGACGCGTCGAAGCCGTTGATCCCGCCGTCCGGCCGGTACGCCGACAACCCGAACGTCTCCGCCGAGGCCGGCAGCCGTTCGACCGAGGACTCCCCGGTTCCTGGCCGCGCGGGTCAATCGTGGTCGGGGATCCCGTGCAGGTGGTGGTCGGCCGCGTTCATGACCTCCGCCAGGAGGCGCCGGACGTGCCCTCCCCTGGCCCGGTAAAGGATCCGGCGGCCGTCACGCCGCTGGGTGACCAGTCCGGCCAGCTTGAGCTTGGCCAGGTGCTGGGACACCGCCGGACGCGCGATGGCCACCGCCGCCGACAGCGACGCGACGTCGTACTCCTCGCCGCTGAGCAGCCACAGCATCCGCATCCGGGTCGGATCCGCCAGCATCCGCAGCGACGTGGACGCGGCTTCGACCTGGTCGTCCGGCGGCAGGCGGGACCACTGATCACCAGATTCGTCATGTGCGTACATGAGCACCTATCATGGAAAGGACGTCGAACGACAGGAGCGGTGGAACGTGTCGTTGTCCGGGCATCGGGATTACCGGCATCTGTTCGGGGCGCAGCTGGTCGCGCTGTTCGGCACTGGATTGACGACCGTAGCGCTCGGCCTCCTGGCCTACGACTTGGCGGGGGCGGGCGCTGGTGCCGTCCTGGGCACCGCGCTGGCCATCAAGATGATCACCTACGTCACAGTGGCCCCACTCGCCGGCGCCTACGCCGACCGGATGCCACGCCGTTTCTTCCTCGTCACCCTGGACGTGATCCGCGCACTGGTGGTCCTCGCCCTGCCCTTCGTCAACGAGGTCTGGCAGATCTACGTCCTGATCGTGGTCCTGCAAACGGCGTCGGCGTCGTTCACCCCGACCTTCCAGGCCGTGCTCCCGGACATCCTGCCCGACGAACGCGACTACACGAAGGCGCTGTCGCTGTCCCAACTGGCTTCGACGATGGAAAGCCTGCTCAGCCCGCTCCTGGCCGCCGCCGCGCTCAGCCTCGTGTCCTTCCACTGGCTGTTCACCGGCACCTCGGCCGGGTTCGTGGCCTCCGCCGCGCTGGTGCTGAGCACCCGGATCCCCGACGCGACCCGCAGCGGCCGCGGCGGGGTCCGGGACCGCACGACGGCCGGGATCAAGGTGTTCGTCGCGACCCCGCGTCTGCGCGGCACGCTCGGCCTCGACCTGGTGGTCGCGGCGGTCGGTTCCGTGGTCATGGTCAACACCGTGAACTACGTCCAGGACACCCTGGGCCGATCACCGGCCGACGTCGCCCTGCTCCTGGCGGGCAACGGCTTCGGCACCATCCTGGTCGCGCTCCTGCTCCCCCGCGCCTTGGACCGGATCCCCGAACGCACCGTCATGCTCACCGGCGGCGGGACCCTGCTCGCCGGGATGACCGGCGCCATCGCACTGTCCACCGTGGACACCGGCGACTGGCGCTTGGCCGCCGCAATGGCTGTCTGGGCGGTCATCGGGCTCGGCACCGGACTCGCCCTCACCCCCGTGGGCCGGGTACTGCGCAAATCCAGCAGGCCCGGCGACCGGCCCGCGATCTTCGCCGCCCGCTTCTCGCTCTCCCACGCCTGCTGGCTTCTCGCCTATCCCATCGCGGGCTGGCTGGCCACCACCGCCGGGTTCACCACGACGTGGCTCGTCCTCGGCGCTCTCGGGCTCATCGGCCTCGCCGTCGCCGTCCGCGCCTGGCCACGGCACGATCCCCTGCGTCTCGAACACACTCACCGAGGCCCCGTCGACCCCGGGCACCTCGCCGACGCCGTGCGAGGCGAGGACGGCACCTGGCGCCACAGTCACGAATACGTCATCGACGAGGACCATCGGCGCTGGCCCGCGATGTCGTGAGTAGTTCGGGTCGTTGTCGAGGGACAAGGCAAAAGTGAGGGGTGTGGCAGGCTCAGATCGCTCCCGTCCGCACGGCGTATGCCACCGCGTGCGACCGGTTCCGCAGTTTCAACCGGGAGGTCATGGCGTAGATGATGTTCTTCACCGTCCGCTCCGAATAGGACAGTGCGGCCGCGATCGCGTTCGTGTCGAGCCCGTCGGCCATCAACCGCAGTACCTCGGTCTCGCGCGCGGAAAGTTCCGTCGCGGTCGGCTCGGGTGGCCTGAGGAAACCTCGGTGGAGCCGCTCGGTTCGCTCGATCAGCTTGGCGAGCGAGACCCGCGACAGGTTCGCCGCGGCCGAACGGACACTTTCTGGCAGCTCTTCGCCTGTCGCCGCCGTACGCGGCAGCACCGCGACCACTCGGCACGCCACCGCGAGAGTCACCTCGCTCTCCAGGATCCGGTTGACCATCAGCACTACCGGCCTTCCCGGTTCGGCCGCGTGCCGGCGCAGGACCGCGATCGCGTCGGCCGAAAGCCGTTCGAACGCGGCAACGACGACGTCGGCCTCGTCGCGCCGCGGGCCGCTGACGATTTCCATGTCCGCGTAGGGCTCGAGGTAGCTGACCATCCCGGCCGCCGTGATGGGGTCCAAGGCACAGACACGCACGCGTACTCGCTCCACGTTTCCTCCTCGCCCGGCAGGTGAATCGACCCGGTTCACGGCCGCCGGGTGGTCGTGTCGATCAGTTCGTAGGCCAGGTCGAAGCGGACGCCGTCGGGATTGGTGAGCCCTTCGTCCTCGTACCAGGACTCGTCGGCCTCCGGATGCGGGCCGCTGACCCCGACCCGGCCCTTGCCGTACGGGGCGACCACGACGGCGGCGGCTCCGTTGCCGTAGGTCGCCAAAACGGTCGCGTCCGCTCCGGCGTCCAGGCGGAAAGCCGGACCGTCCTGGAAGTACATGTGCCGGGGCTCGCCCCGCCAGGACACCTCCAGCACGGTGTCGCGGTCGTCGGGGACGGTCGAGCCGGGAGAACCGGCGTATCCGTAGGTATCGCCGGGCAACAGGCCGAAACCCGGGTCGCGTCCGGCCAGGTAGCCGCCGAAGCACAGGCCCAGGTAGCTGCCACCCGCCCGGACCCAGTCGCGCATCAGCTGGGCGGAGCCACGCAGGTCCCGCCAGGTCCGGTCCAGATCGGCGCCGCCGCCCGGCTGGACGTACAGCTGCGCCTCGGCCAGCGTCTCGGCGGTGAGGGGAACGCCGGTGCCGGGGCCCACGTACTTGACTTCGAACGGCTGAGGCGCCTTGCGCAGCAACGCGGCCACCGCCGGCGCGCAGTCCGCGCAACCCTGCGGGCCGTTGTACACCAGCGCGAGCCGCCTGGGGCCGGCTTCGTCCCCGAGTGCCTGCCTGCCACAGCCGACAGCCAGCAACGCGGCGACCGGAAGCGCGCCGAGGAGCACTCGACGTCGGCTCATCGCGCTCGGCGAAAGAGGGGTCTTCGGATCTGTTCCAGGCACTGCTTCACTCCTGTGTCTTCCGGTCACGAACGCGGGCCACGAGCCGATCGCGTTCGTCGTCCTCCATGCTCGGCGCACGCGGCGACCTGTCGGCACCGGCGATCCGGCCCGAACAACCCGCCGACCGGCTGCCGTTGTCCACCCGATCGGCGGGCAGGGGCTTTCCGGCCTCGGGTGGTGCCCGCCCGGCGGATGCGACGAGACTGGGCCGCATGATTCGAGTGGTCGTCGTCGACGACGAGGAGCTGGTGCGCTCGGGGTTTCGCCTCATCCTGGAGGCGGCGGGCGACATCGAGGTCGTGGCGACCGTGACCGGCGCCGACGCGGTCAAGGAGATCAGCCTGCACGGTCCCGACGTCGTGCTGCTCGACATCCGGATGCCCGACGTCGACGGCCTCACCGTCCTCCGGCAGCTGCGTGGCCTGCGGAAGACACCGGCCGTGGCGATGCTGACGACCTTCGACTCCGACGAATACATCGCGACAGCCTTGCGTTCGGGCGCGGCCGGGTTCCTGCTCAAGGACACCGCCCCGGACCTGCTCGCGCATTTCGTCCGGACACTGGCCGCCGGCGGGGTCGTGCTCTCCCCCAAGGTGACGCGCACCGTCGTCGACGGCTATCTCGAATCAGGCGCGGGCTCGGCGGCGGCCGCGCAGGTCGGTCAGCTGTCCGAACGCGAACGCGCGGTACTCGTGCTCATCACGGACGGACTGTCCAATGCGGACATCGCCACCCGGATCCACCTGAGTGTCGGCACGGTCAAGGACCACGTCTCCGCCATCCTCACGAAACTGCAGGTCACCACCCGCGTCCAGGCCGCACTGGTGGCGCAGCAGGCGGGCTTGCTCAGCAACGGTGAAGGCCGCCCGTGAACCGGGTGCGGCCGCTGCTCGTCGACGCCGGGTTGATCGCCGTCGCCGCGATCGACGCGGGACTCGGCCGGGCCGAGCCGCTGGCGTTCGGCGCCGCGCTGGTGGCCCTCGGCATTCTGCCGCTCCGTCGGCGGTGGCCGGTCTTCGTCTTCGTCGTCACCCTTCCCGCCCTCGCGATCTCGGGCTCGGTCATCGCGACGCTCATCGCTCTCTATTCCGTGGCCCTGCTGCGCCCGAACCGGCGCCTGCTCGTCGGATGCGGCGTCGCGGCCACCGCCGGATACCTGTTCCCCGGCCTCGATCTGGAGTTCGGGGAAATCGACGTGCTCACCGTCGTCTACGCGATCATCACCCCGGCCGCGCCGATCTTCCTCGGCAGGCTGGTGCACACCCAGCGCGAACTCACGCTGCGGCTGGACGACATCCGCCAGGCCCGTGAACACGAAAGGGTCCTGGACGCCCAGGCCGTCCTCGCCAAGGAACGCACCCAGCTGGCCCGCGAGATGCACGACGTCGTCTCGCACAAAGTCAGCCTGATCGCCGTCCAGGCGGGCGCGCTCAGCGTCTCGACAACGGACCCCGCCGCGAAGACCGCCGCCGAAAACGTGCGCACGCTGTCGGTCGACACCCTCGACGAGCTGCGTCACATGGTGAATCTGCTGCGTGCCTCCGGCAGCTCCACCACCGAGTTGGTGCCCCAGCCGACGTTGTCCGACCTCGACCGCATGATCGCCGGAAGCGGCATCGAGACGCGGCGGACCGGAACAGCGCCGGAGGGTATCGACACGGCCGTTCAGCGCACGATCTACCGGACCATCCAGGAAGCCCTGACCAATGTGCGCAAACACGCGCCCGGGAGCACGGCGACCGTGGACATCGCCTGCGACGGCACCGATCTCACGGTGACCGTCGGCAACACCCCGGCGACCCGGCCGACACTGACCTTGCCGAGCGCCCGTCACGGACTGCTCGGCCTGCGGGAACGCGCGGCGTTGCTGGGCGGCACGGTGGTCACCGGCGCGACCCCTGACGGCGGCTTCCGCCTGCTGCTGCGGCTGCCCGTCACCGGTCAGCGAAGCCGGGCGGACCGCACGACTTGAGACGTGTCGCGAAAGCCACTTTCGCGACGTCTGATGTCCCGAAAGTGGCTTTCGCGTCACGGTGACCTACAGCGGTCCGTAGATCACGACGGTGTTGCCCCAGGGGTCGCGCGCGACGGCCCGGACCTCGTGCGGGCCGCGCTCCGGCTGCCGGACCACCGATCCCCCTCGCTCCACGATGGCGGCCACCGCCGCGGCCACGTCGGGCACCTTGAACGACGCCGCGGGTACTCCACCGGTGACGTCCTCGGCGGGACCGGCGAGAGCGAGCGTGGTGCCGCCCGCGTCAAGGGCCGCGTAACGGTCGCCGTCCACGAATTTCGTTTCCAGGCCAAGGGCCGCGGAGTAGAACCGCACGGCGGCGTCGACGTCCGCCACCGGGTGCAGCACGTTCCCGATCCTGGCCGGGCCGATCTTCGCGTCTTCGCTCATACGGCGACCGTAGCGGGTTTCACCCCGTCGCCGCGCAAGCGAGATCCTGCCGCGGACGCTGCCCGGTGACGAGGTACTCCGTCGTGGCGTCGTTGAGGCACTTGTTCTTCAGGTAGAGGTAGGCGCCGTGACCGCCCTGGTCGGCGGTGATCATCCGGGCGCGGTCACCGAGGGCCGCGCGCATCTTCCGGGCACCGGACAGCGGGGTGGACGGGTCGCGGAGATTCTGGACAATGAGCACGTTCGAAGGCCCGTGCCCGGTGATCTTCACCGGCGGCTCGCTCGGCTCGGCGGGCCAGAACGCGCACGGCCAGATGTTGGCCGCGCCCGCGCCCCAGATCGGATGGCGGACCCGATCGATTTCGACGTTCCGCTGGTAGAACTCGACGGCCTCCGGCCAGTTCCGGTCGCCACAGAGCACGGCCAGCTGCGCGGCGGCCGCGTTGTCTGCGGGCTGATCCGGCGGCGGCGGAGCGCTCGGCACCTCGGGCAGCGGCTTGCCGGTCTCGACGGCACGCCACAGCTCGGCCGCCTGGGGCAAACCGGCGTCGGTGTACAACCCCTCGAACGTGCGCTTGCGGAACTGCCTGCCGTCGAAGCCGTCCGGCCTCGGTTTCGCGTCCAGCCGGGCGGCCAGTTCGAAGTACTTCCGCTTCACCTGTTCTTCGGTGGCACCCAAGGCGTACTCGGGATGCGCGACGATGAACTTCGCCAGATCCGGGAACCGGTCCTCGACACCCCGGCCGAAGCCGCGCGAGGCCGAAGGAGCGCTGCCTTCGTCGCTCATCGAGCTGTCGAGCACGATCCTGTCGCCGCGATGCGGGAACAGTGTGGCGTAGACAGCGCCGAGATAGGTGCCGTACGAGACGCCGAGGAAGGAGAGCTTCCGCTCCCCCAGCGCCGCGCGGACCCGGTCCATATCGCGAGCGGTGTTCGCCGTGGTCATATACGGCAGCAGTGACGCCGTCGCGCTGGATCCGCACTTCGCGGCGGTCTCCGCCATCCGCTTCGCGCGGGCGGCGACATCGGCCGGGTCGAGCGCGTAGTCCGGGATGTTGGCGGTCTGCGACGTCCCCGGCGGCAGGTCGCAGGTCACCGGCGTGCTGTAGCCGACCCCGCGCGGATCCATGCCCACCACGTCGTAGCTGTCCTTGACGCTCTGCGGCAGGCCGAGATAGTTCAAGATCAGCGGATAGTTCGTCGCCGGGGCACCCGGCCCGCCGGAGCTGAGCAGCAGCACGCCGCGGCGCTTTTCCGGGGCCGCGCTGCCCAGCCGAGAGATCGAGATGTCGATCGTCTTGCCGCCGGGCTCGCGGTAATCGAGCGGAACCTTCAGTGTTCCGCACTCGAGTGGGCCCAGCGGCGTACCGCTCGGGCACTTCCCCCAGTTCACGGTGCTCGGGCCCGCGTCGGCCGCGACACCCGGTGGACCGAGGGACGCCACCATGGCGAGAGTGAGAACGGCGACGACGGATTTCCGCATTCGATGCACCTCCGGGACGGCGCCGCCGAACTGTCCACAACGGACAATCGCGGGCGCCGTCCCAGTGAACAACGTGCCCCTGGGGCATACTCAAGTCGAATCACTCGCCCAGGTGCTTTTCCGCCGCTACAGGGGTCAGCCGGTCGAGCGGACCGCGTTGTAGTAGGTGTCGGCGATGAAATCGCACGGACCACGGCCCGGGCCCGTGCCGAAGGTGTGGTCACATTGCTGGTGTATGAGCCGGAAGAAGAGATCGTCGCAGCGCAGCGTGTTCTTTCCGCCGGCTTCCTCACACATGTCGTGGTTCGCGCACGGGCCGCGGAAGTCCACCTGACCCCAGGGCGGGACGACAGGCTTGTCCGGCGACAAGGTGCAGTAGTCGTGCCAGGCGCCGCGATTCGGGTCGTAAACGTAATTCGAAGGAATGGGCACGGAAGCGGCGGCCAGAGCGGTACCCGCCAGAAATGGGAGAGTGCCCACGGCAACAGCCAATGCGACAGCGCCGCGCCGAAGCCTCGACTTCGTCCGGGACTGGCTCGATTTCGGTTCGGCCATCGGAGTCCACCTCATCTGTCGAAGATTCACCTGAAACACAGGTGCGATGACAAAAAAGGCTATTCCGGCCCGGTCGGCCCTGTCAGGGCTCGTTCGGACCACACGGTTCGGACCACACGACCGGCCGCGACTCAGCGCACCAGACCGGATTCCCAAGCCCAGACGGCGATTTCGGTGCGATTGCGGGCCGCGATCTTGCGCTGGATCGACGCGAGGTGGGTCTTCACCGTCGAGAGGGAGATCGTCAGCTCGTCGGTGATCTCGGCGTTCGTCCGGCCGCGCGCGATGGCCTTGGCGACGTCGAGTTCGCGGTGGGTCAGCGCGGGATCGGCCTGTCGGGCGCGGCGCCGGGCCGAAGTAGCGGTGAAATGAGCCAGCAGCCGGGTGGTGATCGACGGCGAGACCAGCGCTTCACCGTTCGCGGCCGCGTGCACCGCCTCCACCAGCAGGCCGGGGCCCGCGTCCTTCAGGAGGAAGCCGCAGGCCCCGGCGCACAGGGCCTCGTGCACCAGCTCGTCGAGGTCGAAGGTCGTGACGACCAGGACGCGCAACGGGTCTTCGACGTCGGGGCCCGCCAGCCGCCGGGTGGCGGTGAGACCGTCGACCAGCGGCATGCGGATGTCCATCAGCGTGACGTCCGGGCGCAGCCGCTGGGCCAGGCGGACAGCCTGCTCGCCGTTTTCCGCCTCGCCGACCACTTCCAGCCCGGGCACCCGCTCCAGGATCAGCCGGAAACCCGTGCGTACCAAGGCCTGGTCGTCGGCCAGCAGGATTCGCAGTGTCACCGCGCCGCCCCCCTTTCCGGTGCGTCGGCAGCCGACACCCCGCCCGGCAGGGGCAATTCGGCGAGGACTCGCCAACCGCGCTCTCCGTGTTCCCCGGCGGTCAGCCTGCCGTCCAGCGCCGAGATCCGCTCGGCCATCCCGATCAGGCCGTAGCCACCCGGCGAGCGACGCACCCGGCCGGGCCGGAGCCCGTCGTTGCCGACCTCGACCCGGAGGTACCGACGGCCGTCGGTGGGCTCGACCACGACAGTGACGCGGCGGGCGTCGGGCGCGTGCATGCGCACGTTGTTCAGCGATTCGAGGACCACGCGGTGGACGGTGGACACCGTTTCCGGCGCGACAGCGAGGTCGGCGAGCCCGTCCGCCAGCCGCACCGTGACGCCTTCGTCGTCGCCGACCGCCGCTTCGATGGACTCCACCAATCCGCCGACGGTGACCTGTGACGCAAGTTCGGGGCTGCGCAACATCATGACCAGCCGCCGCACCGCGCCGAGTGCTTCCGCGCCGGCGTGCTCGATCTCCTTGATCAGTTCCTGTTCCGGCCCGTCCGCCAGGACGACACCGGCGGCTTGGGTGCGGACCACGACCCCGGTGATGTGATGCGCCACCAGATCGTGCAGTTCCCGTGCCAGCGCGAGCCGTTCTCGATCGCGGGCCGCGGCCAGCGCCGCGTCACGACGGGCTTCACCGTCCCGCAGGATCAGCCCGACGATGACGCTGCAACCCCACAGCAAGGCCCACACCACCGCGATGGACAGCGTCGTGAACGTATCGCCGAAGCGCAGGACCGGGGCCGCGGCCATGGTCAGCCCACCGAGTACCGCGAGCACGGCGGCGTGACCACGCGGCAGCCGGTGGCACGCCGCCCCGACCAGAACCGCCAGCGCCAGCGCCTCGACGTCACCGCTTGGCGCCGCAGGCGGTTCGAACAGGAAACCCGCCCCGCTACAAGCCAGCGAGAGCGCGATCCCTGCCGTGGTCAACGCCGCCGTCCGCGCCGGAAAACGGCGCCGCAGCAACGCGAGCGCGCCCAGCGTCAGGCCTGCCGCGAAGTAGAAGATCTCCCCCGCCGGGGGCGGACCTTGCATGATCAGGCGCCGTACCAGCTGTTCGACGTTCAGCCCGGCCAGCACCACGACCTCGGCGATCACCAGACCGCGGACGGGCGGCGGGGTGGCGGTCGGAAGCACGCGGCCGTCCTTCCTGGTTCGCTGGTCCGGTGATCATCATGCCTCAGCGGGCGCGGGGACGCCGGGTGCGCCGGACCGTCCGGCGCACCCGGTCGTTCATCGTGGTTCGGCCGCGCACGCCAGGTCGTGGTCCGGACGCTGGCCCGTGAGCAGGAAGGTGGTCGCCGCCGTATCGGCGCACTTGTTGCCGATGTAGGGATAGACGCCGTGCCCGCCCGCGTCGACGGTGACCATGCGGGCCCTGTCGCCGAACGCGTTCCGCAACTTCTTGGCACCCGCCAGCGGTGTCGCCGGGTCACGCTGGTTCTGCAGCATGAGGACGTTGGACGGCCCCCGGTCACCGACGCGCACCGGCGGCTCCTTGGCCTCGGGCCAGAAGGCGCACGGCTGGACGTTGGCCCCGGCGGCGCCGAACATCGGATGGCGGAGCCTGTCGATCGCGACGGTGCGCTGGTAGGTGCCCACCGATCCGGGCCAGCGGGAGTCGTTGCAGATCATGTAATAGCGGCCGGAGACCAGGTTCTCCACCCCGGGCACCTCGCCGGGGCCCATCGGCGGGAGCGGCTGGTCGTTGTCGAGCGCCTGCCAGATCTTGCCCACGAGCGGCATCCCCGCGTCGCTGAAGAGGAAGCCCCAGGTGAGCATCCGGAACGTCGGCCCGTCGATGTCGCGGATCGGGGCCTTGTCCATCCGCACGGCGAGGTCGAAGTACTTCGCGGTGACCTGCTCGGGCGTGCTGCCCAGACCGTAGGTGGCCGAGGCGGCCGCCGCGAACTTGGCGAAGTCCGGGAACCGGTCGTCGAAGCCCTGGGCGTAGATCCGGTCGTTCGCGTAGTCCCAGCCGTCCGGGCCCACGTTGCTGTCGAGCATGATCCGGTCACTGCGCTGCGGGTACAGCGTGGTGTACACGGCGCCGAGGTGGGTGCCCCACGAGTAGCCCGCGAACGAGATCTTCTTTTCGCCCAGCGCGGCCCGGATCCGGTCCATGTCGCGCGCGGTGTTCGCCGTGCTGACGTGCGGCAGCATCCCCGCCGTCTTCGAAGTGGCGCACTGCCGGGCGATGGCCTTCGACTGCTCGGCCCGCTTCGTCACGTCGGCGGCGTCGCGCGCATACGGCGGCACGTTGCCGACCGCGCTCTGCTCCGGCGTCAGGTCACAGGTCACCGGGGTGCTGTGCCCCATCCCCCGCGGGTCGAACCCGATCAGGTCGTAGCTGTCGAGCACGCTCTGCGGCATCTTCGCCACCGCCAGTTCGGCGGGGAACTTCAGCCCGGCCGAGGGACCGCCCGGGTTGGTCAGCAGCACGCCGCGGCGCTGCCCCGGGTTCTTGCTGGCCAGCTTGGAAATCGCGATGTCGATCTGCTTGCCGCCGGGGTCCTGGTGGTCCAGCGGGACCTTGATCGTCGAACACTCCAGGCCGGGCGCCGTGGCGTCGGCCGGGCACGGCCCCCACTTCACCGGCGTCGGTGACGCCTCTGGTGACGCTCCCGCCGGTACCGCCGCCGCGGCGGCCGCCGCCAGGATGGCGATCGCGAGCGCGATGGACCACGTCTTCCTCATCCGACACCCCTGTTTCGGTCTGTTGGCGAATCTCCATCCTGTTCACCTCGCGGTGAACGCGCATCGAGCGCGGGAATGGTTCCGCCACCGCCTTTGGTCGGCCAAAAGGACTAGCCGGAAGGCGCAGGGCTGCTGGTGCGGTTGACCGCGGGCCAGGTCCGTGAAGGCCCCCTTGAGGGACTGCAGGCGGCCAGGGGTGCCGGGCCGTGGTGGGGCGCGTTGGTCGTGAGTGGTAAGTGTCGCTAGAACGTCACTTACCACTCACGACCACCCGCGCTCAGAGCATCGCGTTCACGCCGGTGAGATCGCGGCCGATCAGCAGCTTCTGCACCTGGCTGGTGCCTTCGTACAGGGTCAGCACGCGGGCGTCGCGCAGGTACTTGCCGACCGGGAACTCGTCGATGAACCCGTAGCCGCCGAAGACCTGGAGACAGTTGTTGCTGACACGCACCGCGGCCTCGCTCGCGTGGTACTTCGCGATGGACGCGTCGGTCGCGTAGTCCTTCGGCGAGACACCCGAATCGGCGATCCGTGCCACGTGATGGGTGAGCAGGCGGGCGGCCCGGACGTCCACGGCGGAATCAGCGAGCAGCTCCTGCACCAGCTGGAACGACGCGATCGGGCGGCCGAACTGGGTGCGTTCGATGGAGTACCGCACGGCGGCGTCCACGGCGGCCTGTCCCAGCCCGACGGCACCTGCCGCGACCGAGATCCGACCTCGGGACAGCGCGCCCAGCGCGATGCCCAGACCGCGGTCCACCTCGCCCAGCCGCGCCGAATCGGGCACGCGCACGCCGTCGAAGCTCAGCTCCGCGGTCGCCTGGCCGCGCAGGCCCAGCTTGCCGTGGATCTCCCGCGCGGTCAGGCCCGGCGAGCCGGTCGGCACGAGGAAGGCGGTGAGGCCGCGTTCGCTGGTGCGCGCGAAGGTCAGCGCCACCTGCGCCCAGGTCCCGTTGGTGATGAACATCTTGCCGCCGTCGAGGATCCAGTCGCCGCCGTCGCGGGTGGCGCGGGTGCTGACCGACGCCGCGTCGGAGCCGGTGCCCGGCTCGGTGAGGGCGAAGCAGCCGAGGGCGTCGCCGCTGACGAGGCGCGGCAGCCACTGCTCCCGCTGCTCGTCCGTCCCGTGCGTCACGATGGTCTTGGTGACCAGGCCGAGCGACACCGACACGATGCCGCGCACCGCGGAGTCGCCGCGCCCCAGTTCCTCGGTCACCAGGACGTAGGACAGCATGTCCGCGTCCACGCCGCCGTAGGTCTCGGGGACCATCAGGCCGAGGAAACCCAGCTCCCCCAAGCGTTTCACGATGCCGCGATCGACCTGCTCGGCGCGATCCCACTCCCCCGCGTGCGGGACGATCTCGTCGTCGACGAACCGCGCGGCCATCGCGCGGATGTCGCGCTGTGTCTCGGTCAGTCCGAAATCCGGTGAAATCACGGTGTTTCCTTCTCCAGCGGGTAGGCGGGGGCGGTCAGGGGCAGGCCGAGCTCGGCTCGTTCCCGCAGCCAGCGCGTCGGCCGGTACCGCGGGTCGCCGGTGCTCTCGTGCAGCCGGCTTTGGAGTTCGAGCAGGCGGACGGCTCCGACGCGATCGCCCCAGGCGAGCGGTCCGGCGGGGTAGCCGAGCGCGGCCGTGACGGCCAGGTCGATGTCCTCCGGTGTGGCCAGCGAGCGTTCCGCGATCGACGCGGCGACCGAGACGATCGACGCGAGCAGGCGCTGGGCGACCGAACCGGCGGTGTCCCGCACCACCGAGACCAGCTCGGCGCCCAAGGCACCGACGGCCGAGCGGACCGCGTCCGGGTCCGACGCCGGAGTCACGGCCAGCACGCGGCGGCGGCTGGTCAGCGAGAGCGGGTCCACGCCGAAGGTGCGTGACGTGGGCAGTCCGTGCGCGGCGATCGCCGCCGAAACCGTGGTGCCCCAAGTCGGCACCAGCACAACGGCCTCGGAAGTCAGCTCGTCCAACGCGTGCGGTAGCGCCGCACGCAAGGCCTCGGCGTCCTGGCCCGAACCGGCGATCCACAGTGGACACTCCGTGGCGACGACCGGCTCTTCCGGTGTGGTCTCGGCGCCGGGGCGGTGGTCGTAGAACCCGCGTCCGCTCTTGCGGCCGAACAGGCCGGCGGTCACCCGGTTCGGGCTGAGGAACGAAGGCCGTAGCCGATCGGAATGCCGAAACCCTGCCCAGATCGAGTCGATGACGGCGGCCGTCACGTCGAGACCGGTCAGGTCCATCAGCTCGAACGGGCCCATCCGCAGGCCGAGGACGTCGCGGGCGATCCGGTCGATCACCACCGGCTCGGCGGCCGAGTCCTCCAGGAGCGCGAACGCCTCGGTGACCAGTCCGCGCCCGGCGTGGTTGACCAGGAAGCCGGGGGTGTCGGCGACCGTCACCGCGCGGTGTCCGGACGCGCGGACCAGCTCGGACAGGGCGCCGGGGATGTCAGGGCGGGTGGCCGCGCCCGGGACGACCTCGACGATCTTCATCAGCGGCACCGGGTTGAAGAAGTGCAACCCGGCCAGCCGCGACGGATCGCCCAGCGTCGCGGCGATCCGGGTGACCGGCAGCGAGGACGTGTTGGTCGCGAAGATCGTCGTCTGCGGCAGGACCGCTTCCAGCGCGGTGAACAGTTCCGCCTTGGTGTCCAGGTCTTCGCGGACGGCTTCGATCACCAGGTCCACGTCTTCGCCCGGCGCCGAAACGGCCTCCAGCGGCACGAGCCTGGCGCGGACCGAGCCCGCCTCCGGTTCCGTCATGCGCCCCTTGACGACGGCGCGGTCGAGTAGCTGCCCGATGAAGTCGATCGCCTCACCGACGGCCTCGCGCCTCGCGTCGGCGAGCTCGACGGTGTGCCCGGCGGTCGCCGCCCACTGGGCGATACCCCGGCCCATCACGCCGGTTCCGATGACCCTGATCCGCATGTTCGCTCCTCAGCGCAGGTAGACGCGACCGGGGTCGACTTCTTCGCGCAGCCGCCGGAGTTCGGCGGCCGCGGGTGGTTCGATCGTGGCCAGATCGCCGTCGACCTCCAGCGGCCAGCCGGTGGCGGCGCGCACCTGATCGGCTGTCACGCCGGGATGGACGGCGATCAGCCGCAGGGGCTCGCCCACCCCCGGCCGCGCGAGGATCCCGAGGTCGGTGATCACCCTGGTGACCCCCGCGCCCAGCGGCCGGATGCCGTCTGCCAGCGCTCGGTCGGGGCCGGGCGAGGTACAGAAGTCCAATTTGTCCACAAAGGACCGGGGGTCGTGGCGGCGCATCACGACGAAGACCTCGCCGGAGTTCGCCATCACCTCCATCGCGCCGCCGGGGCCGGGCAGCCGCACCGTCGGGTCGGCCCAGTCGCCGATCACCGACGAGTTCAGGTTCCCCCACCGGTCGATCTGCGCGGCGCCGAGGAAACCGACGTCGATGTGCCCGCCCTGCAGCACGTTGCCGAAGAGCGCGGGCATCGACAGCACCGCTTCGGCACCGGTGATCAGCACGGCGTCGGCGATGGTTTCCGGCAGCTGCGAGGGATGCGCGCCGCAGACACCGGACTCGTAGACGATCTCCAGATCCGGCGCGACCGTGAGGTGGGCCAGCGACGCGGCCAGTGTCGGAAGGCCGATCCCGGCGAACACCGTGCGTTTCCCTGCCAGTTCCCGGGAAGCCACCACCGAGAGCAGCTCTGACGAGGTTGTCGTGCCAGTGTCCTTTGTGGACGTCATCGTGCGTTCTCCCGTCGCTTCCCGTAGTTCACCGGCAGGCTCAGCGCGTCGTCGACGGCGAGGCCCGCCCAGTAGCTCTCCCCCAGTTTCGCCACGTATTCGGTGTGATCCCGGGTGCCGAGCACCCATTCCGCCAGCCACTCGCGCAGGCCCGCCGGATCCGCGCTGATCGCCGACCAGCCGCGGTAGAACGCGTTGTCGCGGTCGTAATAGCCCTGCGCGAACGACGGGTGCGCGCCACGCGGGCAGGCCACCACGGCGTCGACCGCGTGCGAAGGAACGATCGTGCGGTTGGGATCGCGACGGATGACGTCGTCGTCGACGATCTCCTCGACCACCACCACGGCCTTCTTTGCCGCGTACACGGCTTCGGCCTGGATCCCGGTCAAGCCCCAGACCTGGGTGTTGCCCGACCGGTCCGCCCGCTGGGCGTGGACGATCGTGACGTCCGGGTTGATCGGCGGCACCACGTAGATCTGCTCGCCGTCGTCGTAGGGCGAGCGCACCTTGCGGAGGCCGGGGTTGACCGACGGCAGATCGCTGCCCGCGTACGAGCGCACCGGGTAGAACGGCAGCCGCTGCGCGCCGGCCAGGTAGCGGCCGATCATGCCGTAGTGGCTGTACTCCTCGAACTCCAGCGGTTCGGGGTCGGCGCGCTCGATCCGCCGCCGCAGTTCCCCGAGCGAGCCCGCCGAAGAGTTGCCGACGAACGAGGACACCAGCTTGCGCACGCAGCCGCCCGCGAGCATCTGGTCCACGACGATGTCCGCGGTCATCCGGACCACGGTGAGGTCGCGGCGGCCCTGCCGGATGATCTCGTGCCCGGCCGCTGTCGGGATCAGGTGCGTGAACCCTTCGAGCGCGACGGTGTCGCCGTCGTGGACGAAGGCGGCGATGGCGTCGGCCATCGTGGTGGTCTTGTCGGTCACGGGTTCACCGTGCCAGGCGGCATTGTGCAGAGTCCAATACCGAATTAAGGTCAGATTGATACTGAGCTGAGAATAATCGAGGTGTGACATGGAGTTCCGTCATCTGAACGCCTTCCTGGCGGTGGCCGAGGAACTGCACTTCGGCCGCGCCGCGAAACGGCTGCAGATGGCCCAGCCGCCGCTCAGCCAGCAGATCCGCCAGCTCGAACGCGAACTCGGGGTCGCGCTGTTCGAGCGGAACACCCGCTCGGTGCGGCTCACCAGCGCGGGCGAATCCTTCCTCGCCCCGGCCCGCACCGTGCTCGACGACCTCGACCTGGCCACCCGTGCCGCGAAGGCGGCCGGCCGCGGCGAATTCGGCCGGGTCACCGTCGGCTTCGCCGGAGCGTCGAGCCACGAGTCGCTGCCGCTGCTGACCAGGGCTGTCCGGGCCGCGCACCCCGGGCTCGAACTGGTGATGCGCGGGCAGACCTACGCCAACGTGGCGCTCGACCGCATCGCGGACGGTTCGCTGGACCTCGGCTTCGTGCGCCTGCCGGTCACCCAGCCGGGCGTGCGGGCCAGGGTGATCGACGAGGAGGAGCTGATCTGCGCGCTGCCGTCGGACCACCGGCTGGCCGGACTCGATCGCGTGCCCCTCGACGAGCTGGCCTCCGAGGTGTTCGTCAGCTTCCCCGCGAACGCGGGCTCCACGGTCCGCGAGGCCACCGTCAAGGCCTGCACCGAGAGCGGGTTCACCCCGAAGGTGGTCCAGGAGGCACCGGATTCGTACACGATCCTGGCGCTGGTCGCGGCGGGCGTCGGCGTGACGCTGACCCTGACGTCCTGCCAGCACATCCAGCAGACCGGGCTTGTCTACCGGCGTCTCGCCGGGAAGTCGATGCGCCTGCAGGCGGCGCTGGCCTGGCGCGCCGACAACCCGTCCGCCGCGCTGCGGACGGTGCTCGCGGTCGCCGAGGAGGCGCTGCCCACGCCCGTGCCCAGCGGCGATTGATACGAAGGAACACTTACTGAGTGGCCGATTCAGTATTGGACGTGTCTCGGTGACGGCTGGCATGGTTCCCGCCAGAACAGGGACGTTGGCGCCGGGGGGTCGCCGTGCCCGGGAACAACGGCGATCCAAGGAGACGGTATGGGTGCGGCGAATGCGACCGCGAAACGCGCGGGCATCGGGGCGTTCATCGGCTCGACCATCGAGTGGTTCGATTTCTACATCTACGGCACCGCTTCCGCGCTGGTGTTCGACAAGGTCTTCTTCCCCGAACTCGACGGAGCGCTCGGCACCCTGGTGGCTTTCGCGACCTTCTGGGTCGGGTTCCTCGCCAGGCCGCTCGGCGGCGTCATCTTCGGGCATATCGGCGACCGTGTCGGCCGCAAGAAGACGCTGGTCATCACGCTGCTGCTGATGGGCGTCTCGACCACCCTGATCGGCGTGCTGCCCGGCTACGCGACCATCGGCATCGCCGCGCCGATCCTGCTCGTGGTGATCCGGATGATCCAGGGCATCGGGCTCGGCGGTGAATGGGGCGGTTCGGTGCTCATCGCCTCCGAACACGCGCCCAAGGGGAAGTCGATCCTCTACGGCGCCTTCGCCCAGCAGGGCTCGCCGGTGGGCAACACGCTGAGCACGATCAGCTTCCTCGCCATCAGCCAGCTGCCGGACGCGGCGTTCGTCAGCTGGGGCTGGCGGGTCCCGTTCCTCGCGTCCGCGCTGCTGGTCGTGGTCGGGCTGTTCATCCGCCTGAAGGTCACCGAGTCCCCGGCCATGGCGGGACTGATCGAGGCCAAGAAGGTCGCCAAGCTGCCGCTTACCGAGGTCCTCCGCAACCACCCGATGCTGATCGTGCTCGGCATCGGCGCGTGCACCATCGGCCTGTCCGCGACCTACTTCAAGTCCACCTTCGCGCTTTCGTGGGCCACGTCGGACATCGGCTTCAGCCGCAGTTCCTTCCTCACCATCATCCTGGTCGCCAACATCACCCAGATCCTGGTGCAGCCGTGGGGCGCGGTGATCGTCACGAAGATGACCAGCTGGCGCCGCGCGGTCACGATCATGCTGCTGCCCGAACTGGTGCTGATGCCGCTGATGTTCCTGCTGATCAGCACCGGCGACTACGCCTCGGCGATGGTCGGTGTCGTGGTCGCCACGATCCCGCACTGCCTCTACTACGCCGCGCTCGCGGGCATGCTGGCCAGCCGGTTCCCCGCGCACGTGCGCTACACCGGGATCTCGCTGTGCTATCAGCTGTGCGGCACCCTGCTGGGTGGTACGACGCCGATCGTGGGCCAGTTCCTGCTCAACCTCACCGGCTCGATCACCGCCGTGATCGTGTTCGCGGTGTTCCAGGTCCTGCTGACCCTGGGCTGCATGCTGGCGCTGCTGAAGCGGCCCAGCTACGACGAGCGCGCCGACGAGCCGGTGCCGGCCGCCGCGGCGGTGACCCGATGATCACCGCGAACGGCATCGAGGAGATCCGGGCACTGGCGGGACGCGATCTCGGCACTTCGGCCTGGCGAACGGTGACGCAGGACTTGATCGACACCTTCGCCGAGGTTTCCGGTGACGGCCAATGGATCCACACCGATCCGGTGCGGGCCGCGGCGGGACCGTTCGGCGGCACGATCGCCCACGGCTTCATGACGCTGAGCTGGGGCATCCCGATGTTCGCCGAACTGCTGCGCGTCACCGGCGTCGGCATGGCGTTGAACTACGGGCTCAACAAGGTCCGGTTCCCCGCGCCGGTCCCGGTCTGCGGCCGGGTGCGCCTGCGCGCGTCCGTGCTGGAGGTGACGGCCGTGCCGTGGGACGGCGTGGAGATGGTGCGCGCCTTCACTTTCGAGCTCGAAGGGTCACCGAAACCGGCTTGTGCGGCGGAATCGGTGACGCGCTACTACCTGTGACGCGGGCCAGGAACGGCGCTCGGCGGCGGAGGCCCGGAAGCGGGGGGGGGGGCCCGGGGGGGGGGCGAGGATTTTTGGGACAGGGTGGTTGGGGGCGCCCCCACACCCCCCGGGGGGGGGGGGGGCGCCCCCCCCCCCCGGGCCCCCCCCCCCGGGGCGTCCATCTTGCCGCCCCGCGGGGCGCCCCCCCCCACGCCCGAAACCGGCAGGTGGGCGAGTCAGGCACGCGCCCTCCTCTTGAAGTCCGTGACCCCCGTCAGGAAGTGACGGTGTCGATCAGCCGGTTGAAGCGGAGTCTCGTGGCACGTTCCACCCCGGAAAGCACCCCGGCGACGGTCAAGACGACGTTCCCCCACGTGGGCAGATCGACCGGCGACACGAACCTGCCGACATGCTCGGCGATCGCCGGGGCCCGGGTGACGGCTTCCGCGCCGTGCATGAGGCTGATGACGAGCGCTGCCAGCAGGATGGTGAGGGTCACCGCACCGACGACGGCGCTCGTCCGCGGATAACGCAGCCCGAATCGCGCCCGCAGTCCTTCCTGCGAACGATCGTGCGGGCGCAGCGCGCGTTCGGTGCCGTCTTCGGCGACGAAGTGGATGCGTTTCAGCCCGAACGCGCTGGTGGCGACCTCGATGACACCGCCGGGCACGGGAAACGACGTCGGCAGGTTCGACCGATGGATCTGGACCCCGTCGAGGTACAGCGCGGCGGGGCTCTTCCCGACCGCGTTCTCGTGCTCCTTCTTGCTTTTCGCGTCGACCATGTGCCGGACATCGACCGCGTACACGCGGGTTTCCCCGGACGGCGTCACCAGATCGAGGAAGAGCACTGAACGGGAAAACAGCTGCCAGAGTCGGTATTCGGGGAGCGCGCTCCCGTCGCCGGGCCTGACTTTGCCGAGCTGCCACCGTCGTTTGAGATTCTTCATGGTCCTTTCTCTTCCTTCAGGGCGCGATTTCGAGGAGGACGTTCAGTCGCCTCAGGACGTCCAGCTGGGCTGGGTTGTACAGCTCGACCAGGCCGCGGAGGACCATCGGTTCGGTCAGTGCCACCTTCGTCCTCGCGTCGGTCAAGGACGGCTGTGCCTCGATCTGGTCGCGCGCGACCGGCGCGAGTTCCTCGGCCAGCCGTTGCCTCGTGGCTTCGTCGGCGTCGGCCGACAGCGTGTCGAACTCCCCTTGTGCCGGAGGACGAGGCGCCGCGTGCAACTCGCGCATCACGTCCATCGTCTTCGCGTCCAGCACTCGCGAGAAGACCATCAGCATCGAACGCTCCACCTCGGACAGGTCGGTGACGTTCCCGTCGAAGCCCGGCGGCAGGTCGACGAGGCTGCGGCGGTCCAGGATCAGCGCCAGCTCCCTCCGCATCCGCTCCTGCCGTTCGATGCTCGCCTTCAGTTCGGCGTCCAGCGCGCGCAGCGTCCGCTCCGCGTTCACGTCGGACTCCTCCATCGCCTCGATGTCGGACAGCGGCACGCCCAGGTCGACGAGCCGCCGGATCCGCAGCAGCCGGATCAGATGCGTGACGCGGTACCGCTTGTACCCGTTCGCACCTCGTTCGGGCTCGTCGAGCAGACCGATCCGGTGGTAGTAGCGGACGGTCTTCAGGGTCGTGCCGGCCAGGTCCGCCAGCTCACGTGTGCTCCAAGCCATCCCCCGAAGTGGACACCATGCCCCTGGGGCACAGTCAAGAAAGATCACCGGATGGCGCCGGCGGCGGACCTCTTCTTGACCATGCCCCGAGGGCACGGTCTCTACTCAAAACGGACAGACAACCGACTTGTCACCCGAGGGGAAGCCATGCGGAGAGCCTTGACCATCGTCATCGCCGCGGCCACGGCCGCGGTGGTGCTCGCACCACCAGGACTCGCTCAGACCGGCGAGGCCGCCCAGGCGCCGAAGTGGGGCGAATGCCCCGCCGACGTCACCAAACCCGGCCTGCAATGCGGCACCATCGACGTCCCGCTCGACCACCGGGACCCGGACGGGCAGCGGATCCGGCTCTCGCTTTCCCGTCTGGCGAGCAAGAATCCCGACAAGCGCCGGGGCGTGCTGCTGACCAACCCCGGCGGACCGGGCGGCAGCGGCCTCGGCTTCCCGGGCGGGCTCGTCGACCTCAAACTGCCGCAAAGTGTCCTGGACACCTACGACATCATCGGTTTCGACCCGCGCGGGGTGGGCCACAGCGCCCCGGTCACCTGCGACCTGACGACGGAACAGCAGAACAGGGGCAACATCCCGCCGTACGCGCGCGACGCGGCCGACGTGCTGAAACAGGCCAAGAACGCCAAGACCGTCGCCGAACAGTGCGCCAAGTCCACAACAGGGAACCTGCTCCCCTACATGTCGACAGCGGCCACCGCACGCGACATGGACAAGATCCGCGAGGCACTGGGCGAGGACAAGCTCTCCTTCCTCGGCTACTCCTACGGCACCCACCTCGGCGCGGTCTACACCACGCTGTTCCCCCACCGCAGCGACCGGATCGTGCTCGACAGCAACCTGGTCCCCGGCGGTCTGGACCGGACGAGCAGCCGACTGTTCGGCCCTGGCATGGAAAAACGGTTCCCGGACTTCGCCAAGTTCGCCGCCGCTCATCCCGAATACGGCTTGGGCACCACTCCGGAGCAGGTGACCGCGAAGTACTTCGACCTCGCCGGCCGCCTGGACCAGACACCGGCGCAAAGCTTCGACGGCGCCCTGTTCCGGCTGGTGACCTTCGGAGGCCTGTACCGGGACAGCCGGATGCCCGAACTGGCGGCGCTCTGGAAGGCGCTCGACACGAACCAGCCGCCGCCACCGGTGACCGCCGCGGCCGCCCCGCAGAGCGTGGAGAACCAGGTGGCCAGCCACCTCTACGTGATCTGCAACGACTCCCGCTGGCCGAGGTCGGTGAGCAGCTACCTGCACGACGTCTCCGTCGACAGGAAGCGTTACCCGATGTTCGGCGCGTCCGGGGCCAACATCCGCCCGTGTGCCTTCTGGAAGACCGAGCCCGCCGAACCGCCCGTGCGGGTCGGCGACCGGGGCCCGTCGAACGTGCTGCTGGCGCAGAACACCCGCGACCCGGCCACGCCGTTGGCCGGTGCCGAGCAGATGCGGCGCGCCCTCGGTGACCGGGCCCGGATGGTCACCGCCGACCAGGGCGGCCACGGTGCCTACCTGATCGGCGCGAACAAGTGCGCGAACGACACGGTCACCGCGTTCCTGACCACGGGCGAGCGTCCCGAGGACGATCGCACCTGCGTGGCGGAACCGGCCTGACCTCCTCCGGTGCCGGGCCGGTCCGCGCCAGGACCGGCCCGGCACCTTCCTTCGAGGACCAGCCATTCGAGCGAATCGGCGACGTATGACGCGGTGTCACTGGCTCCGTCGCCCCTCCCGTAAGAACATCGGAGGGCGTCCGCACCTCCGTGGACAGGTGGAGAACGGGGAGAACAGTGCAGAACGACCTCCTGATCGTCGAGGACCTGCTCTTGCTGCTGCTCGACGACGAGACCGGGACACCCGCGGCGGCCGGCACGCTGCCGTACACCCTCGGCGGCGCCGTGCTCGCCGAACTCGCGCTGCTCGGCAGGGTCGAGACGGGAGAATCCTCCGCGTTGAACGGTCCCGAAATCATCGCGGTGGGCGACGGCCCCCTGCCCGACCCGGTGCTTCAGGCCGCGTACGACAAGATCGCCGAGAAGAGCCAGCGCGTGCAGCCACTGCTGCTCGCGATCGGCGGCGACCTCTGGAACACACTGACCGACAGGCTCGTCGAACGCGGCCTCATCCGGCGCGAGAAGAAGCGAGTGCTCGGCCTGTTCCCCGTGACCCGCCTGCCCGCGGCCGACACGCGGCACGAGGCGGCGCTCCGGGACGAGATCCGCGCCGTGCTGGTGGAGGACAAGACTCCCGACCCGCGCACCGCCGCCGTGACCGCCCTGCTGTCCGCGAGCGGTGCTCTGCCCGCGCTCCGGCCGACCCTCGCGTGGTCGGCGAAGGTCTACAAGCGCGCGAAGGAAATCGAAAACGGCAATTGGGGTGCCGAGGCCGTCAACGCAGCCGTGGTCCGCACGGCCGCGGCGATCGCGGTGTCCACCGCTGTCGTGGCGGTCACGGTCACCACCATCGCGACGTAGTGAGGAGTAAGGCAAAGGTGTCGGGTCGACGTGTCCGGTCCGATCACGACAGGACTGTGTGGATTTCTGGTCATCCAACGCACCAAAATCCACACAGTCGACGCCACAGGCCCGGTGTCGCACAGAGTCACCCGACACCGTCCACAAACACGCCAGGTTTGCCTTACCCCTCAATAGCTCAGCGAACCAGCCGAGCCGCCCGGATCGCGGAGTGGAGAACGCCTGACAACGTGCCGGCGATCAGCACGCCCAGGAACAGATTCCCGGCGGCCGTCGCGATCCGGGCGCCCCGATCGGCGTCGATACTCAGCGGGATGATCACGGTGATCGCCGTGAGCAGCAGCATGATCGTCACGAAGAACGACTTGGCGCGCGGCGTCCCGAGCAAGAGGAGATGCAGCAACCCGGTCGCGGCCAGCGCGGCGGCCGCGGCGCTCACCGCGTAGGCCGCGGCGCTGATGCCGCCCCACGCGCCTTCCCCGGTCGGGACCAGCACGGGCACACCGAACAATCCACTCGCGACGAGGATGACCACGATCGCCGCCAGGGCCGCGACCAGCGCCGTCGCGCCGCCGCCCGCCCAGAGCCTGCCCACCACGAAACGGTGCCGCGCTTCTCCCGTCATGATCCCCTCCACGCTCTCCCGCCGGCCGGAACGCCTTGCCGTCACAGAAACACGGTGGACCGCGGCCGCACTCCCCCGATCCGGGTGAGGCGAGCGGCCGAAGCACGTCGTCACGGTGATGCGCCCCCTGGCCGGTCTCGCCCGCAACGGGTGACCCGGCCGGGCCCGGCGCGGACCACGATCGAGCGCACACCGAGGTGAGTTCGAGGAGGCCGACGAACCATGACGACCACGAACAGACCGCTGTCCGAACCGGGCGGGAGCGCATCGTGAGCGCCCGCACCGTGCCGCCCGCCGCGTGGATCTCCTGGATCGCGCTCGCGCTCATGACGACCAGTTCGGTCGCGAGCCTGCGCCCGTCCCCGACGATGGCCGTCTACGGGCTCGCGGCCGTTTTCCTTTATGTCGTACCGGCGATCGTGTTCCTGCTGCCGACCTCGCTCGTCTCGGCCGAACTGGCCTCGGGCTGGTCCGGCGGGGTCTACAACTGGGTGGCGCTCGGGATCTCCAAACCGATGGGCTTCCTGGCTGTCTGGTGCCAGTTCGCGATGACGATCTTCTACTACCCCAGCCTGCTCGGGTACGTCGCGAGCACGCTCGCGTACGTGTTCGATCCGAGCCTCGCCGACAGCGGATTGTGGACGGCGGCGGTCATCGTCGTGACGTACTGGTCGGGGGTCTGGATCTCCTCGCGCGGCACGAAGGGCGTGGCCGGGCTCGCTGGCGGCGGGCTCGTCATCGGAACGCTCATCCCCGGGATACTGCTGGTGGTCCTCGGCCTCGTGTTCCTCGGGCAGGGACACCCGTCCGCCGCGCCGATGTCGGCTGGTGAGCTGCTCCCCGCGTGGGCGGGACTGGCCAGCCTGGTGCTGATCGTGAACAACTTCCTGTCCTATTCGGGCATGGAGATGAACGCGGTGCACGTTTCCTCGCTGCGCAAGCCGGGCAAGGAGTTCCCGCGGGCGATGTTCGTGGCGATGGGACTCGTACTGCTCATCTTCATCCTGCCCGCGCTGGCGATCAGCTGGGTCATCCCGGCCGACCAGCTGTCGCTCACCGCCGGGGTGATGCAGGCGTTCGACGCCGTCTTCGCCAACTTCGGGATCCAGTGGCTGACCCCGCTGATCGGCATCATGCTCGTCCTCGCGTCCCTGGGCGGGATGCTGACCTGGCTCGCGGGCCCGTCGAAGGGGCTGCTGCTGATCTCCCGGCAAGAGGGCTACCTGCCGCCTTTCCTGCAGCGGCTCAACAAACAGGGCGTGCAGCGGAACATCCTGGTCGTCCAGGGCGGGGTCACGACGCTCATCGCCCTGCTCTACGCGTTCATCCCGGACGTGTCGAGCGCGTACTGGATCTTCTCGGTGATCACCACCCAGGTGTACCTGATCATGTACCTGCTGATGTTCGTCGCGGCGGTGCGGTTGCGGCGCAAGTACCCCGACCACCCGCGCGGATACCGCGCGCCGATGCTGCTCGGCCTGTGCGGGGTGGGGTTCTGCGCTTCGCTGGCCGCGCTGCTGGTGGGGTTCATCCCGCCCTCGCAATTCGGTTCCGGCAATCCGTGGCTGTACTTCGGGATCGTCGCCGGCGGCGCGCTCGGCCTCGGCCTGCTCGTGCCGTTCCTGTTCTACCGCCTGCGCAAACCGTCTTGGCGTCTGCCGGAAGGATCGGAGGCGGGTGCGTCGTGACCACTGTGGACGAACGATCGACACGCCGGCAGCGGAAGACCGTGTACGTCGTGGTGGGTATCGCGCTGGGCGTACTGCTGCTCGCCGGATACCTGCTGTACCACTCCGCTCGTTCGAACGCCGAGGCCGAAGCGAAGGCCGACGTGCTCATCGCGCGGCTCGTCCAGGTAGGCGCCCGCACACCGTCGAGGGACCAGCTCGTCCGGCTCCTCGGCAAGGACGGCGGCTCGATCTGCGCCGACCCGGACGCGGCATTCCTCCGTGCGACAAGCGAAAGCGGGCTCTCCGGCGGTGGGCCCGGTACTCGCCCGGTACTCCCCGTGGGCGCCTTGGTCCGCGGGCAGATGCTCGTCATCGAGGTCTACTGCCCCGGAAAACTGGCTGCATTCCAGGAATACGTGAAGCAGCAAGGCTTCACCGACGTGACGGGAGGATGAGGGAGATGGATCTCCGTGATCGGGTAAGCGAACTCATGCCGCAGGCGCACGAAGAACTCACAGAGCTCGTCGCGATGCGCTCTGTCGCGGACCCCCGGCAGTTCCCGCCCGAGGAGTGCCATCGTGCCGCCACCTGGGTGGCCGATGCCTTCACCGAGGCGGGATTCACCGACACCAGGCTCGCCGACACCCCGGACGGCAGCCAGGCCGTGATCGGTTCCCGGCCGTGCGGCCGGGACGACGCGCCGACAGTGCTGCTCTACGCGCACTACGACGTCCAGCCGCCGTTGAAGGACGACGCGTGGCGGACGCCGCCGTTCCATCTGACCGAAGTGGACGGACGCTGGTACGGGCGCGGCGCCGCCGACTGCAAGGGCAACATCCTGATGCACCTCACCGCCCTTCGTGCGCTCGGCGACGACCTGCCCGTCAACCTCAAACTGGTCGTCGAAGGCTCCGAAGAGCAGGGAACCGGCGGGCTGGAGGCCTTCGTCCCCGAGAACGCCGATCTCCTGCGGGCTGACACGATCCTGGTGTGCGACACCGGGAACGTCGCGGTCGGGCGGCCCGCCGTCACGGTCAGCCTGCGCGGCATGGTCAACGTGGTCGTCACCGTCGAGGCGCTGCCGTCGGCGCTGCACTCCGGCATGTTCGGCGGCCCGGCCCCGGACGCGCTGGCCGCGCTCGTGTCCGTGCTGGCCACCCTGCGTGACGACGAGGGCGACACCACCGTTCACGGGCTGCCCAACGACGGTCTCTGGCCCGGAGCCCCGTATCCGGCGGACCAGTTCCGCGCCGACGCCGGGATCGCCCCCGGCACGCCGCTGCTCGGCGGCGCCGGGGTCGCGGACATGCTGTGGGCGCGCTCGACGCTCACGGTGCTCGGTATCGACTGCCCGCCGGTCCTGGGCTCCGCCGCGGCCATCACGCCATGCGTCCGGGCCCGGCTGAACCTGCGGATCCCGCCCGGCGTCGAGCCGCACGAGGCGGCACACGCGCTGACAGAGCACCTCCACGCCGCGACGCCCAAGGGCGTGAAGCTCTCGACGGAGGTCGAGGCGAGCGGACGCCCCTTCCGCCCCGGCACCGACGGCCCCGCCTACCGGGCGATGGCCGACGCCATGCAGACCGCGTACGGCCACCCGATGAGCAGGCTCGGCCAAGGCGGTTCGATCCCCTTGTGCACCGTCTTCGCCGAGACCTACCCCGACGCCGAAATCCTGCTCATCGGCGTCGAGGAACCGCAGGCGCTCATCCACGCGCCCAACGAAAGCGTGGCACCGCAGGAGATCTCGGCCATGGCGCTGACCGAAGCGCTGTTCCTGCGCGACTACGGCACCCCGGCCTGAGATGTGGGTACCTTCGATCGGGAGGACGTTTCGACGCCAGGGGAGGCAGTATGTCGGAAGCCGATTCGATTCCAGCCCGCCGAGCGGCCATAGCGCTCACCACGAGCCGGCTCGGTGCCGATCATCGGGAGACGTTGAAAGCCCGGAACCTGCTCGGTTTCGCCCTGCAACGCGCCGGCAGGCTGCCGGAGGCGGAACGCGAGCTCCGCGCCGCCACGGACGACTGCGCCCGCGCTCTCGGCCCGACCGACGCGGAGACCTTGTTCGGCCAGCGCCTGCTGGCCAATCTCCTGCTCGAATCAGGCAACATGCGCGAGGCGGTGCGCAGGCAGCGGGGGTTGGTCGAGGCTTCGGTGGTCGCTCTCGGCGAGCACGACCCGGCCACCCTCGGACGCCGCGTGAATCACGGCGTGCTGCTCTATCACCTCGGTCAGCGGGAAACCGCCGAACGAGAACAACGCTCCACCCTGGAGCTGTGCGAACAGGCCCTCGGCAGGCAGCACCCGATCACGAAAGGTTGCCGGCTCAGCCTGCGAAAGATACGGGGAGCCGTCGAGGGGTAAGCCGCAGCTCCGCTCAGACGACGGCAGCGTGCTTCCCGCTCGGCTGGTCCTCGGCGGCCTGGTCCAGGATGCGGTTCGCGACCCGGCCGAGTGCCGCGTCGAGTTCGTCGTGACCTTCCAGGCCCCAGTCTCCCAATCGCTCGGCCAGCCAGGCCTTCCACGCCCGGATGAGCTTTTCGAGTTCGGCGCGCCCCGCTTCCGTGGTCGCCCATTCGCCGGATTGGAAGGCCAGGTGCCCGGTGAACTCGAGGCGCGCGAAGGCGGCTTCGAACACCCCGGGCGGGATGCCGTAGCGATCCCCGATCGCCGAAAGGGAGGTGGGTTTGTTTCGCCGTTCCCGCAGCCGGACCTGCCCCAGGCACCACAGTCCACCGGTGTCGAGCTCGCATCCGGACTTCGCGAGGACTCCCGCGGACGCCGCCTTTCCGTCACGCGCCAGCAACCGGCCGACAGCGCGCTCGAGGTCCTGGTCTCCGTTGCCCGACTCCGGCATCGCGAAGCCCTCGCCGAGGTCCGGCGCGGCCGCTCGCGAGGTGTCCCGCAGCGGAACCTCCTTGAGGAAGAAGGCCAGCACCAACGCGACGAGCCCGACCGGTGCGGCATAGAGGAACACCGTGTGCAGGGAATCGCTGTACGCCTGGACATAGGGCGCCGAAACGGAATCCGGCAGGGCGTGGAGCGCGTTCGGGACCTGCACTGCTCTCGGGTCGATTCCGGGCGGGAGCGGGTGTTCCGCGGTCGCCGCGGCCATGTTCGGCGCCAGCTGGTTGGCGTAGATCGTGCCGAAGATGGCCGCGCCGAAAGAGGAACCCAGGGACCGGAGGAAGGTCACGCCGGAGGTCGCCACGCCCAGGTCGCGGTAGTCGGCGGTGTTCTGCACGACGATGACCAGTACCTGCATGCTCAAGCCGATTCCCAGGCCGAGGACGGCGAAGTAGAGGGACATCTCCCAGAACCCGCTCGTCGGGGTCAGGCGCGAGAGCAGGTACAGCCCGAGCGTCAGCCCGACCCCGCCGGCGATCGGGAAGATCTTGTACCGCCCCGTCTTGCCGACGACGTTGCCCGCGAAGATGCCGGCCACCAGCAGCGCGATCACCATGGGCAGCATCCGCACACCCGAGCTGGTCGCCGAGATGCCGTGGACGTACTGCAGGTACGTCGGCAGATACGACAAAGCTCCGAGCATCGCGAAGCCGACGACGAAACTCAGAATCGCCGAGACCGTGAAGACCGGATTCCGGAACAGCCGCATCGGCAGCGTCGGTTCTTTCGCGTGCTTCTCCGCGATGACGAACAGCACCAGCAGGATCACCGAGCCGATCGCCATCCCGATGATGGTCGGCGAATCCCACGCGTACTGCGTGCCTCCCCAGCTGGTGACCAGTGTCAGCCCGGTCGCGGCGAGCCCGATCAGCAGGATGCCCAGGTAGTCGATCACCGGTTTCGCGGCGGCCTTCACGCTCGGCATCGCGCTCGCCGCCACGATCAGCACGACGACCGCGATCGGGACGTTGACGTAGAAGGCCCACCGCCACGACAGGTGGTCCACGAACAGCCCGCCCAGCATCGGGCCGAGCACCGTGACGACGCCGAAGACCGAACCGAGGATGCCCTGGTACTTGCCCCGCTCACGCAGGGGCACGACGTCGGCCACGAGCGCGGTCGCGGTGACCATCAGCCCGCCCGCGCCCAGCCCCTGGACCGCGCGGGCCACGATCAGCCAGATCATGTCGTCGGCGAACCCGCAGAAGAACGAGCCCACCGTGAACACGATCACCGACAGCTGGAACATGAGCTTGCGGCCGAACAGGTCGCCGAGTTTGCCGACGACGACGGTCATGATCGTCTCGGCCAGCAGGTAGGACGTGATCACCCACGACAGGTGCCCGGCCCCGCCGAGATCCCCGACGATCGTCGGCAGCGCGGTGCCCACGATCGTCTGGTCCAGCGCGGCGAGCAGCATCCCGAGCATGACCGCCGCGAACACCGCGTTCCGGCGTTTGCGGCTCAGCACCGGCGGGGCGACGTCCGGCCTGCTGACCTCGGCGGTCGTGGTCATCGAGTCTCCCTCACGTCAGGCACACAACGTAAGACAGGCGCCGGGTGTGGCGCACTTCGATGATCACCCGATCCGGTGGTTCCCGCCCAGGTCGTGGCGTCGATCAGATTCCGGATCGCGGCGATACCCCTGGCCACCCGGTACGGCGACTCGGTGCCGACGGAGATCCGGATGTGCCGGTCGCACGACTCACCGTAGGCGATCCCGGCCACCACGCTGACCGCGCTTTCCCGCAGCAGCCGGGTGGCGAACTCCTCTGAGTCCAAAGTGGACCCGCCGAGCGAGGCGAACAGGTAGAACGTCGCCGAGCCCGGCAGGGTCTCGATGCCGATGTCGGCGAGCTGGCCCGCGACCTCGCGGCGCAGTTCCACGACCCGGCGGATCTGCGGACGGGTGATCGCCAGGATGTCGTCGAAGTGTTCGGCGAGGTACCAGGACAGGATCGTCGGCGCGCAGGTGATCAGGTGCTGGTTGATCTTCAGCACCTGATCGATCAGGTCGCGGTGCGCGATGAGGTAGCCGACCCGCCAGCCGGAAACCCCGTAGTTCTTGGACATCGAGTTGACCGTGACGGTGTGCCGCAGCTCCGGGTCGAACGAGCCGCAGGCCCGGAACGGGGTCTCCGGCGGCACGAACTCGTGGTACGCCTCGTCGGCGATCACCACCAGGCCCCGTGCGTCGGCCAGGTCGTGCACGAACTCCAGTTCGGCGTCGGTGTGCACCCGGCCGGACGGGTTGTTCGGGTTGTTGATCACGACGGCCCTGGTGCGCGGCGTGACGTAGCGGCCGAGGTCGAACACGCTCACGTCGTGCGGCACCAGCACCGGGACGCCGCGGCAGAGCCGCACCTGCTCGGGATAGCTCAGCCAGAACGGCTCCGGGATGATCACTTCGTCGCCCGGCTCGAGGATCGCGAGCAGCGCCATGTAGATCGCCACCTTGGAGCCGGCGGTGACGACGATCTCGGTGTCGGGGTCGACCGGGACGTCGAAGTCGGCCCAGTACCTGGCCAGCCGCTGCCGCAGTTCCGGCAGCCCGCGGGAATGCGAGTAGTGGTGCAGTCCGTGCCCGGCCAGGTCGTCGAACCGCGGCATCGGCAGGTCGAAGAACGCCTCGCCGAGCGAGAGCGTGATGATGTCCTGCCCGGCCGCGCTCAGCTCGTAGACCAGGTTGTTGTACTTGATGGACAGCGCCTGCGCCGCACCGTCCACAAGGGACGAAGGCCGGAGCGGCGATGGGGTTCGGACGGTGGTCATGGGACTCCCCGGCTCCTCTACACGACTCTCGTCTGTCCGGTGCCCCAGACGACGTTCTTCACGGTGGTCAGCGCGGTCAGCCCGATCGGACCGCGGATGTGCAGTTTCTGCGTGGACACGCCGATCTCGACGCCGTAGCCGAACTCGCCGCCGTCGGAGTAGCGGGTCGAGGTGTTGACGAACACGCTGCCGGAGTCGACCTCGCGGGCGAACCGGCGGGCCACGTCGATGTCCCGCGCGACGATCGCCTCGGCGTTGGAGGTGCCCCAGCGGTCGATGTGCGCGATCGCCGCGCCCACGTCCGGCACCACCCGCACGGCCAGCACCAGGTCGAGGTACTCGGTACCCCAGTCCGCTTCTTGCGCGGCGACAGCCTTGGGCCAGACTTCGCGGACGGTCGCGTCACCGCGGATCTCCACGCCCGCGGACGCCAGCTCGTCGAGTACGCCGGGCAGCCAGTCCCGGGCCAGTTCCTCGTGCACCAGCAGGGTTTCCATGGCGTTGCACACGCTGGGCCGGGAGGTCTTGGCGTTGACCGTGACCGCCGTGGCCATCTCCAGATCGGCCGAGTGGTCGATGTAGACGTGGCAGTTGCCGGCGCCGTCGATCACTGTCGGCACGGTGGCGTGGCGTTCGACGGATTCGATCAGCTCCGGACCGCCGCGCGGCACCAGCAGATCGACGAACTCCTTGGCACGCATCAGTTCCTGGGCTGCGTCGCGTGACGGATCGGTGATCAGCCGGACGGCGCCCGCAGGCACCGCGTCATGCCGGGCGATCGCGCTGTCCAGCGCCGCCATGACCGCCTTGTTCGTCGCCATGGCCATCGAAGAGCCGCGCAGGACCGCGCAGTTGCCCGACTTCAGGCAGAGCGCGGCGACTTCGGCGGTGACGTTGGGCCGGGCCTCGTAGATCACCGCGACCACCCCGATCGGCTCGCGGACGCGCTCGATCAGCAGGCCGTTGGGCCTGGTCCAGCCCTCGACCACCTGGCCGACCGGGTCGGGCAGGTCGGCGATGGCCCGGATGGCCGAGACCAGGCCGCTCATCCGCCGCTCGGTCAGGGTCAGCCGATCGACCAGCGTGGCCGAGACGCCGTTCTCCCGGGCGGCGGCGACGTCCGCGTCATTGGCCAGGATGATCTCCGCCCGGTTCTCCTCGATCGCCGCCGCCATGTCCAGCAGCAGCGCGTTCTTCCGCGCGGTGGTCAGCCCTTTGACCCCGCTCCAGGCCTCGGCCGCGGTGCGGCAGACGTCGGTCACCGACATGGCAGGTCCTCCCTGATCTGTACGTAGTCGCCCGCGGCGACCACGGGTGTGGTCGGCGGGCAGCCGGGCTCGACGGCGCGGCTCAGCGGGCCACGGGCGAGTGGCCGCCCGTGCTGGTCACAGAGGTCGATCACGTCACCGGGTGTGAGGACGCCGTGGACCGAGGCGATGTGCCGGTGGCACACGGTTTCGCCCCGCGCGACAACCTCCCCGCCGTCCGGGGTGCAGTGCAGTTCCCCGACCGGCGGGGTCCGGAAGGCGCGCCAGAGCGTTCCGATGCCGGGCGTCGCGCCGGTGACCGCGCGCGGAGGGAACACCGTTCCCGCCGGACGGCCGCAGTGCGCGGCGACCAGCACGTCGGGGTCCGCGCTCTCCGCGATGACCGTGCGTACCCCGCTGAACGTGGCGATCCAGCACGCGCCGAGCTTCGTCAGCATGCCGCCGGTGCCGCCGTCGCCGATCGAGCCACTCGCCTGGCGCTCGGTCTCGGCCGTCAGCACCGGCACCTCTTCGATGTGCCGGGCGCCGGGGGCCAGTTTCGGGTTGCTGTCGTAGAGACCGGGCACGTTGGTCAGCAACAGCAGCAGCTCGGCCTGGAGACAGCCGCCGAGCAGCGCGGCGAGGACGTCGTTGTTGCGCACGCCGAGCGCGTCGTTCTCGTTGACCACCGGGACCATGCCCAGCGCCAGCATGGTGTGCAGGGTGTGCCGGACGCCGCCGCCCCGGCTCTCTTCGACCAGGTCGGGCGGGGTGAGCAGGAGCTGGCCGGTCTGCACGCCGCGCTCGGCGAACGCGGCCTGGATGGCCGAGTACAACCGCGACTGGCCGAGCGCGGCGGCCACCTGCAGCGCCACCGGATCGTCCACGGCCAGCGCGGGATGCAGGTCGCGGCCGATCGCGATGGCCCCGGACGCGAGCAGTACCGGGCGCAGGCCCGCGATAAGTCCTCTGTGGACGGTCTCGCACAGCCTGTCGAGCTTGACCGCGTCCAGCCTGCCGCCGGTGATCAGCGAGGACGTGCCTATCTTGAGCACCACCCGGCCACCCTGCGACGCCAGGTCGTCGGCGGGCGTCGCGGTGACGGGCAAGCTGTTGGTCGACATGCGGCAGATGCTCACCGCCGGCGATGTACCGCCGATGTGCTCGCGATACGCCGCCGGTGTTCCGCCCGCGTCACAGCACGCTTGCATCCCGGGAACATCGGCGGTACATCGGGCCCGGCGACGCTCTCGGCATGACAGCCGAACTCCAGCCGGCCGACACGGCGACGCTTCCCCTCACCGAGTCCCAAAAGGGCCTGCTGGTGGTGGACAGCCTGGTGCCGACGAAGCAGATCTACAACCAGGTCATCCAGTTCGACCTCGATCCGGCCCAATGCGCGGCCCCGCTGGCCGACACGGTGACCCGGGCGCTGATCACCCTCCTCACCGTCCAGCCCGCGCTGCGCCAGGTCTTCCGGCTGCAGCCGGAAATGCACGCCGTGCTGCGGCCCCCGCCCACCGCGGACGAACTCCCGCTCGAGTCGATCTCCGTGCCGCCCGCCGAGTACGCCGCCACGGTTGCCGCGCTGGGCCGGGAAATCGGCCGTGCGCCGTTCGACCTGACGACGGGACCGGTGTACCGGTTCGGCTTCGTGCGCGCCACCGACGACACTGCCGCGGCGATCATGATCTGCGGGCACCATCTGGTCGGCGACGGCGTGTCCATGGGGCCGATCGTGCGTGACCTGGACCGGGCCCTCGCCGGGCCGGTGGACGTGGAGACGCTGCGAGCGGGCCGGGAAGCCGCGCTGGGCAAGGAACTCAACGCCCAGAACCGGGCCTCGGGCTCACCGCGCACGGCCGGGCAGGTCACCGCCTGGGCCGAGAGCCTGCGCGAAGTCCCGCCACTCGTGCTGTACCCGCGACCTGACCGTCCACACCAGACGGAGTTCGCCGGGCAGCGGCTCTCCTGGACCCTCGACGAGATCGAGACCGAGCGGTTCCAGGCCACCTGCAAACGGCTCGGCGTCAGCCCGTTCGTGGTGCTGTCCGCGGTGTACGGCACGGTGCTCGCCCGGCACGGCGGGGTGTCCCGGGTGCTGATCGGCAGCCCGTTCACCGCGCGGCGCACCATCGGCTCGTACGACCTGTGCGGGTTCTTCGTGAACACGCTCCCGGTCACGGTCGACGTGGACTGGACGCGCACCGTCGACGAGCACCTCGACAAGACCGTCCGCGCCGCGGTGGACCACTGCCGGTCCGCGGTGGACGTCCCGTTCAACCGGCTGGTGGCGCAGGTGCAGCCGGACCGGCCGAGCGACCGCAACCCCCTGTTCTCCTGCATGCTGGCCATGCAGGACACGTTCGACCCGGCGACCGGTACCGGCGCCGTGGTCGGCGCGTACGAGCCGGGCAACGGCACCGCGAAGTTCGACCTCTGGCTGGGTGCCACGCCTGTCGACGGCCGGTGGCTGCTCGAACTGGAGTACGACAGCGCGCTGATCCCGCCCGCGGTCGCCGACGGGCTGGTGAACTCGATGCGGACGGCCCTGCGCCGGGCGGTGGCCGACGGCTCGCTGACCCTCGCCGAGTTGTTCGACGACGCTTCGGCCGTGGCGAGCCGTCGCCACGACGGCTATCCCGCGCGGGTTCCGGCACCGACTCTCTACGAGTGGTTCGCCGAGACAGCGCGCCGGACACCGGACGCTGTCGCCGTCACCGAGCCCGGCCGGACGCTCACCTACGCCGAGCTTTCCCGTACCGCCGGACGTATCGCTTCCGGACTCGCCGCCCGAGGGGTCGGCACTGGCGACGTCGTCGGGCTGCGGCTGGACTCCCTCACCGAGACCGTCGTGTCGATACTGGCGATCCTGCGGCGCGGCGCGACCTACCTGCCGCTGGAGTCGAGCCTGCCCGCGGACCGGCTGTCGTACATGGTGCGGCAGTCCCGCTGCCGGGTCGTGATCGGCTCCGGTGTCACGCTGCACGGCGTCGAAGTGGCACCGGCCGCCGCCTTCGAGTCCGATGTGGACACAGCAGTGGCGGCGACGGCGGAGTCCCCGGTGTACGTGATGTTCACTTCCGGCTCGACCGGCCTGCCCAAGGGCGTGCTCATGGGACACCGGCCGTTGCTCAACCTCGCCGCCTGGCAGATCTCCGCGCTGGACATGACCGGGGACAGCCGTTTCCTGCAGTACGCTCCCGCCGGTTTCGACGTGTCGTTCCAGGAGATCCTGCCCACGCTGCTGGCGGGCGCGACCGTGGTGTCCCGGGAACCGGCCGACCGGCGCGACTTCCCCGAGCTGGTACGCCGGGTCGCCGACACCGCGGTGACGCATCTGTACCTGCCGGTGGCGGCGCTGCGCCCGTTCGTCCTCTCGGCGCGGGCCCGGCGAACCCACCTGCCGTCGTTGCGGCACCTGTGCGTTTCGGGCGAGCAGTTGCTGGTGGACGACGAGATCCGCGCGTTCTTCACCGACCATCCACAGTGCACACTGGTCAACCACTACGGGCCGACCGAGACCAACGCGGCGACCACCTGGCGGCTGACCGCGGGCGACCCACCGTGGTCGCGGCATGTCCCGATCGGTCTGCCACTGCCGAACGTGACCGCGTACGTGGTCGACGACACCGGCCATCTCGCGCCGGCGGGCGTTCCCGGTGAGCTGCTGCTCGGGGGCCGCGCACCCGCGGCGGGCTACGTCAACGATCCGGACCGCACCGGGGAACGGTTCCTGCCCGACCGGTTCACCCCGGGCGAAAAGCTCTACCACACCGGCGATCACGTGGTGCGGGACGAGCACGGCGCGCTGATCTTCCTCGGCAGGAACGACACCCAGGTGAAGATCCGGGGCTACCGGGTGGAACTCGGCGAACTGGAGGCCGTGGCGACCGGGCTGCCGGACGTCCGGCAGGCGGTGGCCGCGGTGCGGGGTGACGGGATCGACCGGCGGCCGCTGCTGTTCCTGCTGCCGGAGCCCGGCGGCACACCCGACCACGAGCGGGTCCGGACCGCCCTCACCGAGCGGCTGCCGTCTTACATGGCGCCCGCGGAGATCATCGACATCGAATCGGTGCCGACTTCCCGCAGCGGCAAGACCGACCGCGCGGCGCTGGTGACGCTGGCCGAACAGCTGAGCGCCCACCGTGCCGCCACTCCCGCCCCTGCCGCCGAGTACGCCGACGACCTGGAACGGGAGCTGGCCGGGATCTGGGCCGAGGTGCTCGGCGTACCCCAGGTCGAGCGGGACCGCCCGGTGCTGGAGTACGGCGCGCATTCGCTGAACATCTTCACCGTCGTGGGCCAGGTTCAGGAGCGGTACGGGGTGGCCGTGCAGCTGGTCGAATTCTTCCGCTCGCCGACCGTGGCGACGCTGGCAGCGCTGGTCCGGCAATGAACGAGCCGGTACGCGAAGAGCCGCCGAGCCGGCTGATCACCCTGGTACGCCGCAAGGACCGGCCGGTGTGCGTGATGCTGCCCGGCGCGGGCGGCGGGCTGAACCCGTACTTGCGGCTGGCCTCCTACCTCGGCCGGTCCTACAGCGTCTACGCCGTGCGCGCGGCCGGGCTGGTGCCCGGGGACACGGTGGAGGACAGCATCGCGGCGATGGCCGACTCCGCGCTGTCGGCGCTCGGCGACCGCTCCCCCGACCTGGTGTTCGGCTGGTCGCTGGGCGGCACGATCGGCTGGGAGGTCTGTGTTCGGCTGGCCGACCGGGGCAGACGCCCGGATCTGGTGATCGTGGACAGTTCACCGTTGCCCCGGCACGCCACGGCCGACGCGGACGAGCGGATCAGGAAGCTCATCGTGGCGGGCCTCGGGCCCCGGCCGGACGAGCACACCGTCGCCCGGGTGGAGCGGACCTTCCGCGCGCAGGTGCGCGCGCTCGCCGGATACGCCGCCGATCGCGAGTATCCCGGCCGGGCGCTGCTGCTGATGTGCGCGGACGCCGACGACGGCATCTCCGGCCGCGACGTCGCGCTGCGGCGGTGGAGCGAACTGGCGCCGGACCTGAAGACGGCGACGCTGGACGCCGGGCACTACGAGGTGTTCGACCCGGCGCATCTGGACCGGCTCACCGGCGAGATCGGCGCGTTCCTCGGCCGGGAGCAGGGCTCGCGGTGACTTCGCCTGCCGAGACCTACGACCGGCTCTGGTCGCCGCTGCTGGAGACGGTGCGCGCGGACGCGCTGGACTGCGTCCAGGCCAACCTCGCCGTGCTGGCCGACAGGCACGGCGGGGCGGGCGCGCACCTGTCGCTCGGCGCGCCGCTGCGGTTCGATCTCGAACCGGGACCGCGGGTGGCCGCCTCGCTGCCGTACCGGCTGGCCGCCGCGCAGGAGTTGCTGGGGCTGCGGGTGACGCGGCGCTGGGACGGCGTCGACGGCGCCCGGTTGCGGGCGCTGGCCGCCGAAGCCGGGCCGCTGTACGTGATCGCCGACGCGCACGACCTGACTTGGACGCCGTACGCCGGCCGCCGTCACACCGAGCACACGTTCCTTCTGTCCACATCGGACACCGTGGTGGACGCCTATCACGACGAGACCCCGTGGGGCCCGTGCCGTCCGGGCGTCTGGCGGCTCTCCCCCGCCGAACTGGACGCCCTGCCGCCCACGGCCACCGTGCTGCGGTTCGACGCCGAACCTGTCGCTCCCCCGCCGGACATCCTCGCCGCGAACGCGCGGGCCATGGCCGACGCCGTCCCTGCCATCGACGCCTACCTTTCGGCGGATCACGGCGAGGGTCTGGTGCTCGACATCTGGCTGCTCGGCCGGTCCCGTCTGCTGCACGGCTCCTGGCTCGCCCGGCACGACCGGCCGAGCCCCGAGATCGACGAACAGGCCCGAGCCTGGCTCACGCTGGCTTCGAAGAGCTTTGTGGCCTGGCGACGTTCCCGTACCGGCGCCCCCACCGCGGCCGTGCTGGACGACCTCGGCCGTCTGCTCCACGAGGACGTCGCCATCGCCGCGCGGCTCGCGGCCCGCCACGCCGTACTCGCCGCGATCCAGGAGGTGCTGCGGGTCGACGAGCCCACCGTTCGCGCCGCCACCACCCTGCGCGAACTCCCCGGCTACAACTCCTTCGGGCTGGTGGAGATCATCGAGCGGGCCGAGGCCCGGCTGGCAGTGGTTCTCCAGGACGGCGACCTGGCTCCCCAGGCGCTGCAGGACATCGACTCGCTGTGCGCGATCTTCGCCTCCCGCGTTTAGTCCTCTCCCACTTCCTCGGCGAGGCGGCGGCGGTCGATCTTGCCGCTCGCGTTGACCGGGAAGGCGTCGACGTGGTGCAAGGTGCTCGGGACCATGTACTCCGGGAGCCGGTGGGCGACAACGGCGGTCAGTTCGGCCGTGTCGACCGGCTCGCCGGTGTAGAGGGCGTGCAACACGGTCCGCCCGCCCGGTGCGGGCGCGGCGATCACCACGGCGTCCCGCACCCCCGGATGTGCGCGCAGCACCGCCTCGATCTCGCCGAGTTCGATGCGGTAGCCGCGGATCTTGACCTGGTCGTCCAACCGTCCGATGTGGACGAGTTCGCCGTTTTCCCGGCGGACCCGGTCGCCGGTGCGGTACCAGTCGTCCCTCCGCGGCGAGCCCTCGGCGACGACGAAAGACGTTTCGCCGCGAAGGAACCGGCCGCGGTCGTCGGCCGGGTCGAGGTAGCCGTCGAAGCGCTGGCCGCCGCGCACGCACAGCTCGCCGTCCTCACCCGCGCGGCCGTCCTCGGTGACCAGCACCGCGTCGAGCGCGTCGTGCGGCCGTCCGATCGGCACGGTGCCGTTGGAGGTGTCCGGCCATGACCCGGGATCGGCGGGCAGCCGATACGCCGTGACCGTGACGGTGAGCTCGGTCGGGCCGTAGGCGTTCTCCACCACACTGTTCGGTGCGGCGGCGGCCCAGGCCCGAGCCTGATCCACGGTGAGCTGTTCGCCGGCGAAGACGCTCCAGCGCAGCTCCGGCATCACACCGGGGCGCAGCCCGCGCAGCCGTCCGGCGAGCGACACCACGGACGGGACCGAGTACCAGTGGGTGATCCGCTTGCCGGCGACGAACGCCGCCGGGGTGAGCACCTCCGCGTCGGAGGGCACCACCAGGGTCGCGCCGGTGCTCCACGAGACGAACAGGTCGAACACCGACGGGTCGAAGGTCAGGTCGAAGGTCTGGGAAAGCCGGCATCCGGGCGTGACGGCGTAGCGCTCGACGCAGTGCGCCAGATAACCGGCCAGATTGCGGTGCCGGATCGGCACCCCCTTGGGCGTTCCGGTCGAGCCGGAGGTGAACAGCAGGTAGGCCACGGCGTCGGGATCGCCGTCGTAGGGCGGATTCCACGGCTCGGGCAGGCGTTCTCGCCAGGCACCGAGCAGCGGCAGCGCGACGGCGCCGGTGCCGTCCACGACCTCCGCCGCGACGGCCGCGCCGGAGTCGTCGGCCACCACCACGTCGACGCCGGCCGCCACACACATGGCCCGGTTGCGGCTCGCCGGGAACTTCGGGTTGAGCGGGACGACGACCGCACCGAGCCGCAGCGCCGCGAGGTAACCGGCGTAGGTGGCGAGGCTGCGCGAGGCCAGCAGGCCGACCGCGTGCGGACGCCTGCCCGCGGCCCGCACCAGCCCGGCGGCCAGCCGGTCGGTGAGCAGCCGCAGCTCGCCGTAACTCAGCATGTCGTCACACACGTCGATCGCCGTCGCGCCGGGGCTTCTCCGCACGGTGTCGAGGAACCAGCCGTACATCGTCCCTTGTGGATCGATCACTTCGCGCTGCTTTCCCCGGCCGGGGCGTCGGCCTCCGCGACCGCCTCCGCGGTGATCACCCGCAGGAACGGGTAGATCATCAGCAGGCAGACGATCGCGAAGCAGCCGAACGCGACCTGGAAGCCGAACAGCTGGGCGAGACCGCCCGCGAGCGCCGCGGCCACCGGGAGCATGCCCCAGGAGAGCAGCCTGCTCGCCGCGCTGAACCGGCCCAGCAGCTCATTGGGCACCAGCGACTGGCTGATCACCCGGGAGTTCACCGTCCACATCGTGCCGCCGACGCCCGCGAAGAACGCGGCGACGCCGACCGGCCAGACACTGGACGGCGTACCGGGTACCACCGCGGGCACCCCGACCATCAGCACCGTGCCGACGATGTCGACGAACATCGCCCATCGCCTGCCGATCAGCCGGTTGACCGGGCCGACCAGCACCGTGCCGAGCACACCTCCGGCACCGAGGCTGGTCAGCAGGAACCCGTACTGCGCGGGAGAGAGGCCGAGCGGCCCGCCGACCGCGTACGCCGGGATGAGCGCGTACCAGGCCGCCCAGCACCCGGCCATGACCGTGATCAGCGCGGACATCGTCCGCAGCAACCTATGGCGCCACAGGAAAGTCAGGCCTTCGCGGATCTCCACCCTCGCCGGCCGTCGCTCCTTGCCCGGCTTCACCGTGAAGTCGCCGGCCAGCAGGGTCAGCAGCAACGCGCCGAACAGGTACACCGCCCCGCTCGTGCCCAGCGCCACGGCGAATCCGGCGGCGACGAGGAACCCGCCGATCGGCGCGCCGAGGAAACTGAACGTGACGTACTCGGTCGCGGTCAGCCGCGCGTTCAGCGACTGCCAGCGGCTCTTCGGCGTCACCGTCGGGATGATCGACATCGCGGACAGCTGCGCGACCACCTCCGCGACGCCGAGCACCAGTGCCACGCCGAAGATCAGCGGCAGGTTCACGACGTCCGCCGCGACCGCGAGCAGCATCACCGCCATCGCGGCCATGCGCGCGAACTCGGCCCCTACCATCAGCGACCGCCGGTTCTTGCGGTCCACCAGCACGCCGATGTGCAGTGCGGTGATCAGCCACGGAAGCGTCAGCATGATCGCCACCGCCGCGATCAACGCCGGGGAGCCGGTGACGGTGGTGGCCAGCAACGGAAGCGCCACCCGCATCACCGCGTCCGCGGTGTTGGTCGTTCCGGTGAACGAGATCAGCAGCCATTCGTTGCGCCGCGGCGACGGCGGGGTCCCGGCTGTCGCGAGGGCGGGAACGGGCGAGGGTCGTTCGGACACAGCACCTCCAAGATCACGTCGAGCGCGTCGCGGTGACGCGGAGCCTGTCGACGGCGCGGGCGATTTCCGTGACCACCGGGGCCCGGAGGACGCCGTAGTGATCGCTCTCGACCCGGACCAAACGCGGCGGTTCGGTGAACTGCGCCGTCCACTGGTCGACCTGCTGCTCGGTCAACTCCGCCCGGACGAGCAGCGCGGAAGCCTCAAGCGGCCGTTCGTTGACGTACGAGCCGACAGCGTCGGTGTGCCGGTTGAACGTCGCCCACCGTTCGAGGAGCATCGCCACCGAAACCGGCTGCCCGCTCGCCGTGGCCAGCCGTGCCGCCAGCACCCGCATGCTCAGCTCGGGATCGCCGGGCGTGGTCCGGGCGGGCGTGCCGTCGAGGGTCACGCCGAACGTCGCGGCCATGTTCTCGGCGAAGACCTGGTACACCACGGCGTCCCGCACCTCGCGGGGTATGTCGTGCCGGACCGGGGGCGTCGAGTCGAGCAGCATCACCGGCGGCGGGGCGCCCTGGCCCGTGGCCGCCATCTCGAACGCGATCTGCCCGCCCATCGACCAGCCGCCGAGGAGGTCGGGACGCAGTCCCTCGGCATCGAGATCGGCGCGGAACCGGGCCGCCATCGCCGGTATCGAGTCCAGCGGGGTGCGTTCCTGCGACGCCGTGACGCGCCAGCCGGGCGGCAGTCCGGCCACCAGCTCGTCGTAGTCCCGCACGGTGCCGCCCGCGCCGGGCAGTAGATGCAGATGCGGACCGTCGCCGTCCCGGAGGGTGACCAGCGTGCTGCCGTCGTCGGCCTCGGCGTCGCCGGCGAGCTGCTCGGCCGCTCGCCGCGGGGTCGGCTCGGTGAGCCACCTCGTGATGTCCAGCGTCACCCCGCTTTCCGCCTCGATGGCCGACGCGAGCTGGACGACCTTGAGCGATCGGCCGCCGGTGGCGAAGAAGTCCTCGTCCGCCCCCGTCTGCGGAGTGCCGAGCACCTCCGTCCAGACCCGGCGGACCTGGTCGAGCGCCGCGGACTCCGGCATCTCCGTGGTGTCCAGATCCGCCGTGGTGATGGTGTGCTCCAGATAGGCGGGCGCTGTCCTCGACCGGACCTCGATGGTGCCCACCGGCAGTTCCGGGTCGATGCCGCCCTCCGCGAGGATCCGGTCGATGTCCTGGAACAGGCGCTGCGCCGTCGAATGGTCGAACCGGCCGACGTTGTACTCGGACTCGACGATGTACTCGCCGTCGAAGTCGAACACCCCGAAGCCGAGGTCGGTGCGGGCCGCCCGGTTCGGCGCGCGCTGCAGCCTCAGCGCGACGTCGCCGAGCCGCAGCCCGACACCGATCGATCCGTACCAGGTCACCAGGATCGGGATCGCGTCCCGCAACCGGGCCTGCGCCGATTCGGTGAGCGCGCCGTACACCAGCGAGAACGGCACAGTCTGGTGGGCGAGGCTGTCCCACATGCCGTCGCGGACCCGCTCGACCACCATGCCGAACGAGTCCCCGTCCTCGACGACGGTCCTGGTGACCAGGACGTTGGCCAGATACCCGACGAGCGCCTGGTCCTGCGGTGTCATGCGGTTGGCGCTGACCAGGCCCGTGCACACCTCCGGTCCGGCGCCACCGCGGGCGAGGACCGTCTGCAGCGCGGCGAACAGCACGCTGAACGGTGTCGTGAAGTACCGCTTCGCGAGCGAGCCGATGCCGTCGACGGCCTCCCGGCTGAAGACGAACCGCACCATCCCGCCCTTGTTGCCGGTCCCGGTGTAGGTGTGCCTGTCGGCGACCAGGGTCGTGGTCACCGCGCCGTCGAGCTTCTCGCGCCAGTACTTCAGGCTCGCGTCCCAGCGGCCGTCGGTGCGGGCGGCGTTCGAGGAGAGGATGTGCTCCCGGAACGAGACCGGCTCCGTGGGGAACACCGGGTCCTCGCCCGCCACCGCCGCCTCGTAGGCCGTGGCGAAGTCGTCCATCAGCAGTTGCATCCCCCACCCGTCGACGAGGGCGTGGTGGACGGTGACCAGCAGCTCGTGCTGATCGCCGACGGTCACCGCCACCAGCCGGGCCGCCGGGGCGACGTCCAGCGCGAGCGGACGCTCCTGGATCTCCCCCGCGATCGACCTGAGCAGGGGTTCCACCGGTGTGGAACCGGGATCGTCGATCTCGATCCATTGCGGCTCGACCTCGACGTGGTCCACGACGGACACCATGATCGCGCCGTCACGGTGGTGCAGGCTCGCGCGCATCGCCTCGTACCGGTCCACGACGGCCTGCCAGGCGACCCGCAGGGCGTCGAAGTCCAGCGGACGGTCGGCCTTCAGCGGCCAGGTCTGGTTGTAGACGGACTTGTTCCTGGCCCTCTGGTGGATCCACCACAGCATTTCCATGAGGGCACTCGCCGGGATCATGCCGGTGTCCGTCGCGACGGGAGCGTTCAACGGGAATTCCTTTCCGGTTATCGGCGGACGATCGGCGAAATCTCTTCGGTCAACGCCTTGCGATCGACCTTTCCGTTGGCGGCCAACGGGATGCTGTCGCGCTGGTGGTAGCCCCTCGGGCGCATGTAGACCGGGAGGTCTTCGAGCAGCCGGGCGAACTCGCCCTCGTCCACGGGGTCGCCGGAATAGACGGCGTGCAGATCCACCTCGCCGTCGGCGGCGGTGAGCGCCACCACGACCACTTCGGCGATCGACGGATGCCTGCGCAGCGCCGACTCGATCTCCCCCAGCTCGACCCGGTTGCCCCGGACCTTGATCTGGTCGTCGACCCGGCCGAGGTGGACCAGCTCGCCGGTCTCCCGGCGGACCCGGTCACCGGTGCGGTACCAGTGCCCGGGGGTCAGCGGCTCGGTGCCGTCGTAGACCGAGCCCTGTTCGCCGTCGAAGGCCAGGAACCGCCCGGCGTTGTCGGCGGGATCCAGGTAGCCGGGGAAACGCTGCGGGCCTCGCACGCACAGCTCGCCGTCCTCGCACCGCCGGAGGTCGTCGTCGAGCAGGACGTAGTCCAGATGCGGGAAGATCTCGCCGATCGGCATGGACCGGTTGGAGGTGACCGGCCAGTCGGAGCGTTCGGCGGGCACCTCGTAGCCGGTGCAGATGACGGTCAGTTCCGTTGGCCCGTAACAGTTGTGGATGGTCGCGTTGGGCGCGGCCGCCCGCCACACCTCGACCTGTTCGAGGTTCAGTGGCTCGCCGCCGAACATGCCCCGGCGCAGGTCGGGCATGCTGCCCGGGGCGAGGGCGCGCAGCCTGCGGGCGAAGGAGATGATCGACGGCACCGAAAGCCAGTGCGTGAGCCGCTTCTCGTTGACGAAGCGAACCGGCGCGAACACCTCGCTGTGCTGCGGGACGCACAGGGTCGCGCCGGTCCCCCAGGTGGCGAAGAGCTCGACGATCGAACCGTCGAAGAAGAGCTCGAAGGTCTGCGAAACCCGGCAGTCGTCGGCGAAACCGAATCGGCGGATGTTGTCCTCCAGCAACGAGGAGACACAGCCGTGCGTCACCGGCACACCCTTCGGGCTCCCCGTGGAGCCGGAGGTGTAGATGATGTAGGCGACATCCCCGTCGCCGCAACCGATCTCGGGCAGCGGCTCACCGCCCTCCAGCAGCCCCCGCCACCGGTCACCGGTCAGGTCGACGATCGGGATGCCCGACTGCCGCGGGTATTCCGGCAGCTGCTTGGCGGAGGTGTCGTCGACGATCGTCACGTCCAGGCCGGCGTCCTTGGTGATCACCAGGTTCCTGGCGACCGGCGCGCCCTGGTTGAGCGGCACCACCGCGGCGCCGACCCGCTGGATCGCCAGGTATCCCACGTAGCTCGCGAGGCTGCGCGACGTCAGCAGGCCGACCCTGTCCGGGCGCCTGCCCGCGGCCGCCACCAGCCGCACCGCCATCCGTTCGACGGCGGCCCGCAGCTCGTCGTAGCTCAAGGAGAGCCCGGCCACCTCGATCGCCGTCGAGGAGCCGGAGCCCGCCACCGAATCGCCGAACCAGTCGAAGAGTCTGCGAGTCGTCATCACGCGGCTCCGTCCTGGCCGGTGGCGGCCAGATCGGCCAGCCAGTTCTTCAGATCGGCGACCGTGTGGAGGTCGACCAGCCGGGTGGCGTCGATCTCGGCGTCGTCGTCGCCGGCCACGTCGACAGCGAGACGCAACAGCGCCAGGGACTCCAGGCCCGCGTCGAGCAAGGGTGTCGAATCGTCGAAGGTGAAGGTCGCATAGCGCGTGATGATGGCGTCGAAATCGACAATCGTGTCACTCATGGGCATTTCTCCATGGGCCGGGGCTTCGTCATCGAGACCATCGCCGCCGCGGTTGTTCTCTTGATGTACTCGGGTTCTACGGCCGTTGTTCCCCGAGGTCGGGACTGTCCTGAATGGACTGTTTCACCCGTCGGCCGGACTTCCAGACGTCGGTCACGTGTGCCGGATCGGCGAGGACGTCGATGTCCAGCACCGGATCCGCGTCCAGCAGGAGCACGTCCGCGTCGTAGCCTGCCAGCAAGCGGCCGGAGCGCGGCGCCTGCGGCCCCAGGGTGGCGGGCGCGGTGGCCGTGGCCATCTCGATCGCCTCCAGCGGCGTGGCGCCGCCCTTGACCATCAGCGAGAGTTCGATGCCGCCCTTTCCCCACTGGGTGGGGCGGCCCGGTCCGGTCATGGCCAGGTCGGTGCCCAGCGCGATGGTGACACCCGCCTCGCGGGCCAGCGAGATCGCGTCGAGGTGGCGTCCCGCCACCCCCTCCAGCTTTCGCTTGGCGTAGGGCGGAACCAGGTCGCTGGTGAGCAGCAGGTGGATGATCGCGCGGGCGGGCACCAGGATCGCCCCGGTCTCGCGCATCGCCGCGGCGGACTCCTCGTCCAGGTAGGTGCCGTGCTCGATGGTCCGCACACCAGCCTTCAGCGCGGCCATGATGCCCGGTTTGCCGTGGCAGTGCGCGGCGACCACCCGATCGGCCTGGCCCGCGACCTCGACGATCGCGGCCAGCTCGGCGTCGGTGAACTGCTGATGGACCGGATGGTCCACTTCGGACAGAACGCCGCCGGAGGCGAACACCTTGATCAGCTTGGCGTTGTTGCGCAACTGCTCGCGGGCGGCCCGCGCGCATTCGGCCGGTCCGTCGGCCAGCCGCAGCTCGCCGCCGAGATGGCCGAAGTCGTTGATCCACGAGACAGGGAAGCCGTGGATGTCGCCGTGGCCACCGGTGGTCGACAAGGCCGTGCCCGCGCTGTAGATCGTCGGCCCCTCGATGGTGCCCTCGGCGACCGCGCGGGCCAAGTGGATACCGAGACCGCCGACCTCGCGGATGGAGGTGAAGCCCGAATCGAGGCAGGCACGCAGGTCCGAAACGCAGCGGGCCGCCCGCAGCGCGATCGGCTCGTGCATCAGATCGTGCAGGTCCGCGCTCCGCAGACCCATGAAATGGCCGTGACAGTCCCACATTCCGGGCATCACGGTATGCCCGCGGGTCACGTCGGCGCCGGGAGTGGCCGGCGCCTCGTCACGCGGACCGGCGTAGCGGATCCGTTCGCCCTCGACGATCACGACCCCGTCCAGGATCGGAGCGCCGCGTCCGGGAACCAGTTGGGATGCTTCGATGCGCTTCTGCATGCGGGCCAGAGAAGCAGACCGCGGGCGGTTCGGTCACGCGGCGACGCTTGCGCATCGTGATCGGCCGCTCGCGGAAATATGATCGTCAGGCACGGGTGAAACTCATGATCCAGTTGAGTTCCCAGCTGGCGCCGCCGTCGGTCGAGAAGGACTGCTCCCAGCGCGCCGAATTCTCCGTGATGTCCGACCAGACGAAGCGGACCCGCACGGGTGTGCCGCCCTCGGTGTCGTCGCCGTGGAAAACACCGCGCCCGTCGATGAATTCGCCGATGACAGGAGGAAAGAGCGTTCCGGTGTCACTGCTCGACCAGTTCAGGGACCATTTCCCGGTGGCGGGGTCGAACAGGCGCAGGGTGAGCCCTCGGACCCCGTCCGGGAAAACGATTTCGTCGACGTTGGCCTTTCCTTCGAAAAGGCTCCAACTCTTCGCGGGCGCGGTGAATTCGACCCAGTCGTCGCTACCGGTGAGCCGCTTCGTCAGGCGGCGGTTGTGGACATTCCACGATCCTACGAGGAAATCGAAATCGCCCATACCGCAACGGTATCACGCGATCGGGTGCCGGCCGCGCCTCACGAAGACGCCCGTGCCCCGCCACGCTGAGCCTTTCGTGGCGGGGCAGGCAAACGGCTTAGCCGTGCAGGGAAACCGGCAACGAGACGAGGCCGTGCATGATGGTGCTGGTCTTCCACCGGAGCTGCTCCGGGTCCGCCGCCAGCGCCAGGTCCGGATATCGCTCCAGCAACCTGCCGATCCCGATCTCCACCTGAAGGCGGCCCAGCGGCGCACCGGCGCAGTAGTGGATGCCGTGCCCGAAGGCCAGATGGCTGCCGAGCCCGCGGGTGAGGTCGAGCTGATCCGCGTGCTCGAACTTCTCCGTGTCGCGATTCGCCGAACCCAGTGCCACCACCACGATCTCCCCGCTGGGGACGGTGACGCCGTCCAGCGTGATGTCGCCGGTGGTGAAGCGGAAGGTCGCCAGGCTGACCGAACCCTCGTACCGCAGCAGCTCCTCGACCGCGGCGGGCAGCAACGACGGGTCCGCCAGCAGCCTGGCGAGCTGCTCCGGATGGCGGAGCAGGGCGTAGACCCCGTTGCCGACCATGCTCAACGTGGTGTCGTGCCCGGCCACCACGAGCAGGAAGACCATCGCCACCAGCTCGTCCTTGCTGAGCCTGTCCCCCTCCTCGGTGGCCAGGACCAGGGCGCTGAACATGTCGTCACCCGGATCGGCGAGCTTCGCGTCGATCAGGTCCTCGGTGAACTTCGCCACCGCGGCCGAGGCCGTGGCGACCTCTTCCGCGGTGTGGTTGGCCCCGACGAGCGTGTTCGTCCAAGCCCGGAACACCTCGCGGTTCTCACGCGGCACGCCGAGCAGCTCGGCGAGGACCGTGATGGTCAGCGGGGCGGCCAGGTCTTCGATCAGATCCACCTCCCGCTTGCCCGCCATCCGGTCGAGCAGCTCGTCGGTGATCTCCTCGATCCGCGGCCGCAGCAGCTTCACCCGCCGCTCGGTGAAGGCCTTGCCGACCAGTCTGCGCAAGCGGACGTGGTTCGGCGGATCGCTGTTGAGCATGTGCGCGGCCAGCTCGTCGTCGACCGCCGCGGGAGCCTTGTCCGGCGACTCCGCGTGCCGGGCGAACAACTCGTTGACCCGCCGCCCGTCCTTGCTGATCCGTGAATCCGCCAGCAGGGCACGGGCGTCGTGGTAGCGGGTCACCATCCACACCTTGATCCCGTGCGGCATCATCACTTCCCGGGGCGGGCCCGCTTCCCGTAACCGCGCGTACAACGTGTAGGAATCCTGGACGAAGTCGGCCGAGAGTCTCTCGACATTCGTCGTTCGACGGCTTTGCATCAACGTCCTCCACGTGCCCGGCGGGCCGGGCACGGTGTCTTGTTCAAGTCAGGGTCAGTCGAGGGGCGCCAGCACCTCGCCGGTCGCCACGTCCACGACGCGAATCGCTTCCCGTGGGCAGGAGTCGGCCGCGGCGAGCACCTCCTCGTCGGCACCGATCTCCCCGTCGACCGGCTGCGACCTGTCGTCGATGATCCGGAACCGGTGCGGAAGGTCTCCCACGCACACCCCGGAACCTATGCACGAGTCCTGGTCGACGATGATCCGCCAACGGCTACCGCTCTCGGTCATGTCAGTCTCCTCGGAATCGAACGGCGCCCTCAAGCGTTCAACTGCCGCTCCGGAACCAGTTGAACGGCGGAGCCGATCGTTCAGGGGAACGGCTTGTGGCGCAAGGTGTTCTCTCACCGACAGTAGACGGTCGCGAGGATTGTTGGCCGGGCCGGGCGTGAGTGGTAGGCAGTGTGGACCCAGAATCACCATTCACGTCCACCGGGTTGTCCGGGAGGGATTTCCTTTGTTAAGAAGACTTTGCGCGGGACTGTGTCTTGCTTCCCTCGTCGCCGGCTCGACGGCCGGCCTTCCAGTCGCGTCCGCGTCTCCGTCGGTCACGGTGACCGACGGCGCCCGAGGCGGGGACGATCTGCCCGGCACCGCCGACGTTCAGCGCAGGCGACTGCGGCAGGCCGCGCTCGCGGATGTACTGAAGGGCAACGAAGTCGCCGAGCGGCGCGGCGCGAGCACCGTGGTCAAAACCGGCCGAAAGCCCGCTCCGAAAGCGAAGAACGGCCTCGTCGACGAGTACGTCGAGCTGGCGAGGGAGAAGACCGATCGGATCTTCGTGGTGCTCGCCGAATTCGGCGACCGGCGTCATCCGTCCTACCCCGACGTCGACACCGATCCGGCCATCCCCGGCCCGGTGCGCTTCGACGGTCCGCGTCACGACCAGATCCCCGAACCCGACCGGCGGATCGACAACACCACCCTCTGGCAAGCCGACTACGATCGACGGCACTACCAGGATCTGTACTTCTCCACCGCGCCCGGCGCCAACTCGCTCACCGACTACTATCGCAAACAGTCCTCCGGCCGATACTCGGTCGAGGGCACGGTCAGCGACTGGACCAAGGTGCCGTACAACGAGGCCCGCTACGGCCGTTCGAACGGATTCCCGTGCGCCGGCGTCGTCTGCGCCAACTCCTTCGACCTGGTGACCGACGCGGCCAACTCCTGGTACGCCGGGCAGCTCGCCGCCGGCCGGACACCGGCGCAGATCCGCGCGCAGCTCGCCACCTTCGACACCTGGGACCGTGACGATTTCGACGGCGACGGCGACTTCAACGAGCCGGACGGCTACCTCGACCACTTCCAGATCGTGCACGCCGGCGCCGACCAGGCCGACGCCGATCCGATCCGCGGCGAGGACGCGATCTACAGCCACAGCGCCTACGCGTTCGACAACACCACCTCGGGCCCGGACGGCAACCTCCGGGGCGGCACCCAGATCGGCGACAGCGGTCTCTGGATCGGCAACTACACCATCCAGCCGGAGAACGGCGGCGTCAGCGTGTTCTGCCGCGAGTTCGCCCACGATCTCGGCCTGCCCGACCTGTACGACACCAACGCCGGCGCGAACAACGTCAGCTGGTGGTCGCCGATGGCGCAGCAGCGTGTCTCCGGCCCCGGCGAGGTCATCGGCACCCGCATCAACGACCTGGACGCGTGGTCCAAACTGCAGCTCGGCTGGCTCGACTACGAGGTCGTGGTGGCGGGCCGGACCCGCACCCTCGAACTCGGCCCGCACGAGTACAACTCGGCCAAGGCACAAGGCGTCGTGGTCGTGCTGCCGGACAAGGCGAAGACGTTCCACTATGGACAGCCGTTCGCGGGCCGGAACCAGTGGTGGAGTACCAAGGGCAACAATCTGTCCACCACGATGACCAGGCCACTCGACCTGACCGGCAAGACGTCGGCGTCGCTGACACTCAAAGCTCGCTACGACATCCAGCCGGACTTCGACTTCCTCTACACGCAGGTTTCGGCCGATGGCGGCGTCACCTGGACAGCGTTGAACGGCACCGCCGGTGGCGTGCCCTTCCAACGGGATTTCGGCGGTCAACCAGGACTTTCGAGCAGCACCGGCGGGAACTGGGTCGACATGACCGTGCCGCTCGACTCGGTGGCGGGCAAGAACGTCCTTCTCCGGTTCCAGTACCGCACCGACGGCGCCTTGGCCCGTAGCGGGTTCTTCGCCGACGAAATCGCCATCACCGCGGACGGCGCACCGGTGCTGACCGACGGCGCGGAGAACGGGGCGAACGGCTGGGCACTCGACGGCTTCCGGACGGCGGCCGACACCGAGACCCGCGTGTTCGACAACTTCTATCTCGCGTCGAACCGCACGTACGAGTCCTATGGCCAATACCTGCGCAGCGGTCCCTACAACTTCGGCTTCCCGGACAAGCCCGCCTTCGTCGAGCACTTCCCGTATCAGAGCGGGCTGGTGGTGTCCTATTGGGATACGTCCGAAATGGACAACAACACCAGCGAGCATCTCGGCTCCGGCCTGATCCTGCCGATCGACGCGCATCCCGCGCCGATCTACAACCTCGAAGGCGTCCCCTGGCGATCCAGGATCGCCGGCTACGACATGCCGTTCTCGCTCCGCAAGGCGGACTCGTTCACGCTCCACGTCAACGGGAAGCCGAGCTACATCCGCGGGCAGGACGCCGTCTCCCTGTTCGACGACACGGGGACCTTCCTGTTCCCCGAGCAGCCGAACGCCGGTGTGGTCCTCCCTGCCACCGGAACCACGATCCGGGTGCTTTCGCAGGCCGGTACTTCGATGCGGATTCGGGTGGGACAGAAGTAGGGGTGGGTGCCTCACGGCTGCCCGACCGGATGCCCGATCGACGGTGGAGGAATCGGGACGCTCAACGTCCTGATTCCTCCACCGTCGCGCGAAGACCCTCGTCGCCTTGCTTCATTGCAAAGAAGGGCGGGGCAAAGGTGTCGGGTCGACGTGTCCAGCGAGGACGCGAGGTGTCACTCAGGGTGACGGGTGTGTGGATTTCCGCTCGTCCAACGCACCAAAATCCACACAGTCGGCGCCAACGGCCCGGTGTCGCGCAGAGTCACTGGCACCGTCCTCGATAACCCCACTTGCCACCCACGACCCCTTCACAAACGCTCACAGCGGACACTTCGAGACCATTTGTCCCTTATGGACAGTTGAGGTCGCGGTCGACTCCCTGCGAGTCAGTTCAGCCCACGCCGCGAAAGCCCCTTCTTTGAAGCCGACAGCGAGGGTCGATCACGCCATATTTGCCGTTGAGGTGTGCGCCGAATGTGGCATTGGGGACGGTGAGTGTCCCCAGTGCCACATCGGGGGCACCCTGAGGTTCGGCGACTCGACGTCGTGTCCTGAAGGCCCCTTCACCCCGACCGACGGGGCACCTTCGCCTCGCCCCTCGACAAGTAGCCCGGATCCTCCGTTGATCAAGGTCGTCCCACTCACGACCACCCTCACCGCCGCCCTCCCGGCCTAGGCCGGCGAACAGGCCGCGTGCGCGTTGACCACCCGCTGCGCCGAAGGCGGGTGCCGTTCGAGCAAAACCGCGGGCCGCACAGGACGGCGCACAAGCTCGCCCCCGCAGTTGGGGCAGACCCCGCCGAAGCGGCCTTCCGCGCAACCGGGGCAAAAAGTGCACTCGAAGGTGCAGATAAGCGCGTCCGCGGCGGGCGGCAGGTCGCGATCGCAGCACTCGCAATTGGGTCGGAGCTCGAGCATGCCGCGAACTCTACCCGAGCTCCTGCTCAGCTGAGCGATGTCGAAACAAGAGGCGATCCGAGAAACTCTGTCGATGTCCGCTGAGGGGCAATCCTGGAGGAGTCCGATCAGACCATGGATGAATCGAACGAGGGCAGAATCTCCCGGCGCGGCTTCCTGGGCCGGACCGCGACGGCGTCGGCGGTACTGGCGGTCGGCGGGCAACTCGAAAACACGGACGCCGCAGACGCGGAACCGAGCGGCGGCCTCATCGACGTCGAACTACGGGTCAACGAGCGGGTGGAGCGGCTGCGGCTGGATCCGCGGGTGACGCTGCTCGACGCGGTCCGCGACAGGTTGCGGTTGACCGGCACGAAGAAGGGGTGCGACCGCGGACAGTGCGGGGCGTGCACGGTGCACGTCGACGGACGGCGGGTGCTGTCCTGCCTGACGCTGGCGGGTTCCGTGACCGGCAGGCGGGTCACCACCATCGAGGGGCTGGCGCGTGGCGACAGGCTGCATCCGGTGCAGCAGGCGTTCCTCGAACACGACGGGTTCCAGTGCGGCTTCTGCACTTCCGGCCAGATCATGTCGGCGGTGGCACTGCTCCGCGAAGGGCGCGCCCGCTCGCCGGAGCAGATCCGGGAGCTCATGTCCGGCAACCTCTGCCGCTGCGGGGCGTACACCAACATCGTCGAGGCGATCAAGACAGCGGGAGCGGCGGACTGATGCGGCCCTACGACTTCGCGCTCACGTACAGCGTGGCCGAGGCGCTCGACCGCGCCGCGGCGCCGAATTCCGCCTACCTGGCGGGCGGCACGACGCTGGTGGACCTGATGAAACTCGAAGTGCTGACACCGAGCCGGGTGGTGGACATCAACCGCGTGCCCCTGACCGGTGTTTGGACGGACCGGCAGCGGCTGCACATCGCGGCCCTGGAGCGGATGAGCGACGTGGCCGCTCATCCCCTGGTGGTCTCGCGGTACCCGATGCTCGCCGAGGCCCTGCTGGCCAGCGCGTCACCACAGCTGCGCACCATGGCCAGTATCGGCGGGAATCTGCTGCAGCGCAGCAGATGCGGGTACTTCCGGGACACCGCCACGCCGTGCAACAAGCGGGCACCCGGCACCGGCTGCCCGGCGATCGAAGGCGCCAACCGCACCCACGCCGTCCTGGGCACCAGTGACTCTTGTGTCTCCACGCATCCGAGCGACCTCGCGGTGGCTCTCGTGGCGCTGGAAGCCTCGGTGCGGCTGACCGGCCGGGACGGCTCCCGCGAGGTCCGGCTCGCCGAGTTCTACCGCCTGCCCGGCACCACCCCGCACCTCGAGAACGACCTGCGGCCGGGCGAACTGGTGACAGAGGTGACCGTTCCCCAGCTCGGCTGGGCGAACCGGTCGACCTACGTGAAGGTGCGCGACAGGGCCTCCTACGAGTTCGCGCTCGCCTCGGTCGCGGCCGCGCTGTCGGTCCGCGACGGCGTCGTGCGTGACGTGCGGCTCGCGGCGGGCGGGGTCGGCACCAGGCCATGGCGCCTGGCCGCGGTGGAGGACGCGTTGCGCGGCCGTCCACCGCGGCTCGACGTCGTCGAGAAAGGCGCGGCACTCGCCACTGAAGGAGCCCGTCCGTTGACTCACAACGGTTTCAAGGTGCCGCTGCTGCGGCGCACCGTCACCCGCGCCCTGATGAAGCTGGCGGACAGACCATGACCTCGATCTCACGCGTCGAAGGACGGCTCAAGGTCACCGGGGCCGCGCGGTACTCCGCCGACTATCCGGTCGACGGCCTCGCCGAGGGCTACCTCCTGCTGAGCACGGTCGGGCGCGGCACCGTCCGCGCCATCGACAGCGCGGCCGCGCGGCGCTCCCCCGGCGTGCTCGCCGTCTACACTCACGCCGACCCGCTGCCCCTGTTCGGCGGCGCCGAATCCGGCGTCGGGTACAACTGGCTTCCGTTGCGGGACAACCAGGTTCGCTACCACGGGCAGATCGTCGGGCTGGTGGTCGCCGAGACCTTCGAGCAGGCTCGTGACGCGGCCGCGCTGGTCCGCGTGGACTACACCGCCGTCCCGCCGCGGACGTCGTTGCGGGACGGGATGCCCGGCGCCACCCTGCCGGACGACGTCAACGGCGAGCCGGCGCTGCTCGACCTGCTCGCGGACGGGGTCGCGTCCATCGACGAAGCCCTCGGTGCGAGCGACGTGGTCGTCACCGCCACCTATACCCAGCCGATCGAGTACCACAGCGCCATGGAGCCCCACGCCGCCATCGCGGTGTGGCGCGACGGCTACCTCACCCTCTACAGCGGCGCACAGGCTCCTCAGCTGGCCGCCGGGACGATCGCCACCACCGTCGGCGTCGACCCTTCCCGGGTGCATCTGCTCAGCCCGCACGTCGGCGGCGGGTTCGGCAACAAGATCCTCACCTGGGGGCATCCCGTGCTCGCCGCGGCCGCGGCGAAGGCACTCGGCCGCCCGGTCAGGATCGTGCTCACCAGGGAGCAGACCTTCGGCGTCACCGGTCATCGCTCGGCCATGTCCCAGACGGTCTCCCTCGGCACGGATCGCGGTGGGCACCTCGTCGCCCTCAAGCACGACGCCTACGCCAGCCTGTCGAGCGGCGGCGACGGGTTCCTTTACGAGGCGGGGCCGCACACCACCTCGCGCTATTTCTACGCCTCCCCCAACATCCACGTCGGACAGCGCCTCGTGACCCTGGACGTCCCACCCCAGACGCCGATGCGGGCGCCGGGGCCGGAAGCCGGGTCGTTCGCGCTGGAGACCGCCATGGACGAGCTTGCGGTACGGCTCGGCATGGACCCGATCGAGTTACGCCTGCGCAACTACGCCACCACGTACCCGGGACGGGGCGTGCCGTGGTCCGGCAAGCACCTCGACGAGTGCTACCGCGTCGGCGCGGAGATGTTCGGCTGGTCCCGGCGTGCCTCGGTGCCGAGGGCGGTCGCCGACGGCGAGTGGCTGCTCGGCACCGGCATGGCGACGGCCGCTTACCCGGCCTCGCGGTACCGCACGACGGGGAAGGTCCGGCTCCAGGCCGACGGCACCGCGACGGTGTCCACCGCGACGTCGGATCTGGGCACCGGGATGTGGACGGTGCTGACCGTGGTCGGCGCCGACGCCCTCGGCCTCCCGGTGGACCGCGTCCACGCCGCGCTCGGCGACTCGGCGCTGGCCGACAATCCCGGCGCGTTCGCCTCCGCGGGCACGGCGAGTTCCGCCCCGGCCGTCCACGCGGCGGCACAGTCCGCGAAGCGCGCCCTGCTCGAACTCGCCGTGACCCACGAACGGTCCCCGTTCCACGGCATGGGCCAGGACAAGGTGCGCTACGAACGCGGTGACGTCGTGGGGCCCGGGCGGCGGATCGGCTTCGGCGCGCTGCTCGGCATCGTCGACCTCGCCGGGATCGACGCCACCGAGACCACCGCGCTGGGCCCGGAACGCGAGCGCTTCGCCTTCACCTCGTTCGGCGCGCACTTCTGCGAGGTCGCGGTCAATCGCTGGACCGGGGAATGCCGTGTGCGCCGGGTGACGACGGTCATCGACGCCGGTGCCATCGTCAACGAGAAGACCGCGCGCGGCCAGATCGTCGGCGGTGTGATCTTCGGCATCGGTCAGGCCCTCCTGGAGAACACGCACCTCGAACCGGGCACCGGCCGCATCGCCAACGCGAACCTCGCCGACTACGTCCTCCCGGTCAGCACCGACGTCCCGCCGATCGACGTTCGCTTCCTCGACCATCCCGACACCGTCTTCAACCCCCTCGGCGCCCGCGGGATCGGCGAACTGGGCACCGTCGGCATCGCCGCCGCCCTCGGCAACGCCGTGCACCACGCCACCGGCCGCCGCGTCCGCGACCTCCCCATCACCCTCGACAAACTGCTCGACGCCTGACTGCCGAAAAGCCCTTTCACGACAAGCCTGATGCCTTAGTGTCCTTCGCGTGACCGACGTTATCGAGCTGCGGCAGTACACCCTTCATCCCGGACGGCGCGAGGAACTGATCGAGCTGTTCGACCGGGAGTTCGTCGAGACCCAAGAAGCCACCGGGATGCGCGTCCTGGGGCAGTTCCGGGATCTGGACCGCCCGGATCACTTCGTGTGGCTGCGGGGCTTCCCGGACATGGAGGCCAGGCTCCGGTCACTGACGAGCTTCTACACGGGTCCGGTCTGGAAGGCGAACGCCGCGGCGGCCAACGCCACCATGATCGACACGGACGACGTGCTGCTACTGCGGCCGGTCACGCACGGAGTGCTGGCGGACCTCGACCCCACGATCCGGGACACGCCCGCGTCTTCGCTGGTCACGGCCACGATCCACTACCTGCCGTCGGCGCCGGACGAGCAGCTTGTCCGGTTCTTCGGCGAGACCGTTCTTCCGCTGCTGGAGAAGGCAGGCGCCACTCCGCTCTCCTTGCTGCGGACGGAATACGCGGAGAACGACTTCGAGGGGCTGCCGGTCCGCACGGGAGAACACGTAATCATCGTGCTCGCTTCGTTCGCCGACCAGGACGCTTACGCCGAGCACACCGAGAGGCTGGCCGCGCTACCCGAGTGGCGGGACGACGTCCGGCCGCATCTGCCGGAGTCCGTCGAGCGGCTGCTGCTGACCCCCACCGACCGGTCGATGCTGCGCTGAACCTTCACCACGCCGCCGGCGACAGCCGGCCGTACTCGCCGACGGCGAACAAGCGCACCAATCCCGGCACCCGGTACCAGTCCATCCGCAGCGTCTCGACGAGCCCTGCGTCGACAAGGCGCTCGGCGGCCGCTTCGGCCGCGGGGACGGGTATGTCGAGCGCGGCCGCGAGCGCTTCCGTCGAGACCACCGGCTGGTCCAGCATCCCGAGCTGACCGAGCGCGCGCGTCGCCAGCGGATCGGCGGAGCGCCGCAGCAGCCGGACACCCGCCTGCAGGCTCGCGCGGACACTGAGTCCGTCACAGGCCAGCGCGTCGAGCCTGCGCCCCGGGTCGGCCAGCCGCGCGGCGAACTCGCCGACCGTCCACTCCGGACGCTGCGCGAGCCGGGTGGCGGCGACGCGCAGGGCGAGCGGCAGGTGGTCGCAAAGCCCGGCGAGCCGGACGGTGGCGGCTTGCTCGGCGTCCACCCGGGGAGCCCCGGCGTAGCGGCGGATCAGCGCCGTCGCGGCCGTCTCCGGGAGCCTGCCGAGGCGAACCAGGCCGGCCCCGTCCACCGCGGTGGAGGCGGGCCTGCCGGTCAGGATCACCGCGCAGCCGGGCGCCGACGGCAGCAGCTGACGGATCTGCCCGGAGTCGGCGACGTCGTCGAGCACCATGACCACCCGGCGGTCGGCGAGGACGGCGCGCAGCAACGCGGCGGCCCCCTCCTCGTCCGGCGGGAGGTCGTCGGCCGGGACGCCCAGCGCCGCGAGCAGCCGCCCGATCACCTCGACCGGGGAGCTCGGACCGCGCGCCGAGGACGCCCCGAGGCTCACATACACCTGGCCGTCCGGAAAGGACCCGGCCACGCGGTGGGCGGCATGCACGGCCAGCGTTGTCTTGCCGACGCCTGCCATCCCGTGCACGGCGCAGCGCTGCTCCCCGGCTGTCAGCCGGGAGGTGATCCAGGCCAGTTCGCGGTCCCTGCCGATGAAGGCGGGCACGTCGGGAGGCAGAGTGCGCGGCACGGCGGGCCGCCGGACCGCGGACGCCGGGGTGGTGCGCCGGACTGTCTCCGTGAGGAGCGGGTCGTCCCGCAGGATCCGGCCCTGCAGTTCCCGCAGCGGTTTGCTCGGCTCGACGCCGAGCTCGTCGACCAGCAGCCTGCGCAGATCCCGATACGCGCCAAGGGCTTCGGCCTGCTGTCCGGACCGGTAGAGCGCCACCATCAGATGCGCGTGGAGCCGTTCGCGCAGCGGGAACTGCGAGACCATCAGCTTCAGTTCGGGAAGCAGCGCCTCGTGCCCGCCGAGCCCGATCTCGGTCTCGATCCGGGCCTCCACCACCGCCAGCCGCGCCTCTTCGAGCCGCGCGGACTCGGCAAGGACGGACGGGACCATCGCCACGTCCGCCATCGGCGTCCCGCGCCACATCCCGAGTCCTTCGGTCAGCGTCGTGACCGCCGAAGACAAGTCGCCCTCGGCGAGGCTCTTCCGGCCCGCCGCGACCAGCTCTTCGTATTCGTCGACGTCGGTCGAGCCAGGCGGCAGCACGAGCCGGTAACCGGGTGCCCTGGTGCTCAGCATCCGCCCTCGCGGGTCGCCGAGGCTGTTCCGCAGCCGCCAGACGTAGCCCGCCAGCAGGCCGGCGGCGCTCGGCGGCGGCCGCTCGCCCCACAGTTCCGCCATGAGCTGGTCCGCCGACACCGCGCGGTTGGCGTTGATCAACAGGACAGCCAGCAGCGCCCGTTGCTTCGGGGCGCCGATCGAGGCCCACTGCGTGCCGTCGAAGAACTCGAGCGGGCCCAGGAACCGGAACCTGACCGGTGACGTTGACGCATTCGATTCGCCGTTAATTGACGTCCGCCATTCTTCGGTGCTCTACTCGCCCTTCCGGAATACCGAGGGCGAGGTGTGAGATGGACAACGCTAAACCATGGTTGCTGGAGATTCGACTGTTCACCGTGAAGTCCGGCAGCCGCGAGGAATTCGACCGGATCAGCCGGGAGGGCACGATTCCGTTGATGCGCAAGCTGGGTATCACGGTGGTCGCGCACGGCCCGTCGTCGAACAACGAAAACGGTTATTTCCTGCTGCGCGCTTTTCCGTCCGAGCAGGATCGGGTCGAGCGGTCTCGTTCGCTTTACGCCACGGATGAATGGCTGGCGGAGTACGACGGGCCGGTCTCGTCGATGATCGAGGATTACGACACGGCGGTGTTCGCGGCGAATCCGGCCGCGCTGAGCATGCTCGCCGAGCCGGTCAGCGGGTAGTCCGGGCCAGCCCGTCCAGCATGAGCGCCTCGGCGAGGCAGACCCGGGCGAACTCGCCGAGGTGCAGGCTCTCGTTCGGGCCGTGTGCCCGGGTGTCCGGATCCTCGACGCCGGTCACCACGATCGTGGCGGCCGGGAACTCCGCCTGGAACGTCGAGACGGCCGGGATGGAACCGCCGACGCCGATCTCCACCGGCGGAACCCCGCCCCAGGCGGCACGCAACGCCGATCGGACCGCTTCGTAGCGCGGGCCCGTGGTGTCGATGACGCACGGCGCTCCGGCACCGTCCAAAGTGACCGTGATCGCGGCACCCCAGGGACAGTGGACTTCGAGGTGGTCCCGGAGCGCGGCGAACGCCTTGACCGGATCGTCGCCGGGGGCCAGCCGGGCACTGATCTTCGCCCGCGCCACCGGTACCAGGGCATTGCCCGCCTGGAGAACCGAGGGCGCGTCGATACCGAGAACCGACAACGAGGGCTTGGTCCACAACCGGTCCGCCAGTGAACCGGTGCCGGTGAAGCGGACGCCGTCGACCATTCCCGCCTCGGCACGCACCCTGTCGGCCGAGAGATCCAAGGTGGACCCGGAGCCCACGGCGAGTCCTTCCACCGTGACGTCGCCCGCGTCGTCGTGCAAGGTCGCCAGTAGCCGGGCCAACGCGGTCAGTGCGTCCGGCACGGCTCCCCCGAACATTCCACTGTGGACGGCGGCGTCCAGGGTGCGCACCTCGGCCACACAGTTGACGATGCCCCGCAACGACGTGGTCAGCGCGGGAACGCCGATGTCCCAGTTGGCCGAGTCGGCGATCACGACGACGTCGGCCAGCAGCTTGTCATGGTGGATCCGGAGCAGGTCGGCGAGCGACGCCGAGCCGTACTCCTCCTCACCTTCGACGAACACCACGACCCCGACGGGCAGGGCATCACCGAACGCCCGCAGCGCCGCGACGTGCGCCATCAGCCCCGCCTTGTCGTCCGCCGCGCCGCGGCCGTAGAGCCTGCCGTCGCGCTCCTCGGGCTCGAAAGGATCGCTGTCCCACAACGCTTCGTCGCCCGGCGGCTGCACGTCGTGGTGCGCGTAGAGCAGCACCGTCGGCGCACCGGGCGGCGCGGGACTGCGGCCGAGGACGGCCGGATGGCCACCGGCGCGGACGACTTCGGTGTCCAATCCGCAGCCACGCAGTATCGTCGCCACCGCCTCCGCGGAGCGGTCCAGGTGCGTGTGGTCGAATTCGGGAAAGGCGATACCGGGAATGCGGACCAGCTGTTCCAGATCGGCCCGCGCCCGGTGCAGTTCCCGTTCGACGGCCGTCCTCAATCCGTTTTCTGTCACGTCATCGGTCGTCATGGACCGGAGCGTACGGCGCGGGCCGCCGAAAAGTGTTCCGGTCAGCTGCGCGTGAATCAGTGCGGGAACAACCGTGCGGCACGCCGCTATCCTCGGGTCATGTTGCTCGGCATCGACCACATCGGACTCGCGACGGACGATCCTTCGGCGCTCGGGCCCGCCATGACCACTCTCGGCATGTCCAAATTGGACAGTGGAATCGCCGCCGGCTATCGGGTGGCATGCGAGTTCTGGCAGCCGGCCGGAGGCGGTGGCAGGCCCCTGATCGAACTGGTCTCCCCTGCCGGTCCCGGTTCGGCGCTCGACGGCCATTTCGCCAGGTTCGGCCCCGGACTGCACCACATCGCCTTCGAGGTGGACAACCTGGTTCCGGAGCTGAACCGCTTGCGCGAAGCCGGTTTCACCCCCGTCGACCGCGAGCCCTGCACCGGCGCCCGGCCGGGCATGCTGGTCGCCTTCCTCTACCTGGCCCGGCCCGCAGGACTGCTGGTGGAGCTCGTCCAGTACAGCTGAAGGTGCCTACTGCTCACCGAGACAAGGCGGCCGCCGCCACCCTGCTCGCCGCGAGCACGGTCTTGGCCGCGCCGCCCGAGCCACCGGTGAAGGTGAACACCCCCGGGCAGACCTCGCGCAGTTCGAGGCCCGGTGGGTCGTGATAGCAGTCGGACGAGACCGTGGTCCGAAGTGGACGGTGACCGGCCGGAGGATGGCCCAGCAGGCGACGGGCCTCCTCCGCGACCCGCTCGACGAGTGCGGCGTCCGGCCGCGGGCAGGACGGGTCGACGTCCCACCTGTCGCTCGGCAGGCCGAGAAGGAACCCCGTGTCTCCCTCCGGTCGGCCCCACATCCCCGTGTCCTCCCGGACGAAGACGCCGAGCCCGGCGGGCCTGCCCTCGTACACGGAGTACTGGATCTGTTTGACGCGCAGCCCGCCGGTGGGCAGCCCGCTCGCCCTCAGCAGGGCAGGCGTCCATGGACCCGCGGCGAGCACGACCGCGTCGTATCCCTTGGCCGTGCCGTCGGCCCCGCACAGGGCCGGGGCCGGAGTCACGGTCACCACCGGCACCCGGCGGACCGTCCCGCCGCTGTCGGCGATCCAGGCCAGCGCGGCGGCCCGCAACCGGGCGGGCGACAGGAAACCCGCCTGCCGCTCGACGACAGCGGTCACGCCGGAAGGCAGGCCGCGGAACGGATAGCGGGCCGCCAGCTCCGCACCGGTGAGCAGCGTCGCCGAGCCGGGCAGAACCTCTTCGAGCACCCGGACCGGCTCGGTCACCTCGGCACCGGCGGGCAGCACGCAGACCGAGTCGACCTCCCGGTACGCCGCCGCCGACCGCAGCGCGGGATCGCCGCGCAGTTCCGCGAGACCGTCGGCGGCCTGACGGCACAACGGCACGACCCGCTCGAAGCCGCGCACCAGACCGCCGGACGCGCCGGTCGCGTCGCCGTCGGCCGGTCCGGCGGTGTAGACGTCGACCGCGGTCCGCGGCGCCGTCCGGCTCAGTCGCCAAGCGAGCAGCGCGCCCGCGATACCGCCGCCGACAATTCCCACCCGCATGGGACTTCTTCCTCTCGCCTCAGACAGCGCCGTCCGCGCGGGCGGCGACCGCCCGGCGGAGGTCATCGGTGAAGTCCGCGACCCGCCTGCGCAGCGGCAGTTCGACGTCGGTGCGGGCCAGCAGTTCGCCGGCCAGCCGCAGGGTCTCCGGCGAGGCGGCGTAGCGCGGGTAAAGGAAACGGACCAGCACGTCCAGCACGAGATCACCACGCAGCTTGGCGGCGGCAGGCATCTCGGCGAAGAACCTCGCCACATAACCGTCTGTCAGCTCCGCCTGTTCCGGCTGCCAGAATCCCTCGGCCATCGCCCAAAGCCCGTAGCTGGACACGCTGGTGTCGCCGACGATCGCGGCCCAGGCCGCGCTCTTGGCCGCCGGATCCGCTCTGGCCGCACGGCATTTCGCCGCGAACTGCGCGCCCCGGGTGCTGGGATCCGCTCGGTGGGCCGCGGCGATCTCGTCCTCGGTGAGGCCGCCGAGCACGGCGAGCCGGTACCTGGCCCGCCAGGCCAGATCCGCGTCGAGCACGAGCCCGGCGGGCAGCCGGGTGCCGTCGAGCCAGCCGCACAGCTCGCCGACGTCCGCGCTGAACTCGACGAGCCCCCGGCACAGGCACAGCCAGATCTCGTCCGTCGGCGCGACGTCGGCCATCCGGTCGCGGAGGGCGCCGGCGATCTTGGCGAGCGCGGCGGGCCGCAGCGCCGGAGGCAGGAAGCGATCGGCCACGTCGGCGCGCGCCTGTTCGAGCACCTCGACGACGATGGACGGTTCCGGCTCCACGGCGAGCATCCCGGTCACCAGGTCGAGATGATCGGCGGCCGGATAGGCACCATCCTGCACAGCCAGCAGCAGCGCGCACCACACCATGGCTCGGTTGACCGGGGACAGCCGGGGAAGGAACTCCGGCAGCGCGGCGCGTGACCGTTCGTCGAAGCGGATCTTCGCGTAAGTCAGGTCGCCGTCGTTGAGCAGCACGAACTTCGGCGCCGGCAGGCCGATCAGCTGCGGCAGCTCGGTCCGTTCGCCGTCGATCACGACCCGTGTCGTCGTGGATTCGTCGCCGTAGCAACCCACATCCAGGGTGTGCGGCCGAGTCACCGGGTGAGCGGCCGGAACATCCTGGCGTACGGCGGCGGCCGAGATCACCCCGTCGGTCACCGTGATCTCCGGCGTCAGGGTGCCGACGTCGCAGGTGCCGAACCACACGCGGGCCCACTCGGTCAGGTCGGTTCCGGTGGCCTCGCTCAGCGCGGCGAGGAAGTCGCCGAACGTCGCCGTGCCGTACGCGTGACGGGTGAAGTAAGTGCGCAGGCCCTCGCGAAGCGCCGGGGTGCCGACCCGCGCCGCCAGCTGCCGCAGCACCGAAGAGCCCTTGAAATAGGAGATCCGGTCCAGTTCGAGCAGCACCGTCCGCACGTCCGGTCCGGCCAGGCTCACCGGATGGGTCGACGGCCGCTGGTCGGCCACGTAGCCCTGGGCCTTGCGCCGGACGGCGAACGTGGTCAGCGGCCCGGAGAACCTCGTCACGTCGCTCGTGACCCGGTGGGCCATGTAGTCGGCGAAGGCCTGCCCGAGCCACAGATCGTCCCACCACGTGTTGGTGACCAGGCCCGCCAGCCACATCAGGGACAGGCCGTGCGCGATGACCACGGCCCTGGTCTCCCGCTCGCTCGCGGGTACGGCGGAGCCGAACAGGTACAGCTCGCGCAGCAGCACGCAGCCGGGGTGGTCGAGCGAAAGCACGCTGAACTCGGGGACGAAGACCTGGTCGAACTTGCCGAACGGATAGGGCACGCCGAACAGCCGCCGGTACTCGTCGAGGCACTGCCCGGTGATCTCGAAGACCTCTTCGATGTCGTCCTTGAGCCCCTCGGCCAGCGAGGCACGGCAGTGCAGGCCGAGGGGCACTCCGCCGTGTTCGGTGTGGAAGGACTCGTACGGGCCGGCGACCAGTGTGGTCAGGTAGGTCGCCAGCGGCGCGGTCTCGTCGAGCCGCCAGCGCCCCGCGCCGAGCGAGGTCGCCGGCGCGTTGCCGAGCACCTGCCAGTCCTCGTCGGGAACGGTGACGCCGAAAGTGAAGGGCGCCTTGAGGTCAGGCTGGTCGAAACAGGCGAAGATCCGCGGCGCGTTGTCGATGTACACGAAGGCGTACAGGTAGACCCGGCCGTCGGCGGGGTCGGTGTACCGGTGCAGTCCTTCGCACTCCCGCGAGTAGGCCATGTCGGCGACCACGACGATCTCGTTCCGCTCGGCGAGGCCGGTGAGCGGGAACCGTCCGTCGTGGAGCGCGGCCACGTCCAGTTCCCGGCCGTTGAGGGTCACCGAGAGCAACTCGCGCGGACGCACGTCGAGGAATGTCCCGCCGTCCCCGGCGTTCGCGTCGAAAACGATTTCCGTCGTCGATCGGAAAATCTCGTCGCCGGTCGTCAGATCGAGATCGACCTGATACGAGCGGACCCGCAGCAATGTGCCGCGTCCACTCGCTTCGAGCTGGGTCAGACTGGGCATTTCGATGACCCCTCCAAATAGCTGTATCGCGGCCTCCGAACAGCTCAGGCAGCCGCCGAATAGACAATCCCCCACGCCGCCGAACAGCGCATTCGACGCTCAACCGCGTCCGGTGGACCAGTTGAACGGGCACCGCGGACCGCCCGATAGTCCCGCCGCCCGGACCTTGCCGGGCACCATTGCCGATCGTCCGGCCGAACCCCCGGTGTGGCAAGGCGCGAAAAGGATCGAACCCGGGCCCGGAACTCGCTTGAGCACCTAGTTCACGGTCGATCGACGACCTACCCTCTGACCAGGAGAGCGGGGAGGGCACCAGTGATGACGCAGTTCAAGAGTTGAACGACGCCGGATTCTACGGGGACATTTTAATGGGGAAGCGGTCGACGGTTTTGCATCCTGGAACTGCCGTCTGAATCGAATTCAAGTCTGAGGCGACGACGCCCGAAATCAGCGAAAAGTCAAGAGTCGGTAATCGGTGCTGGCGCCAAGGACTCATTCACAGTAAGTCGCAGGTTTGCCATCCACAACCCGACGGGGGTGCCCATTGACCGGGCAAGCTGATCACGGCTCCAGCCAGGGGCACCCGGCTGATTCGAACGACCACACCGAACCGTCGCCGTCGACCGGCTACCCGAAGGCGGACCAGGTCACCTACACCGTTCCGGTGGCCGCGTTACGACCGGCGGACTCTCCGCGACTGATCGGCGAGGACGCCGAGCACATCCGGATACTGGCCGAACCGGACCGCGCGCTCCCGCCGATCCTGGTGCACCGGTCGAGCATGCGGATCATCGACGGGATGCACCGGCTCGGCGCGGCCCGGCTGCGCGGCCAGGACAGCATCGACGTCGTCTTCTTCGACGGCAGCGAGGAAGACGCGTTCGTGCTGGCGGTCAAGGCCAACGTCGCGCACGGCCTGCCGCTGTCCTACGCGGACCGGGAGGCCGCGGTCGCCCGCATCGTCATCTCGCATCCGGACTGGTCCGATCGCGCCATCGCCGCGGCCGCCGGTCTCGGTCCCCGTACCGTCGCCGCGGTCCGCGGCCGGATCGAAGGACTTCCACAGGGGACGTCCCGGCTCGGTCGCGACGGCCGGGTCCGCCCGCTGGACAGCACCGACGGACGGCGCGTCGCGAGCAGGTTGATCACGGCCTTCCCGGAGGCGTCGCTCCGCGCGATCGCCCGCGCGGCGGGTATCGCCCCGGCCACCGTGCGCGACGTACGGGAACGGATCCAGCGCGGCGAAGATCCGGTGCCACCACGGCGGCCCCGCGCGGTCCGGGACAGCCAGTCCGAACGCCGTGACACCGGCTCGCCCGCTCACGACTGCTCCGAACGTCTCTCGACACAGGAGCGCAACGCCGTCCTCCGGAACCTGGAACGCGATCCGTCCCTGCGCTTCGCCCAGACCGGCACCCGGACGCTGCGCTGGCTCGTCCACCGGGTGATCGCCGAAGAGGAATGGCGTGAGGTGGTCGACACCGTTCCCCCGCACAGCGTGTACGTCCTCGCCGCCTTGGCCCGCCGTTGCGCAAACGAGTGGATCGAGTTCGCACAGCAACTGGAACAGCGAGTCGGCGCGCAGAAGTCGTAGCCCCGCCGGTGAATACGGCGAGGTGTTCAACCGAGTACCGGATACTCAGTTGAACACCGGGCGTCATTCGAGCAGTTGTCGCCGCACGAAGCGTGCGGCAGTATTCCCACCCGACACTCCCGGGGGCCGAGCACCACACGGAATTCCGGTGCACCGAACCCCGGCGAAACGACAGGTGTCCGCCGATGGGCGAACCGGGATTCGAATGGCGATCGACTGATTCGAACCCGCTTTCGGCGCCGGGTCATGATTATTTGTCGAAACGCAGATCGACCAATGCCGCGTCAGGCTCGGCAAGAGGAGAAACAATGGCAGGACCGCTTGCCGAATTCGGCATCGCCGGTTTCGGTTACGCATTCGGTGAAGATCAGGACGTGGAACACACCGCCGGCACCTACGTCGCCGACCCGGAACGCATCGTCCGCTGGGGCTATCGGACCTTCCATCGTGCCGAAGACGGGGTGACTTCGACAGCGCTGGCCGCCGAGGCGAGCCGCGACGCGCTGACCAGGGTCGCTGTCGACCCGGCGGACGTCGATCTGGTGGTGCTGGCCAATTCCGAGCTGGCGGAGTACCCGTACTGGGACTCGTCCGCGGCGCTGGCGAGGGAGCTGAAGATCCGGGAGCGGCAGACGATGCTTCTGACCGAAGGCTGCGCCTGCGGGGTGACCGGCCTCGGTGCCGTCGCCGGACAACTGCTGCTGCGCCCGGAACTCGACACCGTGCTGTTCACCGCCGTCAACCGGGTCAGTGAATTCCACCGCAACCGGATGAACGTCAACAACGCCGTGCACAGCGACGGCGCGGTCGCCGTGGTGCTGCGCCGCGGCCACGGCCGAAACGAGTGGCTGGCCACCGAACAGTTCACGGATTCCGATTTCTGCGACTGGTTCCGCACCGATGTCGGCGGCAGTGTCACTCCGGTCGCGCCACCCGGTTGGTCGAGTGCGACCGCGCCGAGTGGAACCGAACGTGTTCAGGCCCATTTCCGAAAAGACCCCAGGCAGCTCGAAAGATTCGGCAACCAGCTCAACGCGCGCGTGGTCGACGTGATCGACCGGGCCTGCCGCCGGGCGGGCGTGCGGCGCGCCGATCTCGCCCGGTTCATCTACCTCAACGATCCGGACGGCATCGCCGATCTGGCCTCGCTGATCGATATCCCACTGGTCCGGACGAACCACGAACTCGCGATCGGGCACGGCCACATGGGAGCCGCCGATCAGCTGGTCGCGCTGGGGACCTACCTCGACCGCGGCGAACTGGATTCGGGAGATCTCGTGGCGCTGGCCGGAATCTCCATCGGCATGCGCTGGTACTGCACGCTCGTGCGGATTTAGGCAGGCGGCGATGAACGATTTCACGGAACTGCTCGGCGGCCTGCGGATGGCGGTGGCCGATCACTCGGCACCGGCGCCCGGCCTGCGGCAGCGGCTCGCCGAGGTCGAGGATCCGGCGGTGGTCCGCCAGGCGGGCCGCGTCCTCGCCGAACTCCCTCCGGCCGGGCCGGAGCTGCGGCCGATCCGGATGGCCGTGCTGGCCACCTGCACGATCGGCCCGTTCGAGCACCTGCTGCGCGCCGCCCTGGTCGCCACCGGCACCCAGCCCACCCTCCTGCTCGGCGACTACGGCACCTTCGAGCTGACACTGGCCGGCGGCGAGATCGACGGCTCCCCCGACGTCGTGACCTGTCTGCTGGACGAGCGGTACTTCCTGCCCCGCGACTGGAGCGCCGCCGACCCGGCGGGGCTGGCCGCGCACGTGGCCGCCCGGTTCGCCGAACTGCGCGGGCTGCTCCTGGCCTTCCTCCGGCGCATGCCGGCCACGCTCGTGCTGCACACCGTCCCGGTCCCGGCCGAGCTGCGCGATTCACTGATCAGCTGGCGAGCCCGTGCCGTGGTCGGCCAGGCCTGGCACCGGCTCAACGCGGACCTGCTCGGCCTGGCGGAAGAGGACAGCCGGATCACGGTGGTGGACCTGGCCGGTGAGCTCGCCGATCTCGCGGTCGCGGCCCGGGACGAGCGGCTGTACCGGTACGCCGACCTGCCCTACACCGACGGCGCGCTGCTCGCGCTGGCCCGGCAGGTCGCCCGGGTGGTCTCGGCCAGGTCGGGGCTGTCACGCAAGGTGCTCGCGCTCGACCTGGACAACACGCTGTGGGGCGGCGTGCTCGGCGAGGTGGGCGAGACCGGGCTGCACCTCGGCGGGTTGTATCCGGGGAACTGCTACCAGGATCTGCAGCGAGCCGTGCGACGGCTGCGCGAACAGGGCGTCATCCTCGTCCTGGCCAGCAAGAACGACGCCGGTCCGGTGGACAAGGCGCTGGCGGGCCACCCCGAGATGGTGTTGCGCCAGCAGGACTTCGCGGTCCGCGCGGTGAACTGGGCGGCGAAGGCGGACAACCTGCGCCACGCCGCCGGGACACTCAACCTGGCCGGGAGCGCGTTCGTCTTCATGGACGACTCCCCGTTCGAACGCGGGCACGTGGCCGCCGAACTGCCCGAGGTGGCCGTGGTGTCCGCCGACGGCGACCCGGCCGGTCTGGTGCGCTCACTGCTGCGGCCCGGCTGGTTCGACGTGCCGGAGCTGACCGACACCGACCTGAAGCGTCCGGCGCTGTACCGCTCACGCGCGCTGCGCACCGATTTCTCCTCCGGTTTCGCCTCGTCGGAGGACTACCTGCGGGCGTTGCGGACACGGGTGACCGCGCATCCGGTCACCGCCTTCGAGGTGGGCCGGGTCACCCAGCTTTCCGCCCGTACCAACCAGTTCAACCTGACCGGGCGCCGGTTCGACGAGGCCGCCACGACGGCGATGAGCACCGATCCGGACCAGCTGGCCGCTTCGTTCGCGGTAGCGGACCGGTTCGGCGACGAGGGAATCGTCGGCGCCGCGTGGATCGAGTGCCGTGACCGGGTCTGGCGGGTGCTGAACCTGGTGCTGAGCTGCCGGGTGTTCGGCCGGGGCATCGAGTTCGCGATCGCGGACTGGATCGTGCGGCGGGCCCGCGAGGCCGGAGCCACCGCGCTGGTCGGCCACTACGTGCCGACAGGCCGCAACACGGTGGCGAACGGCTTCTGGGAGAAGGCCGGCTTCACCCCGTCCGGCGAGGACGGCACGTACACCGTGGTGCCCGGCACCGCGCCGACCTGCCTGCCCACCTGGATCACCTACCCGGAAACGAGTGATGACCGACATGGATGACACGGCGGCCGTCGTGCTGAACACGCTGAGCGAAGTGCTGCGCAAGCCGATCGGCGACCTGCGGGCACAGCCGGTGCTCGCCACCCACGGCTGGGACAGCCTCGCGTCACTGGAGGTCCTCTCCCAGCTGGAAAGCGCGCTGACGCTGACGCTCGACCTGCGCCAATACCACGCCGCGCACACGGTGCCGGCCTTGATCGACCTCGTCGCGGCCACCGCGACGAGCAGCGCGGCCACCGGCCCGCGCGGATAACCGGGGAGGATATGCGGTGCGATTTCAAGAAGTAGAGCTGCTGGCGATCGGGGCGGGCCCGTCCGGCCTCGCGCTCGGCGTCGCCGTCGAGGAGCTCGCGAAGCCGGAGCTGGCCAAGGACACGCTCATCGTCGAGCAGCAGGACGACGTGGTCTGGCAGCGGGGCATGCTGATCCCGTGGACGCAGAGCCAGGTGTCCTTCCTCAAGGACCTGGTGACCCAGCGGAACCCGCGGAGCGCCTTCAGTTTCATCAACTACCTGCATTCCGTGGGCCGGTTGGACCAGTTCATCAACCTCGGCAGCTTCACGCCGTACCGGATGGAGATCTCCGGATATCTGGGCTGGGTGGCCAAATCCCTGCCGAACGTCCGCATCGACTACGGACGGCGCTGCGTCTCGGTCCGGCCGTTCGGCATCGCGGACGGGACCGGCGAGTGGCTCGTCCAGATGGCGGACGGCAGTGCCGTGGTGTGCCGCCATCTGGTGGTCGCGGCCGGGCGGGATCCGTACATCCCGGACACCTTCGCGGCCATCCCGCGCGAGTTGCTGATCCACAGCACCGAGTTCGCGGCCCGGATCGGCGAGCTCGATCCCGGGCGCACGCGCCGGATCGTGGTCCTCGGCGGGGCGCAGAGCGCGGCCGAGATGCTCTGGACGGCGCACCAGGCGTTCCCGGGGGCGCACTGCGCGATGGTGATGCGCTCGATCGGCCTCAACGCCTACGAGTCCAGCAAGTTCACCAACGAGCTGTACTACCCGTCCTTTGTGGACGAATTCCACTCCGCCCGGCCGGAAGCCAGGGCCCAGCTGCTGCGCGAGATGCACCGGACGAACTACGCCGGTCTCGCCCCGGACATGCTCGACACGCTGTACCGGCAGATGTACATCGAACGGCTCACCGGGACCGAACGCATCGAGATGATCCCGATGGTCGACGTGGCCGAGGCCGAGATGGACGGCCGCGAAGTCGTGCTCACCCTGGTCGACCGCAAGTCCGGCCACCGCTCCACGCACCGCTGTGACGTGGTGCTGCTCGGGACCGGTTTCACCAAGCGGATGCCGCGGATCGTCAAGGACATGGCCTCCGCTGTCGGGATCGACGAGATCACCGTCAACCGCAGCTACCGGATGAGCCTGCCGTCCTCGTTCAGCGGGACCTGCCATCTGCAGGGGGTGAACGAGGCCACCCACGGCATCGCCGACTCCCTGCTCAGCGTGCTGGCCGCGCGGGCGTCGGAGATCGTCACGGATCTGCTCGCCGAACGCCGGATGCACCGCCTGCTCGCCGGGTCCGAAGCCGCCGCCCGCCCGCTCGCCGCCACCCAAGGAGCGCAGTGACCATGATGGAGATCCGCAAGTTCGATCGCGCACACCTCAAGCAGGACAACGGACTGGCCGCCACCCGGCTGCTGCCGTGGCCGGAGCTGAACGCGCCGTTCGAGGGCTCGTGGTGCGTGGTGCCGCCGGGCGCGCGGTCCGGTGCGCACAGCCACCACGAGTACGAGATCTGGGTGGCCATGACCGGTGCCGCGGAGATCGTCTGCGACGGGCGCCGGGTGCCGTTCACCGCCGGCGACATCGTGCACTTCCCGCCGCGGTCGCGCCACCAGGTGGTCAACACCGGCGCCGAGGAGTTCCGGATGTACGCGGTCTGGTGGGACAAGGACATGGCCGGGCGGTTCACCACCCGCGACGAGGCCGGCGTGTAGATGTCCACGACCATCGTGGTCGCCGCGACCCCGACGTCCAACGGCGACCTGCACATCGGACATATGGCCGGGCCCTACCTGGCGGGCGACGTGTACGCCCGTTACCTGCGGGCCATCGGCGAGTCGGTGATCTACACGACCTGTACCGACGACAGCCAGAGCTACGTGGTGTCCACCGCGCGACGGCTGGGCACCACGCCGCGAGCCCTGTGTGAACGGTCGACAGCGGCCATCGGACGTTCGCTCTCCGCGATGGGCGTCTCGATGGCCGGGCTCCCGCCGATCGACGACGTCTACCGGCGCACGGTGCTCGAGTTCGTCACCGCGCTGTACGAGGCGGGCCGGTTCCGGAAGCGCACGGTGCGGTTGCCTTTCGCGACACTGTCCGGCACGTACCTGTTCGACGGGCTGGTCGCCGGCACCTGCCCGGTCTGCCTGGCGGGCAGCAGCGGCGGGGTCTGCGAGGCCTGCGGCCATCCGAACAACTACGACGAGCTGCTCGACCCACGCTCCACAATGGACCCGGACGACCCCGTGTCCTATCGGGACACCGAGATCCTGGTGCTGCCGATGGAGGAGTACCGGGACAGGCTGACCGCCTACTACGCCGGGCAGGCGGGGCGATGGCGGCCGCACGCGATGCAGCTGGTCGGCGAGTTGCTGGACAGGCCACTGCCGGAGGTACCGGTGACCATCCCGGCGGACTGGGGCGTTCCCGCCCCGTTCCCGGAGACCCCCGGCCAGATGCTGTACCCGTGGATCGAAGCGATGCCGGCGGTCATGTACAGCACCTGGTGGTCGGCGGGCGACACCACGCTGCCGGTGGACGAGCACTGGCGTGCCGGGCACGGCGCCGACGTCGTCTACTTCCACGGCTACGACAACGTCTACCACTGGGGCCTGATGGACCTGGTGTTCCTGCTGGCGCACGGCGACCGGTACGTCACACCGTCGGCCAACGTCTGCAACGAGTTCTACAACCTGGCCGGGGAGAAGTTCTCCACCAGCCGCGATCACCTGATCTGGACCGTCGATCTGCTCGCCGAGGTCCCCCGCGACCTGGTCCGGTTCCATCTGGCGCACACCGCGCCGGAACAGGCGCGCACCGGGTTCAGCCGGGAAGGCTTGCGGGAGAACGGGTACCGGCGGCTCGGAGCTTCGTGGAACGCGCTGGCCGAGGCGATGTCGGCGGCGCTGCACGGACTTTCCGGCCCGGTGCCGGCGACCGCGACCGGGCGGCGCCGCGCCGGGGCCATGCTGGAGCGGTTCCGCGGCTGCTACGAGTTGCCCGGCTACAGCATGAACCGGGCGGCCGAAACCGTGCTCACCCAGCTGGCCCGGCTACGCGACCTCGCCTCCGCTTCGGCGATCGACGCGGGCGATCTGGTGCTCGAGACCCGCACCCTGCTCGCCGGCGCCGCCCCGATCCTCATCGACGCGGCCGAGGAGGCCCGCGCGGACGGGGTCGACCTGTCCCTCATCGCCGAACCGCCCACTTCCGTTCCCGTGTTCGAACTCCCCCGGCTGCCCGAGGAGGCGAGCCATGAAGCTGCTGACCATCGAGACGCGTCAGTACCTGACCTACTACCACTCCCGCTATCGGCAGGTGCAGGCGTTCGGCGTCGATCTGTACGTGATGAACGGTGAGGGGACTGCCGACTTCTGGCCTGCCGACCACTACCGGCTGGTCGGTTCGAAGAAGATCGACGAGATGATCGCCTGTGCCGAACAGTGGCACGCCACCGAGCACTTCGACGGGGTGATCACCTTCTCCGAGGCTGCGGTGATCGCGGTCGCGGCGGTGGCCGAGGCGCTCGGCCTGCCGGGTATCGGTGTCGACGGTGCCCGCAACAGCCGCAACAAGCTGCTGATGCGCCAGGCGTACGAGCGATCCGGCGTGCCGATCCCCGCTTTCCGGTTCGTCACCGAGCTGGACGACGCGCTCGCGGCGGCCGTCGAGTTCGGCTATCCGGTGATCCTCAAACCCACTCTCGGCGCGGGCAGCCATCTGGTGTACCGGGTGGACAGTCCGGAGGAGATGATGCGGGACTTCGCCACGGCCAGTGAGGGCCTGCGGAACATGTTCTGGATCAACGCCGAGGCCGACGACGTCGACCTCGGCCCGATCGGGCTGCTCGTGGAGTCCTTCTTGGACGGACAAGAGTACTTGATGGAAGCCCTCGCCTGGGACGACGAGGTCTATCTCGGCTCGGTGGTCGACAGGATCACCGCGGAGGGCAGCAGTTTCGACGACGACGTGCACCACGCTCCGACGTCGCTGCCCGCCGAGGAGCTGGCCAGGGTGCACCACGTGGTCAAGGCGGCCGCGCACGCACAAGGCCTGCGGCGCAGCGCGATGCACGCCGAGGTGCGCTATCACAACGGAAAGCCACACCTGCTGGAGATCGCGGCCAGGGTCGGCGGCGGCGGGCTCGACACCATCGCCCGGATCACCGCGGATTACGACCCGATCCGTGCCGTGGTGGACGTCGGCCGGGGAGTCAAGCCACCGGTCCGCCACTACTGGCCGACCGGGACGCACATCACCGCGATGTGCCTGATCTGCGACGGCGGCGTGGTCGAAAGGATCGACGTGCCCCCCGAGGTGAACTCCTCGGACCGGGTCTTCCTGCGGCAGATCACCGCGCGCCCCGGCGACGTCATCCTCAGGCCACCCGACGGGAACACCATCTTCGGCTTCCTCGGCACCACCGGAACGTCCAAAGAGGACGCTTTCGAGCTGATGACCGAACTGGCGGGCAAGATCACCGTCACCTTGGAGGGCGACCGATGAGAGCAGCCCGTGCCCGGCGGTTCCTGATGTGCCCGCCGAGCCATTTCGAGGTCAGCTACTCCATCAATCCGTGGATGGAGCCGGAAAAACCGACCGACACGCCACTGGCGATCGTGCAGTGGGACCGGCTGCGAGCCCTGCTGGTCGAGCTCGGGCACCGGGTCGACGTGGTGCCGCCACGGCCCGGCCTGCCCGACATGGTGTTCGCGGCGAACGCGGCCACCGTGGTCGGCGGGCAGGTGCTGGCGGCCCGATACCGCTATCCGCAACGGTTCGGGGAGGCACCGGCCTACCAGGCTTGGTTCGTCGAACACGGCTACCCGGTGCGGCAAGCCCGGTTCGTCAACGAGGGCGAGGGAGACCTGTTGCCCACCGGGGCGCGGATCCTCGCCGGGACGGGCTTCCGCACCGACCACCGCGCGCATGCCGAGGCGGCCGACCACTTCGGCCTGCCGGTGGTCACCCTGCGGCTGGTCGACCCGTACTTCTACCACCTCGACACGGCGCTGGCCGTCCTCGACCACGAGGAGATCATGTACTACCCCGGCGCGTTCTCGCCGGACAGCCAGGCCCTGCTCCGCGAGCTGTACCCGGACGCGATCCGGGCGGACAGGGCGGACGCCGCCGTCTTCGGCCTCAACGCGGTCTCCGACGGCAAGCATGTGCTGCTCCCCCAGGCGGCCGTCCACCTCACCGAAAGCCTGCGGGCGGCCGGTTTCGAGCCGATCACCGTCGACCTTTCCGAACTGCTGAAGGCCGGCGGCGCGGCCAAATGCTGCGCGCTGGAACTTCGGCCTCCGATCACGTGAGTCACCCCGTCTACCGGAAAGGCACCCAACCCATCATGATCAACTACGAGGGCCGGCGGTTCCGCCCTGTCGCCGTCGACGGCACCGACGACGGTGGCGGCGACAGAGTCGCTGTCTATCGGCAGAACGGCGACCTGATCTGGGGTGAGTTCGCCGGGGGCAGGGCCCGGCGCGGCTCGCTGACCGGAACCTGCGGCCCGGACGGCGAACTCGACTTCGCCTACTGCATGGTCCTGGAGAGCGGCGAGGTGATCTCCGGCCACTGCACCAGTGTCCCGCAGATCCTCGACGACGGCCGGATCCAGCTCGACGAGGTGTGGCAGCGCTACGGGCCGCATCAGTCCGTCGGGGTCTCCCGCCTGCACGAGATCCGGTGACGGCGATGACCCGGACCAGCGCGAAGCCGTCGGCTCGCGGAGAAAAGCCCCGCCGCGGCGGCACGGTCACCTGGGCCTGTGCCCCGGGCTTCCCACCGGCGGTGATCTTCCCGTTCACCCCGGCGGAACGCATGGGCATGCGCAACGTCCTCGAATTCCAGGCCCTGATGTACCGCACCCTGTACTTCTTCGGCAGCGACGGCACTCCGGAGGTCGACTACGCCACGAGCATCGGTGAACCGCCCGTGTGGAGCGAGGACGGGCTGACCGTCACGGTCAAGGTCAAGCCCTGGAAGTGGTCCAACGGCGAGACGTTGTGCGCCGACAACGTGCTGTTCTGGGTGAACCTGCTCAAGGTCAAGGGCGAACGGTACGGCGAGTACACCCCCGGCTACTTCCCCGACAACTGCACCGCCTACGGCAAGTTGTCCGAGGACACCTGCTACTTCACCTTCGACAAGGTGTACTCGAAACGCTGGGTGCTGATGAACCAGCTCAGCCTGATCATCCCGCTGCCGAAGGCCTGGGACCGCACCGAGTCGGGCCCGGCCGACGCGTCCGGCGACGTCGCCGACGTCGAAGCGGTCTACGACTACCTGATGGCCGAACAGGGCGACATCATCGACGAGGGCAACGAGCACCGCACCCGTTGGGCCGACAGTCCTGTTTGGAGTGTCGTGAGCGGACCGTGGAGGCTCAAGAGCTACACGTTGGACGGGTTCGTGACGTTCGTGCCCAACGAGCACTACTCCGGGCCGAACAAACCGCATCTCGACGAGTTCCGGCAGATCCCGTTCTCCTCCGACGAGGAGGAGTACCACCGGCTGGAGGAGGGGCCGGACGGCCCGGACGCGGTCCAGGTCGGATACCTGCCGCTGAGCTTCGCCACCGGGCACACCGACGATCCGGCCAAGGGCGGAGCCAACCCGCTGGCCGGGCTCTACACGATGGTGCCGCAGGTGGCGTACTGCATCCGGTACACCAGCCTGAACTTCAACAACCCCACCGTGGTGGGCCGGATGTTCGCCCAGACCTACCTCCGGCAGGCCCTGCAGTGCACGCTCGACCAGGACTCCGCGGTCCGGGACATCTACCAGGGTTACGCCTACCGGCAGAACGGGCCGATGCCGATGCTCCCGGTCACCGACCTGGTGTCACCACCGCAGCGCGGCCGGGCGTGGCCATTGCCGTTCGACCCGGACCGGGCCAGGAAACTGTTGGCCGACAACGGCTGGGACACCCGCGTCACACCGGCGGTGTGTGTCGACCCCGAGCTGGCGGGCGAAGGGATTCCGCTCGGCACCAAGCTGAGCTTCCGGCTGCGGTACGTCGAAGGACGGCCGGCGCTGACCCGGCTGATGACCGAGTACCGGCGTGCCGCCGCGACTGCGGGGATCGAACTACGGCTGCAGGAGGTCTACGGTTCGATCCTGGTCGCCGAGGACGCGCCGTGCTACCCGACCGACGAAACCCCCTGCCAGTGGGAGATGTGCTGCTGGAACGGCGGCTGGGTCTACCACCACCCGACCGGCGAGGTCCTGTTCAAGACCGACGCGGGTGGCAACTTCGGCCACTACCACGATCCGGTGGCCGACGAGCTGATCGAGCGCACGGTCACCTCCGACGACCCGGACGTCCTGTACGAGTACCAGGACTACATCGCCGAGCAGGTGCCTGTCGTCTTCAACCCCAACTTCCCGATCCGGTTGTTCGAGGTAGCCGACAAGCTGCGCGGCTTCGAGCCGGTCAATCCTTTCGGCATGATCAGTCCCGAGAACTGGTACTACGTCGATGACTGATCCCGTCGCCCCCATCAGCGCGCATGCGATGCTGCTGTTCCTGCTCCAGCTCGGACTGCTGCTCGGCCTCGCGCTCCTCCTCGGACGGCTCGCCCTCCGGCTGAAGATGCCCGCGGTGGTCGGGGAACTCACCGCCGGTGTCCTCATCGGACCGTCGGTGCTCACCCACCTGGCACCCGGCGTGTCCGCCTGGCTGCTGCCACACAACGCGCCGCAGCTCAACCTGCTCGACGCCGTCGGGCAGCTCGGCGTGCTGCTGCTGGTCGGGATCACCGGGATGCACATGGACCTGAAGCTGGTGCGGCGCAAGGGCAAGCCCGCCGCCTGGACCAGTGCGGGCGGTCTGCTGGTGCCGCTGGGCCTCGGTGTCGGACTCGGCTTCGCGCTGCCCGCGTCCCTGATCCCGGCGGGGACCGACCGCGCCGTGTTCGCGTTGTTCATGGGCGTGGCCATGGGCGTCAGCGCGATCCCGGTGATCGCGAAGACCCTGCTGGAGATGCGGCTGCTGCACCGGGACATCGGCCAGCTGATCGTCAGCGCCGCGGCCGTGGACGACATCATCGGCTGGCTGCTGCTCTCGGTGGTGTCCGCGCTGGCCGTCACCGGGCTGCTCGCCGGTCAGGTGGCGTTGTCGATCGGCGGCCTGCTGGTGGTGCTGGTGCTCACCGTCGTCGTCGGACGGCCGCTGGTCACCATGGCGTTACGCCTGGCCGGACGCTCGGCCGACCCGGGGCCCGGTATCGCCACGGCCGTGGTCCTGCTCCTGCTGGCCGCCGCCGGCACCCACGCGCTGGGTATGGAGCCGGTCCTTGGCACGCTGCTGTGCGGCATCCTGATCGGCTCGTCCGGGCACCTCGACCTAGCGCGGCTGGCGCCGTTGCGCACGATCGTGCTGTCCGTGCTCACCCCGATCTACTTCGCCACCGCCGGACTGCGGATGGACCTCACCGCGCTGCGCGAACCCGCGGTGCTCGGCTCGGCCGCGCTGGTACTGCTGGTCGCCGTCGTCGGGAAGTTCACCGGCGCCTACCTCGGCGCCAGGGCGGGAAAGCTCAGTCACTGGGAGGGTCTGGCGCTCGGCAGCGGCCTCAACGCCCGCGGCGTCATCCAGGTGATCGTCGCGATCGTCGGACTGCGGCTCGGCGTACTGAACACGGCCACCTACACGATCATCGTGCTGGTGGCGATCGTGACGTCCCTGATGGCGCCGCCGACACTGCGCCACGCGGTGCGCCGGATCGCCGTCACGGAGGAGGAACGCCTACGGGAGAAGAGGTTCCATGTCCAGTGAAACGCGACCGCGCCTGCTGCTGATCGCGAGCGGGTGGCGGGAGTTCCGGGAATACCTGCTGCGGTCGATCGGCACCCGGTTCCGGGTCCACCTGTTCCACACCGCCGAGCCGCAGTGGGAACGGGAGCACCTCACCGGCTGGTCCGTGCTGCCCAGCACCATCGACGGTCCCGCGATGGCCCGCGAGGCCGTCCGGCTGAACGAGGCCGAGCCGTTCGACGGCGTGCTCTGCTGGGACGAGGGGCGGATCCACGCCACCGCGTACATCGCCGAGGCGCTCGGGCTGCGGTGCGGCGACCCGGCGATGATCTGGCGGCTGCGGGACAAGGCGCAGACGCGCGCCGCGCTGGCCGAGGCGGGCGTGCCCCAGCCGCGTTCGGTCAAGGTCGCCACCGTCGCCCAGGCGCTGGTGGCGGCGGAGGAGGTCGGCTATCCGGCCATCCTCAAACCCCGCGGCCTCGGCGCCAGTCTCGGTGTGGTCCGGGTCGACGACTCCGCGCGGCTGCGCGAGATGTTCGCGTTCACCAGGGACACCAAGGCACCCGACCCGGTGCTCTACGCCAGCGACCATCCGGTCCTGGTGGAGCAGTGCGTCACCGGCGAGGAGGTCAGCGTCGACTCCGTCGTCCAGGACGGGAAGGTCACGCCGCTCTTCCTCGCCCGCAAGGTGGTCGGCTTCCCGCCCTACGCCGAAGAGGTCGGCCACTATGTCGACGCGGACGATCCGCTGCTCACCGACTCCACGTTCACGGCGCTGCTGCAGGACACCCACACCGCGCTGGGCTTCCGGGACGGCTGGACGCACACCGAGTACATGCTGACTGGGACGGGCCCGAAGCTCATCGAGGTCAACGGGCGGCTCGGCGGCGACATGATCCCCTATCTCGGCATGCTGGCGACAGGCATCGACCCCGGTGTCCTCGCCGCCGCGGCGGCCTGCGGCCACGATCTGGACGTGCGCCCCGGCCGACGCCGGGTGGCGGGCATCCGCTTCTGCTACGTCGCCCGGGACGACACCACGATCGGCGCGATCCACTTCGATCCCGCGACCCTGCCGTCCACAGTGGACCAAGCGGTCGTCGTCGCCCGGCCCGGCGCGGTGGTTTCCCCTCCGCCCAAGGGCACGGTGTGGGGACGCGTCGCTTACGTCATCGCCGTCGCCGGCTCGATCGGCGAATGCGCCCGGACGCTCGACGCCGCACAGGCCTCGCTGCGCATCACCGAATCCTGACCGCGTGCACCTCACCCGCGTGTCGCGTACTCCTCGAAGATCTCGTCGAGGACGCGGCGCGCGTTCACGGCTTCTTCGCCTGTCCGGGCGCGGGTGATCAATGCCTTCCATAGGGCCCAGCCGCGTCCGCGCGCCCAGGTCGCCCCGTCGACCGACAGCCGTTCGCGGAACGCCTGCCTGCCGTCGGCGGTCAGCAGTGTCCAGGCGATGGCCAGGTCGCAGGACGGGTCGCCGACGCCGCAGGTCCCGAAGTCGATGACGGCCGCCAGCTCACCACGGTCGAGCAGGAGATTCCCCGGTGCGATGTCGCCGTGGAACCAGGTGTCCACACCGTCCCAAGGGGAGTCCAAAGCGGTCTTCCAGATCTCGCGGGCCAGGCCGGTGTCGATGTCGCTGTCCAGCGCGCGCTCGACCTGCGCTTCGTAGGTGCGCAGAGTGGCGCCCCGGAACCAGTTGTGCTTACCCGGTTGGGGGCCGCCCGCGGCATCGACGCCCTGCAAGGCGGCCAGGAACGCGGCCAAGTCGAGGGCGAATCGGACCGGGTCGGCAAGCCGGTCCGCGCTCGCGGGCTCGCCGTCGAGCCACCGGTAGATCGACCACGAGAAGGGGTAATCCGCGCCGGGATCCCCCTTCGCCAGCGGGGCCGGGATGGGCAGCGGCAGCCGCGGAGCGAGCTCCGGAAGCCAACGCTGTTCCTTCTCGACCGCCAAGGCGTACTCGGCCGCGCTCGGCAGCCGCACCACCATCGTTTCGCCGAGGCGGAAGGTGACGTTGTCCCAGCCGCTCTCGGCCACGGGCCGGACCGGCAGGTCCGCCCATCGCGGGAACTGGTCGTCGATCAACCGGCGCACCTGCTCGACGCCGACGGCGACGCGCCGGGGTACGGGACCGGGATCCGGCGTGCTGCTCAAGCGACATCCTTTCCGAACCACGACTTGTCCGGTGAGTCGCGCTGGCCGAGATACTACTGACCGTGAAGACCTTCTTCGCCTTATTTAAGGCAAGGGGCTCTCACGGCGTGCGGCTCCGGACTGACAGACCGAAGCCGACCGTGTCTCGACTGTCCACACGGGACACTTTCCGACGCCCGAACGTCCGGTCCATTCGGGTTCACCGTGTTCGCCTTCTGATCACGCGAGATCCGTTCCTGATCACGTGTGTTACGTCCTCGCTCACCGCAGGTGCAGACACGAGTCGCGCCGGCCGAGACACAGCTCGACCAGCGCGACCTGTTCGCCGAGACGTCAGTCCAGTGTCCAGTACGCCGCGTGCGACTGCCCGGCGGAGTTGGAGGCTGTTCCCACCACGCGGCCGTTGTCGGTGATCCGGTACGCCCGGCTCCGGGTACCGCCGGGCAGCGCGCCGAGCTGCACCCGCGTCCCGTTCTGGAACCAGACCGTCGCCTTGCTCCGGAACATGCCCACCGCGGTGCCCTGCGCGTTGACCGCTTCGACGTCGGCGCCGAGGCCGTCGTCGGCGAGGGCGGTGAGGTCACCGTCGGGATCCCAGATCACCGGCGACCGGGACGGAGGGTTGAGGTAGCCGGAACCGACCACGTAACCGGTCGGGCCGACGTCGTAGATCCAGACCGGGTGAGGGCTCGGCCATTCGAGGGGGTGCAGCACACCGTCCCGATCCCATTTCGCCGCGATGGTGGGTCCGCTGACCTCACGCAGGGTTCCGGCGGCCACCCCGTCCTTGTTGCTCCGGCTGGCCCCGCTGGTCTTGCCCTGGGGTGCCAGCTCGGTGAGCGGGCCGCCGTTCGTCCACCGCGCCGCTTGGTTCGCCGCGGCGCGGTTCGCGCTGCCCGCGATGATGGTGCCGTCGTCGGAGATGCCTTCGGCCATGCTCCAGGTCTCACCGGGCAGCGCGCCCAGGTCGGTGGCCACCCCGTTCGGGTCCCAGCGGAAGCCGTGGAACTGCTCGTCCGGCGTCAGCCAGTTCCCGACGACGACGCCGGTCTCGCTGATCGCCGACGAGGTGGCGTTGTGATAGCCGGGCGGAAGCTGCAGCGTGGTCGCCTGGCCCGCGGCGTCCCAGCGAACCGGCACGGCGGTGGTCGCGGTCAGCACGTAGCCGGCGGAAACCCCCAGGTTGTTGATGTCACGCACCTGACCCTCGGTGCCGCCCGGCGTGGGCAGCGCCAAGATCTGGCCGTTGGCGTCCCAGCGAACCGGATGACTGCGCTTCGGGGTCGGGCCCACCAAGGACAGCCCGACCATGACCCCTGCATCGTTGACCGCCAGCACCGTGCTCTCGTCGTCGCCGGGCAACGTGCCGAGATCGACCGGTCCGACCGGGGTGGCCTGCGCGGTCCCCGTCACCGCGCCGGTGACCACGACCACGGCCGCCACCAAGGACACCATTCGTCTTCGCCCCGCGGGCACACGATTCCTCATCACGATGACTCCCCAATCCTGATCCAGTGGTGTGCGATGTGCAGCCCCCGGAGTGGACAGTAATGCAATCCCTTCACGAATAGCTCCCGCCGAGACGGCGTTCCACACGAACAGCCGACTGATCTCTCCGTGGCGGCATTAGTCCTTGTAGCCCAACAGAAAGGCGACTATCGGGCAGGCCGAGTCCGCGCTCCGACGAAATCGAGCACATTCGTGACACAAAAAACGGGGCGACTCGGAAAACCTCGTCGATAAAGACAAAAAGAGCGTTCCGGCCGCCGGCCAAGCCGTAGCCTTCGGTGATGCGTCTGTTCTTCTCCGCCGGAGCGGGTTACAGCCACATCGCCCCTTTGCTGCCGCTGGCAGTGGCGGCACGGGACCGGGGCCACGACGCCGTGTTCGCGACCGGATCGAAAGCGGGCGAGCACTCGCGGGCGCACGGTTTGCCGACGATCGGGGTGGACGGGCCGGTCGACGAAGCGGCCGCCCGTCAGGCCTGGGGCAGGTACTCGCCTGCCGAACTGGCCGTGATGTCAGCGGACGAGAAGCTGGCGTACGTGGTCACCGTGATGGCCGAGTTCGCCGCGCCCGCGGCGACGGCGATCGCCGGCCTGCCCTACGTGGTGCACGGGATCGGGCCGCCGAAACCCGCCTCGATCATGGCGGGCGGCTGGCAGACTCTCGACCCGATCGTGCGGCGCTTCGGCCTCGACCGGTTCCCCGATCACGACACCGTCCCGTATCTGGACATCTGGCCGGAGGCGTTGCGGCCGCAGGGAGTCACCTGGGATCACCCGGTTCGCCTGCCGGTGCGCCCGGAGGGGGTGCTCCCCTCCGCCGGGGAACGCCCGGCCGTCTTCGAAGGACTGCCGCACGGCAAGACCGTCTACGTCACGGCGGGGACCTCGCACAACACCCGGCCCGGGGTGCTGGAGGCGATGATCTCCGCGTTGCACGGCGAAGGGGTCAACGTCATCGCGACGATCGGCCGGGACGGCGATCGGGACCGGTTCGGCGCACAGCCCGCCGAAGTACGGATCGAGAACTTCTTTCCGCAGCAACGAATACTGCCGTATGTCGACGCGATCGTCTGTCACGCGGGCGCGGGCACCGTACTGGGCTCGCTCGCGCACGGCGTGCCACTGGTGGTCTCGCCGCTGGCCACCGATCAGTTCGACATGGCCGCCCAAGTCGCCGAGGCCGGAGCCGGAGTGCTCGCCGGTCCGGGCTCCCCCACCCGGAGCGGGATCCGCGACGCCGTCCGCACGGTGCTCGCCGACCCCGCCTACCGCGATTCCGCTGAAGCTCTCGCCGCGCGGATCGCGGCGATGCCGGAACCCGGCTCAGTCCTCGATCACCTGCTCACGCCGAGCCGGTCCCCCGGCACGAGATCGGCGAGGAGCGCGGACTGTTCCCGGCGGTAGGCCTCGACGTTCGCCAGTTTGATGTCCTCGTAACCGCGCACCAGGTCCGGTAGCTCGGCCAGGGCGAGGAGCCTGCCGCGATCGGCGGCCTCGGCACCGAACGCGGTGAGGATCGTTTCCCGGTACTGCGAGACGAGCTCCCGCTCCACCTTGCGGACGTGTGCCTTGCCGAACAGGTCCCAGCGCGTGCCCCGCAGCTTCCGCGCGGCGCGCAGCGCGACGAACACCGGCCGGAACTTCGGGCCCAGCGCGATCTTCCGCTTCATCCCGAGCGCGCGGAGCACGGGCGGGTGCAGGCGGTAGGCGTAGCGGCTGCCCACGCCGAACTCCGCCTCGATCCCCGCGATCACGGCGGGATCGAGCGAAAGCCGCGCGACCTCGTACTCGTCCTTGTAGGCCATCAGTTTGTGCAGATTGCGCGCCACCGCTTCGGTGACGGCGGTCGAGTCCTCTTCCAGGACCCGGACGCGCTCGACGAACTCCGCGTACTCCCGCGCGTAGCGAACGTCTTGGTACTGAACGAGTTCGGGGACGCGGATGTCCAGCAGGCGCGCGAGTTCCGAACCCGGCTCGGCGTGCACGAGCGCGCGGGCGCGGAGAGCGGCCGCCGACGGGGCGGGCGTCACGGCGACGGCGGGCGGGGCGACAGCGGCCTGCAGTCCGCCGGGATCGGCGACGAGCTGCCTGCCGCGCCGGAAGGCCTGGAGGTTGCCGGCGACGGCGACCCCGTTGAGTTCGATCGCGCGTTCCAGGCTGGCCGCGTCCAGCGGGATCGCGCCGGTCTGGTGCGCCGCGCCGAGCTGCAGGATGTTGGCGAACTGGTCGTCGTCGAACAGGGTTTCCGCCAGCGCCCGCGCGTCGAGCGCCACGGTCCTCGCCGCGTTCTCCGAGATCGCGCCCCGCACGGCCGCCGCGTCGGGGAAGGACACGGTGGTGTCGACGACCATCCGGCCTGTCGGCACTTCGGTCGTCGAGACCACGGCAGTGGTCCGGCCGGGATCCGCCACCGCCAGATGTGCCGGGTCCGCGCCGACGAGGACGTCACAGGCCAGGTAGAGGTCGCATTCCCCGGCCGCGAGTTTCGGGGCCTGCGGCGTCGGCCCGGCGGTGATCTTCAGATCCGAGACGACGGCACCGCCCTTCTGCGCGAGCCCGGTCTGGTCCAGGGTCCGGACCTGCCTGCCCTCGATCACGGCGGCGGTGGCGAGGATCTGCGCGACGGTGACCACGCCGGTCCCGCCGACCCCGGTGATCCGCACGGTGAAGTCCGTACCGCCGGTCACCGGCTCGGGCAGTTCGGCCGCGGTGATCTCCCCGGCCCGCTTCCGGTGTTTCCGGCCGGTGGGCAGCACCGTCATGAACGAGGGGCAATCCCCCGCGAGGCACGAATAGTCCACGTTGCACGACGACTGGTGGATCGTGGTCTTGCGGCCGAATTCGGTGCTGACCGGCTGTACCGACAGGCAGTTCGACTTCTCGCCGCAGTCGCCGCAGCCCTCGCAGACGCGCTCGTTGATCACGACCTTGGCGGCCGGGGTTTCCAGCTTTCCGCGACGGCGTTTGCGGCGCTTCTCCGCGGCGCATTCCTGGTCGTGGATGAGCACCGTCACCCCGGGGACGGCGGCCAGTTCCTCTTGTGTGCTCAGCAGTTCGTCACGATGCCGGACCTCGACACCGCCGGGCAGGCTCACCCCGCGGAACCGTTTCGGCTCGTCGCTGGTGATGACCACCTTGGCGACGCCTTCGACCAGGAGCAGCGACGCCAGCCGCTCCACCGGGAGCCCGCCGACGGCGTCCTGGCCGCCGGTCATCGCGACGGTCGCGTTGTAGAGGATCTTGTAGGTGATGTTCACCCCGGCGGCCACCGCGGCCCGCACCGCGAGGCTGCCGGAATGGGTGAACGTGCCGTCGCCGATGTTCTGCACGAAATGCGTGGCCTCGACGAACGGCTCCATCCCGAGCCACTGCGCGCCCTCGCCGCCCATCTGGGTCAGGCCGACGACGTCGCCGACCTGGTCCGGCTCCATGAACAGCGCCATGGCGTGACAGCCGATGCCGCCACCCACCACGGTGCCCTCGGGCACCTTGGTCGAGGAGTTGTGCGGGCAGCCGGAGCAGAAATACGGCGTCCTGGTCAGCAGCGGGATCGAGATGCGCTCGCGGCGGCGCTGCTGCCGCCACGCGGTCACGGATGGGATTTCGTGGTGCTCGCTCAACCGTCCGGCCAGCACCCTGGCGACGGCGTCCGGGTCGAGTTCGCCGAGTTCGGTGCACAGTGTACGGCCGTCGGGGCCGGTCTTGCCGTAGACGGCGGGTGCCCCGGCGGTGCCGTAAAGCACCTCCTTGATCGCGGACTCGACGAAGGAACGCTTCTCCTCCACCACGACGATCTCGGACAGGCCGTCGGCGAACCGGCGCACGATCGACGGTTCGAGCGGGTGGATGACGCCGAGTTTGAGGATCCGGATCCCGTGCCGGGACAACGCCTCGGAGTCCAGTCCGAGCAGCCGAAGCGCCTGCATCAGGTCCAAATAGGACTTTCCCGCGGTGACGATGCCGATACGGTCCGAGGGTCCTTCCTGGACGATCCGGTTGACCCCGCTCGCCCGCACGTACTCGACGGCCAGCGGCACGCGCTCGGTGTAGAGGCTGCGTTCGAGCGCCATCAGCGTGGTTCCGAGCAGCCGGGAGCTGGGCTTGTGCCGGTAGGGCGTGAAACCCTTGGCCAGCTCCGGCGCCGTCCACCCGGGCCGGACACGGGCGGTGCTCGCGGCGTCGGCCACGTTCGCCACGAGTTTCATCGACGACCACAGCCCGCTCGCCCTGGACAGTTCGACGGCGTGCAGCGCGAAGTCCAGCACATCCTGCGAATCGGAAGGGAAGAACACCGGCATGGCGAGGTCGGCCAGCGCGAGCTCGGAGGCGCAGGGCACCGAGGAGGACTTGGCGTTCGGATCGTCGCCGACCAACGCCACCGCGCCGCCCGCCGGATCGGTCCCCGCGAGATTGGCATGCCGCAGGGCGTCCGTCGCCCGGTCCAGCCCGGGCGCCTTGCCGTACCAGAAGCCGGTGACCCCGCCGGGCGAGGAGCCGACCGACGCGGTCAGCTGGCTGCCCATGACCGCTGTCGCGGCGAGTTCTTCGTTGAGGCCAGGCCGGTGCACCACGTCGTGCTTGTCAAGCAGGACGGACCGGCGGCCGAGTTCGAGGTCGTACCCGGCCAGCGGCGAACCCTCGTAACCGGAGACGAACACCGCGGGGGACGCCCCGGCCGCGCGGTCGTGCCGCACCCGGTCGAACAGCATCCGGACCAGGGCCTGGACCCCGCTGAGGTAGACGGTGCCGTCTTCCCGCAGATACCGGTCCTCCAACGTGAACTGCTCCACCAGACCTGCCTCCTTCGGCACCCCCACAACGTCACGACAGGAGACCCGACCTCGCCGAGCCGCCGCAACAAGCGGCAGTCTATTGCTCCCGATCGCGCAAAAAATTCGACCTATCTTCACCAGTAGCCGATATCTGTTGCGTCTGCGTACCATCCTGGCTCATGGCGGACCAGCTCATCGACGAGACCGATCGTGAAATCCTCGAACTGCTCCGGGAAGACGCCCGGCGCACCCTGGGGGACATCGGCGCCCGCGTCACGCTGTCCACCGCGGCGGTCAAACGCCGCATCGACCGCATGCAGGAGAACGGCGTCATCGTCGGCTACACCGTCCAGATCGACCACGCCAAACTCGGCTGGGCGATCGAGGCGTTCACCGAACTGCGGTTCACCGGGACCACCAAGGTCGGCGAGATCGTCCGCACGACCACCCGGATGCCGGAGGCCCAGGCGGTGTTCACCATCGCGGGCGACCCCGACGCGCTCGTCTGGCTGCGGGTCCGGGACATGGGCCACCTGCAGCGCACCATCGACGAGATCAGGCGGCATCACCAGGTGACGGGGACGAAGACGCTGATGGTGCTGGACTCGTGGACGCGCGGGCAGCAGTGGCCCCACAACGACGACGACTGAGCCGTACGCCCAGGACCTCGTGAGTGGCAAGGCTGGTTCTAACCGTCGTTACCACTCACGAGGTTCTGGCCCGCTCCCCCGCAGCAGTCGCCGCCCGGTCCGCTGCGAAGCGCGGGCTGGCGGGTGTCGCGAAAGCCACTTTCGGGACGTCAGATGTCGCGAAAGTGGCTTTCGCGACGCCTGATGCGGCGGTGAGGCGCCGTGCGGAGCCCAGGACCTCGTGAGTGGCAACGACGGTTAGAACCAGCCTTACCGCTCACGAGACCGAAGCGGCCCGCTCCCCCGCAGCAGTCGCCGCCCGGTCCGCGCGAGGTACTCGCCGAACTCCGCCGGCTCCTCCACCGTGAACTCGATGTCGGTGAGCGTCAGGACGACCGCCAGCCACTCGAAGGAATCGACGTACGCGACATACCGGCAGCTGTCCTCGCCGAGCGCCTCGAAACTCCCGTCGACCCGGTGCAGCCGGGCCGCGGCCTCGCTCGCGCCGACCTCGAGGGTCAGCGTGATCCGGAGCGATTTCGGGCTGTGGAAGCGTTCCTGGAGATGACCCGCGACGTCGGCGAACGGGAGGTCTCGGGGCTCGAACGCCACCTCGGTCGTCTTCGGCGCGGCGATCCGGTCGAGGCGGAAGCTCCGCCAATCCCGCCTGCCGACGTCCCAGGCGTAGAGGTACCACCGCCTGCCGAGCTGGACGAGGCGCATCGGCTCGACCGTCCGGGACGACGAGCCTTCTTTCGCCGTGTACGCGAATTCGAGGCACCGGCGAGCCGCGATGGCCGCGGCGAGGAGGTTCAGAACGTCAGGAGTAACCCGCGCCTGTTCACCGCTCCCGAACTCGACAGCGGCGAGCATCGCGTCGGTCCGCCGCCGCAGCGCCGCCGGGAGGACACGCCGGAGCTTCGCGGCGGCGCGGTCCGCCGATTCGGCGGTCAGGTCGACGCCTGTTCCGCCCGCGGCGGCGAGACGCAGTCCGAGCACGGTGGCGATCGCCTCGTCGTGTTCCAGCATGAGCGGCGGCAGCGCGGCGCCCGCGGCAAGCCGGTAGTTGCCGCCCGGACCTCGGCTGCTCTCCACGGGATAGCCCAGGCCGCGGAGATGGTCGATGTCCCGGCGCAGGGTGCGGGGCGGGACCTCCATGGCCGTCGCGAGCTCGGCGGCGGGCCACGCCCGGCCGGTCTGCAGGAGCGACAGCAGCCGCAACATCCGTTCCCGTGGTGCGGTCACCGCGCCTCCTCACTAATTGTGGCCGTAAACCGGCCACATCTCATCGTAGCGTGACGTCATGGCGAAAGATGAGCGCGGACGATGGATCACGGTGGAAGGGGCCCGGACGCACAACCTCCGCGAGGTGTCCGTGCGTGTGCCGAAACACCGGCTGACGGTGTTCACCGGCGTCTCGGGGTCGGGGAAGTCGTCGCTGGCGTTCGACACGATCGCGGCCGAAGCCGAGCGCCTGGTCACCGGGGCGTACCCCGCCTTCGTCCGCAACCGGCTCCCGCAGCATCCGCCCGCCGACGTCGACCGGATCGACGGGCTGATCTTCACCACGATCGTGGATCAACGGCGGTTCACCGGGAACGCGCGGTCCACTGTGGGCACGGCGAGCGACATCGCCCCCTTGCTGCGCCTGCTGTTCTCCCGCCGCGGGAAGCCCGGTGCAGGCTTCTCGCCCGCCTATTCGTTCAACGATCCCAGCGGGATGTGCCCGCGCTGTGAAGGACTCGGCCTGGTCGACGACATCGATCTCGACCGGCTGCTCGACCGCACGCTGAGCCTGCGCGAAGGCGCCGTGCGCTTCCCGACGTTCGCACCCGGGACCTACCGGTGGAAACGGCTCGTCCACTCCGGACTCGCCGACCCGGACGTCCCGTTGAGACGGTTGCCGCCGTCGACGGTCGACACGCTGCTGCACGCCGAAGGACTTCCCCTCGACGACCCCGGCTCCGAGTACCCTAAGCACGGCGTCTTCGACGGCATCGTCCCGCGGCTACGGGACTCGTACCTGCGCAAGACGCCGTCGCGCCTCACCGCCGAGGAACAGGAAGGGCTCGACGGAGTCGTCACCAGCGGCCTTTGCCCGGACTGCGCGGGGACCCGCCTCGCCGAGGCAGCTCGCAGCAGCCTGATCGACGGCCGTTCCATCGCGGACTGGTCGGCGCTCCCTGTCGGCGACCTGCGCGACGTCGTCGCGGCCGTGCGCGATCCGACGGTGGCGCCACTGCTGCAGGCGATCCGGGAACGCCTCGACGCGCTGACGTCCGTCGGCCTCGGCTACCTCAGCCTGTCCAGGGAATCGAGGACGCTGTCCGGCGGCGAAGCCCAGCGCGTCAAGATCGTCCGTCACCTCGGCAGCGCGCTCAGCGACGTCTGTTACGTGTTCGACGAGCCCAGCACCGGCCTGCACCCGCACGACGTGCACCGCCTCCTCGAACTGCTGACCAAGCTCCGCGACGCGCACAACACGATCCTCGTGGTCGAACACCACCCCGCGGTCATCTCGGCCGCCGACCACGTCATCGACCTCGGACCGGCCGGCGGCGAAGGCGGCGGCCGCGTGCAGTTCGAAGGCAGTCCCGCCGAACTCATCGCGAGCGGCACCGAAACGGGACGGACCCTCCGCGCCCCGCTTCGCTTCCGGGAGCGGCCCCGCGCCGCCCGGGGAACCGTGACGATCTCCGGCGCCCGGAACCACAACCTGCGCGACGTCACCGTCGATGTGCCGCTCGGTGTCCTGACCGTCGTCTCCGGGGTCGCCGGATCCGGCAAGAGCACCCTGATCACGGGCGAACTCCCCCGGCAGCATCCCGATTTCGTCGTCGTCGAACAGGCTCCGCTGCGCGGCGGCATCCGGTCCACCCCGGCCACGGTGCTCGGTGTCGCCGAACCCATCCGTGACGCCTTCGGCAAGGCCACCGGGAAGCACCCGTCGTGGTTCAGCGCCAACGGCCGAGGGGCCTGCCCGGTCTGCAAGGGGAAGGGCGTCATCGTCACCGACCTGGCGTTCCTGGACGACGTCCAGACCGCCTGCGACGCCTGCGGCGGGACCCGGTTCAACCCGGAAGCGCTCGCCGCGCGCCTGGACGGCCGGACCATCGCCGACGTCCTGGCGATGAACCCCGCGGACGCCGCCGCCCTGTTCGGCGAAGAGTCACCGATCGCGCGGCGATTGCGCTGGCTGGACCGGGTCGGACTCGGCTACCTGACGATCGGGCAGAGCCTCGACACCTTCTCCGGCGGCGAAAGGCAACGGCTCCTGCTCGCCCGCCACCTCGCCGACACGGGTCCCGCCGCCGCCGAACTGCGCCTGATCCTCGACGAACCCACCGCCGGGCTGCATGGCAGCGACGTCGACCGCCTGCTCACCCTCTGCGACGAACTGGTCGACGACGGCGCGACACTCGTCCTGATCGAACACGACCAGCAGGTGATCGCGCACGCCGACCACGTCATCGACATCGGGCCGGGCGCGGGTTTCGACGGCGGGAAGGTCGTATTCGAGGGCACGCCGTCAGCCTTGGCCGGGCACAAGGCGTCTCTCACCGGCCGTCATCTGCGGAAACGCTGAAAACGCGTTCCCGGCGCCAGGACGGCGCCGGGAACACCCACCCGCCCGGGAACAGTTCCCGGGCAGAGCGAGATGATTCCCGATCGAGCTTTGCCCGACACGCCGGTACCGAACAGTTCCTCGACCGATTCTCTGTGATCTAGCCGACCAGCTCGCACGCCTTGTTCGCCTTCATCGCCTGGTCGAGCCCCGGCACCTTGTCTGTCTTGACCGCGGGCACGTGCGTAACCAGGTCGGCCCCGCTCAGGTTGAGGGCGGCTTTGGCGTACTCGACACCGCCCCTCGGCAGCAGGGTGCGGTACTCGGTCACCTTCCCCTGCAGCTTCCGGTAGAAGGCCAGCTCGCCGGACGCGAGCGTGTTGGCCTCCTGCGCGGGCGGCGCGACCTGCGGCAGTTTCTCGAGTCCGGAGCTCGCCGCGGTCAGTGCGGTGTCCAGCTTCTCCAGCGACGCCGCCGCCTTCGGCAGATCCGCCTTGGTCTCGATGTCGTAGCTCTTGGCAAGGCCGTAGACGATCAACCTCATGTCCTTGACAGCGCCGCAGTACCCGCCCGCCCAGGAGACCAGCGCCGGATCCGGGCCGGTCGGGGACGGTGCCACCGAGGGTTGCGGGGAGGCGGGCTCCGGCGGATTGGCGCCGCAACCCGCGAGCAGGAAGCCGGCGACCGCCGCTGTCACTCCGAAGCGCGCCGCTGTCTGGCTCGTCATGCGGTGAGGGTAGAGCCGCCCGGCGGGACCGGTCCCTGACTCGCCTCCTCTTCCCTGTCGACGACCTTGCTGAGGAAGTGCTGCTGGCCCAGCGCCCATACGTTGGTGGCCAGGAAGTACAGCAGCACGCCGATCGGCACCGGGAAGAACGAGCCCGAGACCAGCATGCCGAGCGGCGCCAGGTACATCATCAGCTTGGTGATCCCTGCGGCCTGCGGGGCGGTCGCCGTCTGCCGGGCGAGGCCCGAGCGCATCGAGAAGAACGTGGCCAGGCCGGCGATCAGCATCAGCGGCACCCCGACCGCGATCATGTGGGCGTGGTCCGTGCCGAACGCGGCCAGTTCCGCCGCCGGTTGCGAAAGCCAGTTGCCGAGCTTCGCGCCGAACAGGTCGGCGTTCAAGAACGACTCCACCCCGGCGCGGTCGAAAACGTGGTTCGACTCCGCACCCGGGGTGAAATCGCGCAGGACCCAGTACAGCGAAAAGAACACCGGCAGCTGGATCAGTGCCGGGAGGCAACCGCCCAACGGGCTGGAACCGCTTTCGGCGTGCAGTTTCTGGATCTCCGTCGCCATCCGGCGGCGATCCTTGCCGTATTTCTCCCGGATCTTTCGCATCCGCGGAGCGAGCGCCTGCATGCGGCGGCCGGCGCGCAGCGCGCTGAGCGCGGGTTTGACCAGCAGGAGGCGAAGGGTGAAGACGAGGAACACAATGGACAGCACCCAGGCCAGACCCGAGTCAGGACTCGATACGGCGCCGAAAACCTTGTGCCAGAACCAGAGAATGGCGGAAACGGGGTACAGAAAGACATCGAACATGAACGGGTCACTCCGTCGTTTGAAGGTGCGTGGGCAGAAGTGACTGCCTCACCTTCGAACGAGGAGAGGTCAGGCAGCCGCGACGCCCGGTGACGGAGCCCGTGGCCGGACGCGGCCGCGCGCGTCGGGGTCGCGCAGGCTCAGGAACAGCTGGGCGCGTTCACGCAGGCTGATGGCCCGCACCTTCATCGCGGCGGCCGCCGGTTCCAGGCGGAAATGCGCCGCGAGCGCGAGCAGGACGACGGCGAGGGACGCTGTCAGGGCGGCGGCCAGCCCGAGCGGATTGGCGACCGCGACCGACGCTGTCACCGCGGTGGCCAGGCTCAGCGGGTTGACCCCGCCGACAACCGGGAGCACGACGAACAATTCCGGCAGGAACAGCGCAAGCATCAGCTTGAGCCGCACGCCGAAGTAGGTTCGCTCCACGTCGGCGACAGTACCGGAAATATTGCGTTGCGTGATTTCCCGGGGCGCGGGCAGGCTGTCGAAATGGGCCATGTGGAAGTCGCGCACGTCGAGTACTACCTGCCCGACGGGCGACTGCTGCTCGGCGACGTCTCGTTTCGGGTCGGTGAGGGCTCCGTGTGCGCGCTCGTCGGGGCCAACGGGGCCGGCAAGACGACCCTGCTGCGGCTGATCTCGGGCGAGCTCGCCCCCGACGGTGGTTCGGTGACCATCAGTGGCGGGCTCGGGGTGATGCCCCAGTTCGTCGGATCGGTGCGCGACGAACGGACCGTGCGGGACCTGCTCCTGTCGGTGTCGCCGGAAGCGCTCCGCGTCGCCGCCCGCGCTGTCGACGAGACCGAACTCGCGTTGATGGAACGCGACGACGAAGCGGCCCAGATGGCCTACGCCCAGGCGCTCGGCGACTGGGGCGACGCTCGCGGCTACGAAGCCGAAGTCATGTGGGACAAGTGCACGACGGCGGCGCTCAGCCTGCCGTACGAGAAGGCGCGCTGGCGCGAGGTGCGCACGCTGTCCGGCGGCGAACAGAAGCGGCTGGTGCTGGAGGCGCTGCTTCTCGGCGGCTGCGGCGTCCTCCTGCTCGACGAGCCGGACAACTACCTCGACGTCCCCGGCAAGCTGTGGCTGGAAGAGCGGCTGCGCGAGACCCAGAAAACGGTGCTGTTCGTTTCGCACGACCGGGAACTGCTCGCGCGGGCGGCGAAGAAGATCATCAGCGTCGAACCCGGGCCCGCCGGCGGCGACGTCTGGGTGCACGGCGGCGGCTTCGACACCTACCACCAGGCGCGCACGGAGCGGTTCGAACGCTTCGAGGAGCTCCGCCGTCGTTGGGACGAAAAGCACGCCCAGCTCAAGAAACTCGTCGTCGACATGCGTCAGTACGCCGCGCGCAGCGACGAGATGGCTTCGCGCTACCACGCCGCCCAGACCCGCTTGCGCAAGTTCGAGGAGGCCGGAGCGCCCGCCGCTCCCCCGCGCGAGCAGAAGATCACCATGCGCCTGCGCGGCGGCCGGACCGGCGTCCGTGCCGTCACCTGCGAAGGGCTCGAACTCCGCGGCCTGATGAAGCCCTTCGACCTGGAGATCTTCTATGGCGAGCGGGTCGCGGTGCTCGGCTCGAACGGCTCCGGCAAATCGCACTTCCTGCGGCTGCTGGCGGGTGAGGACGTCGCGCACGACGGACTGTGGAAACTCGGCGCCCGGGTCGTCCCCGGCCATTTCGCGCAGACGCACGCCCATCCCGAACTGCTCGGGCACACGCTCGTCGACATCCTCTGGACCGGCCACGCGCGGAGCCGCGGGCCCGCGATGAACATCCTGCGCCGCTACGAACTCGACGGCCAGGGCGACCAGCGATTCGAGAAGCTGTCCGGTGGCCAGCAGGCGCGGTTCCAGATCCTGCTGCTGGAGATCGGCGGCGCCACCGCGCTGCTGCTCGACGAGCCGACCGACAACCTCGACCTCGCTTCGGCGGAGGCGTTGCAGCAGGCGCTGGAAGCGTACGAAGGCACCACGGTGGCGGTGACGCACGACCGGTGGTTCGCGCGTTCCTTCGACCGGTACCTCGTGTTCGGCTCGGACGGGCGGGTGCGGGAAACCCCGGAACCGGTCTGGGACGAGCGGCCGGTCCAGCGCCAGCGATGACCCCGGGGGTGAGCAGTGGGTCGGGGTGGTCGTGGGTGGCGTTTCGGGTTCTATTGAGGGGTAAGGCAAAGGTGTCCTGTCGGTCGGGGTGAAGGGGACTTTCGTCGCATCGCATGCGGGGAAAGTGGCCTTCAGGTCACGTCCGCAAGGGTTCCGGCGCCCTGAACCGCGACGCGGAGCGTCCTGAAGGCCCCCTTCACGACACGACATCAAGTCACCGAACCCCAGAGTGCCTCCAATGTGGCATTGGGGACACTCACCGTCCCCAATGCCACATTCGGCGCACACCTCAACAGCACGCCACGTTCGCCCTACCCCTCAATAACCCGAAACGCCACCCACGTCCCCCGGACCGACACCTCACCGCCACGCTGGTGTCGCGAAAGCCACTTTCGCGACACCAGACGTCCCGAAAGTGGCTTTCGCGACACCCGAAGCCGACACACAGGCCAGCACCTTTGCCCTACCCCTCAATGCCACTCACGACCACCCCGACCCACTGCCCGGCAAGACATCTTCACCTCACTCGCGATAACCACTGTCGGGCAAGGAAAGGCGACACGCCGACCGAAGGCACCTCCGGCGGCTCAGCCGTGTGTTTCAATGCCGCCGCACCGCGTGCCCGTCCGACGGCGACCACGCCGAACCCGTTCGAAGCTGGAGATCCCGTGAGGGCCGCCGCAATTCCCTTCGCCATCGCCGCCCTGTGCTGCGCGGCGTTCCTGGTGAGCTTCCTTCGCGACCGACGTCGGCTGAGGAACGGCTTCTACCTCTTCTTCACGCTCCTGTTCCTCGGCATCACCTTCATCGCACTGCTCGCCTCGGTGTCACCCGAGGCGGCGGGCTTCGTCGCGCTCGGCGTGATCCTGCTGATCATCCCGACAGTTCTCGCGTTGACGGTCTTCCTGATCTGCAACGGGATCACCATGCTCCGCCGCGAGGGGCGCCGGCTGGCCAACGTGCTGTCCCTGCTGACGGGGATCGGCATCTGCGCGCTGATCGTGTTCAACGCGACGGTCACGCAACTGGCCTGGGAACCCCTCGACATCCTCCGGGGCAGCCTCAACGGAATCCTCGTCTACGTCTCGTTCCTCTTCGTCTGCTTCCTCCTGTACTCGATCGTCTACGGCCGCATCCGCACCGAAAAGGATGTGGACTTCGTCGTCGTGCTGGGCTCGGGACTGCTGGACGGTCACCAGGTGCCGCCGCTGCTGGCCGGCCGCCTGAACCGCGCCAAACGCGTCGTGGACGCGGAGGCCCGCCGCGGCGGGGAAACGACGGTGGTCACCTCGGGCGGGCAAGGGCCCGACGAGGACCTGCCGGAATCCCAGGCCATGGCCGATTACCTGGTCGAGAAGGGGGTGCCGAGGGAGCGGATCCTCCTGGAGGATCGGTCGCGGACGACGTTCGAGAATCTCACCTTCAGCGCCGAGATCATGCGGGAGCGGAAGGCTGACTACCGGTGCACGGTGGTCACCAACAACTTCCACGTCCTCCGCGCCGCCCTCATCACCCGCCGCGCCAAGGTGAACGGCCAGGTCATCGGCGCACCGACGGCCTGGTACTTCTGGCCGAGCGCCACCCTCCGCGAGTTCGTGGCCATCCTGGTCGACCACAAGATCAAGAACCTCGTCATCTGCGGACTGATCGTCCTTTCCCAGATTTCCCGCGTCTTCTAGCGCGGCTGAAGGAGACTTGAGACCCCGGCACGAATCGCGGCCGCCGCTACTCGGAGCGCCGTGACAAATCCCGCGATTCCGTTTGACAACACCGTTTTCGCCGGGCCATCGTCCTGCGCATGAGCGCGTACACCCGGCAGGCGATGGCGCTGCTGTTCGACAGGACGGCGAAGACCTACGACGTCCTCGGAGTCGACTTCTTCGGCGTGTTCGCCAGGGAACTGCTCGACCGGGTCGGGCTCGTCCCCGGGGAGCGGGTGCTGGACGTCGGCTGCGGACGCGGCGCGGTGCTGTTCCCCGCCGCCGAACAGGTCGGCGCGGGCGGATCGGTGCTGGGCATCGACCTTTCCGCCGAGATGATCGAGCGCACCGCGAAAGACATCGAGAACCGCGGAGTCAACGCCTCGGTTTCCCTTATGGACGCCCAAGAACCGACGCTACCCGATGCCGCCTTCGACGTGGTCCTCGCGTCCTTCGTGGTCTTCTTCCTGCCGGATCCGGTCGCGGGCCTGCGATCGTGGCACCGCGTGCTCAAGCCGGGCGGCCGGGCGGGGGTGACCACGTTCGGCGCCGACGATCCCCGGTGGGCGTCCGTGCGCGAGGTGTTCAAACCGTTCGTGCCGCCGGAGCTGGCCTGGACCCTGGCCGTCCGATCCGGTCTGTTCGCCACCGTCGAGAGTTTCGGCCAGGCCGTGGAGTCGGCGGGCTTCACCGGTGTCACGTCCGTGGAACGTGTCTGTCCGGTGAAGTTCGCCGACCCCGGGCACTGGATCACCTGGTCCTGGTCGCACGGCCAGCGGATGTTCTGGGAACTGATCCCGGAAGACCGCCTCGACGCCGTGCGCCAAGCCGTGCTCGCGGAGCTCGAACCGCTGTGCGAACCCGACGGGAGCGTGGTGCTGGCGCAGACCGTGCGCTACACCGTCGCCCACCGCGGTTGACGGCTCACAGCGCGAGCCTCGGCCAGGATTCCGTGTCCCGCGACAACTGCCTGTCGTGCGTGGCGATCACCACCGCGGCCGGGGTGGCGCCGAGCGCGGCGGTCAGCTCGTCGACGAGCGTGGCGGACAGGTGGTTGGTCGGCTCGTCCAGCAGCACCAGATGCGGACGGCGGGCCAGCACCAGTGCCAGATCCAGCCGCCGCCGGGCCCCGACCGACAGTTCGGCCACCGGCCGGTGCCGGTCGTATCCGGCGAGCAGGCCCAGTTCGCCCAGGCCCGGCCCCGGAATCCCCGCCCGGGCGAGCTGTTCGTCGTAGAGCTCGGCCGCCGTCCGGCCGCCCGGCAGGTCGGATTCCTGTCCCAGCCGCCCGATCCGCGCAGACCGTGAGCAGGCGACCGTGCCTGTACTCGGCTCCAGCTCCCCGGCCAGCACGGTCAGGAGCGTCGATTTGCCCGCGCCGTTGGCACCCGTGATCACCAGCCGGTCACCGCTTTCCAGCGCCAGATCGACCGGACGCCTGAGCCGCCCGGCCACCGTCACACCGGTGGCCTGCAGCAAGGTCGCGCCGCGGCGTTCGGGCAGTTCGGGCATGGCGAACCGGGCGGGCGGCGGCGGGACCGCCACCACGTGCCCGGCCAGCTCCTCCTGCCGCCGGTGGACCGCGCGGACCAGCCCCGGTGCCCGGGTGGCGCGGGTATGCCTGCCGGTGCCCTTGGGCGGCCGCCAGTTGTCGCGCAGCCGGTTCCGCGCCGCCGACAGGTCGTCGGCCAGGCGTTGCCGCTCGGCGATCTGCTCGGCGTGCGCCGATTCCCAGCGAGCGCGTTCGGCCAGGCGGGCCTCGGTATAGGCGGCGTAGCCACCGCCGTAGACCCGTGGCCGGTCGTCGCTCGACGGATCGAGGTCGAGCACCGTGGTGGCCACGTCCGCGAGCAACGCCCGGTCGTGGCTGACCAGGACGACCACGCCCGGCTGGGCGCGCAACCGCTCGGTGAGGTGCTCGAGCCCGGCGGCGTCGAGATGGTTGGTCGGCTCGTCGAGCAGCAGGACGGGATGCCCGGCGCCGAGCAGGCACGCCAGCCGGACCCGGTGGCGCTGCCCGACCGACAGTGTCCCGAGTGGACGATCACGGTCGTCGACAGCGTTCAAGGCGGCCAGTGACACCTCGACCCGCCTGTCCGCGTCCCACGCGTCGAGGGCTTCGGCCTCCTCCAGCGCGGCGGCGAAGAAGTCGTCCGCACCGGGGCGGCCGGCGCCGAGCGCCTCGGTGGCGGCTTCCAGCCGCGCCAGCGCACCGCGGACGGTGGCCAGCTCGAGGTCGATCAGCGCGCCGACGGTGTCCGCCGCGCCGAGCGGGATCTGCTGGTCGGCGACGCCCGCCGAACCCGAGCGGTGGACCTCGCCGCGATCGGCGGTCAGCGCACCGGCGAGGACCCGGAGGAGGGTGGTCTTGCCGCGACCGTTCTCCCCGACGACGGCGACGCGCTCACCGGCCGCGGCGACGAGGTCGACCCCGGAAAGCACGGGCCGTCCCCCGAAGGAGAGGTGGACGCCGGACAGGCGGAGGTGCGCCGTGCGCACAAGCGCGGGCGAAAGAGGGGATGACATGAAGGAACTGCCTCCAGCGAAAGTGATGAGCAGGAAGAACGAACCCCGGTACCGCGGCTCGCGGTACCGGTGGAGGCGTCGTCCCTCAGAGGAACAGCAGGTGCTGCATCACGAGCACGAGAGTAGGACACACCCGGGATCCGCGCATCCGGTTTTCGGAAGACGGAATGTCCACACCTTCGCACCATCCCCCCGGCGGGCCGGTCACCCCACGGGCACCCGCTTCCACCTGCGACGACACGCCGGTCCTAGCCCGCGAGCGCGGCTTCAAACCCGCACTTTCCGGGGTCACCCACAGGTGCACCACGACGGTTGCCGTGATCATCCGTCCGGCCGACGGTGGGTTTCTCAGCAGCATCGTTCGAGAGGAGCAGGACCGATGGCGAAGACCATGCAGCCGCAGGAACTCATCGACAGTGCCGTGGTCGACCCGACCGGCAACAAGCTCGGAAAGGTCGGCAACGTCTACCTCGCCGACGCGACGCACCAGCCGGAATGGATCACGGTCAAGACGGGCCTGTTCGGCACCAAGGAGAGTTTCGTGCCGCTTTCGGGTGCGCACGCGGACCAGGACGGCTTGCACGTCCGTGTCGACAAGGATGCCGTTTCCGACGCGCCCCGCATCGAGGCCGACGGGCACCTGTCCAAGGAGGAGAGCGCGCAGCTGTACAAGCACTACGGGCTGCCGATGCCGCGGACGTCGCCGGACGGGCGAATGGACGACAAGACCCAGGGCCGTCCTGGCATGGACACCGCCGGAGCCGGGACGGGCAAGGGCGGCACGGGCGGCACGGGTCGCGGCAAGGCCGGAACGGACGCGGCCGCCGGGAAGCAGCGGGACCAGGACGCCGAGCACACCATGACGCGTTCCGAGGAGCGGCTGAACGTCGGCACCGAGCAGGTCGAGACCGGTCACGTCCGGCTGCGCAAGTACGTCGTCACCGAGGAACAGCAGGTCACCGTGCCGGTCAGCCACGAAGAGGTGCGGATCGAGCGGGAGCCGATCGCCGGTGCCTCCGGCGGGAAGGCCGAGATCGCCGAGGACGAGCAGGAGGTCGTGCTGCACGCCGAGAAGCCGGTGGTGAACAAGGAAACCGTCGCGGTCGAGCGGGCGAGGCTCAAGACCGAGACCGTCACCGAAGACCAGACGATCTCCGGCAAGGTCCGCAAGGAGCAGTTCGAGGTCACGGACGACGAGGGCAAGCACCGCAAGTCCTGAACCCGGACGCGGGCGGCCCGGCCGACGGGCCGCCCCTGGGTTTCAGCGCGTGCGCCGGGCCCGGGCGGCCGCGACCACGAAACCTGTCGCCACCGCGCCCGCGATCGAGCAGCCGACACCGAACAGCACCGAGGGTTCGTGAACCAGCAGCGCCGAGACGCACAGCCACGCCGTCGCGCCGAACAGCAGGCCCAGCACCGGTCCGCCGACGAGCGCGCCCCGCCAGCGATGGCCGTTGCGGAGGGTCCGCAGCCCGGATTCCAGGTACGCCAAGGCGAAGAGCGCCAAGATCAGGCTGCCGGCGCCGAGCGCGCTCGCGAGCGGATGCTGCCGGGTGACGACCGTGAAGGACTGGGGAACGCCGTCCGCCGTCACCGTCGCGGTGACGGCACCGCCGACGATCCACCGGGTCAGCCCGGGAAACCGGAGATCGGCGCGGAAGCCGTCACCGTCGGGCTTCGGCACCCCCGACGCGGAACCGAGCGGGATCCCCGCCGCCGAAAGGTCAAGTGTCAGCTGTTGTGGGCGGCCCTCGCCGGTCACCGCGAACGTCTTGCTGAGGTCCACGGGCGTCGAGGAGGCCGCCGCGCCGTCGATCTTCAGCGTCGTGGCTTCGTGCGGCAGCCGTTCCGGGGTGAGCAGCGCGAGCGCCACGAGCGTGATCGCGGCGACCGCGGCGGCCAGCCGGAACCAGAGCACCGCGCTTGGACTGCCAGTGGCTTGGGACTCGGGCTCGAACGTCGCGCGGGTCGCCGACAGCGTCGGATCCGGGGCGGGCCGGTGCACCGGCCGGGTCGGACCGTCCCCGACCGGCACCGGCACCGGGACCGGCGCGGCGACCGGCGTGCTCAGCGCGGAGATCACCCGCGGCGTGAGGTGGCGAACCGGGACTCGGGAACGCTCCAGCCAGCCTTGCCCGTAAACAGCGGTGGCGGCCGAGGCGAGGTCTGCCGCGAAGGTCTCCGCGTCGCGGTACCGCGAGTCGAGTTCGCGCGCGAGGCCGCGCATGACGACCACGGCGATCGGCGAGGGCACGCCGTCGATCGGGCGCGGATCGGTGAACATGTGCTGGCGCATCATGCTGATCGCGCCCCGCGTGTTGTCGAAGGGCAGCTTCCCCGACAGCAGTTCGTAGAGCACCGTGCCCGCCGAGTAGACGTCGGCCGCCGGGCTCAGCGCGTTGCCCAGCGCCTGCTCCGGCGCGATGTAGGCGGGCGTGCCGAGGACTTCACCACCGTGGGTGACGAGAGTGGCGCCCTCGCTGATCACCTTCGCGATGCCGAAGTCGGCCACCTTCATCACGCCTTGCGTGGTGAAGAGCAGGTTCTTCGGCTTGACGTCCAGATGCAGCACACCGGCCTCGTGCGCGGCGTGGAGCCCGGCGAGCATCGCCAGCCCGATCGCGCAGGCCTCCTCCGCGCCGACTCCCCCGCTCCGGAAGCGGCTGTGCACCGTGCCGCCGTCGAGGCGTTCCATCACCAGCAGGTGCTCGCGGCCGGTGCGCACGTAGTCGTACACGGGCACGATGTGCGGGTGGTCGAGGCTGGCCAGCACACGCGCTTCGCGGTCGAAGAGTTCGCTGCTGACGGCGTGGTTCAGCACGTCCCACGGCAGCTGTTTGATGGCGACGTCGCGGCGCAGCGAACGGTGGACGCCGGCGAAGACGACCCCCATCCCACCCTGGCCGATCGCGGCCCCGATCTCGTACTGCGGCAGCGCGGCGACGACCTCGGCGGGTGCGCTCATCGCTTGAATTCCGTGGTGGCGTCGGGAAAGCGGACAGTCTCGTCACTTTCGGGCCCGGGTGCCGGATGCGGGGTCAGGTAGCCGAGCAGGAACGCGATGACGGCGGCGCCGAGGACCACCGGGATCTCGATCGCCGGCTCCGGTGCGACGAGCCGCAGCACGGACAGCGAGACGACGGCGACGAGCCCGGTGCCGAATCCGGCGGGCAGGAAGCGCAGGCCGCGGCGCCAGCGGTTGGCGGGCAGACGATGGCGGGCGAGCGCGAGCAGGGCGGTCAGCCACGCCAGCACGGTGAGCACGAGCATCGCCAGGCCGAAAGCGCCGTAGACGGACCAGAAGGAGCCGCGGATGTCGGCGACCGTGGCGGCCTCGCCGAGCGTGCCGCGCTGGGCGTCCAGCAGTTCCACCGTGGACGGGAGCAGCCCGATCGCCTGGCCGGAGAGGTCGGCCATGTCCAGTACGAAGATCCTGGTGACCCGGCTGTGCGCGGGGACCTCGAACGGCGCCGTGGTGTCGTAGGCGAAGAACGTCAGGGCGAGCGCGACGCCGGACACCCGCACGCTGCGGACCCTGACCGACGTCCCGCCGCTGTTGGTCGCCGTGACGGTGAGTTCGAGTTGCTTCGCCGGATCGATCATCACCGTGGCGTTGGTGATCGGCTTGTCGTCGAGGGTGACCGCGAGGTCGAGCCTTCCGCTACCGGCACCATCGACACTGTCCGCAGTGGCCGGTGGCGATCCCCAAAGGACCGCGCACAGACCCAACGCAACCCCTGCCGCGATGACACGTCCCATTTTGCGCATCCCCTGTTTTCCTGAGCCGACTGGTCCGGAATGCTACAGCGAGTACTTACCGGAGAGGGACGTCCCAATGCGTATCGTGGTTCGCCTGATACTCGGCACCGTGACCGGCTTGTTGTTCCTGCTTTCCCTTGTGGAAGCCGGAAACGCGCAACAGTCCCCTTATCAATCGACGGTTGGTTTGAAACCTTCGAGCGGTCCCGCCGGGAGTTCTTTCACCATTTCCTGGAATTTCTCCCCGTGCAAAGGACCGATTTCTTTCACCTGGGCGGGAGCGACCATCACCTCGGTCAGTGCCCCCAGTGGACAGGTGGGGACGACGGTGCCGGGCAACGCGACGCCGGGCAGCTACACCGTCTCGGGCACCTGCACGAACGCGCGGACCGGCGGACCGCTGACCGGGAACGCGACCTTCCGCGTGACCGGGACCGTGACCACGGTGCCCCCGACGACGAAGGTGCCTCCGACCACGAAGCCGACCGTCCCGGTGACCACGCCGACCACCCCGACCAGGCCGGGGACGACCACCACGCCGACCACGCCGGTCACCACGACGACCCCACCCACGACGACGACCCCGTCGTCCACAACGGACACTCCCCCGCCGCCGACGGACGTCCCTTCGTCGAGCAGCACCCCGCCGAAGCCGGACGACCTGATCCTCGACCGGTCGAGCGTGCAGCCCGGCGACAGGCTGTCCGCGACCGGCAAGGGCTGTCTGCCCGGTGAGCACGTCACCCTGACCTCGGGCGGCGACCGCGTCGGCAGCGCCTACGCCGACGTCACCGGGGCCTTCACCACGGCTGTCGAGTTCACGCGGATCGAGGCGGGCAGGCACACCGTCGTCGCGGACTGCGGCGTGCGGTTGACCGGCGCCGTCGAGCAGGTCGTGACCAGCTCCTCCGGCGGGCACAGCGGGACCCTGGTGGTGCTGGTGTTCTTCGTGCTGGCCGGGATCACCGTGCTCCGCTTCCCCTGAGGTCAGCGGGGAAGCTTCACCACGGTGACGAAGAAGGTGTCGATCTGCCGCACCACGTCGATGAACCGGTCGAAGTCGACCGGTTTGGTGACGTAGGCGTTGGCGTGCAGGTCGTAGCTGCGGAGGATGTCTTCTTCGGCTTCGGACGTGGTGAGCACGACGACGGGGATGCTGCGCAGGTCCGGCGACGCCTTGACCTCGCTGAGCACCTCGCGGCCGTCCTTGCGGGGCAGGTTCAGGTCGAGCAGGATCAGCCCCGGCCGTTCCGCGTCCTCGTACGGCGCTTCCCGGCGCAGGAACTGCAGTGCCTGCTCGCCATCGGAGACGACGGAAAGGGTGTTGCGGATCTTGTGGTGCTCGAACGCCTCCTGCGTCATGAGGACGTCGCCGGGGTCGTCCTCGACCAGCAGGATGTGGATCGGTTCCAGGGATTCGGTCATGCTCGTTCGGTTCCTTCGCTGGGGTTCCGGGCCGTCGCCGGTTCCGGCGCCGGTGCTGCGGGCAGGGTGAAGCTGAACCGGGTCCCGGCCGCGACGGTGGTGTCCAGCCAGATCCTCCCGCCGTGGTGTTCGACGATCTTGCGGCACAGGGCCAGGCCGATCCCGGTGCCCGGGTAGTCGCCGCGGCCGTGCAGGCGCTGGAAGATCACGAAGATCCGCTCGGCGTACTCGTCGTTGATGCCGATTCCCTTGTCGGTGACGGAGAATCGCCACTCCGCGCCGGCAAGTTCGGCGGAGATGTCGATCTCCGGCGGCTCCTCCCCGCGGAACTTGATCGCGTTGCCGACCAGGTTCTGGAAGACCGCCGTCAGGAGGGACTTCTCCCCCAGCACGGCGGGAAGGTCCCCATGGGTGATCCGGGCGCCGGACTCGCTGATGGCGTCGTCGAGGTTGCCCAGCGCGGTGTCCAGCAGGCTCCCGGTCTCCAGCAGGACGTTCTCCCCCGGACGGCGACCGACGCGGGAGAAGGCGAGCAGATCGTTGATCAGCGCCTGCATCCGTTTCGCGCCGTCGACGGCGAAGCCGATGTACTGGTCGCCACGTTCGTCCAGTTTCCCCTGGTAGCGCTTCTGGAGCAGCTGGCAGAAGCTGGCCACCTTGCGCAGCGGCTCCTGCAAGTCGTGCGAGGCGACGTACGCGAACTGCTCCAGGTCCGAGTTCGACCGCTCCAGCTCGCGGGTCCGGACGGCGATCGTCTCCTGCGCGCGCTCCAGATCCGTGACCTCCGCGAGGATCCGCGACCGCAGCGATTCCACATCGGACGCCAGTTCGCGCATCTCCTTGGGCCCCGAGCCCCGGACCTCACGGTGGATGTCGGTCGTGGCGACGTCCCGCACCTCGACCGCCAGCCGCCGGATCGGCCTGACCAGTTTCCGTTGCAGGACAAGAAAAACCAACGCCAGCGCGACACAGAGCAGGATCGCGATCACGATGAACATCGCACGCAGCACGTCGGCCGAGGACGACAGGTCCTCCCGCGCGTCCAGCCGTTCGACTTCCAGGCGGTCGTGCAACGCGCCCAGGGAACCGCGGACCTCGTCGAACAGCGGTTTGCTCGCGTCCACCTGCGCGCCGGTGGCGGGAGCGCCGGCGAGGACGGGTTCGATGACCGCCCGGCGCCAGGTCGTGGCGGCGCTCAGCACGCGGTCCAGCTCATCGCCGATGACGGTGCCGGGGACGGCCCCGAGCCGCCTCAACTCGGCGACGGCCGTGTCCTGCGCCCTCAACCCGTCCCGGTAGGGCTCCAGGAACTCGCGCCGCCCGGCCAGAATGTAGCCGCGGACACCGGTCTCCTGGTTCAGCATCGCCGTCGAGAGGGAAGTGGACTGCAGCACCTGCGGACCGGTCACGTCCAGCAGCCTGGCGCGCGAATCGGTGAGGTTCGCCAAGGCCAGCGACCCGGCCACGATCGCGCCGCCGAGCAGCAGGGTGGTGATCACCCCGGACAGCGCGGCCCAGCGGCTGATCGACCAGACGGGCTTCATCGAGGCGGCTCCCCGGAATCGAACGTGAGCAGGGCCAGCGCGACGTCGTCGTCCAGGGGCCCGCCGTGGAGGATGTCCATCTCGCTGATCAGGTGGTCGAGGGCCGTCGCGGAGCCGCCCCCGGCGGTCAGGGTCGCCAAGGCCGCGGAGGCCATCCGTTCGAGCCCGACCCGTTCCCCGCTGCCCTCGACGCGTCCTTCGAACAGGCCGTCGGTGTACAGCAGCAGCGACCAGCGCGGCCCCATCGGCACCGTCAGTTCCCGCCACCCGGTGCCCGGCGCGACGCCGAGCGGTGGACCGAGCGCCTCCCTGGACAGCAGCCTGCCGCCCGAGTCGTCGATCAGCAGCGGCTGGGGATGACCGGCCAGGCTCATCCGCAGCGACCGGCGGTCCGGCGCGACCGTGATCATGCAGACGGTGGCGAACAGCGGGCCCAGCGCCTCGTGCTGCAGCATCTTTTCGACCAGCGCCAGCGTTTCCGCCATCGGCAACCCGGCGAGCACGACCGAACGCCACGCGATCCGCAGCGCGACGCCGAGCGCCGCCTCGTCCGGGCCGTGCCCGCACACGTCCCCGATGACCAGCTGCAAGGTGCCGTCGGGCAGTTCGACGGCGTCGTAGAAGTCGCCGCCCAGCAGCGCACCGTTGCGGCCGGGCCGGTACCGCACCGCGAGGCCGAGCCGGGGGTCGGTCACCAGCGGCGTCGGCAGCAGGCCGCGTTCGAGCCGCGAGTTCTCCCTGGCCAGCAGCTGATGCTGCATCAACTGCTGCTCGACGCGTTCGGCGCGGCTGCGTTCCCAGGAGTAGCGCAGGGTCCGCGCCAGCAGCTGGCCGTCGACGTGGTGCTTGACCAGGTAGTCCTGCGCGCCGGCACCCAGCGCGGACACCCCGAGCGCCTCGTCCTCGCGGCCGGTCAGGACGATCACCGCTGTCGACGGCGCGTGCTGCCGCAGCCGGGTCAGGCCGGTCAAGCCTGTCGCGTCCGGCAACTGGAGGTCGAGGAGCACGCAGTCGGCGATGATCGGCCGCGCGAGGACCTGTTCGAGCGTGGTCGCCCTGTCGAGGACGACCCGTTCGAGGCTCTCCGCCGCGTCCGCGAGCATCTCTTCGACCAGGAGCGCGTCGCCGTCGTCGTCCTCGACCAGCAGGACATGCAGGCGATCCAGCTGCGGTGAGGGTCTACGAGGTGGGGACTGCTCGCCGTGACGCACGGCGTTGGACACGGACAGCCACCTTTCCTCACCGGTTTCCCGGCGCGTGAGCAGAAGACGGCTGTCTTCTCAACCTCCGGGAGCGTACCGGCCTTACCGGACACGCCGCCGGTTCGGCCGCCGCCGACACGCGCCCGCGCCGGGTCACGGCGGCGGCCGGGGCGGCCGCATCGCCGCGAACACCAGGAGCAACGCGCCGAGAAAGAGCGCTGCGACCGCCACGTCGATCAGGAAGCCGACGACGAGTCCGGTGATCATCGCTCACTCCTTCGCCGCCCTGGCCGCTTCGCGACGGCGCGCGTAGAGGCTGGTGAACGAAACCGTGACGAGGACGGCGATGATCACGCCCAGCGAGACCGGGGTCGGGACCTGCGGCACGGACGGCCAGATCCCGTGTGCCCAGTGCAGGACCAGTTTCACCCCGATGAAGGCGAGGATGATCGCGAGGCCGTGGTTCAGGTGGACCAGCTTCGCCAGCGCGGAGTGGAGCACGAAGTAGAGGGCGCGCAGGCCGAGCAGGGCGAAGGCGTTGGTGGCGAACACGAGGTACGGGTCCTCGGTGATGCCGTAGACGGCGGGCACCGAATCGACCGCGAACACCACGTCGGTGGCGAAGACCGCGACGACCACGACGGCCAGCGGGGTGAGCGCGCGGCGCCCGTGTTCGCGCACGGTCAGCCGGGTGCCGCGGTAGTCGTCGGTGACCGGCATCAGCCGTCGCAGGAACCGGACCGACCGCAGCTGCGAGAGATCCTTCTCGGCGCTCCCTCCGGACATGGCCTCATGCAGGATCTTGACCGCCGAAGCGAGCAGGATCGCGCCGAAGACGAGGAACGCCCAGGTGCCTGCCGAAAGCATCGCGGCCCCGGCCGCGATGAACACGCCGCGGAGCACCAGCGCGCCCACGATGCCGTACAGCAGCACGCGTTGCTGGACGACCGACGGGACCGCGAAGGCGGCGAGCAACAACATGAAGACGAACAGGTTGTCGACCGACAGGGACTTCTCGACGACGAACCCCGTCATGAACTCGATCGCCTGGCCACCACCGAATTCGAGCCACAGCCAGAGCCCGAACACCATCGGGAGCGCGAGGTAGAAGACCGACCAGCCCGCGGCCTCCCGCATCGACACCTCGTGCGGTTTGCGGGTGACGGCGAAATCGGCGACGAGCAGGGCCAGCAGGACGGCGATGCTGACCGCCCACAACCCCGGCGATCCCACGGACTCGGACATGGAGCCTCCTCGAACTCGAAGTTCGAGGTCTCCTTCACCCCTGTGGGGCGGCCTCCCGGGGACACTGGCGGAGCGTCCGTACTGACCGGGCAGACCCTTGGGAAGTACTCCCCTCGTCGGTCCAGTATCGCACTCGGTAAAGAGTTATTAAAGACCGGGTCAAGCGGGCCCCTCCCTGAGCACGCCGCGCACCGCGTCGACGGACAGGTCGTCCCACGGGAACTCGGCCATCCACCAGGTCGCGCCCGCCCGCTCGTACGGCGCGAGATCCGTGCCCGCGGGGACGCCGATCGCGAAGTCGTACGGCTTCCCATCGTCTTCACGCAGCGCGGTGATCGTCTCGACCGCCTTGGCGAACTCGTCCGCGTGCGGCAGGTTCACCGGGAAGAACCCGTCGTACCGCGCGGCCCTGCGCATCGGCTTCGTCTTCCCGGGGAAACCCGCCAGCCACACGGGAACCGGGCGCACGGGACGAGGCAGGAAGGTGATGTCGTCGACCGTGTAGTGCTCGCCGTGATGCCGCACGGGCTCGCCGGACCAGGCGGCGGTGAGGATCTCCAGCGACTCGTCCAGCATCTCGCCGCGCTTGCGATCGTCCAGCTCGTCGCCGGTCTTCGAGAACTCTCCACCGAAACGGTCGCTGCCGAGCCCCGCGCCGAGGATCAGCCTCCCGCCGCTCAAGCGGTCCAAAGTGGCCGTCTCGCGGGCGAGCTTGACCGGACGGCGGCGCGCCAGCGGCGTCACCATCGGACCGAAGACGAGGTTCTCGGTGGCGGACGCGACGGCCGCGAGAGTGATCCACGGGTCGGCGATGGCGCGCACCGGCTCACTCCAGCGGACGTGATCCCAGACGAACAGGCCGTGCCAGCCCGCCTCTTCGGCCTCGGCGGCGAGGCGCGCGACGATCACCGGGTCGGCGAGCTCGTCGAAGATCGGCAGCCAGAGTGCTGAGCGCAGGTTCATCACGCGACCGTACGGGCCCGCACCGACAGTTGTGGCGAGTTTCCGCTTCATGCTGCCGGTGGGCGGTGGGTCCGGCCACCTGAAGTACGTGAAGGACCCCTTCATTGCGCCAGGCGCAATGAAGGGGTCCTTCACGTACTGGGGAAGGTGTGACTAATGGTGCGCGTGGGGCACATGTGGCGATCCGCAAGTCCGTGGCATGCACCCAGCAGGCACCGAAGACACCGTCGGCCCTGACGCGACTTGACGCCGCGGTTGACAGCGGCACTAGAGTTCAACCAACCGGTTGAATACGCTGCGGAAGAGAACCGATGCCCGACCTGACGATCACGCGCCTCCTCGACGCACCCCGCGAGCTCGCCTTCCGGGTCTGGACCGATCCGGACCATCTCGCCCACTGGTGGGGCCCGGCCGGGTTCACCGCCAAGTCCTGCACGGTCAACCTGACCGAAGGCGGCCGCTGGCGCATCTGCGTCAGCGACGGCGAGACCGACCTGTGGGCCTCAGGCGTCTACCACGAGATCGTGCCGCCGGAACGGCTCGTCTTCAGCTTCGCCTGGGAGGAGCCGGAAGGCGCGCGGGGCCACGACACACTCGTCACGATCATCCTCTCCGACCGCGACGACAAAACCGAGATGTCCTTCCACCAAGCGATCTTCGAGACCGTGGCGGAGCGCGACAGCCACGTCGAAGGCTGGCAGTCCTGCTTCGGCCGCCTCTCCACCTATCTCACGGAGCGTTCAGCGAGCGGGAGCGCTCGATGAGGTCGCCCATGGCCTGCTGGAAGTCGCGGCGCCGCCGCGCGCTCCATCCGACGGTCAGCTGAGCGAAAACCTGCTCCTGCCAACGGTGAGCCTCGTCGAGCATGACCCGGCCCGCCGGGGTCAGTGAAACCTCGCGACGGCGCCCATCGGTCCGGGACGCCGCCATGGCCAGGTAGCCCGCCTCGATCGCGGCCTTGACCAGCCGAGATACACCGCTTTGGTCGATACCGATCTCAACGGCGATCGCGTTGACCGTCGCCGGGACCCCGCGTTCGGCCAGGGAGTGGACGGCCTCGCCGACGAGGACGAGCCGGCCTTGATCAGCGGCGTCATCGGCCGTCGACCGGCGCGCCCAGTGCCGCACGAAGGCGAACAGAGCCTGCCCCGGACCCGGAGTACTCATTCCGTGGCCGCCATCTCGCGACAGAGGTAGGCCAGTTCGAGCGCCGACTTCAGGTCGGGAAGCCGGAGCGCCGCGGTGACCCTGCCCTCGGCCACCCGGAACACGGTCGCCACCCGAGTCGGCCCTTTGCTCTCGGGCCAGGTCGCGTCCTCCTCCACCACCATGAGCCGATCGCTGACCGGATGCCACGATCGCGGGTCCAGTTTGATTCCCGAGCGGTGCACCCAGTCGGCGAACTGCTCGGACGTGATCGGCCCGGCCCCTTTCGGCCCGAGAACGACGACCGGATCGCCGACGGCTCCCGCCGATCGCCTCAGGTCGCCGTCGTTGACGCTCTCGTGCCACTCGTTGATCGCTGCCTCAAGGGTCGATTCCATGCCGCAAGTGTATGCGAAACGCATAGATCTCGACAGCTAGGGCGTGTTTCACAAGTCTGTTCGATGGGCTTCGTGATCCAGGTGGTTCCTGGCGGTGCGGGCGGATCGCCCTCGTACCGGGTTCGTACTCGGGCGCATCCGCCCGTGCCGTCAGGAACCACCTGGGCGCGAAGACCGCGAACATGACTTGTGAAACACGCCCTAGCCCACTCCTTGCAGCACTTCACGCGCTCGCGCCACCCCGTCCTCCTCGCGTAGCCGCCCGGCGACGTACTGCGCCCCGCGACGGAACAGGAGATTGCCGGACAGTTCCAGCAGCCGCGCGGTCAATGCGTCCGCAGTGAGCTCACGTAGCGGCAGCGGACGCGGTCCGGCACCGAGGCGGGACACCCGATCGCCCCAGTAGGGCTGGTCGGAGAAGACCGGGCAGACCAGCGCCGGAACCCCTGCGCGCAACGCCGCCGCGGTCGTGCCCGCGCCGCCGTGGTGCACCACCGCCGCCGTACGGGGGAAGAGCCAGTCGTGCGGAACGTCCTGCACCGTCAGCAAATCATCGTCATCGGACTCGACATCGGCACCGAGCAGGCCCCGCAGCCCCACTCGCCGCAACGCCGTGCGGACGGCGTCGAAGGTCCGCTCCGCCTCCGACGGCCGCATGCTGCCGAAACCGACGTACACCGGGGGCGGCCCTGAGGCGAGGAAGTCCCGCAGCCGCGGGTCCGGCCGCCACGCGGCGGGGGTTTCGAGGAACCAGTACCCGGTGACGTGGACCCTGGCGGGCCAATCCCCCGGCCGGGGCACGACGGCGCCGGAAAATCCGCACAGCACCGGGGTTTCCGCCCGCCGGGGTCCGCGCCACCCGGCCTCGGGGAGGCCGAGTGACGCGCCCAGATGCGCGCCGAGGAAACCCAGCGTCGGGGCGAGCACGAGGTCGGCCCCCGTCGCTCCTTGGTGGACATCGGCCAGCAGACGCTCCAGCACGGGAGCCAGCGCGCCTCGCAGCCCGCGCAGGAAGGTCGCGGGATTGCGCCCGCCCTCGGTCCATTCCCGGCCGCCGTCCGAACCGAGGATCTCACTGGGATCGGCCGAGAGCGGCGCGAACTCCAGACCGTGCCCGGTCACCCAAGCCCGGAACCGCTCGGCCGCCAGCACGCGGACCCGGTCGCCGTGGAGACCGCGCCCCAAGGCGATGCACGGCTGGACGTCGCCCCGCGAACCGGGAGCGACGATCACGACCAGCCGGGTCACCGCTTCGCCGCCGTCAACCGGTAGCGGAGCCGGAACGGCAGGTTCGCCAGCACCGCCGCGATCCGCGCGTCCCGGCCGACCAGGTAGCGCGGCGCGACCCGGCGGGCGGTCAACGCGTGGACCACGACCCGGGCCGCCCGCTCGGGCGGTGCGCCGTCGCGCGCGGACCGCTCCGCGCTGCGTTCGGCTTCGTCCAGTTGCGCCGCATACCTTTCCCGCGCGGCTTCGGGCAAAGCCGCGCGCACCTCTTCGGCGGCGGCGCGGGCGCGCGGCCAGATCGCGGTGGCGACAGCGCCGGGCTCGACGAGGACGACATCGATCCCGGACGGCGCCAGTTCCGCGCGCAGGCTGTCGGTCAAGCCGACCAGTGCGAACTTCGACGTGTGATAGGGCCCGACCATCGGTCCGGCGATCCGCCCGCCCATCGAGCCGACCGTCACCACTCTGGCGGCGGACGCGGCCCGCAGCGCGGGCAGCATCGCCTGCGTGACGGCGAGCTGACCGGTGACGTTGACCTCCAACTGCTGCCGGAAGTCCTCGAGCGGGACATGCTCCAGCGGCCCTGGCCGCGCCATCCCGGCGTTGTTCACCAGACCCCGCACCGGCCCCGCCGCCGCGACCTTCTCCCCGCACGCCGCGATCGACGCCGCGTCCCGGAGATCCATCCGCAGGACGGTGACCGCTTCGCCATACGCGCGGGCGAGATCCGCTTCGTCCGCGTCGGTGCGCACACTGGCCCACACGTGGGCGCCCTTCCGGACGAGTTCGGTCACGCAGGCCCGGCCGATCCCGCTCGAAGCCCCGGTGACCACAAAGGACGGACGGGTCACGACGCCTCCCCCGCCTTCACCGGCGCCGAGAGGGCGCGCAGCATCCGCGGCCAGGTCTTGTGCAGCTGGTCCTGCCAGTACGCCCAGTGATGCGTGCCGGGTCCGTAGAAGTCCGTCATGACCGGGACGCCGAGCCGGTTCAGCCGGTCCGCCATCGCGGTGGTCTGGCCGGAGCACAGGAATTCGAGCAGCATCGCGCCGGGCAGCACGTCGATCGGGAGCTTCCCGTCGAACGGCCCGGGCAGGCCGTTGCCCGTCGATAGATACAGCTCCGTGCCGCGCAGGCGGTCGGCGTTCACCAGCGGATCGTGCGCGTCCCAGCGGGATGCCTCGCGCCGCCGGTCACCCCAGAGCGCCTCGGGATCCTGCCGGGCCGAGGCGACGATCGCGCTGGTCAGCAGCTCGCCGTACGGGCCGGTGGGGTTGAGGTTGCCGCTGAACGAACCGGCGAACCGGAACACCCCTGGCCTTCGAGCCGCCAACTCCACCGCGCCGTAGCCACCGAGCGAGAGCCCGGCCGCGACCCGCCGCCCGTCGCCGCGATAGCCGCGATCGATCAGCTGCGGGATCTCGACGGCGGTGAAGGTCTCCCATTGATTCAGGACGACGTTCTTGCCGTAATTCCACCAGTCGGAAAAGAACCCCGCGGAACCGGAACCCGGCATGACCACCAAAGCGCCGGAGTCGTCGGCGAGTTTCCGGATGTCGGTGTTGGCGGTCCAGCCGCGATAGTCCTGCAGCCGCGTCTCCCCGGCGAGCAGGTACACCGCCGGCCACTTCCGATCCGGTTCGGCGGCCCACCGCGACGGCAGGATCAGCCGGACCATCGCGTAGCTCCCGACGCCGACCGAGCGCACGGTGAGATCCAGCATCCGCGGGTCACCGTCCACAGTGGTCTGGGCGACGACGTGCGAGCCGTCGTCCGCGCGGGCGTCCGGGACACCGCCCTCGGCCCGCGCCGGGGCGACGGCGACGCTCGGCAGCAAGCACGCCACGGCCGCCAGCACCGCGACGACCCGCGGCCGCCTCGAAGTAATGCGCATACGTGATCCTTTGTCCCGGTCGTTCGACAGAATTCGAAAATGTGACGGCGATTACTCGCGAAAGAAATCCGGAGGTGCCGCCACGTTAAGCGGAAGAGCCCTCTCCAAGCAATTGTCCTGTCCACAATCCGGGAGGACAATGTGAATGCCAGGGAAACAAGAAAACCTTCCACCTCCCCCATCAGGGTGACCCATCGCTCACGGACAGTGAACGACACTGGCACGGCAGTACCAGACTGTGTCGCACACCTGCGAAAAGTCCCGAAGCAGCAGGTCACACCCAGTACACGAAGGACATTTACGTTCTCTTGACGCCTTCCGGTATTCGATTTCCCGCCGTAGCCTTCGTCGTGCCGCCCGGGTTCGGCGTCCCCTGAAGCGACCCCGGTGCTTGCGTCCCACCGAAGGGACCGTGACCCCCTCAGGACCCTTCCGAAAGGGCTATTCATGACTGCCCGAATTCGTGCGCTCGTCGTCTCCGCCGCTGCCGTGGCCACCATTTCCGGCGTGCCCGGGGAATCGATTCAGGCGGCCGCGGCACCGCCTTCCCCCACCGTTCCGCCCGCTGCTCTCTTACCTCCGGAGACCGTCCCGCACACGTCCGCGCGCGACGGTTTCGACCTGACCTCGGCACTGTCCACCTCAGACCACAAGGAGAGCCGGATCGACGTCGGCGGCTGCGAGGACGTCGTCCACGGCAGGCTGGTCGGCGACAACGCCGCCGGCCAGGGTTTCCAGTCCGCCGTGCCCGGCGGCCAGGTGTCCGAACTGGTCGCCCGTATGACGAACCCGCCCGATCTGGCGGCGTGGGCCGCGCAGGCGGGGCGGTGCCCGAAGGTGACGGTCGACGACGCGGCCGGTACCGCGCTGTCGACCGTCACCGTCCACCCCGCACCCATCGTTCCGGGCGCGAAAACCCTTTCGTACGAACAACTCCTGACGCTGCCCGGACAGCCCCCCGAGCTGCCCGGACTGCGTCTGCGCACCGTCGCCATCGTCGCCGACGACGTCTTGGTCGTGCTTCGTGACGCCGGGACGACCGGCCTCGACCTCGACGCCCTGGCCGTCGCCGCCTGGCAGCACGCCGCCGGACCGCTCGGCCGCTGATCCCCGTACGACCCCCGCCTGAACCCCCGAGGAGAAGCCATGTCCCTGGCCCCCGAAAACCTGCCCGCCACGGCCGGCCCCACCCTCCCCGCCTGCCTCCGGCATTGGGCGGACACCGACGGCGACCGGCCCGCGCTGACCTTCGCCGACTTTTCGACCGATCGCGCCGGGCGACGGCGGACCCTGACCTGGAAGCAGCTCCGGGAGCGCGTCGACGCCGTCGCGGGGGCGCTGCCTGTCCGGCCCGGTGACCGGGTGGCCGTGCTGTGCCCGCAGAGCGCCGACTACGTGGTCGCCTTCCTCAGCGCGATCACCGCCGGCGCGATCGCCGTGCCGCTGTTCGATCCCGGACTGCCCGGCCACGCCGGACGGCTCGCCGCGGTGCTGACCGACTGCTCTCCCACCGCGGTCGTCACCACCGCCGCGGCCGAGGACGCGGTCCGCGAGTTCCTGGCCGGACTGCCCGGCGGCGAGCGCGTCGCCGTCGTCGCGGCCGACAAGCCCGCCGAAGGTCCTGCCCGCGCGTGGCCCGCCCCGGACCCGGTGCCGGACGACGTGGCGTACCTGCAGTACACCTCCGGTTCGACCCGCAGCCCGGCCGGAGTGGTGCTGACCCACGCGAACGTGCTGGCCAACGTCCGCCAGGCGGTGCACGGACTCGGCATCGACCCGGCGACGGGCACCACGGTCTCGTGGCTGCCGCTGTTCCACGACATGGGTCTCGTGCTCGGCCTCATCACCCCGCTGGCGATGGGCATGCGGTCGGCGCTGATGGATCCGCTGGCGTTCATCGAGCGCCCGGTGCGCTGGCTGGAACTGCTCGGCGACTTCGACGGAAGCTGGAGCGCCGCCCCGAACTTCGCGTTCCACTACGCCGCGAGCCGGGTACGCGAGGAAGACCGCGCCAAGCTCCGCCTCGACCGCGTCGCCGCGATCGTCAACGGCGCGGAGCCGATCAACCCCGACGTCCTCGACCGCTTCCACACCACCTTCGCCGATTCCGGCTACCTGCCGGAGAAGACGCGCCCCTCGTACGGGCTGGCCGAGGCGACGGTCTTCGTCACCACCGGCACCGGTGTACCGCCGCGCGTCACCACGTTCGACCGCGTCGCGCTGGGAGCGGGGACGGCGCGACAGGCCGACGACGGGCTCCGGCTGGTCGCCTGCGGTGTCCCGGTGGGTCAGCAGGTCGCGCTGGTCGACCCGGAAACCGGCGTCGCGCTGGCAGACGGCTCGGTCGGCGAGATCTGGGTCCACGGGCCCAACGTCGGTACCGGCTACTGGCAGAAACCCTTGGAGAGCACCGAGACCTTCGGCGCCCGGCTGACCGGCGACCACGACGGGCTCCCGGCAGGGCCTTGGTTGCGCACCGGAGACCTCGGCGTCCGCTACGAAGGCGAGGTCTACATCGCGGGCCGGATCAAGGATCTGCTGATCGTCGACGGCCGCAACCACTACCCGCAGGACGTCGAAGCGACGGCGGCCGCGGCCGACCGTGACATCCGTCCGGGCAGTGTCGCCGCGTTCGCCATCGAAGGCTCCGACACGGAAGCCGCGGTCGTCGTCGCCGAACACCGCGGTCACACCGCACTGACCACGGAGGACGAACGAGCCCTCGCCGTGTCGATCCGGCGGCTGGTTTCCGACGCGCACGGCCTCGCGCTGCGCGACGTCGTCCTCGTCCCGGCGGGCCTGGTCCCGCGGACCTCCAGCGGCAAGATCGCGCGTAGCGCCTGCCGCGACCGTTACCTCGCCGGCGACTACGGAAAGGCCTTGGCGCGATGAGAAACCCGTCGTTCGACACCCCCGCGCTCCGCCGCTGGCTGCTCGACACGGTCGCCGAGCACACCGGCGTGGAAGCGACCCGGCTCGAAGCCGACCGCCCGCTCAGCGACTACGGCCTGTCCTCCCGTCAGGCCGTCGGTATCGCCGCCGATCTCGAAGACCTGCTCGGCACCCCGCTCCCGGCCACCCTGCTGTGGGAGAGCCCGACCATCGACCACCTCGCCCGGTCCCTCACCGGCGGCGCCGAACCGGAGCCGGAACCGGTGGGCACGGACCGCCGCCAGACCGATCCGGTCGCCGTCGTCGGCCTCGGCTGCCGCTGGCCGGGGGCGAACGGCCTCGACGAGTTCTGGGACCTGCTGCGCAGCGGACGGGACGCCGTCCGGACCGCGCCGCCGGGCCGGTGGAACGCCGATGCGGCGCCGATCGTCGGCGGCTTCCTCGACGACGTGGCCGGTTTCGACGCCGAACACTTCGGCATCACCCCGCGTGAGGCGTCCACAATGGACCCACAGCAGCGGATGCTGCTGGAGGTCGCCTGGGCGGCTCTGGAGCACGCCGGGATCGCCCCGATCTCCTTGCGCGGCAGCCGGACCGGCGTGTTCACCGGCATCTCCACCCACGACTACGGGCACCTCACGATGTCCGGCGGCGACGTGGACCTGTGGACCGCCACCGGCGCGGCCGGGAGCATCTCGGCCAACCGGCTGTCCTACGTCTACGACCTGCGCGGACCGAGTATGGCGGTGGACACCGCGTGCTCGTCTTCGCTGGTCGCGGTGCATCACGCGGTGCGCGCGCTGCGCGACGGCGAGGCGGATCTGGCCTTGGCGGGCGGGGTGAACCTCATGCTGCTGCCCGGGCCGACGGCCGCGTTCGCCGCGGCGGGCCTGCTCGCCGGGGACGGCCGGTGCAAGACGTTCGCCGCGGGCGCCGACGGCATCGCGCGCGCCGAAGGCTGCGGCGTCGTCGTGCTCAAACGGCTGGCGGACGCCGAGTACGACGGCGACCGGGTGCTGGCGGTGATCCGCTCCACCGCGGTCAACTCCGACGGCCGGTCACAGGGCATGGCGGCGCCGAACCCCGTCGCCCAGCAGGACATGCTGCGCACGGCGTACCACGGCGCCCGGCTCGATCCGTCCACCGTGGACTACATCGAGGCGCACGGCACCGGCACGTTGCTGGGCGACCCGATCGAGGCTCGCTCGCTCGGCGCGGTTCTCGGCAAGGACCGCCCGGCCGACGCCCCGCTGCTGATCGGCTCGGTGAAGACGAACATCGCGCACGCGGAGGCGGCCGCGGGGATCGCCGGGCTGATCAAGGTCGTACTCGCGATGACCCGTGACGAACTGCCGCCCCAGCTGCACTTCGCCGCGCCCAACCCGCACATCCCCTTCGACGACCTGCGCTTGAAGGTGGTGACCGAACCGACGCCCTGGCCACGCCGGTCCGGCCGCGCGACGGCGGGGGTGTCCGCGTTCGGCTTCGGCGGGACCAACGCGCACGTCGTCCTCGAACAGGCCCCGGCGGCGGACCCGGCACCGGAGCGCGCGGACGTCCGGATCGGTCTGCTGTCCGCCCGCACCCACGACAGGCTCACCGAACGCGCGACGCAACTGGCGAGCTGGCTGGAATCCACACCGTCACCTTCCCTCGCCGACGTCACCCACACCCTGTTCCGGCGAGACAACGGCGGACCGCACCGTGCCGCCGTCGTCGCCGGGGACACCGCCGAGCTGGCGGTCCTGCTGCGAGCCGTCGGTGCCGGTGCCGATCCGCTGCCCGCGGGCGCGGTCACCGGCACCACCCTGGGCACCGACGGCCCGGTGTTCGTCTTCTCCGGCCACGGCTCCCAATGGCCGGGGATGGGCAGGGGGCTGCTGGCCGCCGAACCCGCCTTCGCCGCCCAGGTCGACAAGCTCCACGACCTGTTCACCGAGCACACCGGCCGCTCGCTGCGCGCCTTGCTCACCACCGAGGATCCCTTGTCCCTGCCCGAAACCCAGACGGCGATCTTCGGGACGCAGATCGCGCTGGCCGCCCAGTGGGAAGCACTCGGCGTCCGGCCCGCGGCCGTCGTCGGGCACTCCCTCGGCTCCGCGGCGGCCGCCGTGGTGAGCGGCGTGCTCACCCCGGACGAAGCCGTCCATCTGGTCGCGACCCGGGCCCGGCTCCTGGGCACCATCGAGCCGGGCGGCGCGATGGCGGCGGTGGAGCTGGCGCCGGAGGAACTGGAGCTGTACCCGGACATCGAACTCGCCGTCGAATCCGCGCCGGGTCAGCTGACCGTGGCCGGGGACGCGACCGTGCTCGACCTGCTCGTCGCGGAACTCGAGGCCGCCGGGCTGACAGCGCGACGGCTGCCTGTCGAGGTCGCCGGGCACTCCGCCCGCGTCGACCCGGTGCTGCCCGCGCTCCGGGAAGCGCTCGTCGAACTGGGCGGCCGCCGCCCGGCGGTGCCTTGGTACGACACGGTTCTCGCCGATCCACGGGAGCTGCCCGACTTCGACGCCGGGTACTGGGCCACGCACCTGCGCCGTCCGGTGCGATTCCGGCAAGCCGTGGCGGCCGCCGCCGCGGACGGGCACCGCGTCTTCCTCGAGGTGTCACCGCATCCGATCCTGCGGGGTTCGGTCGCACGGACGCTCGCGGCCGAGGGGATCCACGACGCCGTCGTCACCGGGACGCTGCGCCGGGGTCAGGATGAGGTCCGCGCGCTGGGCGCCGCCGCGGCCGAGCTGTACTGCGCGGGTACGCGGATCACCACCGCCGCTCCGGACGACGGCGCCCGGCTGGTCGACGTCCCGCCGATGCCGTGGCGGCATGAACGGCACTGGTACACCACCGCCGAGGAGCCGCCGTCGTTCGCGGCGCGCGTCCCGGAGCCCGAACCGGCGAAGAGCAGCGGCGGTGACCGGCTGACCGAGATCGTCGCCGCCGTCATGGGACTGCGTCCCGACCGCATCGACATCGACGTCCCGCTGGTGGACCTCGGGCTGGATTCCCTGATGGCGAACCGGATCCGGGAGGCCGTCCGCCGGGAGTTCGGCACCGAGCCCGACACTGCCGACGTGCTCCGGGGCGCCACCCTCGCCGATCTGAACCGCGACCTAGCGCCCCGCGAAAACGAGGATCCGCTCCCCTCGCCCGGCAGGGCTTGGGACGCGGCCGACCGGCTGGTGCTGCGTCTGTGGCAGGAGCACACCGGCGCCGACGCGGGCGCCACGCACGTCCGGCTGACCGAGACCGCCACACCGGACAGGCTGGCCGAACTGCTCGCCGAAGGGCTCAGCACCGAACTCGACACGCCTGTCGACGCCGCCGAACTCCGCCGGCACGACTCCCTCGCGGCCATCGCCGACGTCGCCCGCGCCGTCCTCGACACGCGGGAGGAACAGGGTCCGGTGCACGTTCTCGCCCCAGGTGAGACAGGGGTCGCGCCGCTGCTGCTGTTCCACCCGGGCGGCAGCACCTGCACCGTGTACCGGCCGTTGCTGGACCGGCTGCCCACCGCGGTGCCGTGCGTCGGGTTCGAACGCGTTCCCGGAGTCAGCATCGAGGAACGCGTCGAACACCTCTTGCCGCTGGTCCGGGCACAGCGCCGCGACCGGCCGTACCGGCTGGCGGGCTGGTCTTTCGGCGGGGCGCTGGCCTACGGCGTCGCCGCGCGGCTCGCCGAGGAAGGCGAAGAGGTCGAGTTCGTCGCGCTGATCGACACCATGCTCCCGCTCCCCGAGCCGGACCTCGATCCGCGCGCGTCGTCCGCCAGGCGATTCCTCCGGTTCACCGGTTACGTCGAAGGGACCTACGGCCGCGAAGTCCGGCTCGGCCACGAGGAACTGGCGCCGCTGCCCGAGGAGGAACAGATCGAGCTGACCATGCGACGGGTCGCCGACGCGGGCTTGCTCAGCCCCGGCGTGCTCCGGCATCAGCGTCAGTCCTTTTTGGACACGCTGGCGGCCGAACGCGCCACGCCACGCCGTTACGAAGGCAGGGTCGTGCTGTACCGGGCTGTCGAACAGTACGAGGCCGGGCTGGCGATGGAACCGCGGTACTCGCGCACGGATCTCGCGGCGGGCTGGGCGGAGTTGTGCCCGGGACTGGAGATCGTGCCGGTCGAGGCACATCACCTGTCGGTCGTCGACCCGCCTCACGTCGATGTCGTGGCGTGGCATCTGGCCGGGCTCCTGTGACCACGGCCCGGGCCGAGCGAGCGGTCGACCGCGCCTGGCCGCTCTTGGCGGTGCTCGGCGCCGGGCTCTTCCTCGTGGCTGTCGACGCGACGGTGCTGCATGTCGCGTTGCCCGACCTCGTCCGGCAGTTGCGGCCGGGCGCGGCGGCCCAGGTGTGGATCGTGGCGATCTATCCGCTGACCGCCGCGCCGCTGCTGCTGCCGTTCGGCACCCTCGGCGACCGGTACGGACGGCGACGCGTGCTGGTCAGCGGGTACGTCGTGTTCGGGATCGCGTCGCTCGGCTGCGCGTTCGCGCCGAACGTGCCGGTACTGCTGGGTTTCCGCGCGCTGCTCGGCTGCGGCGGCGCGATGATCATGCCGGTGACGATGTCGCTGCTCCGGGAACTCTTCCCCGAGCAGCGGCATCGCCGCACGGCGATCGCGGTGTGCAGCGGGATCGCGGGGACCGGCTCGGTGTTCGGGCCGATCCTCGGCGGGGTGCTCGTCGAGACGTGGGGCTGGCGGGCGACGTTCCTGCTGAACCCGCCGGTGATCCTCGCCGCGGTCGTGCTGGCCCTGCGGTGGCTCCCCCGGAGCCCGCCGGGGCGGCGGCCGTGGGACGCGCTCAGCGCCGCCCTCGCGGCGGGCGGTGTCCTCGGGATCGCTTTCGCCGTTGGGCACCCGGGGTCCTGGCTGCCTGCCGTCGCTTCGGGCACGATCGGAAGTGTGCTCATCGGACTGTTCCTGCGCCGCCAGCGCCGGACCGATCCGCCGCTGCTGGACCTCACCCTGTTCCGGCTGCCCGGTGTGCGGGCCGCGGTGGGCGGGGTGCTGCTGGTGATGAGCACGCTGGTCGGGCTCGGCCTGCTGTTCGCCCAGTACCTGCAAGTGGTGCTCGGTCTGTCCCCGACCGCGGCGGCGGCCCGGCTGCTCCTGGTGCTGGGCGCGTCGGCCGTCGGCAGCGTGGTCACCCCTTCCCTGCTGGGACGGTTCGGCAACGCGCGGGTCCGCACGGCCGGGTTCGCGGTAGCGGCGGTGTCGTTGCTGGTCCCGGCGGCGGGGTCGGCGGCGCTGACGTCGCCGGTGCTCCTCGGTGTCGGGCTGACGGGACTGGGGCTGGGGATGGCCCTCGCGCTCACGTCGAGCACCGACACTCTGCTTTCGGCGACGTCAGCCGACCAGGCGGGCGGCGCCGCGGCGGTGGAGAAGACCGGCTACGAACTGGGCGCCGGTTTCGGGACGACGGTGTTCGGTTCCCTGGCCGCCGCCGTGTACGCGGGTCACCTGGCCGTCCCGGCCGCGTTGCCCGAAGCGGCCCGGCGACTCGCCCTGTCGGGCCCCGCTCAAGCTGAAGCGGCTACCGCGGGTCTTTCGTCGCGTTTAGTCGGCGAAGTGCTCGATGCCGCTCGGGCCGCCTGCACGACCGGGCTCCAGGTGTCGGCGGCCGTCGCCTGCGGGTTCTTCGTCCTGGCCGTGCTTTTCTCCGGAGTTCACCGACAACGCGTCGGCTGACCTTGCCCGAGCGCAGGTTCACGAGCTCAGGCGGGCCTCCTCGGTGAACTGCCCGGCGTACTCCCCCGTCGGCGGGATCTCCTGGATCACGTCGATCAGCACGCCGTTGGGGTCCGCGACGATGAAGTGCCGCTGCCCGAATTCCTCGCTGCGCAAGGAAAGCGCCTCGGGCAGACCCGCCTCTTCGACGAGCCGCTGGTGCTCGGCGTCGACATCTTCGACCTCGAAGTTCAGCAACAGCCCTTGCACGGGTTTTCCGAACCCGGCGGGAATGGTTTCGTGCCCGGGGGCGAGGATCGCGAGCTCCCACTCGTCGCGTTTGAGGCTGACGTACCAGTCGGCCTCGAACGTGAGCTCGAAGCCGAAGTGGCCGCGGTAGAAGTCCCGCGTCTCGGCGATCTTCTCGGTCATGAGAACAGGATAGAAGCTGGTCAGACGCATGATGCCCCTTGTCTCGCGAACAATACCGACCGTCGGTTTGTTTCTTCGAAGTTAGCCAACCGACGGTCGGTATGTCAAGATTCCGGACATGAGCCGCACGAAGCAGCAGCAGCGCGAGGAGACGATGGAGGCCCTGACAGCCACCGCCCGGCGGCTGTTCGCCGAACACGGGTACGGCAAGGTCGGGCTGGAGACCATCGCGCAGACCGCGGGCGTGAGCAAAGGCGCGCTCTACCACCACTTCAGCAGCAAGGCGGAACTGTTCCGGCACGTACTCGGCGTCGTGCAGCACGGCGTCGGGGAGCAGATCGCGCGGGCCGCGGACGCCGCGCCCGACTCATGGACAGGACTGCTGGCGGGATGCCGTGCTTTCCTCGCCGCGGCGACCGATCCGGAAACCCAGCAGGTCATGCTGCTGGACGGTCCGGCCGTGGTCGGCTGGCAGGACTGGCGCGAACTCGACGCCGAGTCCTCCGCCCGGCACCTCGCCGAAGCACTGACCGGACTGATGACCGAGGGCGTTCTGACGAAGCGCCCAGTCGAACCGTTGGTACGCCTGCTTTCCGGCGCGATGAACGAGGCCGCCGTCTGGCTGGCCCACTCCCCCGACCCCCAAGCCGACCTCGCCGCGACCATGGACACGCTCACACCGATGATCGAGGCGTTGCGCTAAGGGTCCGGCAAGTCGGTGGCAAAACGCGAAAAAGCCCCACGCTTGCCGGATGGGGCCTTTACTGCGGTGGGCGATACTGGGATCGAACCAGTGACCTCTTCGGTGTGAACGAAGCGCTCTCCCCCTGAGCTAATCGCCCGCTGTACGAACCACGGCTCACTGGGGAAGTGAACCTGGTGCGCGATACTGGGATTGAACCAGTGACCTCTTCCGTGTCAGGGAAGCGCTCTCCCGCTGAGCTAAACGCGCGTTATGGTGTTGTTCGTACTGGCGATAGCTTAGCGGACCCTGTTCCGGGCTCGCACAGGGGTTCCCCTTCCCCGCGGAAGCCCAGGCGGCTCAGGGTTTCGGCAGCCGCGAGGCGATCGAGCCGGCGATCTCCTTCGCCCGGTCGCAGGGGCTTCCGCTTCCCTCACGCGCGAGCAACCGGACGGCGACGTGTTCGGCCTCGCGATCCGAGAGCGCGCGGTGCTGCCAGGTCACGGCGCAGTTCGAGCCGCCGAACTCCCGGACGTCGCCGGTGATGCCGCTCCCGAGGTCGACAGGCGAACCCTCGGGCACGTATGCGCCCCGCCGCAACTCGACGGTCAGCGTGTCCCCGCCGCCCACCCACTCGCAGATCCGCAACGTCCGCGGCGCGGGCTGCGTGTTGGGCATGTTCTTGGTGAGCACAGCCGGATCGCCGACCGTGCACGGGTCGAGCGGGAGGATGCTGACCGGCTCGCCGGGGCGGTCGACCTCGTGCGTGCGCAGCCGGGTGAGGGCGGCGGTCAGCATGTCGTCGGCGGCCTTGCAGGGATCGCCCTTCTTGCCGGGGTGGGAGACGACGACGCCGAGCCGCCGGTCCGCCGGCAACTGGGCGACCGAGTCGCATCCGCCGCTGATCGTGCTGCGCAGCAACGGAAGTCCTTCGGCGGTGCGGTCGGTCCGTTCGAGACTGCTGGCGGTCACGCCTTCGCCGAGCCGGAGTTCGAAGGTGACACCCTTGAGGCCGGTGTATTTACAGCGGGCCGGGTAGTAGCTCGAGTCCACGTCCGCCTTCAGGGTGCCGAACTCCGGCACGAACCGGCCGGCGAGCACCTTGCACGGGTCCACCAGGCGCAGGCGTTCCGGGCTGAGCGCCTCGGTCGCCGCCAGCGACGTCGTTCCCGGGCTTTCGGGTTTGGCGTAGTCGGCGATGGAGAGGCCGAGCGCGACGATCCCGGAGACCACGAGCAGGACGACGGCGGCGAGCGAACCGAACAGGATCTTCTTCGTCCGCGGCGCCATCTTCTTGGGCGGCGGCCGCCAGATCGGCAGCGGCAGGGCCAGTACCGAGCGCACCTCGGCGTCCTGCCGCTGGATCCGGGCGTGCACGGCGGGTGGCCAGGGCGCCACGCCCGGCGGCACCGGGCCGAGGAAGTCCAGGATCTGTTCCGGGGTCGGCCTCCGCGCGGGGTCCTTGGCCAGGCAGGGTTCGGCGAGCCGCCGGATCTCGTCCGGGACGCCGCTCAAGTCCGCGGCGGCGTGCACGACGTTATACAGCGTCTGGGGTGCGGTCGGCCCGGTGAACGGGCCGCGGCCGGTCGCCGCCATGACCAGGATCGCGCCGAGGGAGAACACGTCACTCGCGCCGGTGACCTGCCCGCTGCCCGCCTGTTCGGGGGACATGAACGCGGGCGAACCGATGATCGCGCCCGTCCCGGTGAGTTCCTGCGCCTCCTCCGCCACCCGCGCGATGCCGAAGTCGATCACCCTGGGTCCGTCACTCGTCAGGATGATGTTGCTGGGCTTGAGATCCCGGTGGATCAGCCCGGCACGGTGGATCTCGGTCAACGCGGCGGCGAGCCCGGACGCCAGCAGGCGCACCGACTCGACGGGCAGGGGGCCGGCACCGTCCACCGCCTCCTTCAGGGACGGTCCGGTGACGAAGACCGAGGCGAGCCACGGGGTTTCCGCTTCCGCGTCGGCGTCCATGACCGCCGCGGTGTAGGCGCCGGAGACCAGCCGCGAGGTGGCGACCTCGCGGCGGAACCGCTCGCGGAAGCGCGGGTCGTGGGCGAACTGGGCGTGCAGCTGCTTGACCGCGACGAGCCTGCCGTCCGGGGCCAGGCCGAGCACGACCCGGCCCATGCCGCCTTCACCGATTTCGGCGATGATCCGGTACGGGCCGATCTGCCGGGGTTCGCCGGGGTTCAACGGTTTCACTGATCAGCCCTAGGGTTTCGGAAGTTTCTGCAGCAGTTCCCCAGCGAAGCCCTTCGCCTTCTCGCAGGCTTCGTCGGCGGTCATCTTCGTACCACTGGTGCCGATGGTCAGCTCGACGTTCTCCCCGTCGCGGTCGCTGACGGACCGGTGCTGCCAGGTCAGGGAGCAGCTGGAGCGGGCGACGCCGTCGTCCTTCTTCGCCAGGTACACCTTGGCCCCGCCGAGTTCCAGGGTGGCCGTCCCCGTGTAGTACGAGTCCTTCGACTGGACCGGCGGGTAGGCCCGCACGAGACTCAGCCGGACACTGCCCGCCGCGTCGTACCGGCATTGATGCAGATGTTCGCGGATCGTTTCGACGACCGGGCCGATCAGCCGGTCCGCGGTCGCGGGGCCGACCAGCGCGCATGGGTCCAATGGGGCCAGCGTGCCCGCCGTGAGCTCGCGATCGTGGCCACCGGCCCGGATCCGCTTGACGGCGTCGGCGAGCGCCGCCTTCACCACCGAGCACGCCTCGTCCTTTGTGGACATCGAGTTCACGTCGGCGCTGAGTTTCGTAGTCGGCAGGCCGGTGACCGGGACGGCGACCGCGCACGAGTCGCCGGAGCCCTTGATCCGCAGCGGAAGCCCTTCCAGCTCACCTCCCGCTTCACCTTCGACCAGGTCGCCACCGACCTCCAGCTCCAGCCACTTGCCCGCAGGTGAGGAGTACGTGCACGAATCGAAATGCATGTCGATCTCCGTGCTCAGCTTGCCGAAGCCGGGCACGTCACGCCCTTCGAGCACCTTGCACAGGTCGACCTTGCGCAGGCTGTCCGGGCCGAGCGGATCCGGGTTGACCGGGGTGGTCACCGGCACGTCCGGTACCGCCGGCGCGCTCGGCGCGGCGACAGCCGGAGGCGGGTCGTCCCCGGTCAGCGACACAGCGGCGACGACGCCGCCGACGAGCAGCACCACGGCGGCCGCGGCGAGTCCCGCGTACAGGCCACGACGGGATCGCTTCGGCGGAGGCGGGTTCAACAGCCGCCCGACCTCGGCCTGCTGCGCCTCGATGAGGTGCGAGACCACCGGCGGCCACGGACTGGTCATCGGCGGGATCGGGCCCAGCCGCTCCAGCACCCAGGCCGGGGACGGCCGCTCCGCCGGGTTCTTCGCCAGGCAGGGCTCGACGATCTGCCGGAGTTCCGGTGCCAGCTGCCGCAGGTCGGGCTGGACGTGCACGACGTTGTAGAGAGTGTGCGGAGTGGACGTCCCGGTGAAGGGGTTCGACCCGGTCGCTGCCATCACCAGCAGCGCGCCGAACGAGAACATGTCGCTCGCCGGGGTCAGCGGCTTGCCCTCGGCCTGCTCCGGCGACATGAACCCGGGCGAACCGATCACAGCGCCGGTGTGCGTGAGTTCGGAGTCGCCTTCGACGGCTCGGGCGATCCCGAAGTCGATCACGCGGGGGCCGTCACCGGCGAGGATGACGTTGCTCGGCTTCAGGTCCCGGTGGATCAGCCCGGCGCGGTGGATGTCGCCCAGCGCCAGCGCGAGTCCCGCGGCGAGATGCCAGACCGCCATCGGAGGCAGTGGCCCGCCCGCCGAGACCGCCTCGGACAGCGCCGGTCCCGGCACGAACACCGAGGCCAACCACGGTGTCGGCGCGTTCGGATCGGCGTCCATGACCGGCGCGGTGTAGGCGCCGGACACCAGGCGTGACGTCTCGACCTCGCGGCGGAACCGCTCGCGGAAGCCGGGGTCGTGCGCGAAACCCGGGTGGACCTGCTTGATCGCGACCAGGCGCCCGTCGGACGAGATCCCGAGCAGCACGCGGCCCATCCCGCCCTCGCCGAGCGCGGCGAACACCCGGTAGCGCCCCACGCCGGTGGGTTCGCCGGTGTTCAACGGCTTCACGAAAGGCCCCCTTGTCCGGGGCCGATGGTACAAAACCACCCGGAAGTGTCACCCAGTGCGTCGGTCCGACCGGCCGAAGTCCTTCAGGCGGAGGCTGTTGGACACGACGAGCACGGAGGACAGCGACATCGCGGCCCCGGCGATCAACGGGTTCAGCAGGCCGAACGCGGCCAGCGGGATCGCGGCGACGTTGTAGCCGAACGCCCAGGCCAGGTTCCCCCGGATGATCCGCAGGGTGCGATCGGCGAGCCGGATGGCGTCGGGGACCACGCGCAGGTCTTCGCGGACCAGCACGATGTCGGCCGAGCGCAGCGCGATGTCGCTGCCCTGGGCCATCGCCATGCCGAGATCCGCGGTGGCCAGCGCCGGACCGTCGTTGATCCCGTCGCCGACCATCGCGACCCGCGCTCCCCCGGCCCGCAGTTCCTCGATGACCTGGGCTTTCTCCGCGGGAAGGACGCCCGCGCGCACGTCGGAGACGCCGATCTCGTCCGCGACAGCCCGGGCGGCGGCCCCGTTGTCACCGGTCAGCAGCACGGTCCGCAGTCCGAGCGCGTGCAGGGCGTCGACGGCGGCCCGTGCCGACGGCTTCACGACGTCCCGGATCACCAGGTGCCCGGCGACCCGGCCGTCGATCGCGGCCAGGATCACCGTCGCGCCCTCGTGCTCGGCCTCCGCCAGCGCGTCCACGACGTCGGCGGGGACGGCGACCTGCTGCCCGGTCAGCAGGCGGATGTTCCCGACGAGGACCTCGTGGTCGTCGACCCTGCCGCGCGCGCCGAGTCCCGGCAGCGCGGCGAAGTCCTCGACCGGCGGCAGCTCCGGGAGTTCGGCGCGGGCCGCGGTCACGACGGCGGCCGCGATCGCGTGTTCGGAACCGGCCTCGACGGCCCCGGCGAAGCGCAGCACCTCCGCGGCGACGAATCCGTAGGCGGGGCGGCACCCGGTCACCGTCATCTTCCCAGTGGTCACGGTGCCGGTCTTGTCCAGCACCACGGTGTCCACCGTGCGGCTCGCCTCGAGCGCGTCGGGTCCCTTGATGAGGATGCCCAGCTGAGCGCCGCGGCCGACCCCGGCCATCAGCGCTGTCGGCGTCGCCAGCCCGAGCGCGCACGGACAGGCGATGATGAGGACGGCGACAGCCGCCGCGAAACCGTCACGAACGGGCGCGCCGCCGAGCAGCCACACCACGAGCGTCAGCACGGCCACCCCGAGGACGGCGGGGACGAACACCGCGCAGATCCGGTCGACCAGCCGTTGCACGGCGGCCTTGCGGGCCTGCGCGCGTTCCGCCAGCGCGGTCATCTGGGCCAGCTGCGTATGCGCGCCGACCGCGGTCGCGCGGACGACCAGCCTGCCGTCGCGGTTCACCGAAGCACCGATGACCCGGTCGCCCGCACCGGCTTCCGAGGGCACCGGCTCGCCGGTCACCGCGCTGACATCCACAGTGGACAGTCCACTGTCGACGACCCCGTCCGCGGCGATCGACTCCCCCGGCTTCACCACGAACAGGTCGCCGACGGCGAGCTCACCGATCGGGACCATCCGCTCGGTTCCGTCCCGCAGCACCCGGACGTCCTTGGCGGCCAAGGCGTCCAGCGCCGCCAGGAGTCCAGCGGCGCCGCGCCGGGACCGGCTTTCGAAGTACCGGCCCGCCAGCAGGAAGGTGGTCACCCCGGCGGCGACGTCGAGGTAGATCGCGTCCGCTCCGGCCGCAGTCGGACCGAAGCCGATCCAGTACCCGGGTTCGGCGCCGCCCGCGATGGCGGACCACGCCGACCACGCGAAGGACGAGAGCACTCCCAGCGATACCAGCGTGTCCATACTGGACGAACGGTGGCGGAGATTCCGCAGCGTGGCCCGGTGGAACGGCAGCGCCGACCAGAACACCACCGGCACGGCCAAGACCAGGCACAGCAGCTCCCAGCCGGGGAACCGCAGCCGCGGCACCAGGGCGAGGGTGATCGAGAGGTTCCCCAGCGGGATCGCCAGCAGAGCGGCGACCACCAGTCGCCGGCGGAGATCGCGGACCCGCTCGAAACCGGTGTCCGGATCCTCTTCCCCGCGGATCTCCGCCGTGTAGCCGGATTTGCGGACCCGCTCGATGAGCACGTCGTCGGCCAGCGCTTCGGGCACCTGCACGGTGGCGCGCTCGGTCGCGTAGTTCACCGACGCGCGGACACCGTCCAGTTTGTTCAGTGTGCGTTCCACCCGCGCCGAACAAGCGGCGCAGGTCATCCCCGACACGGTCAGTTCCACCGTGCGGACGGCGGCCTCCGGCGCGGAAATCGTCATTTCGTGGCACTCCCAGGATTCACCAGTGGTTCCTTGGTGGTGGAACAGGTGTCCCGAGTGGTGTCGCGAGGCAGATTACCGCCGCCGGGAACCGAACCCTTCGGCGGCCCGACTACTGCTTCGGTGGTGAGAACAGGTGTCACACGAGTCGGAGCACTAGCGTGGCGTCAGGGTGAGATCGAAGGTGTTGCCGTCGCCCTGCACGAAAGTGCTCAGATACGGCGTGAACGCGCCACAGCCGGTCAACGGTGCCAGCGCGTAGGTGCCGGTGAGCGCGCCGCCGGAAGCCATCGTGAAGCCGTCGCCGGTGCGCAGTTCCGCCGTCGACGGGGCCGAGGTCTTGCAGCCCGGCCCGCTGCTGACGGGCATGCCGACGAGCGTGACAAGCGGGAGGACGGTGGTGAACCGGGGCCGCGCGACGAAACCCGTCCCGGCGAGGTCACCGCCCTGCGGTCCGTCGGCGACGAACTCCAGATCGGCCGCGCCCGGCACGAAGCCGAACAGCCGGAACTCGGCGTGCGCCTTGTCGAACACCGGGCCGCCGCTGAACACCGTGGCCGCGGTGGGGCTCAGGTCGAAAGCGCCGGTCAGCGGCGCGGTGGCACCGAGCGCCTTGACGCCGGTCTTCCCGGCGACGGCGTACCGGTGTCCCGCCGGCTTGTCACCGAGGTCGAAGGAGAGCAGGACCGCGTCTTGACCGGGGTCGAGCGTGCAGTCCGAGGTGAACGAGCCGATTCCCGTGAACGAGCCGTCGGCCTTTTTCGGGGTCAGCCGCGTGGTGAAATCGCCGACGGTCAGGGTGGTCTTGCCCGGCTTCGCCAGCGTCACCGTCGGCACGGCGCCCTTGGCCACCGTGCTGAACGGGCCGGACGGCGGAAGATCGGTTTTGGCGACGTCCAGCGGGATGCGCACAGGGAAGGGCTTCGCGTCACCGTTGACCAGCGTCACGCCCGCCGCCGCGGTGCCTTCGATGGTGCTGGCGCCGACGAGGTTGAGCCCGCGCGCCGCCTTGTCCGGCACGGTCACCGTGATCGTCAGCCCGGAGGTGCTGAGCGTGCCACCGGGCGCGGTCGGGACCGCGAAGTCGGCCTTGATGTTCACGTCGAGTTTCTGCAACCCGATCAGGGGAAACGGGCAGGTGAACGACAGTTTCTTGTCCACGGGGGTCCCCGCCGCCGCGCTGCGGACGGCGACGAACAGCAGGCTGCCGGCGGTGAGCAGGACGATGAGGCCCGCCGCGAGCAGCATCCGGACGTTGATGCGAAGGGGCATGGTCGCCTTCCTGGTCGGCACTGAAACGGCACCGGTCCCCGCCGCGAGCTTGCGACGGGGACCGGCTTGCCGACTACTTCTTGGTGAGGTTCAGATCGAGCGTGTTGCCGTCGCTCTTGGCGAACGCACTGATGAAATCGTTCAGCTGACCGCAGTTCTGCAGCGCCGACAGCGAGTAGGTACCCGACAGCTTCCCGCCCTTGAGCAGGTCGAAGTCCGGACCGGTGGTCATCTCGCTGGTGGACGGGCTGACCGTGCCGCACTTCGGGTCACTGCTGATCGGGATCCCGAAGACCTGCACGCTCGGCAGGAGCACGTTGAACTTGATGTGCGCCTTGAAACCGGTGCCGACGAGCTCACCGGTCTGCTTGCCGACCTGTTCGACCTTGATCTCCGAACGACCGTCGACGAACCCGAACAGCTTGAACTGGGTGGACGACGGGTCGAGCTTCAGGTCGCCGGTGAACGTCTTGGACGCCAGGTCGACGTCCGCGTCGAAGCCACCGTTGATCGCCGCGGTGCTGCCGAGCGACTTCAGCGCGGTCTGACCCTTGATGCCGAACGAGTACTTGATCCCGCCGCCACCGGGGGTGGTGGTGGGCGTGGTCGGAGTCGTCGGCGTGGTCGGGGTCGTGGGGGTCGTCGGCGTGGTCGGGGTGGTGGGTGTGGTCGGCGTGGTGGTGCCGCCCCCGCCGTCACCGATCTTGATCGTGGCCAGGGTGTTGCTCTGGCCCGGATCCTGCGTGCACGGCGCGTCGATCGTGCCGTCCGGCGTGATGCCGGTGACCGAACCGTCGGCCTTGCGCGGAGTGACCTTCAGCTGCAGGTCACCCACGGTGATCTTCGCCTCGCCGGGCTGGTTGAAGGTCAGCGAGGGGGTCTTGCCCGCCGCGTTGACCGTCATCTCGCCCGAGGTGGGGATGTTCTGCTTGGCGATGTCGTTGGGGACCTTGACCGGGAGGTTGAGCCCCGGTGCCGCCACGGTCGCCGCCGCGATGGCCTGGCCTTCCAGCGTGGTCGCACCGATCAGGTTGAGCCCGCTGACCGTGTCCGCGTTGATCGTGGAGATGGCCTTGATGTCGAACGTCCCGGTCGGCTGACCGGTCTTGACCGACAGCGGAAGATCGGTGTTGATCACCACCTTCAGCGACTGCGACCCCACGAGCGGGAGGTTGCAGTGGTAGTTGAGCGAGAGCGAAATCGGATCGGCGACACTGTTCTGTGCCCCGACCACGAGTACCGCGGTGGCAAGCCCCACGGCACCGGCAGCGGCGGCGGCGACCGCCTTCTTGGTTCCTCTACGGTGACTCACTATCGTCCTTCCGTGGTATCAACGATGATACGAAACGGCGTACGATTCCCCAGAGCAATGAATATCGGCTCGAGAGAATTCTCCGGGTAGCGACGATGTCTGACGGATCGCAACCGAACAGTAAACTAACGACGCGTCCGTACCGCTATCAAGTGCTTACCCGGAAAAGTTGACGTGGTCCCGGTAAATTGTCACCCTGGCGCGGTACGTCCACCCTGTTCCTAGTAGCGGCACATGGGTTTCCCCAGCACAGAGCCACTTGAGACCCTCAGCGGAACCGCTGACGCAGGTGACAATCGCCGTGCGCGAAACTATCTCGCGCATGCCAATCGCCTTTTTCCGGCCCGCGCCCGCCTTGCCTGCCGGAATCTTTCGTGAGTAACCTCGCGGTTCAGCAAGCCGGTCACCGCCGACCACCGCGAAATTCCGCTCCTCGTGCCACGGCCGGCCTTCTTTCGCCGAATTCGACGGGGAAACCATGAAAAGAATGCGCCGCACGGCAGCGCGAATCGCGTTCGCCACCGTCTCCGCGACCGCCGCCGCGGTCCTGCTGGGCGCCTGCGGGTCCGACAAGCCCGCCGACACCGGACGGCACGCCGACCCGGCCGCGCTCGCCTGGGTGGACAAGGTGTGCTCCGGTGTCGCGACAGGCTCGGCGAAGCTGTCCCAGCCGCCTGCCTTCGACCCCGCCAACCCCCAGGGGACGAAGACCGCCATGGTGGGCTTCCTGAATTCGCTCACCGCCGCACTCGACGACATGGCCGGCGGGATCCGGAACGCAGGCGTGCCGCCCGTCCCGGATGGACAGTCCGCTGTGGACAAGGCCACCACCACGCTCGGCGAGACCAAGTCGAAGGTGTCCGCCACCCTGACGAAGATGCAGGACTCGAAGGTCACCGACCAGGCGAGCCTGCAGAAGGTGGTCGCCGACGCCGACAGCACGATGAGCGGGCTGAGCGAGCCGGAAGGCCCGATCAAGCCCCTGCGCGCCAACCCGGAACTGAACCTCGCGTTCGCCGAATCCACGACCTGCCGTCAGGTCTACGGCGGCAACGCCTGATTGCCGACAGCAGTGAGGCGAAGCGTCGTGAATGGTACGGACGGTTCTATTGAGGGGTAAGGCAAACGTGGCGTGGTCGTGGGCGGGCCGGCGGTGGGTGAAGGCGTGACTCGCGTGATCAGGCACGTGACTCGCGTGATTGGGCACGTGACTCGCGTGTGCGGCGTCCGATCACGCGAGTCACGTCTCCAAACACACGAAATCCGTGCCTGAACACGCGAGTGCGGTGTCACGCCACCCAGGTCACCACCTCACCCGACAGGATCACGACCAGTGTCGGGCACCGACAGTGAGCCTCCCCAACGCCGCACCAGGGACACCCGCCACACGACACCTTTGCCCTACGCCCAAATAACCCGAAACGCCACTCACGACTCACCTGAGCACCGTCTCACCGCCGCCGACCACGCACACCTTCCTCGACCGTCCCCTCGGGGTACGTCATCCCATCCCGCTCTCTGGAGGCCCGGCCGTGCCGATCTCGTTCCCCCGACCGTCCCGCCGGCTGCTCGCCGCGGCGGTGGCCGTCGTCCTGTCCGCCGGTCTGCTGACCGCGCTGAGCGGAAGCCCGGCGAACTCCGCCACCCAGGCGGCTTCCGACGACTCGTTCTACACCCCGCCGTCCCCGCTCCCGGCGGGCAAGCCGGGCGACATCATCCGCTCCCGTGTCTCGAAAGCCGGGCCGCGTAAGGATTCCGTCAACGCCTGGCAGGTGATGTACCTGTCGACCGACGCCCTCGGGCGGCCGGACGCGGTGACCGGGACCGTGCTGGTGCCGAAGAACGCCGATCCGGCGAAGGCGCCCATCGTCTCGTTCGCGGCGGGCACGCATGGCCCGGCGTTCGACTGCACGCCGTCGAAGATGATCGACATCGGCGCGTTCTACGAGCAGTCCGGCCTCGACGACGCGCTCGACGCCGGATTCGCCGTCGCGCTCACCGACTACGAGGGCTACCTGCAGGATCCGAAGACGACGTACGTGGTCGGGCGTTCGGAAGGCCCCGCGGTGATCGACGCGGTCCGCGCCGCGCAACGCCTGCCGGAAGCGAAACTGTCCGCCGACGCCAAGGTGGCCTTCCGCGGCTACTCCCAGGGTGGCGGGGCCGCCGCCTGGGCCGGTGAACTGCAGCCCACCTACGCGCCGGAGCTGAATCTCGTCGGCGTCGCCGCCGGCGGTGTACCCGCCGACCTCGTCCAGGTCACCCTGCAACTCGACGGGAAAGCGGGTTTCGGCGTCTTCGCCTACGCCCTCGTCGGCCTGGACAACGCCTACCCCGAGCTGAAGCTGGACTCCTTCCTCAGCGACAACGGCCGCGTGAAGCTGGCGGAGATGCGGAAGAGCGCGTGCACGTTCGAACTGCTCACCACCTACGCGAACCAGAAGATCGCCGACTACACGACCAGCGCCGGCTATGTGCGGCCGGAATGGGTGAAGCGGCTCAACGAGAACAAGCTCGGCGGTACACCCCCCAAGGTCCCGGTGTTCCTCTACCACGCCACCCAGGACCAGCTCGTGCAGTTCGCCCAGGCCGACGCGCTGCACAAGGCCTACTGCGCCGCCGGGGTCAAGACCACCTGGAAGACCTTCGACACGGACCACATCACGGCGGTCTACACCGGCAACGCCGACGTCCTGGCCTTCCTCAAGGACCGGGTCGCGGGCGTCCCGGCGACGTCGAACTGCTGAGCCCGCGGTGCTCAGAACCGCCCCCGAGTCCTTTGTGGACGAAGCGGCATCCGGCGGTGCGCGGACCGGGAAGCGGCGTGAGCTGCTCCGGTTCGCCACCGTCGGCCTCGCCGCGTTCGGCCTCACCCTCGGGACCAACTACGGGCTGAAACTCACTGTCCTGCAGGAGAAACCGGTCACGGCGCTGGCCATCGCGACAGTCGTGGCGACAGCCTTCTCGTACCTGCTTTCCCGGCGCTGGGCGTTCCACACGCGCGGCGGCAGGCGCCGTCTCCACGAGGCGACACTCTTCTTCGCCGTCAACGCGATCGCCGTGACGATCAACCTGTGCCCACCGCTGATCTCGCGCTACGTCCTGCGGCTCGAAGTCCCCGAGGTCAGCTTCCTGGCACAGGAGATCGCCGACTTCGTCAGCGGGATACTGCTGGGCACCGCGGCCGGTTCGGCGTTCCGCTGGTGGGGCTACCGGCGCTGGGTGTTCCCCGTCGCCGGAGCCCGTCAGACGTCCGCGGGGCGCAGCCGTTCCGCACGCAGCGCCAGCTCGATCCGCAGCCGCTGATCCGGATCGTCCAGCCGTTCGCCGAACAACTCCGTGAGCCGCCGCAGGCGAGCCCGCACCGTCTGTGGGTGCACGGCGAGGTGCCGGGCGATCTCGGGCGCGCTCCCCCGCGTCTGCACCTGCGTGAGCAGGGTCGCCGACAGCTCGTCGTGCTGCCGCGGCGCCAGCCCGGACAACGGTTCCAGCGCCTCTCCGGCCAGCTGGTCCAGCAGGAACTCGTCGGCGAGCAACAGCAGCGTGGTGAGGTGCTCCTCGCACCACAGCACCGGCCCGACCGTGGTGATCATCCCGCGCCGGGCCAGCTCGGACGCGCGGCGCGCGATCCGGAACGACTCGGCGGCCTGCTCCGTCGGGACGGCCACCCCGACCGTCGCCGACCAGCCGGAAGGCAGCTCCCGCAGGCCGTCGAGGTCGGCTTCGGGACAGGCCACCAGCGCCCCTGGCGCGTCGGAGACGAGATCCGCGGGCACCGCCGCGGGCAGCAGTCCCGACGGGAACGCGGGCGCGCCTGGCTCCGCGGTGAAGACGACGGCGGTGATGCGCTGCGGGATCCGCCAGCCGATGGCGACGGCGAGCGCGCCGGCGTCGGCCTGGGTGTACCCGGCGCCGCCTGCCAGCAGCCGGAACAACCGGGCCCGCTGTTCCGCCGGGCCCGTCGACTCGGCCTGCGCGGCGTTGTATCCGTCGGTCAGTGCCATCGTCACCTCGACGACGTCACCGAACAGGCACTCCGCCGCGCCGTAGAGGACGTCGCCCGACAGCTGGAGCTGACGCCCCGCCGCGGCGATCGAACGCCACAGCACCCGGCTCGAGACCCGGAACGCGGCCTGCGCGGCCTCGCGGCTGAGTCCTTGGTGGAACGCCGTCCGGCCCTGCGCGCGGAAGTCCGCCAGCAGATCGTTCTGCAATAGTTCGGGGACGCCGACCCTGTCGATGGCGCGTTCGATGCTGCGCCTGGTCAGCTCGACGGCCGCGGCACGGGCCTCGCCGTCGCCGAACACGTCGGCACATTCGGCGATTTCGGACACCACACCTTCGACGCAGTGCCGGGCGATCACCGGGATCCGCGGCCGGACGGCGTCGCCGAGTTCCCTCGGCAGGCGTGCCCACAACACGCCGACGGGCTGCCAGCTCACGTGTGCGTTCTCCCGCTGTGAAGTAGGCCGACGATTACGGGCACCCATTCCCTTTCGTCCGCGCGCCACCGGCGCACTCGAATGCACGGAGCGTAGAACCGGTGCCACATCCGTGTCAAAAGCCGCCACGCCGAAACGCCCGTCCGTGTCGCCGGCGCCGAGTATCGCGACTTTCCGTCGCCAATTCAACGTCACATTCGCGGTACGCACCGTCGGCCGATCGAGTAGAAACACTCCCGCACCCGTTCCGTCGATCCGACGCGGTTGTGCAAAGGGATTCATGTTTCCCGTCTCCGCTTCGAAGAAAATCAAAGGTGGTCTTCGTGGTCCAGTACCGCAGTTTCGGCATGCTGGCGACGCTGCCGCGTTCGCTCGGCGAAGAACTGCGTCCGTATACCGGGCACGCCGCGGCCGCCATGATCAAGCAGGTGCAGCGGTCGGTCGGCGCGTACTCGCAGCCGTTGCGCGGGGTCTTCGGCCGCGTCCTGGTCGTCTCCTGCGAGCGGGCCGTGCGGCACTACGTCGACTGCATCGGAGATCCGAACGTGCTCCACGACCGCTGGATCGACTTCTACCGCATGCGCGGCCGGATCGAGTTCACCGAGGGCCGGAGCCTGGAACCGTTGCACGACAGCGCGACCATCGGCGCGCGGACGGCGTGGCGGGCGATGCGGCCCATCGTGCGTGGGCTCGGCGTCGGACCCGGCGTGATCGCGCACGCGGCGGAGTCCGTCTTCGTCTACGTCGACGAACTGTGCGCCACGGCGATCGAGGGGTACCAGGAGGCGGAGGCCAAGGCGGCGGGCGCGATCCCGCTCCGGCGCCGGCGCCTGCTCGAACTGATCGCTCAGGCGCCGGAAGGGTCCGCCTGCAGTATCGCCAGCCTGGCCGACGGCGCCGGTTGGCGGGTCCCGGGGACCGCCGCCATGGTCGCCCTCCAGCGCGCTCCGGGAGCGCCCGGTTTCCCCGCCCATCTCCTGGACGACACCGTGCTGGCCGACCTCGACACCGCCGAGCCGTACCTGCTCACCGCGGATCCCGATGCCGATCTCGCGCCACTGAAGGGCGCGCTGGACGGCTGGCGCGTGGCCGTCTCCCCCGTCGTGCCGCTCACCGACGCCCCGGCCGCCCTCCGCACCGCCCGCCGCGCATTGCTGCTGACCAGCGAGGACGCACCCGGCCCGATCATCTGGTGCCAGGACCACCTCGCCACGCTGTGGCTGCTTGCCGAGGACTTCCTCGGTGCCGAGATGGCCAAGCGAAGCCTCGACCCGTTCACCTCGCTGAGCGAGAAACAACAGGAGAGGCTCAGCGAAACCCTGCTGGCCTGGCTGGAAACCCGCGGTGGAGCACCCGAGATCGCGCAACGGCTGGGAGTGCACCCCCAGACCGTGCGAAACCGCCTCCGGCAGCTGGAAGAACTGTTCGGCGACCGCCTCAGGGACGCCGACGACCGGCTGGGCATGCAGCTCGCGCTGCGCGCGCAGCGGCTTATGCGCGCCCACCGCCGCGACGAAGAGACGCCAGGGAACTGACGCGCCGGACCCGTCGCTCCGGTGGCCGTACGGTGGGAAGCACCCAGCGAAGACCGCGCCGGGTGCGCTTCGCCCTCGGCTGGTCGACGTGGAAGTCCGCCCGGCAGGCCATCGCTTTCCTCCCCTTGGTGACAGGTGTTTACCGACGCTTTCCTGAATACCGGGACGGTGGGAAAATGTCGATGCGGAATTGCCCGGCCTTCGCGGCTTTAGCATCCGAATCGGGGTCCGCCCCGGAATTCTTGTCACCCGGAGCCGTAATTGACGGACGTGTCCGGCGACACGCTGACGAACCCGGCGTTCTCCACGTTATTTTGACGCCTGACAACCGAAAGGCGGGACATGGCCCTCGAAGCGCGCACACTGACCCTGCACGGGCGGGAAATCCGGCTACGGGAATACCGTCCGTCCACAAAGGACGTCGCGGGTGAGCCGCTCGTGCTGCTGCACGGGATCTCGGGCAGCGGCGAGACCTGGGCCCCATTGCTGGACCACTTCGAGCGGACCGGGTTCGGACGCCGCGTCCTCGTCCCCGATCTTCCCGGCCACGGCGAGTCGGGAGCACCCCGGGCCGACTACGGCCTCGGCGCGATGGCCAGCGTGGTCCGCGACGTCCTCGCGCTCACCGGCAACCGGCACGCGACCATCGCCGGGCACTCCCTCGGCGGCGGGATCGCGATGCAGTTCGCCTACCAGTTCCCCGAGATGTGCGCCCGGCTGGTGCTCGTGGGCAGCGCCGGACTCGGCCCGCAGGTGACCCCGGTACTGCGCGCGACGGCGCTGCCGGGCGCCGCCGTGACACTCTCCCTCGCGGTCAACCCGGTCACCGTCGCGATCGCCCGCGGGCTCGCCGCGGCAGGCCGCTCCCTCGGCGGGACGCTCTCCCCCGAGACCCGGGAGCTGACCCGGCACCTTTCGTCACTGGCCGACTCGGGCAGGCGGCGGGCGTTCCTGTTCATCGCGCGCAGCCTGATCGACCTCCGGGGCCAGCGGGCGAGCGCTGTGGACAAGCTCTACCTCGCCAGGGAGGTGCCGACGCTCGTCGTCTGGGGCGCGCACGACCCGCTCATCCCGGTCGCGCACGGCCGGAAGACGGCCGAACTGCTGCCGGACAGCCGCTTGACGGTGTTCGAAAATGCGAAACACTTTCCACATGTGGCCGACCCGGCCCGGTTCGGCGGCGAGCTCGAACGCTTCCTCGCCGAGACCGAGCCCGCCAGGTTGAGCCTGGACGAGGTCGTCGAGGTGCTCATCCGCGCCGGCGAGGCGGCGGAGGCGCTCGAGAAGGCCCCGGAAAAGTTGTCACCCGAGCGCCATCTGAGGCCTGCCTAAGTGTCACTCGCCACCGGATCGGACCACCCGTTCGGGTGTAGTCCATACAGGTGGCCGATCAAGGCCCCGCCAGCCGTTGACAGTCCTCTCGGCCGGATTTTATGTTGCGTGAGCCACAAAATCTGGATCGGCTTCATCGTCGAAGAGGCTGATTTTGTTGCCAGCAAGGATAAAAAAACTATGACCGACTTGGATACCGGGTTCTCGCGGCACGATCTGCGGACCGCACGGCCTGACCCTGACGTGCGCCATCCCGCCACCCCGCACCGCCAGCCACCGGGTCCGGTCCAGCGACCGCGCGCCTTCACACCGGCACCGAGAACCCCAGTGGAGAACCGACCTGTGCGCAGCACCGGCGCGAATGGACTGTGGGCGTCACTGCCCAGAGACCTGGGCGAGCGGTTCCGGCCGCGGGCCGACCCCTTGGCACGAGCCATCCTTCAGGAGGTACAACGAGCCGTCCCCGAGTACGCGCAGCCACTGGAAGGCGCGTTCGGACAGATCATCACGCAGGGTATCCGGCAGGCGATCCTGCACTGCCTCGATACCGTCGGTCAGGGGACAGCCCCGCTCGACAAGTGGTCCGCGGTGTTCCGCAACCTCGGGAAGGTCGAGTTCAATGAGGGCCGCAGTCTCGACTGCCTGCAGACGGCCTACCGCGTCGGCGGTCGCGTCGCGTGGCGGCACGTTTCGGAGTTCGGGCAGGCGATCGGAGCGGACGCCGATCTCCTGTGCACCGCGGCCGAGGCGATCTTCGCTTACGTGGACGAGATTTCCGCACTGTCCATCGAGGGCTACACGGCCGCGCAGGAACGGGCCGCGGGCACAAGGGCGAGACGCAGGCGCAGGCTGCTCGAACTGATGCTCTCCGATCCGCCGTCCTCACCGCAGTCGATCGCGTCCCACGCCGCCAACGCCCAGTGGGCGCTGCCCGCCGAGGTCACGGTCGTCGCGCTGGAGCGGCGGCTCGGCCCGTCGGACCCCGACAGCGCCGACCTGGACGCCGACGTCCTGGTCGACTTCGAGGGTCCCAAGCCCTGCCTGGTCACCGGAGACCCCGACAAGCACCTGAAGGACCTCGCCGAACGGCTTCCCGGCTGGCGTGCGGTGATCGGCCCCGCCGTGCGGCTCACCGAGGCGCCGCGCTCCCTGCTGTGGGCGCGCCGCACGCTGCGGCTGGTCCAGCGCGGGATCCTGCCGGACAGCCGGGTCACGCGGTACAGCGATCACCTGTCCACCCTGTGGCTGCTCGCCGACGAGTTCCTGGTCCGTGAGCTGTGCACACGCAGCCTCGCCCCGTTCGAAGACCTCACCCCCAAACAGCGGGCGCGGCTCGGGGAGACGCTGCTGATCTGGCTGCAGTCGAGGGGCAGCGCTCCGGAGATCGCGAAGAAGCTCAAGGTCCACCCGCAGACCGTCCGGTACCGCATGCACCAGCTCATCGATCTCTTCGGCGACCGGCTGAACAACGCCGACGACCGGCTCGACATGGAGATCGCCCTGCGTGCGGAGGCCCTGCTCGCCGAGGACTGACCAGCGTTTCCCACTCACAACGAGGTGACGAGGTGACCCGACCGCAGGATGGCCGCAGCGGGGTCGAGGCGACGTACGGCCCACTCCTCACGCCCGCTCGGCCGGGCGGGGCGAGCGGGCGTCCCGTCCAGCTCTGGGCGCTGCTGCCGAGAGAGCTGGCGACCGTGTTCCGGCCGGTGCTGGCCGACGTGGCCGGGGAGGTGGTCCGCGAGATCCAGCGGACCATCCCCGACTACGCGCGGCCGTTGAACGGCGCGTTCGGGAAAGCGCTCAAGACTGGTGTCCAGATGGCGTTCCTGCAGTTCGTGGAGCGGATCGGGAACCCGGAAGCGCCGTCGGAAGACCGCCGGACCGTGTTCCTGAGCCTGGGTGTCCAGGAGTTCCACCAGGGCCGCAACGTCGATGTCCTGCAGGCGGCGTACCGGGTCGGCGCCAGGGTGACCTGGCGCCGGGTGGCCGAGGCCGGACGCCGCGCGGGCGTGCCCTCGGCGACGCTGTGCCTGCTCGCGGAGGCGATCTTCGCCTACATCGACGAGCTGTCGGCGTTGTCCGTCGAGGGGCACGCGGAAGCGCGTGAAAAGGCCGCCGGCGCGCTGGAGCGACGGCGTCACCGGCTGATGGAGCTCCTGCTCGCCGAGCCTCCGTCGCCGCCCGAGGTCGTCAAACACGCCGCCGAACTGGCGCGCTGGCAGCTACCGGACTTGCTCGTCGCAGTCGCTCTCGACAGGCCGTCGGACGAGGCTCCGGCGGCCTCTCCGACCGCGCTGGCCGACTTCGAAAGCCCGTCCCCCTGTCTGCTGCTCCCCGCTCCGCGACCGGAGGAACGGGAGCAGTTCGCCGAAGAACTGGCGGGCTGCCGGGCCGCGATCGGCCCCGCCGTCCCGCCCGCTTTCGCGGCACGTTCCCTGCGGGCGGCACGAGAGGCCCTGCGGCTCGTCGATTCCGGCGCGCTCGCCGACGAGCCCGTCACGTGGTGCGTCGACCATCTTTCGCGCCTGTGGCTGCTCAAGGAACCGTTCCTGGCGGCCGAACTGGGCCGGGAGCGGCTCGGTCCGCTGGCCGGGCTGACCGGGAAGCAGCACTCGCGACTGGCCGGGACGCTGCTGGCGTGGCTGGAGACCTGCGGGAACGTCCGCGAGGTGGCGGAACGGCTAGCGGTCCATCCGCAGACTGTGCGTTCTCGCGCTCAGGAGCTGGAGGCGCTGTTCTCGGACGGGCTGCGGGATCCCGAGCGGCGGTTCGAGATGATCCTGGCCCTGCGGGCCGCCCCCTCCTGACGGCGAACTCGCGTGATCACCGACGTGACTCGCGTGATCAGACGGCGAACTCGCGTGATTGAAGGCGGAACTCACGTGTCTGGACGCCGAACTCGGTGTTCCGCCTCCAATCACGCGAGTTCCGCCTCCAATCACGCGAGATCCGCCTTCAATCACGCGCGTTCGGTGCCCCGCCCCGCATTCAGAGGACGAAATGCGGAGGAGGTCAGGCGGCGGCGAGGGCGGTGACGCGCCAGTGACCGTCGGAACGTTCGGCGGTGACGCTCAGTTGAGCCGCACCGGAGCTGCGCTGCCCGTCCCCGCGTACGCCGGTCTGGTCCAGGAACACCAGCAGCGACGCCCGATCCCCGTCGAGGAGCTTGACGCCCGAGACCACCGGAGTCGACGTCACGACCAGCTTCTGTTCCGCGGCCAGCCCCCGGACCTGCGCGAACAGTTGGTCGTACTGCCCGAGTGCGGGCCCGGTCAGGACCTCTTTCGCGGCCTTTTCGCTCTTGTCGGGGTCGTCGTAGCGGTAGGAGAAGACCGTGCCGAGCGCCTTGCCGATCTGGTCGCTCACCTCCGCGGTGGTGGCGACGTCGGTCAGCGCGGTGTTGTGCGCCAGGACCGCCGTGGCGTCCCGCGCTTCGATGGCGAACCACCCCGCGAGGCCCGCCATCACCACCGCGACCGCGCCGAACACCACGGCGCCCCGCCGTCGGACAGGAGCAACGACCGAGACCTCGGGAACCGGCGAGTCCTCCAAGTCCTCGGAGACCTCTGAGACCTTTTCGGGACGTTCGAGGACCCGGGTGCTCCCGCCCATTTTCCCGGCCACCTTCACGGTGCGCCGCACCGGTTTCCGTTTTGTGGTCATCCCGTCCTCACCTCAGGGCTTTCCGGTGTCGGTCACCGGCACCTGGCCGAGCGACGTGACGCGCCACCCGTCCGGTGTCCGGTTCAGGCCGGCGCGGAACCGGTTGTGCTTGGTCACGGCTTCCCCGCCGTCGGGCCGGACTTCGAGTTCGACCGAAGCGATCACCTCGGCGGTCCCGCCGCCGCTGTCCACCGCGGTCACCGCGGCGTCGACGACCCGGCCGGTGGTGACGGTCTTCGCCTGGCCGATCCGGCCGAGCCCGCCTTCCCGGTCCCGCGCGAGCTCGTCGTGCAGCGCGCCGCCGGACAGGTTCAGCCAGCTCTGGTAACCCTGCTCGGCCTGCCGATAGTCCAAAGTGGTCAGTGCGGCCACGGACTGTCTTCCCGCCTGCAGCGCCTCCTCGCGGACCGTGGCCCGCGCGACGCCGTCGTCCCGGCTCGCGTCCCACCACGAGTAGCCGAACCAGGCCGCGAACGCGGTGGCCACCACCGCGAGCAGGACCGCGAGTCGAGTCATCGTCTTCACCTCTTCGGTACGTTCTGTGAGCCGCGCACGTTCGTCGGGTCGCCCTTGGGCAGGGCACAGCGCGCCGAGGTGTTCAACGGACGCGACGACGTGTCGAGTCCGTCGCGATAGCCGGTGCCGTAGCCGGTGACGCACGGCGGCGGATCGAAGAACGTCAGCGACAGGCCGACGTGCGCGCCGTCCGGCCCCATGATCGCGTGGCCCGCCGCGACCGCTTTCGGCGCGGTGACCAGCAGTTGCTCGATGCCGTCCTGCCGCGATTCCATGACGTCCGCGGTGGTCAGCAGGTTCGCCAGCAGGATGCCGAGGCTCGGGCCGGTCTCCCGCAAGAGCGTGCTGACCTCGTTCGCGGCCGCCGGGACGGCCGGGATCAGGCGGCGCAGATCGCCGTCGGAGCTCTTCAGCGTCGCGGCGAGCAGTTTCGCGTTGGCGCCGAACGAGCGGATCGCGTCCGCCTGCGAAACCTGCGTGTCGAGCACGGTCTGCGCATCGGTCACGAACCTGGTCAGCGGGCCGACGTGCGCGCTCGCCTCTCGTACGAACTCGATCCCTCGCCCGACGAGCTGGTCCAGCGCCGGGCCGGCGTCGGAAGTCGCGTTGTACAGCTCGTCGACCACGGTCCGCAGGGCGGGCTTCGGTACCGAGTTGGCGAAAGAGTCCACACTGGACAGGACGACGTCCACCGGCAGTGGGATCTTCGTGTCCGCCTCGCTGATCACCGAGCCGTCCCGCAACATGGCACCGTCGCCGCGACGCGGCCGCAGGTCGACGTACTGCTCGCCGACGGCCGATCGGTTGGCCACGACGGCTTCGGTGTCCGCGGGCACTTCCGGCCCGCCCGGGTCGATGTCGAGGTCCACCTCCATCCCGGAGGCGGTCAGCCGCAGTTCGCCGACGCGGCCGATCGGCACGCCCCGGTAGGTGACCTCGGCGTTGCTGAAGATGCCGCCGCCGGTGGCGAGCCGCACTTTGACGGTGTACCCGCGATCGAGTACCAGCTTGTCCAGCCCCGCGTACGTCGCGCCGACGTACGCGGTGCCGAGGACGGCGATGACCACGAAGACCACCAGTTGGACGCGGACGAACTTGGTCAGCATCAGCGGCCACCACTGTTCTTGAAGGTCAGGAACGTGTTCAGGTAGTCACCGCGGATGGCCTCGAGAGCGGCGTCGGGGAACGGGAAGGTGAAGATCATCTCCATCGCCTTCGGCAGTTTGTCCCCGGAGTCGGCCAGCCGCCGCAGCAACGGTTCGAGCGCCTTGAGATCGGCGACGAGGTCGTCCTTGCTGCGGTTCACCGTGTCGACCGCGACCGAGGTGAGCCCGTCCAGCGACTTCAGCATCCCGACCAGCGCCTGACGCTGGTCGTTCAGCACCTCGATCCCGGGGGTGAGGCCGTTCAGCGTCGCCTTGATCTCCTCGGTGTTCGCGTTCAGCGTCGCCGCGAGCTTGTTGACGCTCTCGATGGCACGGGTGATCTCCGCCTTGTGCTCGTCGAGCCCGCGCACGAAGGTGTCCAAATTGGACAGCAGGCTGCGGGCCGCGCTTTCCTTGCCGCCGAGCGCGTCGTTCAGTTCGCGGGTGATGTTCTGCACCTGCGCGACGCCTCCACCATTGAGCAGCAAGGAAAGCGCGCCGAAGACCTCCTCGATCTCCGGGGTCAGCGACGAACTGGCCAGTGGGATCACCGCGCCGTCGGCCAACCGCCCGCTCGGGGTCCCGTCGGCGGGCGGCGCGAGCTCGACGAACTTCTCGCCGAGGATGCTCGCCTGCCGCAGCCGCGCGATCGCGTTGGCCGGCAGGTTCACGTCCCCGTTGATCAGCAGCCCGACCACCGCGCTGCGGCCGTCCGGCGCCAGTTCGACCGTCCGCACCTGGCCGACCGGGACGTCGTTGACCTTCACCCCGGACTGCGGCACGAGATCCAGCACGTTGCTGAAACTCGCCGTGACATGGATCGGGCGTTCACCGAGCGCGGCACCGCCGGGCAGCGGGATGTCGTAGACGTCGACACCGTTGCCGCAGCCTGTCACGGCCAGCGTGAGGACCAGGACGGCCGCGCAGTTGAGCCGGGACTTCATTTCGCCCCCGAGAATTCGGTGAGGTTCCCTCGTCCGTCCAGCGTTCCGGCGCCCTGGTTGTACGCGCCGAGGACGTTCGCCAGCGCGTTCGGCGCGGCGTCCAGTGCCTCGCCCAGCGACGCCTTCTGCTGACTGAGCGTCTTGGTGATCTCGGCGAGTTTGTCCACATCGGACTTCACCTTGCCCCGGTTGTCCTTGATGAAGCCCTGGACCACACTGAGCGCCTCGGTGAGTTCGGTCATCGCGCTGGAGAACTGGTCCCGCTGATCGGCCAGGATCTTGCTGATCGAGGAGATCTGCCGGATCGCCTCCTTCACCTTGCCGTCGTTCGAGGCGAGCATCGCGGTGAACTTGCTGATGTTGTCGACCGAGTTGAACAGGTCGTCCTTGGAATCACTGGCCGTCCTGGCGAACTCGCCGAGGTTCTTGATCGCGTCGCCGAGTTTGCCGCCGTTGCCGTCGAGGTAGGCCGCGGCCTTGGTCAGGACGTCGCTGACAGCGCCGTCCCTGTTGGCGCCCTTCGGTCCCAGCGCGGTCATCAGCTGGTTGAGGCTGCCGAGGAGTTCGTCGACCTCGACCGGGGTGACGGTGCGCTCGGGCGGGATCCGGGCGTCGCCCCCCAGTTCCGGCCCGCCGAGGTACACCGGGGTGAGCTGCACGTACCTGTCGGCGACCAGGCTCGGCGTGATCACGACGGCGCCGACGTCGGCAGGCAGTTTGACGTCCGGACGCACCGACATGGTCACCTCGACGTTCGTGGCCTTCGGCTCGACCTTGGTCACCGAACCGATCGGGACCCCGAGCACGCGGACCTCGGTGTTCGGGTACACCCCGACGGTCGCGGTGAAATACCCGGTCAAGACGCGGTCGGCCTGCTTGGTCACCAGCGGCCAGGCCGCCGTCACGAGCAGTCCCGCGACGACGGCGAGCGCGAGCCGCCGTATCCAGGCCCGCCGCCGTGCGGTGGCACCGAGATCGGACAGCGTGAAGTGGCGCCCCATCAGCGTCCCCCGTTCCTCGACGGCATGCAGCTGCCCGGCGTGCCGCCGGTCGGGACGAGCCCGCAGATGTAGGTGTCGATCCAGCGGCCGTTGCCGACAGCGTTGCCGAGCAGCCGGTAGAAGGGCCCCGCCAGCCGCAGGCTCTCGTTGAGCTTGTCCTGGTTGCGCTGCAGCACGGTGGCGACGCGATCGAGCTGGTCGAGCGCGGGACCGAGTGTCTTCTGGTTGTCCGCGACGAGTCCCTTGAGCTGCACCGACAGGTTCTTCACACCACTGAACAGCTTCGCGATGGCGTCCTTGCGCGCATTCAGCTCCGTGAGCAGGGTGTTGCCGTCGCGGATCAACGCCTCGATCTGCTGCGACCGGTCACCGAGCGTCTGGGACACCTTGTTCGTGTTCTGGAAGAGCTTCACCAGTTCCTCGTCGCGTGAGGCGAGCGTCTTGGACAGCGCGGTGATGCCGTCGAAGGCGGTCCGGACGTCCTGCGGTGTGGAAGCACCGAGCGTTTCGGACATCGTTCCGAACGCCTTCGCCAGCTGATCGGTGTCGATCGCGCCCACCGTGTTCGCGAGGTCGTTGAACACCGCGGTGACGTCGTAGGGCGAGCTCGTGCGCTCCACCGGGATCGGCTGGTCCGGATCCAGTTCGGCGTTGCCGACCGGGTCGATGACCAGGTTCTTCTGCCCCAGCAGGGTTTTGATCTTGATCGCGGCGGTGGTGCGGTTGCCGATCCAGGTGTCCTTGACCCGGAACAGGACCTTGACGCGGGCGCCGTCCAGCAGGACGTCGGAGACCTCGCCGACCTTCACCCCGGCGACCCGGACCTCGTCGTTGCGTTTGAGCCCGGCGGCCTCGGTGAACTCCGCCGCGTAGGTGGTGGTGCCGCCGACCAGCGGGAGATCGTCGGAGAAGAACACCGCCGAACCGCCCGCCGCCATCAGCACGGCCGTGATGGTGCCCACCACGATCGGGTTGCGGCTGCGGAAGGGTTTGATCCTTGGCGCTTTCACCGGCACCGTCCCTGGGTCAGCGGGATGCCGACCGGCGGGCCGCCCGGGGCGGGCGGCGCGTCCGATTTGACCGAGCACAGGTAGAAGTTGAACCAGGAACCGTAGGAGACCATCGCGCCCATGCGGTCCAGCTTCTTGGGGAGGTTCGTGAGGAACTGTTCGAACACCGGGGTGTTGTCGGCGAGGTTCTTCGACAGGTCCCCGAGGGTGTTGATGCTCGCCTTCAGCGGCGCCCGGCCGTCCTGGAGCAGGTCCGCGGTGGACGTGGTGAGCTCGCCGAGCCCGCCGATCGCCTGCCCGATGGGCTTCGCGTCGCCGGCGAGCCCGGAGACCAGCCGCGCGGTGACGTCGACGAGCTTGTCGAACTGATCGCCCTGGGAGTTCAGTGTGTCGAGCACCGTGTTGAGGTTCCCGACCACCTGGCCGATCACCTCGTCCTTGCCCGCCAAGGTTTTCGTGAGCGACGCGGTGTGCTCCAGCAGGCTGTCGATGGTGCTCCCCTCCCCTTGCAGCACCTGGACGATCTCGAACGACAGCTGGTTGACGTCGTTCGGCGACAGCGCCTGGAACAGCGGTTTGAACCCGTTGAACAAGGCGGTGAGATCCAGTGCCGGGGTCGTGCGCTCCGGCGGGATCAGCGCGCCCTCGGTCAGCGCCGCCGGGCCGTCGGGACCGGGGTCGATGGAGAGATACCGCTGGCCCACGAGGTTGCGGTACCTGATGGTGACCGTGGCCCCGGAAGTGAGACGGCGCTTGTTCTCGATCGAGAACCGCACGTCCGCCAGGCGCCGCTCGACCACGCCGATGGAGTCCACCTGGCCGATCCGGACACCGGACATCCGGACCTCGTCCCCGGGGTTGACCGAGGTCGCGTCGGTGAATCTGGCGGTGTAGCCGACCGTCGTGCCCACCCCGGAGTTGGCGATGGTGATCGCCAGGATCCCGGTCGCCACCGCGGTGATCACGAAGAAGATCAGGCCCTTGATCGCCGGGCCCAGCACACTCCTCATCGGACGGTCACCTCCGTTCCGCGCAAGGCCGGGCCCACGAGCACGCTGCTCCAGTCCGGGACCTCGGCCGGTTTCATCCCGAGCGACGGCGCCAGCAGCTCGGCGACCAGCCCCCGCTCCCCCTTCGAATTGGCCGGGCCGAGGTCCCCATCGGGGGCGAAGGAGACCGCCGCCGAAGTGTTACCCCCGCCGTAGCACCGCGGACCGCCCTTCTGGTCGAACCGCGGATCGTCCCGGCCCGGCACGTACTTGTCGCGCGGGTCGTGGACGGACAACGTCACGTGCAGCCCCGGTTCACCGGTGCCCTTGCCCAAGGCCTTCTCCATCACCGGTTTGAGCCGGTTCACCGCGTCGAACAGACACGGGAACTCGGGCGAGTAGCGCGAAAGCAGTTCCAGCGTCGGCCTGCTCTTCACGCTGACACCGATGATGTTGTCCTTGTTCTGCACCAGGAACTTGTTCAGATCGCCGCTCGCTGTGGTGACGCTGGCGTACAGCTTGTCGAGGTCCGCACGAGTGTCCACAATGGTCTTCGCCGTCGTGGAGAGATCCGAGAGGGCCTTGAGGATGTCCGGCGCCGCGCCGGTGTAGAGATCGGCCACGTCGGCGAGACCGCTGATGTCCGCCTTGAACTGCGGCATCAGCGGATTCACCTGGCCGAGGAGGTCGTTGAGCTGAACGATGCTGTCCCCCAGGGATTTCCCGCGATTGTCGAGCGCGAGCGAGATCGCGCCGAGCGAACTGTTGAGCTTCTGCGGCTGCACCGCCCGCAGCAGGGGCAGCAGATCGCCGAGGACGCGTTCCAGTTCGATCGCGTTGGCCGACCGGTCCTGGCCGATGACGTCACCGTCTCGAAGCGAGCCACCGGCGGGCCGATCAGGGAGCACGAGGTTGACGTAGCGCTCGCCGAACACGGTCTTCGGCAGGAGCCGGGCCGAAACATTGCGCGGCAGCTGATCGATCTTCGCCGGGTCGATCGCGAGGTCGATCTCCGCGCCGTCCGCGCTGCCCCGGACCGCCCGGACCTCGCCGAACGGGACACCGCGGACCTTGACCTCGGCGGGCGGGGCCAGCTGGTTGCCGACCCGGTCGGCCTTGAGCGTGACCAGTTCCGCGCGGTCGAAGTCCTTGTTGAAGATGGCGACGGCGACCCAGCCGAGCAGCACCAGGATGACGAGGAAGATCACCCCGGCGGCCTGCGTCCGCGCCCGCGCGGTCATCCGGAGACCTTCACCGTCGTGGTGGCGCCCCAGATCGCCAGGCTGAGGAACAGGTCGAGCACGCTGATCAGCACGATCGACGTCCGCACGGCGCGGCCGACCGCGACCCCGACGCCCGCCGGGCCGCCGGCGGCCCGGTAGCCGTAGAAGCAGTGCGTGAGGATGACGCCGACGCTGAACACGAGCACCTTGCCGAACGACCACAGAACGTCTTCCGGAGGCAAGAACAGCGAGAAGTAGTGGTCGTAGGTTCCACCGGACTGCCCGAAGAAGACGACCGTGGTCACCCGCGAACCGAGGTAGGAGATCAGCAGGCCGATCACGTAGAGCGGGATGATCGCGATGAACCCGGCCACGATCCGGGTGGTGACGAGGTACGGCATGCTGCGCACGGCCATCACTTCGAGCGCGTCGATCTCCTCGGAGATCCGCATGGCACCCAGTTGTGCGGTGAAGCCGGCGCCGACCGTCGCGGACAACGCGAGCCCCGCCGAGAGCGGCGCGATCTCCCGGGTGTTGAAGTACGCGGTGAGGAAACCGGTCATCGCGGAGATGTTGATCTGGTTCAGCGCGCTGAAACCCTGCAGCCCCACCGTGATCCCGGTGAACACGCACAGGCCGACCATCACGCCGACGGTGCCGCCGATCACCGCGAGCGCCCCGCTGCCGAAGGTCACCTCGGCGAGCAGGCGCACCACTTCGCGGAAGTAGCGGGTGACGGTCATCGGGATCGCCGCGAGCGCGCGGACGTAGAACAGCAACTGGTCGCCCAGCTCGAAAAGACTGTTGCCGGGGCGTTTGAACGCCTCGCGGGCCCGTTCGGGGACGCTGGTCACGGGATCAGGTTCCCTTCGCGGGGACGAGCTGCAGGTACAGCGCGGTCAGGATCGTGTTGACGAAGAACAGGAGCAGGAACGTGATCACCACCGACTGGTTGACGACGTCGCCGACGCCTTTGGGGCCGCCTCTGGGGTTCAGCCCGCGGTAGGCCGCGACGACACCGGCGAGGAAACCGAAGATGAACGCCTTGATCGAGCTGACGACGAGGTCGGGCAGCTGGGCCAGCGCGTTGAAGCTCGCGAGATACGCGCCGGGTGTGCCGCCCTGCACGATGACGTTGAAGAAGTAACCGCCGAGCACGCCGACGACGCTGACCAAACCGTTGAGCAGTAACGAAACCCCGATGGCGGCTTGCACCCGGGGGACGATCAGCCGGTGGATCGGCGAGACGCCGAGCACCTCCATCGCGTCGATCTCCTCGCGGATGGAGCGGGCGCCGAGGTCCGCGCAGATCGCCGAACCGCCCGCGCCCGCGATGATCAGCGTCGTCACGATCGGGCTGGCCTGCTGCACGACAGCCAGAACGCTCGCGGCGCCGTTGAACTGCTGCGCGCCGATCTGGCTCGTGAGCGAACCGAGTTGCAGCGAGATGACCGCGCCGAACGGGATCGACACGAGGATCGCCGGCGTGATCGAAACGCTGGCGATGAACCAGAACTGCTGGACGAACTCGCGGATCTGCACCGGGCGGCGGAACATCGCGAGGATGACGTCGAGCCCCATGGCGCACATGCGGCCGAATTCGCGCAGCCCCGCGGCGGCCCTCTCCGGCGCGCGGGCGAGCAGGGCGACAGGATTGGTCATCGTCAGGCTCCGCATCCGTTGGGGGGCGGGCCCGAGCCGACGCACCGCAGCTTGAGGTTGGTGACCAAGGTGTTTCCAGGGCCGGAAACCAGGCCGGTGAGCAACGGGCTCAGGTCCTCACGCACACCGCATCCGGTGAAGCCCGGTGTCGAGAAGGTGCTGGTCGCCTTGACCGACGGGGCGGGGAATCCGAGCGGCATCAACGCTTTGATGTTCACCGCGACCGACTCCGCCGTCCGGCAGTTCGGGCCGACGTCGAGGACCTTGCCGTCCACTTTGACGTTCGAGAGCTTGATGAAAACCTTGTTGGTGACGTCGGAATCGCCGCACAGGTTGGTGCCGACGGCCTTGCAGTTGGTGGTGGCGCCGGTCTTCACCTCGACCGTCCCGGTGGCGTCGCCGTCCGGGATCAGCTCGACCGTGCCGGTGGCGGGCATGAACCGGAAGGACACGAAGTAGCTCTCCGTCGACGGGATGACGAGCTTGCCGGTGATCGGCACCTTGCCCGACAGGCCGAGGAGCGAGCCGTCGAACCGGCCCTGCGGGAACGTGATGTCCGAGCCGAGTTTGGCGACGTGGCTCGTCGTGGCCTGCTTCTCGTCGCCGACGTGGAAACCGAACGGCAGACCGGCCGCGGCGGCGGCCACCGGTGCGGCTTCGGCCTGCTGCGTGGAGGCGTTCGTGGGCGCGGGCTCGGCGGAGGCGGAAGCCAAGGAAAGCGCCCCCAGCCCCAGCACCGCCGGGAGCAGGAAGGCGCGCGGAACGCGCCCGGTCATCACTGACATTCGGGCTTCCTCACTTCGACTTCTCCGGCCGAACGGCCAACTCGTGAGCACGCTACTTGCGGAGGTACCGAGAGACAAGTAACTCGGGAATGGCGGGTCTGAGACGCGGAAATGTTGTTATGGACGTAACTGTTTCGCCTTGGGTCTCGTGAGTGGTAATGATGGTTCTAACCGTCATTACCACTCACGAGACTTGCGCTACTTCAGGCTGGGTCTACTTCTTGGTGAGGTTGATCTCCAGGCTGTTCCCGTCCCCGGAGGCCATCGCGCTGATCAACGGCGTCAGCAGGCCACAGCCGCGGAACTGCGGCAGCCTGTATTCGGCCGTCAGCTTGCCACCCTTCAACGGGTTGAAGCCGTGCGACGAAACCAGCGGGATGTCGGAGGGCTGTGCCGTCTTGCACGTCGAACTCGCCACGATCGGGAAGCCGAACAGCCGCACCGCGAGGAGTTTGACGTCTGCCTTCGTGTCGGCCTTCACCGCGCCGGCGTTGACGGTGCCCGTCACGTCGCCGACCTGGTTGATCTTCACCGTCGCCGAGGCCGGGAAGAACCCGAGGAAGCGGAACTGCACGTTCGACGGCGGCAGCGAAAGCTGGCCGGTGAACTTGCCGGACTGCGCGTTCAGCTTCGCGGTGAACTCACCGGGACCGAGCGGGAGCCTCGCGTTCAGCCCCGCGATGGTGGTCTTGCCCTTGACCCCGTAGGTGATCTGGGTGTCGCCCGGCGGCTGCGTCGTCGTGGTGGTCGGCGCAGTCGTCGGGGTCGTCGGCCGGGTCGTCGGAGTCGGCTCCGTGGTGGGAGTCGGCTGGGTGGTCGGAGTCGGAGACGGCTCTGTGGTGGGAGTCGGTTCCGTGGTCGGCGTCGGCTGAGTCGTGGGCGTCGGCTCAGTGGTCGGCGTCGGCTGCGTTGTCGGCGTCGGCTCAGTGGTCGGCGTCGGCTGGGTCGTCGGAGTGGGCTCGGTCGTCGGAGTCGGCTCCGTGGTGGGAGTCGGTTCCGTCGTCGGGGTCGGCTGAGTCGTGGGCGTCGGCTCCGTGGTCGGAGTCGGCTGGGTCGTCGGCGTCGGCGTCGGCTCCGTCGTCGGCGTCGGCTCCGTCGTGGGAGTCGGCTGTGTGGTCGGCGTCGTCGGGGTGGTGGGCGTCGTCGTCGGAGTGGTCGGCGTCGTCGTGCCACCGCCGGCGGGTTTGACCTCGAACGTCCCCAGCTGCTGGTTCTGTCCCGGCTGGACGACGCAGTCCGAAGTGAACGTGCCGAGGTCGGTCGGCTGGCCCTGCGCGTTCTTCGGCGTCATGGTGGTGCTGAAGTTCCCGACAGTCACCGAAGCGGTGCCCGGGCTGGGGAACGTGACCGCGGGCGCCTTGCCGCTCGTCTTGACGTGGAACTCGCCCGACTCCGGCACCGGCGTGACCGGGATGACCAGCGGAAGACCGAGGTTCAGCGTCTTGTCGACCGGGTACTTCAGCACCGCGCCCGCCTTGGCGCTGCCCTCGACGGTGGTGGCGCCGACGAGCGAAAGCCCCGAGGTCGCGTCGGCCGGGACGGTGACGTCGACGTCGAACGTGATCGGGGTGGAGGTCTTCCCGGCGACGGCGTCGTCCGGCAGGACGGTGTCGATCTTCACGACCAGGGTCTGGTCGCCGATCAGCGGGAACGGACAGGTGTATTTCAGCGTCAGCGACGCGGGCGCCGCTTCGCTCAAGCCCGCGCCGACGACGCCCAGGGTGGCCGCGACGGCGGCCACCGTGGTGGCGGCCAAGGCCTGCACGGATCTTTTCGACTTCAGTTTCTTCAGTGGGAACTTCACAACGGTCACTCCCGGGGAATCGGAGAAATTGCGTGACACGGCTGAAACAGCGCGGACACAGAAGCGGTAAATTACCTGCGCCTCTCCGCACCGGCAAGGACACCGAATCCGTTTGTCATGCCGGTGGGATCGGGTGACTGATTAACTGGCACGAACGCTCCGCGTGAAATCGCTTTTGTCACTCTCGTCGACAACAGTGGGCGCGAAACTGTCACGCGCGTCCGGAGTCACCGTGTGTTCATTGCGGCCGTACCGAAAGTCCCGCTACGTTCGGCGAATGGAGCAGGCTGCCATCGAGGTGACCGGCCTCGCCAAGCACTACGGTGATGTGACGGCTCTCGCCGGCGTCAGTCTTCGTGTCGGCCGCGGCACCGTGCTCGCGGTGCTGGGCCACAACGGCGCGGGCAAGACGACGCTGATCGACATCCTCAGTACTCGCGTCAAACCGAGCGGCGGCAGCGCCAAGGTCTGTGGTTTCGACGTCGTCCGGGCCGGGCATCACGTCCGGCGGCGGATCGGGGTCACCGGCCAGTTCGCGGCCGTCGACGACGCGCTCTCCGGCCGCGGCAACCTCGAACTCGTCGCCCGGTTGCTGGGCGCGAACCGGGGCCAGGCCAGGGCCCGCGCGGCCGAACTGCTCGCCATGTTCGGGCTCGACGACGCGGCGGACAGGCCCGCGCGGACGTACTCCGGCGGGATGCGGCGGCGGCTCGATCTCGCCGCCGGACTCGTCGGCTCCCCCGACGTCCTGTTCCTCGACGAACCGACGACCGGCCTCGACCCGCTGAGCCGCGCAGGCCTTTGGGACGGCGTCGAACGGCTCGCCGCGCGCGGCACCACCGTCGTGCTTACCACGCAGTACCTCGAGGAGGCGGACAGGCTGGCGGATCACGTCATCGTGCTGGGACTGGGGCACGTCACGGTTTCCGGGCGGCCGTCGGAACTGAAGGCCCGGCTCGGGGAACGGACCGCGACCCTGACCTTCGGCACCGACCTCGCCGCCCGCCGCGCGCTGGCCGCGGTGCACAGACTCGGCATGAGCTGCACGCCGTCGGCCTCCGGGCTGGTGATCGGCGTCGCGCTGTCCGGGCCCTCCGACATCACGGTGCTGGTCCGGGCGCTCGACGCGGCGGGCGCGCCGATGAAGGACCTCACCGTCGCGGAACCGACGCTCGACGACGTCTACCTTTCCCTGCACCGGAATCCGGCGGTGCCGTGATGACCGAGGCACGGCACCGCGCGCCGTCCACCCCGGTGCTGACCGATCCGGCGACCTGGCCGCCGAGCACCTTCACCACCCAGGTCCGGGTGCTCGCCGTCCGGTCGCTGAAGACGGCGTTCGGCGACCGGGGGCTGGTGTTCTTCGGGTTGCTGCAGCCGATCGTGCTGCTTCTGCTGTTCAGTCAAGTGTTCACCGGGGTCAGCACGCTGCCCGGTGTCGCGGCCTACGAGGGATACGTGAACTTCCTCGTCCCGGCGACGCTGGTGAACATCGCGATGACCACGGCGATGAGCTCGGGCGCCGGCCTGCTCGCGGAGATCTACAGTGGATTCACCGGACGTCTCCGGTGCATGCCCATCAGCCTTTCGGCCGTCCTGGTGGCCCGCACCATCTCCGACTCCGCCCGGCTCGGCGTGCAACTGCTGGTGACCACGCTCGCCAGCTTGGTGCTGCTCGGTTTCCGGCCGACCGGCGGCGTTTTCGGGGTCACGGCGGCGCTTCTGCTCACGCTCGTCGTCGGTTGGTGCCTGAGCTGGATCTTCGTCGCGATCACGACTTGGCTGCGCAAAGCCGAGACTCTGCAGATGGCGTCCTTCGTGGTCATGTTCCCGCTGATGTTCTCCTCCAGCGCGTACATGCCGCTCGAAACCATGCCGACCTGGCTGCGGGTGGTTTCGGCGCTCAACCCGCTGACCTACGCGATCGACGCGACCCGCGCTTTGGCGTTGGGACGGCCGTCGGGCTGGTCGATCCCCGTCTCGCTCGCGATCGCGGCCGTGGCGGCGCTGGCCGGCGGGTGGATCGCGGCTCGGACGTTCCGGTCACCCCGGGAAGCCGCGCCGAGGTGAGTGCCCGAACCACGATCACGCGTGATCAGACACGTGACTCGCGTGATTGGACACGTGACTCGCGTGATTGGGCGCCGCACTCGGATGTACGGCTCTGATCACGCGAGTTCCGTGCTCAATCACGCGAGTTCCGGCTCTGATCACGCGAGTCACGTGCCTGATCACGCGAGTGCGGAGGGAGGCGAAGCCGGAACGGAGGCTCAGCGTGGCAAGGACTCCAGGTGGTCCGCGGCGGCCACGACTCCCCCGGCCGCCGCGAACGAGGCCCGCACCCGCGCGGCCGCCGCGGCGTAGGCGGGCTCGGTGAGCACTTCGGTGACCGTGCCGCGGATGTCCGGCGCCTTCACGCGGTCGAAGCGCAGCCGCAGCCCCGCGCCCGCCGTCTCGACCTGCTGGGCCAGCATCGACTGGTCGTCCCGGATCGGCGCGATGACCAGCGGCAGCCCGGACGCGAGGGTCTCGCTGACGGTGTTGTGCCCGCCGTGGCAGATCACCGCCGACGCCTTCCGCACCACCTCCGCCTGCGGGATCCTTTTGGCGATCAGCACTTCGTCGCTGAAGAGTTCGCCGGTGGGGTCGACGACCAGGCCTTGGACCCCGGGCATCCCGGCGAGGGCGTCGACGCATTCGGACAGGAAGCGGCGGCCGAGGGCGGCGTTGGCGGTGCCGAGGGTGGCGAGGACGAGCGGGCGCCCGTCGAGCCTGTCCCACGAGAACCCCACAGGGGGCGCGGGGGCCAGCGCCGGGCCGACGAACCGGACCGCGCCGGCGTCGGCGATCGGCCCCGTCAGGGAAACGGTGGTGAAGGCCAGCACCAGCTCCGGCGAGAAGCGCAGGTCACCACCGGACACGTTGTGCCGCGTACGGAGGTCTTCCTGCAGTTTGCCCACCCAGGCGGCGATCTTCGGCATGGCGCTCAGCGGATCGCCGAGTTCAGTCGACGTCGATGCCGAAGTCGCCCACGACAGGCCCCGGCGGCTCGCCACGAGGGCGCCCGCGAAGGCCTGCTGGTCGGAGATCACGACGTCGGGCCGGAAGGCCATCACCGCTTTCTCGACCCCGGGGACCATCGCGTCCGCGAGCGGGATCAGGTACTGCTCCCACAGGAACTTCAGCGCCGCGAACCCGCGCAGCCCCTCGGGACGGCGCTCCACGGCGAACTCCAGCGCGTCCCCCGCCGCGTACACCCGGCCCGCCCGCGTCAGCTCCGACGTCGTGGGTTCCGGGCCGCACCAGGCGACGTCGTGACCGCGCCCCACCAGCTCGGCGGCCACCGCGCGCAACGGCGCCACGTGCCCGGTGAGCGGCGGGACGACCAGCAGGAACCGGCTCATCCGCGCGGCCTCCCGTGCCGGGAGATCCAGTTCAGCAGCAGCTGCCGCACCTCACGATGCTGCTCGACGAGCACCGAATGCCCCTGCCCCTCGAACACGTGCAACTCACCGCGGGGCAACAAGGACGTCAGCGCGTCGAGATCGTCGGCTTGATAGCCGTGACTGCCCAAAATGGACAGTACGGGGCAGTCGATCCCCGCCACCTGCTCCAGGGTCAGCAACGGACCGAGCGGGACCTCCTCGGCCATCGACGTCGCCATGATCCGCTCGGCGGCCATTCTCGCGAGCCGCCGGTGATGGGCGCTGTAGTTGGCCTCGATCCACTCGTAGCTCTCCTCGACCTTCAGGAAGCGCACGGTGTGTTCGAGGATCTGCGCCATCTTGCCCGCCCACAGTTCGGTCGCGGGCTCCGACTCGATGCACACGATGCTGCGCACCCGCTCCGGTTTCGCCACCGCGTAGCTGTACGCGAGGGTGCCGCCGAAACTGTTGCCCACCAGGTGAACGGGCCGGTCGAGGTCGAGCTGGTCCAGCAGGTCGTCGAGGTCGGCGACGAAGTCCGCGATCGTGTACCCGCGCTCGGGTCGTTCGGTCTTGCCGTGCCCGCGCAGGTCGTAGCTGATCACGTCCACCCCGGCGGCGGCGACCGGCGGGGCCAGCGTGAGGTAGAAACTCGCCAGGCTGTCAGTGCCCATGCCGTGCAGGAACACCACGGTCTCCGTGCCCCCGCCGGGCACGAGCTGCACGTTCGTGCGCAGCCCGTTGACGGTCATCGTCGGCACCGCCTCAGCCCCGTTCGCCGATGCGGGCGGCCACGTAGTCCGCGATGTCGCCGACCCGCAGCCCGATCACGTCGTCGAGATCCTTCTCCGCCAGGAACTCCGCGAGATTGACGTCCGCGCCGAAGAACTCGGCGAGGATGCTCGCGAAGGTCACCAGGTCGATGCTCTCCAGCCCGAGATCCTCGTGGAAGGTGGTCTGCGGGGTGATCTCGATGCCGAGGACATCGACGTCCCCGACCAGTTCTCTCAGCAATTCGGCCACCGTCCCGAAGACCGACGCCGGGCTCTGCTGTTCGATCGTCATGCTCTGCTCCTGTTCCTACCCGCGATTCCAGGCCACCACGTACCCGGCGATTCCCGCGAACTCCACCCCGGTGCCGATCTCTTCGCCCAGCCCCGCCGACTCCCCTTCGGCACGGACCGCGATCCGGGGCGATGTCGCGGTCTCGTCCCGGACGAGGGCGACCGCGACCTCTCCGGCCGTCGCCACGGCGACCGCCAGCGGCGGCACCGTCCGGCCGTGGAGTCCGGTCACCCTGGTGCCGTCGGCGCTCACGCGGAGCTCCGCCGGGTAAATCCCTTCGACGCCGTCCTCGGCGAGCCGCGCGCGGACCGCGTCCTTGATCGCGATCCGTTCCAGCAGCCACCCGCGCTGCCGCCGGGGCGCGCACGCGGCGAACTCGGCGCGTTCCTCCGAACCGAGGTAGACACCGGCGTAGATGTCCCGCGCGGCAGGGCTCGGCCACCGGTCGGTGACCACCGTCCAGCCACCGGGATGATCCTCGGCAAGCCGGTGGCCGTCCGGGAAGGCGTAGACCCGGTGGGTAGGCCGGTCACACGGGAACCGGATGTCCCGCCACTGTTCGATCCGGGCCAGCACCGCGCCGTCCCGCACCAGTTCGGCGTCCATCTCCAGCACGTCCGGCCGCGGCAGCCGGACCCGCACCACGCACCGGAGCACGGTTCCCGGCGCCGGTTCCGGGCCGTACCAGGTGATCCGGCCCATCGAGGTGGGGAACGCCAGCAGCGCGTCCGCCTTGGTGGCCATCAGCCAGCAGCCCAGCAACTGGCCGACGTTGTCCAGCAGCGCACCGGGCGCCGACGGCACGACGAGGTCGCCGCGGATGTGCCGTTCGCCGAGCCCGATGAGCCTGGCGAGCCCTTGGTAGGCGGGGCCGTGGAACATCTCGCGGCGCGAGTAGATCTCGGCGGCGCTCAGCGGCGGCGCGGTTTCCGGCCCAGGCGGCGGAGATGGCCTGGGAGCGGTGGGATATCGCTGTGCCAGGTGGACGTCCATACTGGCGTGCGGTCCTATTTGGACGCTGATCCGGTCGCCCTCGCGGGTCATCGAAAGCGGCACGCGCACAGCCGGGGCGGCGATCAGCCACCGGGAGAACGCCGCGTTGCTCACCCCGGTCGCGATCGTGCCCGGCCAGGTCCGTTCCGCCGCCCGGCAGGCCAGGTCGATCAGGGTCGTCGCGGGGACGGTGGGACGGAAGTCCGCATCGTCCGGCCAATCCTCGCGCTGCCGGAAGAACCGGTGATCCACCAGGTAGGGCATCGTGGCGAGCGAGACGTCCACTGTGGATGCTGTGGGCTTCTCGGTGCGCCGCGCCGCCGCGTTGGCCACGCTCGCCGCCGCCTGCCTGGTCTCGGCGAGCAGCGCGGTGAACTCCGCGACGATCGCGTCCGGCACCCCGTCCGCCAGTTCGGGAACCGCGGCGGCGCCGTCGAACATGCCCTTGACGTCACCGTCGACCGAGAGCAACGTGCCCGCCGTGTCGATCCGGGTCCGGCGCGGCTCCAGCGCGTCGAACGCGGGCCGTCCGCCCTCCACCCAGACGGCGGTGGCCACCCGGCGCAACTGGGCGAGGCCGGGCCTCGTACCGGAGGACGCCGGGATGACCAGATGCGGCCGGTCCCCCAGCGTGTCCGCCACGAACGAGCCGACCTGACCGGCGCCTGCCTGTACGAAGACGCGGGCGCCGTCGGCGTAGAGCGCGTCGACGAGTTCCCGGAACCGGACCTTGCGCACGAGATGGGCCAGGTACAGCTCGCGGACCTCCACCGGATCCGCGGGATACGGCCGCGCCGTGGTCGCCGACCAGACCGGGATCCGCGGCGCCTTCAGGTCCAGTTCCGCCGCGAGCCGCGTGAACGGGCCGAGCCGCGAGCGCATCAGCGGGGTGTGGAACCCGGACCGGAACGGCAGTGTCCTGGCGACGACGCCGTGCTGCGTGCACAGCTTGGCGAGCCGGGCCGCGGCCGCCGGGTCGCCGCACACGATCGTCTGCCGCGGCGCGTTCTCGTGGGAGATCATCAGTTCCGGTTCGGCGGCGAGCAGTATCTCCGCACGCTCGGCGGAGCAGCCGAGCACCAGGAATTCGGCGTCCGGCAAGGTGAATCCCTGCGGCCAGTACCGGTCCAGCATGTCCTCTGTGGACTGTCCCGGATACATCCCGGCCGCCTGCATCGCGGTCCACTCGCCGACGCTGTGCCCAGCGAGCAGATCCGGCGCGATGGCGAGCCGCCGCAGCGCGGTGTCGAGCAGCAACCCGACCTGGGACACGCTAGACGCGCGTGAAAGCACGCTCGTCGTCGACCACTCGGGCCGCTCCAGGCCGAAATGCCGGGCGACGTCGGCGCAGCGCGGTTCCGCGTCGGCCTCCAGCCCCGGGTAGATGAACGCGGTCTTCGCCCCGCCCCGCGCCAGCAGTGGCGCCGTGCCGCACCAGATGTCGTTGGGCCCGTGCCAGGCCTTCCCCTCGGCCGTGACCTTGGCGAGCACCCGCCGCGCGACTTCCAGCCGCTTCCCGGTCGGCCCGACGATGCCGATCCGGCACGGTCCGTGTCCTCCGGATTCCGGGTCCGGATGGTCGAGCAGGACGCGCAGTTCGTCCGGGGTGGACGCCGCGAGCCGCAGGATCCGCTCGGGTTCCCCGGCCACCTTGGCTCGGCGCGGCCGTGCGGGCGCCGGGTCGGCCTCCTCCAGCACCACGTGCGCGTTGACACCGCCGAAACCGAACGCGTTGACCGCGGCCCGGCGCGGCACGTCGCCTGCCGCCCACGGCTCGGCGTGACTCAAGGTCCGGAACCGGGTCTTGTCCAGTAGGGGGCTCGGATCGGCGCAGTTCATGGCCGGCGGCAGGACGGCGTGGTGCAGCGCGAGCGCCGCCTTGACCAGCCCGGCGGCCCCGGCTGTCGGCATGGTGTGCCCGATCATCGCCTTCACCGCGCCGATCGCGGCGCGGGGTCCGTCCGGCGGGCCGAACACCTCGGCGAGGGTGGCCAGTTCGGCCGCGTCCCCGGCCGGGGTCGCGGTCCCGTGCGCCTCCAGCAGGCCGAGCGCTCCGGGCGCGGTGGGATCGAGCCCCGCCGACGCCCACGCGCGGCGCAGCGCCAGGGTCTGGCCCGCCACGGCCGGGCTGAGCAGGCTCGCACCCTTGCCGTCGCTCGACGTCCCGGACCCGCGCAGCACCGCGTAGACCCGGTCGCCGTCGCGGCGCGCGTCGTAGAACCGTTTCAGCACGACGATCGCGGTGCCCTCCCCGATCAGCAGGCCGTCCGCGTCCCGCGAGAACGGGCTGATCCGCTGGCTCGGCGACAGGGCGCCGAGCTGGGTGAACATCGACCAGAGCGTGTCGTCATGGCAGTGGTGCACGCCGCCGGCCAGCACGACGTCGCAGCGGCGACGGGCGAGTTCGCCGATCGCCTGGTCCACCGCGAGCAGCGAGGACGCGCAGGCGGCGTCCACGGTGTACGCGGGGCCGCCGAGGTCCAGGCGGTTGGCCACGCGTGACGCGGCGAGGTTCGGCACCAGCCCGATCGCGGTGTCCGGCCGGAACTCCCCGAGCGGTTTCAGCAGCGCTTCCCGGAGCCTGTCGAGCATCTCCGGACGTGCCGACGGGAGGAGTTCCCGGACGGCGGCGGTGATCTGGCGGACCGAGCGGACGCGCTGGTCGAACCGCTGGAGCCCGGGCGAGAGGTAGCCGCCCCTGCCGAGGATCACGCCCACGCGTTCGAGGTCGCCCAGCCGTCGCAGGCCACCGGCGTCGTCGACCGCGGAAGCGGCGACAGCCAGTGCGACCAGCTGATCCGGCTCCATCCCGGCGATGGTGCTCGGGGCGATGCCGAGCGCGGTCGCGTCGAAGTCCAGGCTGTCGGCGACGAACCCGCCGCGCCGCCCGTAGGTGCGGTCGGGGGTGCGGCCGTCGCCGTCGTGGAAACTCGGATCCCAGCGGTGCGGTGGGATCTCGGTGATCGCGTCGGTACCGGAAACGATGTTCTGCCAATATTCGTCCACAGTGGACGCTCCGGGCAGGAACACGCCCATGCCGACGATCGCGACGGCCTCTTGGCTCACCACAGCGAGGCCGTGTACAGCACCGAGCGGACGTCTGCCGGGCCGTAGGCCAGCTCACGCAGGAGCGCGGCCGTGCCTTCGTCCGGATCGATCAGCGCGACCTCGCGGCGTTCGTACTCGCGCGCCAGTTCCGGCGACACCATTCCGGCGTGGTCGTCCGAGGGCGCCCACGGTCCCCAATGGACGGTCAGCGCCCGGCAGCCGGTGCGGTCGGCCCACTGCTCGCCGAGGGTTTCCAGCGCGTCGTTCGCCGCCGCGTAGTCGGTCTGGCCCCGGTTGCCCAGTACGGCGGCGATGCTGCCGAAGAAGGTCACGAACCCCGGCCGCACACCGAAATGCTCCAGGGCGTCGAGCAACGCCCGCGCACCGTCCACTTTGGTCCCAAACACCGTGCGGAACGAGTTTTCGTCCTTGTCCGCCATGAGTTTGTCGTCGATCACCCCGGCCGCGTGGACGACGCCGTCGATCCGGCCGTAGCGGGTGTGCAGGTCCTTGACCAGCTGCCGGACGGCGGCGCCGTCGCGCACGTCGAGCGACCGGTACGCCGCGGTACCACCGGCCGCGCCGACCTGGTCGAGCGTCCTGGCGATCTCACGCTGGGCCAGCACGGTGCGCACCCGGCGTTCGATGTCCACCAGCGAGCCGCCCCGCGCGGCCAGGACCGAACGCATCCCCGGCGCGTCGCCGGGCAGGTCCTCGTCGCCGGGTTCGGCGGGCCACGGGGTGCGCCCGGCCAGTTCGATCCGGCATCCGCTCGCCGCCAGCGCGACCGCCGCCCGCGCGGTGATCCCGCGGGCGCCGCCGATCAGCAACAGCACCGAATCCGCGTCGAGACCGAGTGCCTTGACCTCGCCTCCGCCGGGACCAGCGCCCGCGTAGGCGATCGAGCCGAGAGAGCCCGCGGACGGCTCGAAAGCCGCACGACCGGCGGTGTCGTACCGCACGGCGGCGGGCCCGTCGGCGATCACTTCCTCCAGCACTATCCGCGCGAGGTCCACTGTGGACTCCAGTTCGACCAGCCTGGTCGGCTCGCCCCGTTCCCGCGCCGCGGCGCGGACTAGACCGCGCAGCCCGGCGACGTGCCCGGAACCCGGCTTCGCCACCACGACCACCGCGCCCTTGGCAGCTTTGATGAGGGCGAACACCTGCGCCGCGACCGGTTCTTCGGCGTCCGACAACGGATTCAGCACGAGGACGATGTCTGCGTCATCGCGCTCCCCCGGGACGGCGCCCGCCTCGGTGAACACCGCGCGGACCGACTCGGCCAGCCCCTCCTGGCCGGGTTCGAAGCTCACCGCGACCGTTTTGCCGCCCACCTTGGCGAGGTCGGGCGTTCCGAGCGGCGCGGGCACCCGGCCGATCAGGTAGCGACCGGGCGCGATCCCCACCGCCGCTTCGGCGGGGGCCGGTGTCACGGCGACCGGAGCCGCCGGTTCGAGCCACTTCCGCAGCCGGGCGGCCAGCGCGCTCGCCGTCCGGTCCCGGCTGAGCTGGTCCTGGGCATCGTCGTGCACCCGCCCGGAGAGCCCGAGCTTCGCGAGCAGCGAGCCCGCGATCTCGGTGCGTTTGATCGAGTCGATGGAAAGATCCGCTTCGAGGTCGAGATCGGCGTCGATCATCTCGGCCGGATAGCCGGTGCGTTCGCTGATCGCGCCGATCACGGTGGCCAGCACGTCCGTGACGACGGCCTCCGCGACCGGTTCCGGCTGGACGGCTGGTACGACAGGCACCTCGATCGGCGGCAGCAGCGCCGGCACGACAGGAGCCCGCACCACCGGGGCCGGGGCGAGCGGCGCGGTGCCGAGGTAGCCGAGCATCACGTCCCGTTGCGCCGCCAGCAGTTCTCGGCTCGTGCGGAGGAATTCGACGACGGCCTGGTCACGACCGGGCGCGGGCTGGTTCATGGTCGTCCTCGGGATTCGTCGGGCGGGCACGAGCCCATGGGCGGGGACCTCGCCGCCGGGCGCGCGGACGGTCTGGCCGTCCACGGTCCAGGCGGGCTTCGGAAGCGGGCCGACGTGGACGCGGCCGCGGAAGAGCCGTTCGGTGCGTACCTCGACGCCGGTGAGCGCCAGGCGGGCGAGCGCCGTGAGGAATCCGCGCAGCCCGGGGCCGCCGGGGTCGCAGGCGATCGCGGTGTACGGCCGGTCGCCGAGGATGTCCTTGGCCAGCCGGGAAAGCACCTGTCCCGGGCCGACCTCGACGAACGTGCGCGCGCCCGCCGCGTACATGTCCTCGATCAGCTCGACGAAGCGCACCGGCGAGCCGATCTGCGCGGACAGTTCGGCACGCACCTTCCCCGGCTCGTACGGCCGGGCGGTGCGGTTCGACCACACCGGCGGGCCGGGTTCGCCGACCTCGGCGTTGTCGAGATCGACGGCGAACACGTCGCTCGCCCCGGCCACCAGCGGACTGTGGAAGGCGCAGGCGACGGGGATCCGTTTGGCCCCGATCCCCTGGCCCCGCAGGACCCGGACGGCCTCCTCCACGGCGGCCGTCGGTCCGGAAAGGACGGTCTGTCCCGGCGCGTTGTGGTTGGCCAGCACGACGTCCGGCCGGTCGAGGGCGGCGGCCAGTTCCTCACGGGACGCCTTCACCGCGGCCATCGCGCCGGGGTCGGCGCCCGCGACTTCGGCGATCGAGCGGGCCCTGGCCCGGCTGAGCGCCACCAGCGTCGGGGTGTCGAACGCGCCGGCGACCGACAGCGCGGACAGTTCGCCATAGCTGTGCCCCGCCAGTAGATCCGGCCGGACACCGAGGTCGGCGAGCAACCGGCACACGGCCGACTCGACGAGCCCGAGCGCGGGCTGCGCGACCCGCGTGTCCTTGAGCGCCTCGTCCTGCGCCACCCGCGTTTCCTCGGCGAAGGCGTGCGGCGGGAACGTGGTCGCGGCGACGTCGGGGGCGAGCCGCAGGACGTCGGCCAGTTCGGGGAAGTGCACGAACAGATCCGCCAGCATTCCGGTTCGCTGGCTGCCCTGACCGGGGAACAGGAACGCGACCGCACCGGCTTCGGTGTCCTTCGCGGTGAGCCCGCTCCGGCCCTCGGCCGCGTCCCGCAGTTCCGCGAGGTCACTCGCGACGACGGCGAGCCGCACCGGCCCGGACCCACCCCGTTCGGCGGCGAGGGCGGCGATCTCCCGCAGCGGGCGGCCTTCGTTCGCCGCCAGCAGGTCACGCAGCGCGGCGCGGGCGCCGTCCACATCGGGACCACGGAGCAGGATCAGCTCCGCGTCCCAGTCGCGCGGCCCGTGCCGCCGCCCCGGCGGGACTCCCGGTGCGGCCAGCACCGCGTGGAAGTTGGTCCCACCGAACCCGAACGCGCTCACGCCGGCGAACTCGCGTCCGCGCGGAACCGGCGTCGGCCGGGCACCGGCGGAGAAGGTGAAGGGACTGCTCTCGGCGTCCCAGGCGGGGTTCGGCCTGCTCAGATGCAGCGTGGGCGGCACGACCTCGTGCCACAGCGCCAGCGCCGCCTTCATCAGGCCCGCGAGCCCCGCGGCGCATTTCGTGTGCCCGATCTGGCTTTTCACCGAGCCCAGCGCGCACGCGCCCGGGTCGGCGCCCGCGTCGAGGAAGAACTCGGTGAGCGTGGTCAGCTCGGTGGCGTCGCCGACGACCGTGCCGGTGCCGTGTGCCTCCACCAGCGAGACGTCCGCCGGGGACACGCCCGCGTCGCGGTAGGCCCGCTCCAGCGCTCGCCGCTGGCCCTCGGGGCGCGGGGCGGTGAGGCCGAGCGCCTTGCCGTCACTGGCGGCGCCGACGCCCTTGACCACGGCGTAGACCCGGTCGCCGTCGCGTTCGGCGTCGGCCCGCCGCTTGAGCACGAGACACGCGACGCCCTCGCCGAGCGCGATCCCGTCCGCCGCCGAGTCGAACGGGCGGCACCGGCCGGTCGGCGACAAGGCACCCGCGGAGGTGAACATGAGGTAGTCGTTGACGCCGTTGTGCAGGTCGACCGCGCCGCACAGGACCATCGAGCTCGTGCCCGCCCGCAGTTCCTTCACCGCGAGGTCCAGTGCCGCCAGCGAGGAACCACACGCGGCGTCCACCGTGTAGTTCGTGCCGCCGAGGTCGAGCCGGTTGGCGATCCGGCCGGAGATGACGTTGGCGAGCGTGCCGGGGAACGAGTCTTCGGTCAGTTCCGGCAACTGCGCGAGCAGCTCTTCCGGGACTTCTTCGAGATAGCTGGGCAGCAGCGCCCGCAGGACACCGGCGTTCGCCAGGTCTCCCCCGGCTTCGGCGCCGAAGATGACGCTGGTGCGCTCGCGGTCGAAGCCGCCATCGCCGTAGCCCGCGTCTTCCAGGGCGCGCCGCGCCGTCTGCAGCGACACGAGCTGGGCCGGGTCGATACTGCCCATCGACTTCGGCGGGATGCCGTACGCGAGCGGATCGAAGTCCACCGGGGGCAGGAAGCCGCCCCATTTGGACGTCGACTGGTCCGCGTAGACCTCCTTGTCCCAGCGTCGGTCCGGCACCTCGGTGACGGCGTCCGCGCCGCGCAGGACGTTGGACCAGAAGGCCGGGAGGTCGGGCGCTCCGGGGAACACGCACGCCATGCCGACGATGGCGACCTCACCGTCCACAACGGACTCTTCGGGCGGCGTGCGAGCGGCGAGCAGTTCCGCCGCGCCGTCGGTGACTTCCCGGTGCAGGGCCGCGATGTCGGTGCGCCGCTCGCGCAGCACCGTCACCTGGCCCGCCATGTACATCCCCTCGGCGAGCTGGCCGAGGGTGTCGACCTCGACGAGTGCGTCACCTTCCCGCCGGATGCCCTTGCTCGCGATCCGCAGCCGTCCGGTGTTGAGCTCCTCCAGCCGCTGCCAGCTCTCCTGCGGCGGGACCCCGTCCGCGCGGAGCCCGGCCTTCAGCGCGGCGAACTCGTCGGTGTACGGGCTGGGCAGGCAGCGGGTGAGGTGCCCGGGCGCGGTCTCCAGGGTGACCGTGGCCCCGGCGTCGAGCACCCGGTCCTGGAAGACCTCGGTGATGGCGCCGTGGGCCACGGCTTCCTCGGTGAACAGGTACGCGGTGCCCATGAGGACACCGATTCCCGTGAGCGGCTCCGCCATCGCCGAGACCATCGCGGCGGACCGGGCGTCGTGGATCCCGCCCGCGAACAGCACCTCGACGTCCTCGGCGCCATGCTCGCGCAGGACGTCCAGCTGCTGCTCCCACAGCACGAAACTCGACCGCGGGCCGATGTGCCCGCCGCATTCGGCGCCCTCGAAGACGAACCGGCGGACACCGGCGTCGAGGAACTGCCGCAGGAGGATCGGCGACGGCACGTGAAGGAAGGTCGCGATCCCGTCGGCTTCCAGCGCCTTGGCCTGCGCGGGTTTCCCGCCCGCGATGAGCACGCAGCGCGGGCGGGCCGCCCGGACGGCAGCGAGCTGCTCGGCACGCAGGTCCTCCGGGACGAAGCCGAGGATGCCCGCGCCCCAAGGCCGTTCGCCGAGCGCTTCGGCGGTACGGCCGAGCAGTTCGGCGGTCTTGGCGCCGTTCGCGGTCGCCACCGCGACGAACGGGAATCCGTCGTGCGCGGCGACGGCGGCGGCGAAACCGGGCTGGTCGCTCACCCGCGTCATCGGTCCCTGCACGACCGGCAGGCGAGTCCCCAACGTGCGGCACAGCCGTACGCCTTGGTCCGAGGGGTTCGCCGACCGCGGCGCGGCGAGGGAGCGCACGACGGATCGGACAGCGCTTTCCGCGTCCTCGAAGCGGTTCGCGAACAGTGCGGCGAGCCCGTCGTCGGCCCTGAGCAGTTCTTTTCGTGCCACCTCGGGCACGTCAGTCTCAGGAAAGAGGCCGAGTCCGTCGAGGACCACGCCCGCGGCGCCTCCGGCGAGCGCGGCCACCGCCGTCCGCGGCCCGATGCCTCCGTACGCCCACACCGGGACGTCTTCGCCGAACCGCTCCAGCAGCCGCTGCAACAGGACGAACGTGGTGAGGTCGGAGCCGCCCGCCTCGGCGCCCTTCGCCATCAGACCGGAGGCGCCGGCGTCGAGCATCCGGACGGCCTGCTCGACGCCGGTCACCTCGGCCAGCACGGGGAGATCGTCCTTGCCCCGCCAAACTGCCCCTTCGGCCAGCAGGACGAGCCCCGCACCGCTTTCCCGCACCTCGTCGGCCCGCACGTCGCGGCCCGCCGGGATCCGGATCCCGAACGGGAATCCTCCGTCCACTATGGACCCGGTGCGCGCGAGGTCCAGAACGCCGAGGCCACCGCCCCTGGCGACGGCGGCCGCCAGCCCCGGATCCGGACGTCCGAGCGGGTTGACACCGAGTACCCGCGTGCGCGCCGTCGCATGACTCACCGGCGGACCTCCTGTCGGCTGGGCTGATCGAACCTCGCCGGGTTCGGCGATCTTCAGCGGGATTCCCAAGAAATAACCTACTTGCCGCAGAGAGCGCAATACTCTTGCGCGAAAACTCGGAAAACAAGGGAACACATGCTAAAGTCCGGCGCCGGAAACAAATATGTCGACATGGCCAGAACGGGCCGCTGACCTGCATTTTTATCATCCGCATTCCAGATTTCGACAAAGCACTGCTCACCGGCGTAACAAAACAGAAGAATTGTCATCGAAAGCCGAACGAATAACCATGGAGCGCATGTGGAAGTGACAGGACGAGTCGTCGTGCTGACCGGCGCGGCACACGGTATCGGCGCCGCCATGGCCCGGCGGTTCGCCGCCGAGGGCGCCGCCGGAGTGGTGGTCTCCGACCTCGATCTCGAGGGCGCGGAGAAGGTCGTCGCCGGGATCACGGCCTCGGGCGGTGCAGCGATCGCGCGGCACGCCGACGCGTCGTCCAAAGAGGACTTGAAGATGCTGGTGGCCGAGGCGCGCGCGGAGTTCGGTCCGGTGGACCTGTTCTGCTCCAACGCCGGTGCCGCTTTCGGGACAGGCGTGCACGCCGCCGACGAACAATGGTCACGGTCGTGGTCGATCAACGTCATGCAGCATGTGCACGCCGCGCAGGTCGCGCTCCCCGAGATGTTGAGCCGGGGAAACGGCTATCTGCTGATCACGGCCTCGGGCGCCGGCTTGCTGGGCACCCCCGGCGACGCGCCGTACTCGGTGACCAAACACGCGGCCGTCGGGCTCGCCGAATGGCTGGCCATCACCTACCGCCCGCGCGGGGTGCGGGTCAGCGCGCTGTGCCCGCTCGGCGTGCGGACCGCGTTGCTGGAACCGGGGATCGCCGCCGGCCATCCCGCCGCGCTCGCCATCGCGGCTCTGGCGCCCCTGCTGGAACCGGAGGACGTCGCGGAATGCGTCATCCACGGCCTGGCGTCGGAGGAGTTCCTGATCCTGCCGCACGAATCGGTGCGGGAGACCTATGCCCGGAAGGCCGCCGGTCTCGACGAATGGATCGACCGCACCATCCTCGAAACCGGCGCGCGGAAGAGGTGAGCATGGACTACCGCAGGCTCGGCGCGAGCGGGCTGTCCGTCAGCGAGATCTCCTACGGCAACTGGCTCACGCATCCCGACGGCGCGGAATGCGTCCAGGCCGCGCTCGACGCGGGCATCACGACCTTCCACACCGCCGCCGCCTGGGACGGCGGCGCCGCCGAAGAGAACCTCGCCTCGGCACTGAGCCACGCGCGCCGCGACGATCTCGTCCTGTGCACCGGCGTCTTCTGGCCCGAAGGCCCCGGTGTCAACGACGCGGGCCTCAGCCGCAAGCACCTGACCACGTCCCTGCACGGATCGCTGCGACGCCTGCGCACCGACTACATCGACGTCTACCAGTTGCTGCGGTTCGACTACCGCACCCCGCTGGAGGAGACATTCCTCGCGCTGTCGGATCTGGTGCGACAGGGGAAGATCCTCTACGCGGGGACCGCGGAATGGACGGCGGAGCAGTTGCTGGAGGCCCGGCCGATCGCCGACCGGCACGGCGTCCCGCTCGTCGCGAACCAGCCGCACTACTCGATGCTGTGGCGGGTCGCCGAAGCCCAGGTGATGCCGGTCTGCGAACGCGCCGGGATCGGCCAGTTCGCCTCGGTCCCGCTCGCGCAGGGCGTCCTGACCGGCAAGTACCGGCCGGGCGAGATCCCGCCGGACTCGCGGGCCGCGAAGGCGGGCGACGCCCGGCCGCTGCTCCTGCCGGACCTCCTCGAACGCGTCAGCATGCTGCGCGGTGTCGCCGACGAGGCGGGGCTGACCATGGCGCAGCTGGCGCTCGCGTGGACGTTGCAGCACAACACCGTCGCTTCGGTGGTGACCGGGGCAAGCACCGCCGCACAGGTCACCGAGAACGCGAAGGCGTCCGGGGTGGTGCTGGACCTCGACGCGCTGACGCGGATCGATCAGCTGCTGGGGAGTTTCGTGCAGACGGACCCGCGGCTGACCTGGTCGCCACCCGCGAGTGGCTGACTTGCCGCTTCCGGTCTCGTGAGTGGTACGGCAGGTTCTAACCGCTCTTGCCACTCACGAGGTCCTGGGCTCCGGCACGGTGCGGCACCCTGGTCTCCTGCAAGTACGTGAAGGACCCCTTCATTGCGCTAGGCGCAATGAAGGGGTCCTTCACGTACTTGGGGAAGGCCTCCTTCCCTACCTTCAGGGTAGGCACGGAGGCCTTCACGGACCGGACCCGCGGTCGACCGCAGCCGGAATCCGGTAGGTACCGGCCCCGACGCCTCACCACCGCATCAGGCGTCGCGAAAGCCACTTTCGCGACATCTGACGTCCCGAAAGTGGCTTTCGCGACACCCGCCAGCCCGTGCTCCGCAGCGGACCGGGCGGCGACTCCCGCAGGGGACCGGCCCAGGACCTCGTGAGTGGTAAGTGCCGTTCTAACGACATGGGGTTAGAACCGTCCTTGCCACTCACGAGCCCAGCGCGGTCCGCAGGATGGCTTCGAACCGGTCCGCCGTCGGCGGGTCGTCGCGCAGCAGCCCCTGCAGCAGCAAGCCGTCCACCAGCCCGACCAGCATCTCGACCCGCACCGGATCGTCGGTGTGCCGTCGCGCGAAGTCCGCCAGGGCCGCCATCCAGCGATCGGTCGACTCACGGAGCCTCGGCTCCCGCGCGGCGAGCAGGTACAGCTCGTACTCCGCCAGCAGATGTCCGGGTTCTCTGACCACGCGGGCCATCAGGGCCGCGAATTTCGGCAGGGCGTCTCCGCCGGTTTCCGCGGTGAGGACGCGCATCCGCTCGGTGTCTTCGTCCATGCACCGGGTGAGAGCGGCGGTCAGCAGGTCTTCGATCCCCTGGAAGTGGTACGCGGCCGCCGTCGCGGGCAGCCCCGCCTCACGGGCGACCGTGCGGTGACTGACCCCCGAAACCCCGTCCCTGGCGACGATGCGCAGGGTGGCCTCGATCAGCTCCCGTTTGCGTTGCTCACCCTTGGCGAGACGGCCGTCGGCGATCGGCTCGTTCAGTGTGCCGCCTCCTCGCGGATCGCGATCTTCCTGTTCAGCAGAGGATACGAGAGCAGCGCGATCAGGATGATCGAGCCACCGGCGACGACAGCGACGGTGAATCCGCCGTCCGGCCCGAAGCGGTCGACGGCCTCCCCCGACACCGCGGCGCCGAGGGCGACTCCGATGCTGAGTCCGGTGATCGCCCACGTCATCCCTTCGGTGAGCTTCTCCGCCGGGACGACCTTCTCGATCATCCCCATGACGACGATCATCGTGGGAGAGAAGAACAATCCGGCGACGAAGACCACCGCGCACAGGCCGGCGACGCTGTCCACGACCAGCAGCGGTACCGCGCTCGCGGCCGTGCCCGCGGTACCGATCAGGAGCAGCCGAGGCGGTGCCATGGTCAGCTTGAGCGTCCCGAAAACCAGTCCGGAGATCGCGGAACCCACCGCGTAGACCGAAACGACGATGCCCGCCGCCGACGGCGCCCCCACCTGCCCCGCGAACGCCACGCTGACGACGTCGACCGTGCCGACGATGACACCGCCCGCCACCAGCGTCAGCACCAGCACCCGCACCGCGCCAAGGCGGATCGCCGAACTCCCGGCCGATCCGCTCGACGGCAGGACGCGTGGTTCCGTCGCGCGCTGCGAGACGAACGACAGCACCCCGACGACGAGGAGCACCAGCGCGACCAGCGGTCCCGCTTCGGAGAAAATTGTGGTGCACAACGCCACCGACAGCGCGGGCCCGATGACGAAGGTCAGTTCGTCGACCACCGATTCCAGCGCGAACGCCGTGTGCAGCCGCGGCGAGTCGCGGTAGAGCCCCGACCAGCGCGCCCGGACCATCGCCGCCATGCTGGGCATGAACCCGGCGAGGATCGCGCACACGAACAGCGTCCACGCCGGCGCCTCGAATCGGGCGCACAGCAGGAGCGCGCCGAGCGCCAGCACGCTGATCCCCGTCACCGGCAGCAGGATCCGGCCCTGTCCCCGGCGATCCACCAAACGCGAGACCTGCGGTCCGAGCAGCGCCATGGACAGTGTGAACGCCGCCGAGACCAGTCCGGCGAGGCCGTAGTCGCCGCGTCTCTGCGCCAGCATGGTGATGATCCCGATCCCCATCATGGGGACCGGGATCCTGGCGACCAGCCCTGCGGCGGAGAAGGCGAACGAGCCCTTCGCGGAGAACAGCTCTCGGTACTGGCCTGCCACAGCACACTCCTTCAACTTGAACAGTCGTTACATTTTGAACACTCGTTTCACTTTATACACGTGACCCGTGACAAGCGCGAGCGCCTCGTCCAATCCGGCCGTCTCGCCGTCCGACGCGGCCCAGGCGACGTAGCCGTCCGGCCTCACGAGGAAGGTCGAACCGGCGTCCGCCACCAGAAGCGCGCGACCGTCTTCGGACACCAACGGCACCGGAGCGAACCGGCCGACGAGCGGAGGGACGGAGTCCGGCGCGTAGTCGATGTCGGACCCGTTGCCCATCGCGATGAAATGCCGTTTGGCCGCCGGGATCCCCAGGGCCTCCTCCAGCACCTCCCGAAGCGCGGCGACCTGCGGACCGGGCCGCATCAGCGCGACCTGGGCCCGGCTGTTGCGCAGGACACGCTCCCCTACCGGACGCCGTTCCGCGCCGTAAGTGTCCAATAAGGACTCCGGCGCCCCGCCCCGCGCCACCAGGCCCAGTTTCCAGCCGAGGTTCATCGCGTCCTGGAGGCCGAGGTTCAGTCCCTGGCCACCGATCGGCGAATGCACGTGAGCGGCGTCGCCCGCCAGGAGCACGCGCCCCTGTCGATAGGTCGCCGCCTGACGACTGTTGTCACTGAACCGGATTCCACCGTCCAGCCGGGCGATCGTCACTTCGATTCCGCTGACGCGACCGATGCTCGCCTGCATCTCCTCGGCCGTCAGCGGCGCGTCCCGGTCCCCTGGCCCGCCGTCGAACTCCATGGTGGAGATCTCCCCCGGCACCCACGAGTGGTTCACCATCCCGCCAGGACCGTGCATGGACGACGTCACGGCACCGGGATCGGCGAGTTCCGCCCGCGCGATACGCCCGGTCATCGTCGGGCCCGTCCCGGGGAACGCGATCCCGGTCCGCTTCCGCACGGTGCTGCGGCCGCCGTCGCAACCCACCAGGTACGCGGCCCGCTCGGAACGGCCGTCGGCGAGCACGGCGCGGACCGCCGAATCCTCCTGCACGATGTCGACCACTTCATGACCCGTGCGGATCCGGACGCCGAGCCCCGTCGCCCACTCGGCGAGGATCCGTTCCAGCACATGCTGCTTGAGAATGAACCCACCGACCGCGTCCGGCGCGGCCTCGTCCTCGGCGAGCGGCAGCCCGGCGAAATGCCCCCTGAAGCGACTTCCCTTCAGCCTCCGCACGAGCTCGGGCATCTCACCCTGCGCCTTCGAGAACGCCTCCGTCAGCCCGCGCAGCCGCAACGACTGCGCGGTCCGGCCGTTGATCCCGCGCAACCCGAAACTCCGGTTCCGGCGGACGGACCCGTCTGCCGACTCCAGGACGAGCGGATCGGCTCCGGCCAGCCGGAGCTCACCCGCCAGCAGCAAGCCGACCGGCCCCCCGCCCACGATGATCACGTCGTTCACGGCAACCCCCGTATTTACAGCGTATATTTACACCGTAAATATGATAGATACACCGTAGACCTGTCAAGCGAAGGACGTGGAGATGACGCGGAGAGAACCGTTGAACCGGGAGAAGGTCCTGGACGCGGCGCTCGCCTTGGCCGCCGAAGAGGGTCTCAAGGGCCTGTCGATGCGCAAGCTCGCCAAGACACTCGACGTCGAAGCGATGGCGCTCTACAACCACGTCCAGAACAAGACCGACATCCTCGACGGCATCGCGGAGCGCGTCTACAGCGGCATCGAGCGCGCGGACCCCGGCTCACCATGGCCGGAACGGGTGCGGGTCACCGTGCTCAACACCTACCGTGCGCTCGCCGCGCATCCGGTCGTGCCGATGGCGCTGGCCACCGACGAGGCCAATCCGAACTCACTGCAAGCCCTGCTGCCGCTCGACGACCTCGTCGGCGCGCTCTACGAAGCCGGTTTCGACGACGACGGGATCCGTCAGACGCTCGGCGCCCTGAACAGCCTCGTCTTCGGCTCGCTACTACTGACGACCGTCGGCTTCACCAAGGCTCGCAAGGGCGAAGCCGAACGGGAGATGGACGAGCAGTTCCTCCGGCGCATCGACCCGGCGGTCCTGCCGAACTTCAGCCGCGCGATCCCCGCGTTGCAGGCGCACGACCCCGAACCGGACTTCACCCGGGCGCTGGAACTGCTGATCAGCGGCCTTGTCGCGGCCGCAGCATCGGGGCCAGGAACCGCCTGGCCACCTCGCGGACCTGCTCGTCGTCGTCGAGATCGACGACCTGACTCGGCGTGATCAGGAACGAAGCGGAGACCCTGGTCATCAGCTCGGCGACGAGTTCGACGTCGACGTCCTCCGAGACGTTGCCCGCCTGCTGCTCACGACGGAGCTGACCCGCGACGAACCGCTGGACCGCCGCCAGGGTGTTGCCGCCGTCGCTGACCATCGACGGGACGAGGACCTCGGGCTCGACGGCCATCAGCCCGCCGATCAGCGGGTTGCACCGGATCGCCCGCAGCGCGCTGGCGAAGCCCAGCACGACCCGGTCCGCAGCGGTTTCGGCCTGCTGGATGTCGAGCAGGAACTGGTCGAAGTAGCGCCGGAACTCGCGGCGCACCACCTGCTCGACCAGGGCATCCTTGGTCGCGAACCGACGATACGCGGTGATCCGCGAGACGCCGGCCCGGCGCGCGACGTCCTCCATGGTGGAGCGCCGGATCCCCATCCGGCAGAACTGTTCGTAGGCGGCGTCGAGCAGCCGAAGCGCGATCTCGTCGCTTTCCTCGGCGCGTTCGAGCGCGTCGGCGAGCGCGCGCTCCAGCAAAGAATCCGGGTCTGGCGTCTTCGCGATGATTGTGCTCTCCTTGAGATACGCGGTTGCACTACTTGTATCACAGTACCAACCCGCAGGTCCGGGACTCAAGGAGGAGTACTGGCGCATGACCGAACTCAATCGACGCAAGATGCTGATCGTCAGTGGCGGAGCGACCCTCTTGGGGGCCATGGGGATGGCCCAGCCCGCCTGGGCGTGGAGTCCGAGCGGTTCGGTGGCCGGTGTGGGGGCGGGCACCGATCCGAAATGGGTGTGGGACGCCGAAGCCGATCCGGTGGTCGCCGCGATCTTCGACCGGGGACAGGTCGCGGAGGTCAACCAGGCGCTGCGGACCTGGACCAGGAACGACCAGCCGACGCCGTCCGGGCTCCCGCCGGACCTGCGGGAGTTCGTCGAGCAAGCACGACAGCTCCCGTCGTGGGCGAACCAGTCCGAATTGGCCGCGGCGGCGGATTTCATGAAGGTCAGCGGACGGTTCGTCAACCTGCTGAACGGCCTCGGCGGCGGGATGCTGAGCACCGCCATCCCGAACGAGGCCAGGGCGGTCTACTACTCCAAGGGCGGCGCGGACATGAAGGACCGCGTCGCGAAGACGGCCAAACTCGGCTACGACGTCGGCTCGCTCAACGCCTACCGGCCCGACGGCCAGATGATCGTCTCGGCGGTGAAGACCCGCCTGGTGCACGCCGCCGTCCGGCATCTGCTGCCGCAATCGCCACACTGGCAGCAGGGAATCCCGATCAGCCAGAACGACTTGCTGGTCACCTGGCACACGCTGCCGACGTACACGATGCGCAAGCTGACCGACTGGCACGTCCGGGTCTCCCCCGCCCATTCCGCCGCGTACCTGCACATCTGGCAGGTGACCGGGCATATGCTCGGGATCCGCGACGAGTACCTGCCGTCCACTTGGGACGCCGCTTACGCGCAGTCCAAGCAGGTGCTGGACCCGGCGATGGGCCCGACCCGCGAGGGCGTCGAGCTCACCGACATCCTCCTCGACATGCTCGCCGAGCAGACCAGCCCCGGCCGCGTCGACCGGCCGATGGTCAACGCGCTGGCCCGCCACATCATCGGCGACCGGTTCTCCGAGTGGAACGGGATCCCGCGCGAGCCGATCTGGGACCCGCTGATCGGCACCGCCTTCCCGGCGCTGGTGGCGTTCCACGAAAAGCTCATCCCGCTGCCGCTGGTGCCGGCGGCCGCCTGGGTGCTGGACGAGGCGATCCGGCAGTACATCCGGCTGTGGCTTTCGGAGGGGAGGCCGGTGAACATCGAGATCCCGGACATGAACCGCCCCTCTTGACCCTCCCCCGATGCCATGAAAGGTCCTTTCCTTGCCAAATTTGCAAGGAAAGGACCTTTCATAGCACGCGCGAGGGGGTCAGCCCAAACTGGAGCAAGGCCTCGCATCGGGATCCTGTGCCCCCTTGGGCACCCACCGCACGTTCGCGAACGAAGCCGAGAACTTGCCGTCCGTGTACACCAGGAACGGCGTGTTGACGTTCTCCAGATCGAGCCCGTTCGCGAAGCACGACACTGGGATCTTCACCGTCGACTTCGGCGCACCCGCGAGGTCGGTGAACAGCTTGGTCGCGTTCACCTCCGAGAAGCACGGGTAGACGCAGTGCATGCTGATCACCGTCCGGTTGGCGGGCGCCTCGTGCACGACCGTGTCGAACTCCAGTGCCGAGTCGGCGTTCAGGTACCCGCGCAGATCGTTGGTACCGGCCGGGTTCTGGAAGTAGAGCTGCGCCGGGCCGGTGCCGGTCCAGGTCGACTTCAGGCCGTCCTGCTGCACATTGACGTCGGACTGCACGACGTTGATCTCGGCGTGCGAGGCAGTGCCGTCCGGGCCGATCTCGGTGCCGCCCCAGTTCTGCGCGGAACCGATGAAACCCTTGTACGGCGCGACATCGGTGCGGTTGAACACCTCGAGGTCCTCGGTCGCGGTGCCGCCGCCACCGGTCGAACCACAGGCCACCGGGCCGACGGTTTCGTCCAGCTGCCCGATGGTGACACGCTGACCGGTCTTGAGGCCGTAGCCGAGTTTGAACAGCGGGTCGTAGCCGGCCGATCCCGGGTTCAGCGGCGTCTGGCACGCGCTCTTCGGCCACGAGTACGGCAGGGTGCCCTTGAAACCGCCCTTGACGAGGACGTCGGCGACGCCGCCGCCTTCGGTGCCGGGCAGCCAGGCCGCCACGAACGCGTCGGAGCGGTTGATCTCCTTGTTCATGTACAGCGGGCGGCCGCCGACATAGACCGTGACGACGGGAGCGCCCTTGCCGCGGACCTTGTCCAGCACGGCTAGGTCCTCGGGGTAGAGCTTCGAGGCTTCCAGCGTCTTGCGGGTCAGATCGCCGACGCCTTCCGCGTACGGGGTCTCACCGATGACGGCGATGACGGCGTCGTAGCCCTTCGGGTCGGCGTCGCCCTTCTCGTCGAAGGTGACGTTGACGTCGCCGAGCTGCTGTTTGAGCCCCGCCAGGATCGACGTGGCGTTGGGGAAGTCGGCGTTGGTGTTGCCGGTTCCCTGCCAGCTCAGCGTCCAGCCGCCGGTCTGGTTCTGGATGCTGTCCGCGCTCTTGCCGACCACCAGGACCTTCGACTTCGGCTTCAGAGGCAGCACGTTGCCGTTGTTCTTCAGCAGCGTCTGCGACGAACGGGCCGCGTCGCGCGCCAGCCACGTCTCCTTCAGCGCGTCGTCGGAGTTCGCGTAAGAACGGTCCGACGGCTTCTGGGACTCGTACAGACCGGAGCGCAGCTTGACGCGCAGGATGCGGGTCACCGCGTCGTCGATCCGCGAGACCGGGATCTGGCCGCCGTTGACCTGGGCGACGGTGGTGGTGATGAACGCCTTCCAGTCGTTCGGCACCATCACGATGTCGATGCCGGCGTTGATCGCCTGCGGGCAGGAGGCGTTGGTGCAGCCCGGAACCTGGCCGATGCCGTTCCAGTCGGACACGACGAGGCCGTCGAAGCCCATCTTGCCCTTGAGGATCTGGTTCAGCGCCTTGTCGCTGCCGTGCAGCTTGCCTTCGTTGATCCCGAGTTCGGTGTTGGTCCAGCTGTTGAACGACACCATCACGGTCTGGGAGCCCGCCGCGAGCGCGCCGTAGTAGCCCTGGCCGTGGAGGTTGATCATCTCGGCCTCGGACGACGGGTTGACGCCCTGGTCCTGCCCCTTGAGGGTGCCGCCGTCACCGATGAAGTGCTTGGCGGTGCCGATCACGCCGTTGTAGCCGATGCGTTTGGTCGAGCCGTCCTGGAGGCCGTTGATCGCCTCGTAGCCGTAGGCCCGGGTGATCCGCGGGTCCTCGGAGAAGCCTTCGTAGGTCCGGCCCCAGCGGTCGTCCTGCACGACGGCGAGCGTCGGCGCGAAGGCCCAGTCCTGGCCGGTGGCGCGGATCTGGCGAGCCGTCGCCGCGGAGACGTCGCGCACCAGGCACGGGTCGTGTGCCGCGCCGAGACCGATGTTGTGCGGGAAGACGGTGGCCCCGTACACGTTGTTGTTGCCGTGCACGGCGTCGATGCCCCAGATCACCGGGATCTTCGTCCGGCTGGTCTTGGCCGCGTCCCAGTAGGAGTCTGCGAGCTTCAGCCAGTCCTGCTGGGACGCGTGCTTGTTCTGGTTCGGCCACGAACCGCCGCCGTTGAGGACCGAGCCGATGGAGTACTGGCGGACCTCGTCGGGGGTGATGGCGGCGATCTCGGGCTGCGTCATCTGCCCGACCTTCTCCTCCAGGGTCATCCCCTTGAGGATCTCGGCGATCCGCTGCTCGTCACCGGCCTTGCCCTTGAACCGGCTCTCGACCTTCGGCCAGTCGGCGAGCGTCGGCAGGCTCTTCTCGATCCGGGCGCAGCCGTCACGGTCGAGCGCCGGCTTCCCGATCACCGGCTGTTCGGCGGCGACGGCGGCGGGCGTGGCCACCAGGGCGCCGCCGAGCAGCGTGAGACCCATCAAGGCGATGAGCGGACTTCGGCGCGCGCGAGGACGTCTTGCCATGGTCTGGTCCATTCTGCGGGAGGCGGGGACCGGCCGATCCTCACCGGACCGGACGGCCGCGTCAAGAGTTTCCGGCCGGTACGAGGGGTGTTAATTTTTGCCATAAACTAAGACCCGGCGAGTCACCCGGCCACGCGCCCCCGGTTGCGCCGCTTGGCGGTGTACGGCAGCGCGAACAGGTAGAGGCCGCTGAACATCAGCAGGAAGAGCGGCGGCAGCGGCGTGTAGAGCACCCATTGGGCCGAGCCGCCCAGCGCCACGACGACGAAGCAGACGATGACGGTGGCGACGAAGACGAGGGACGTCCACCGGTGGAACGTCCGGATCCGCTTGCTCACGAGAACCTCCTGGAGTCGTTTTGCCCGTGGCGAAGACGCTAGGGATTCCGTGAGCACCGGCGCTTCTCGATTCCTGACCGGTCCCCTTGACCTCCACATTACTTGAGCTTTTATCTTCGCGGAGAACGAAGGGAATCACCCATGACCGTCTTGGTAACCGGGGCCACCGGGAACACCGGCCGCCACGTGGTGGCCGAACTCGTCCGCCGCGGGGAACGCGTCCGGGCACTCACCAGGAACCCCGCCGAGGCCCGGCTTCCGGCGGGTGTCGAACTGGTGGAAGGCACGCACACCGCACCCGAAACGCTGACCTTCGACGGAGTCACCCGGCTGCACATCACCGCGACCGCGGGCCTCGCCGACGTCGGCGCCGAACTGGTCAAACGCGCCGTGGACGCGGGCGTCCGGCGGATGACCATCGTATGGGGCGGCTACGTCGGGCCGACGGAACAGGCCATGGCCGAGTCCGGCGTGGAATGGACGCGGCTGGAGCCCCAGGAGTTCATGTCCAACACCCTGACCTGGGTTGATTCGGTCCGCGCCGGAAACCTGGTCCGCGAGCCGTTCGACCTCCCGGGCGCTGTGGTGCACGAGGCCGACATCGGCGCCGTCGCCGCCGCCGCGCTCGTGGAGGACGGGCACTCGGGCAAGGTCTACAACCTCACCGGACCGGAGGCGCTGACCACCCGCGAGCGGATCGCGATCCTCGGCGCCGCGCTCGGCCGCGACATCGTGCTGGAGCAGATCACGAGGCAGCAGGCGATCGACAGGCTGCTGACCGAAGGAGTCTCGGTGGCGGACGCCGAATACGTCGTCGACTGGCACGGCGATCCGCCGGCGGAAGCGAGCACCGTGGTCGACACCGTCGAGCAGGTGCTCGGGCGCCCGGCGCGGACGTTCGCGCAGTGGGTCGCCGAGCACGTGGACCGGTTCCAGGACTCGTGAGTGGCCAGGCAGGTTCTAACTAATAACTCGCCTAGCCACTCACGAGGTCCTGGGCTCCAGCACGGTGCGGCGTCCTGGTCGCCCGCGGTACATGAAGGCCCCCTTCATTGCGCCTAGCGCTGTGAAGGGGGCCTTCATGTACTTGGGGAGGGCTTCACCGACGCCAAGGTTCTAACCGTCCTAGCCACTCACGAGTCGTCCCGGAACCAGGCGCCGATCCCCGCCAGGGCGCCCGGACCGTAGTCGCCCCTGACGTCGTCGGCCAGATCCGCGATGGAGACCGCGCGCAGCGCCGCCCGCCACTGGACTTCGGCGTTGGCCATCGCACGGCTGATCGCGCACGGCGCGGTGCACGCCTCGGGCGGTGTCGCCATCGGCCCACGCTGCCGGATCTCGGTGCAGATGAAGGCCGGACCGGGCCCTTCGATGGCCTCGACGATGTCGAGCACCGTGATCTCCGAAGGCGGCCGGGTGAGGACGTAGCCGCCGGCCTTCCCCTGCACCGAGCGGATGAGACCGGCCCGGGCAAGGGACTGGAGCTGCTTCGCGAGGTAGCTCGGGGAGACGTCGTGAAGCTGCGCCAGGCGCGCGGCGGGCGCGGGCTCGTCGAGCGACGTCAGCACGACACAGCAGTGCAGGGCCCACTCGACCCCACCGGACATCTTCACCCGGATTACTCTAACCCGCCCCTTGACTCGGACACAATGTGTCTGAGTATTATCTCGGACATGAGGTGTCCGGGTTAGCGGACGCCCACGACGAAGGGCACTGGGCCATGAAATTCGCGGTCATCGGCGGAACCGGGCTGATCGGTTCGCAGGTCGTGCGGAACCTGAACGACGCCGGGCACGAGGCGGTGCCGCATTCGCCGTCCACCGGGGTCGACCTCCTCACCGGCCAGGGCCTGGACGCCGCGCTCGACGGCGCCGACGTGGTCGTCAACCTCACGAACTCCCCGACCTTCGACGACGCCTCCCCCGTGTTCTTCCAGACTTCGATGGACAACCTCGTCGCGGCGGCCAAGAAGGCGGGCACCGGGCACTTCGTGATCCTGTCGATCGTCGGCGTCGACCAGGTCCCCGAGCTCGACTACTACCGGGCGAAGACGCTGCAGGAGGACATCCTCAAGAACAGCGGTCTCCCCTACTCGATCGTCCGCGCCACCCAGTTCATGGAGTTCGTCGGCGCGGTCCTGTCCTGGACCGCCGACGAGAACACGGTCCGCCTGCCCAGCACGCCGATCCAGCCGATCACCGCGGCGGAGGTCGCCGCGGCCGTTTCCGAGGTCTCGGCGGGCAAGCCGCTGAACGGGACCCTCGACGTGGGCGGCCCGGACGTCTACCCGCTGGACGAACTGGGCCGGATCACCTTGTCCGCCAAGGGAGACAACCGTTCGGTGACCGTCGACGAGACCGCGGGCATGTTCTCCGCCGTCCACGGTGACGTCCTCACCACCAAGGACGGCGCCCGCCTCGCCGAGACCCACTACCTCGACTGGATCAAGTCATGACCACGGACCACGCGCATCACCTGGAAAACCCCAACGCGACCACGCCGCCGCCGAAGATCGAGATGATCTCGTCGGTACCGGCGCCGCCGATGCCGACCGACGCGGAGGCGATGACGATCCTGGTCACCTTGCCGCCCGGCTGCGAAGGCGCGCCCCCGCATCGGCACACCGGGCCCGCGTTCGGCTATGTCGTCAAGGGCGCGATCGTCTTCGAGCTGGAGGGCGAACCGGAAAGGGTCGTGAAGGCCGGCGAAGCGTTCTGGGAGCCGGGTGGTGACGTCATCCACTACCAGGACGGCAACCACTTCGCCGACGCCGAGAGCCAGTTCGTCGTCACGATGTTCGGCGAGCCGGGGCAGCCGATGCTCATCCCGGTGTCCGCGGAAGAGCTCCAAGAGCGGAAAGGCCGTCGAGCGCCGAGGCCGTGACGCGGAGAGGGCCGCACCCGCCAGCGGGTGCGGCCCTCGTGGTTCAGCTCGGCAGCAGCGCCGGAGCGGCGAGACGGCTGGCGTTCGCCGCTTCGTCGTCCGGTGCGGCCTGCGCGGAACGTTCCGCCTCGACCCGCGCGAGGTAGTTGGTGACCTCGCGCTCCTGCTTGTGCGAGTCCCAGCCCAGCAGCGGCGCCATCAGCCCGGCCACCACCGGCGCCGCCGTCACACCGCGGTCCCGCTCCTCGATCGAGATCCGGGTGCGGCGCGTCAGGACGTCTTCCAGGTGCAGCGCGCCTTCGTGCGAGACGGCGTAGACGACCTCCGCCTTGAGGTACTCCGCCGTCCCCGGGATCGGCTCGCCCAGTTCGGGACGCTCCGAAATCGACTCCAGGATGTCCTCGATCGCGGTGCCGTAGCGCTGCAGCAGGTGCTCGATCCGGCCGATCGGCAGGCCCGCGCGCTGGGCGAGCGAGTGCCGCGTGCCCCACAGTTCGTGGTAGCCCGCCGCACCGACGATCGGGAGCCGCTCGGTCCACGACGACGGTGCCGGCCGTCCGAGGTCCTCCACCGCGACGTCGACAGCGTCGGCGGCCATCACCCGGTACGTCGTGTACTTGCCGCCCGCCACGATCACCAGACCCGGCACCGGATGCGCCACGGCGTGCTCCCGCGACAGCTTCGTCGTCGACGTCGCCTTCGCGGCCAGCAGCGGCCGAAGCCCGGCGTACACGCCTTCGATGTCGTCGGCGGTGATCGGCGTGCGCAGGACCGCGTTGAGGTGCCCGAGCACGTAGTCGACGTCCGCCTGGCTGGCCGCCGGGTGCTCGCGGTCGAGATCCCATTCGGTGTCGGTGGTGCCGACGATCCAGTGCCGTCCCCACGGGATGACGAACAGGACGCTCTTCTCGGTGCGCAGGATCAGCCCGGTGTCCAGGTCGATCTTCTCGCGCGGCACCACCAGGTGGACGCCCTTCGACGCGCGCACGGTGAACGGCGCGGGGATGCCCGCCGCTTCCGCCATGTCGTCGCTCCACACGCCGGTCGCCGCGACGACCGTCTTCGCCCGGACCTCGATCTCCGCGCCGCTCTCGCGGTCGACGACCTTGGCGCCGACGACACGTTCGCCGTCACGGATCAGGGACGTGACGCGGGCCCGGGTGAGCACCGAAGCGCCTTGCTCGGCCGCGGTCCGCGCGATCGTCATCGTGTGGCGGGCATCGTCGACCTGCGCGTCGTAGTACTGGATCGCGCCGATCAGGGCGTCGTCGGCCAGCCCGGGCGCGACCTTGCCCGCGCCACGCTTGGACAGATGCCGATGCCTCGGCAGCGCGCGAGCCCCGCCGAGGGTGTCGTAAAGCGTGACACCCGCGCCGATGTACCCGCGCTCCCAGACACGGTGCTTGAGCGGCACCAGGAACTTCACCGGTCGCACCAGATGCGGGGCGAGGGTCTGCAGCAGCAGGCCGCGTTCCTTCAGCGCCTCGCGGACCAGCTTGAAGTCCAGGTTCTCCAGGTAGCGCAGCCCGCCGTGGATCAGCTTGCTGGACCGGCTGGACGTCCCGGCGGCGAAGTCCCGGGCCTCGACGAGCGCGACGGAGAGCCCGCGCGACGCCGCGTCGAGTGCGACGCCGGCACCGGTCACTCCCCCGCCGACGACCAGCACGTCGATCTCTTCGCGGGCGAGCTTGCGCAGCGTCTCGGCACGGTAGACCGGGGAAAGCGGTACGGGTGTCACGGTGTTCCTCCTCCTGTTCATCGGGCTCACTCGACCTCGACCCAGTCGAGCGTGCGGCCGACGGCCTTCTGCCAGCCCGCGTAGCCCACGGCGCGCTGTTCGTCCGTCCAGGACGGCTCCCAGCGCTTGTCCTCGTTCCAGTTCTGTTCCAGCTCGTCGGTGGACTTCCAGAACCCGACGGCCAGTCCCGCCGCGTAGGCGGCTCCGAGCGCGGTGGTCTCGGCGACGACCGGCTTCGACACCGGCACGCCGAGGATGTCGGCCTGCAGCTGCATGCAGAGTTCGTTCGCGGTCACGCCACCGTCCACCCGCAACACGTCGAGGGTGACGCCGGAGTCGTTCTGCATGGCGTCGACGACGTCGCGGGTCTGGTAGCAGATCGCTTCGAGCGTCGCTCGCGCCAGATGCGCGTTGGTGGTGGCGCGGGTGAGGCCGACGATCGCGCCGCGCGCGTCCGAACGCCAGTACGGCGCGAAAAGGCCGGAGAACGCGGGGACGAAGTAGACGCCGCCGTTGTCCTCGACCTGGCGGGCGAGGCTCTCGCTCTGCGACGCGCCGCTGATAATGCCCAGCTGGTCGCGCAGCCACTGCACGGCGGAACCGGTGACGGCGATGGAACCTTCCAGCGCGTACACCGGCTTCTCGTCGCCGAACTGGTAGGCCAGCGTCGTGAGCAGGCCGTGCTTCGAGCGCACGACCTCGTGCCCGGTGTTGAGCAGCAGGAAGTTGCCGGTGCCGTAGGTGTTCTTGGCCTCGCCGGGCCGGAAGCACACCTGGCCGACGGTCGCCGCCTGCTGGTCGCCGAGCACGCCGGTGATGGCGACCTCGCCGCCGAGGGGGCCGTCCGCGCGGGTGACGCCGAAGTGACCGTTGTTCGACGACGGCCGGATCGACGGCAGCATCTGCTTGGGGACACCGAAGAACGACAGCAGTTCGTCGTCCCACTGCAGCGTTTCGAGATCCATGAGCATGGTGCGCGAGGCGTTGGTCGGGTCCGTCACGTGGACGCCGCCGTCGGGCCCGCCGGTGAGGTTCCAGATCAGCCAGGAGTCCGTGGTGCCGAAGAGCGCGTCGCCCTTCTCGGCGTCTTCGCGGACGCCGTCGACGTTCTCCAGGATCCACTGCAGCTTGCCGCCGGAGAAGTAGGTGGCGGGCGGCAGACCGGCCTTGCGGCGGATGACGTCACCCTTGCCCGCGCGTTCCAGCGCCGAGGCGATCCGGTCGGTGCGGGTGTCCTGCCACACGATGGCGTTGCAGTACGGGCGCCCGGTCCGGCGGTTCCACACGACGGTGGTCTCACGCTGGTTGGTGATGCCGAGCGACGCGAGGTCGGCGGCGGTCAGCTTCGCCTTGTTGAGCGCGGTGGCGATGACCGAACGGGTCCGCTCCCAGATCTCGGTCGCGTCGTGTTCGACCCAGCCCGGCTTCGGCAGGATCTGTTCGTGCTCGAGCTGGTGGCGGGCGATCTCGTTGCCGCCGTGGTCGAAGATCATGAACCGCGTGCTGGTGGTGCCCTGGTCGACGGCGCCGATGTAGTCAGGCATGGTTTCGCTCCTTAGGAAACGCGCTCGATGTCCTTGGCGGGCAAAGCTTCCGGTGCGGGATCGCTGGGGAGGTAGCGCTCGATGAAGTACTTGTAGATCGCGCCGCCGATGACCGCGCCGATGATCGGTGCCGCGATCGGGATCCACCAGTACGGATAGCCGTACTGGTCGGTGAACGCGGTGTCGTAGCCGGTGAGCCAGGACATCAGCCGCGGGCCGAAGTCGCGGGCGGGGTTGATCGCGTAGCCGGCGTTGGTGCCCCAGGCCATGCCGATCGCGACCACGAGGAAGCCGACGACGACCGGCGCGAGGTTCGCGGCGGGCGCGGTGTTGCGGAGGTCGGTGATGGCGAAGATCACCAAGGCGAGGATGGCGGTGCCGATGATCTGGTCGCGGAAGGCGCCCCAGTCACCCACCGGAAGGGTTCCGTTACCCGGAAGGGTGGAGAAGACACCCTGGGTCTTGATCGTCAGACCGGGGTCGGCGGCGTTGAGCACCTCGGTGTAGTTCCAGCGCACCAGCAGCGCCGCGACGAACGCACCGGCGGTCTGCGCCAAGGCGTACGGCGCGACCTTGCGCCACGAGAAGCCCTTGAACACCGCGAGCGCCACGGTGATGGCGGGGTTCAGATGCGCGCCGCTGATCCGTGAAGCCACGTAGATACCGAGCGTGACACCGATGCCCCAGGCCCACGCGATGCTGTCGTGATCCCCGATGCCCGCGGCGACGACCTGTGCCACCACCCCGCAGCCGAACAGGATGAGGATCATCGTCCCGACGAACTCCGCCGCCAGTTCGCCCGCGAGTCCACGAGCCTTGAGGTTTCGCACCATTGCTTCCTCCACAAAGGACACCGTTGCCCTGTTGAGGCCGAAGTTAAGTTCGCGGAAACGCGGGGTCAACGGACACCGGTCGGCATTGTCGAACGTCCGAAGACGATGTTCGACATTGTCGAATCAGGGCCGGTCGGGCTACGGTTGGGCCGTGCCCGGTCCGATCCAGTCCATCGAGCGCGCCGCCGCGATCCTGCGGTTGCTGGCGCGCGGTTCCGGCCGTCTCGGGGTCGGCGAGATCGCCGATTCCCTCGAACTGGCCAAGGGAACGGCGCACGGGATCCTGCGCACCCTGCAAGGGGTCGGCTTTGTCGAACAAGACCGTGACACCGGGAAATACCAACTGGGCGCGGCGCTGCTGCACCTCGGCACGAGCTACCTCGACGTCAACGAACTCCGGTCACGCGCCATCAACTGGGCCGACGCGCTGGCCGCGCGCAGCGGCGAGGCCGTCCGGATCGGCGCGCCGCTGGAAGGCCGGGTCCTGGTGGTACACCACGTGTTCCGGCCCGATGACAGCCTGCAGACGCTCGACGTCGGCACGCTTCTGCCGTTGCACGCGACGGCGCTCGGAAAAGTACTTCTGGCCTATGACACCGGTCTCGTGGCATCGTTGCGCACCGGCGGGCCGGAGTCCTACACACGCCGGACCCTGGTTACCCAGACCGCGATCAAACGCGCCTGCGGCAAGGTGCGCGAGGTGGGCTGGGCGAGCGAGAACGGCGAGATGATCACCGGCGAGGCCGGGATAGCGGCGCCGATCCGCGGGCACGGCGGCATCGTGGTCGGCGCGATCGGCGTGTCCGGCGCGACGGAACGGATCTGCGAAGCCGACGGCAGCCCGATCCCCCGGCTGCTCGGCCACGTGCGCGACGCGGCACGGGCGGTCTCCCGCGATCTCGGCGCGTCCCGATGGTGATGGAGGTGCTCGTGTGGTCCAGCGCTACGTGATGTCGATCGACCAGGGCACCACCTCGACGCGGTGCATCCTGTTCGACGCGCGCGGCAGGCTGGTGTCGGTCGCGCAGCGCGAACACCAGCAGCACTTCCCCCGGCCCGGCTGGGTCGAACACGACGCGACGGAGATCTGGCGCAACGTCGCCCGGATCGTGCCGCAGGCGCTGGCCGACGCCGGTGCCGAACCGGCGCAGGTGGTCGGCCTCGGCATCGCGAACCAGCGCGAGACGACGGTGCTCTGGGACCGCCACACCGGCAACCCGGTCGGGCGCGCGATCGTCTGGCAGGACACCCGCACCGACGCGATGCTCGAACAACTCGCCCGCGAGCCGGGCGCCGACCGCGTCCGGCGGCTGTGCGGACTACCGCTGGCCACGTACTTCTCCGCGCCCCGCATCCGGTGGATGCTCGAAAGAACCCCTGGCCTGCGGGAACGCGCCGAGCGCGGCGACGTCCTGTTCGGGACGGTGGAGAGCTGGCTGATCTGGAACCTGACCGGCGGTCCGGACGGCGGCGTCCACATCACCGACGTCACCAACGCCTCGCGCACCATGCTGATGAACCTGCGGACGCTGTCCTGGGACGACGAACTGCTGGAGTTCTTCGACGTCCCGCGCGCGATGCTGCCGGAGATCCGGCCGTCGACAGAGGTGTACGGGACGACGTCGCGGGTGGTGCCGGGGATCCGGATCGCGGCGGCGCTCGGCGATCAGCAGGCGGCGCTGTTCGGCCAGACCTGCTTCGCGCCCGGCGAGGCGAAATGCACGTACGGTACGGGCAGTTTCCTGCTGCTCAACACCGGTCCGACGCCGGTGCTCTCGACCCACGGCATGCTGACCACCGTCGGGTTCAAGATCGGTGACGAGCCCGCCGTGTACGCCCTCGAAGGGTCGATCGCGGTCACCGGGTCGCTGGTGCAGTGGTTCCGGGACGGGCTGGAACTGATCGGCAGCGCACCCGAGATCGAGACACTGGCGCGCACGGTCGAGGACAACGGCGGCTGCTACATCGTGCCCGCCTTCTCGGGCCTGTTCGCGCCGCATTGGCACAGCGAGGCGCGCGGCGTGATCGCCGGGCTGACGTCGTACATCACCAAGGGTCACCTCGCCAGGGCGGTGCTGGAGGCAACGGGTTGGCAGACCCGCGAGGTCGTCGACGCCATGAACGCCGATTCGGGGCTCGCGCTCTCGACGCTCAAAGTGGACGGCGGGATGACCGCGGACAACCTGCTGATGCAGTTCGTCGCCGACGTCCTCGACGTGCCGGTGGTCCGCCCGATGGTCGCCGAGACGGTGTCGCTGGGCGCGGCGTACGCGGCCGGATTGTCGGTCGGGTACTGGCCGGATCTGGAGGGCCTGCGCCGGAATTGGCACCGCGCCGGGCAATGGCTGCCGTCGATGAACCCCGCCCGCCGGGACAGCGAGTACGCGCACTGGCGCCAAGCCGTGGAACTGACGTTCGGCTGGATGCGCCCGGGACCCACGGCCGCTCCCCCGGGCTCCGACCTGGTCGAGGTCGTCCTGGCCGACCACCGCCGGATCGAACAGCTCTTCCGGGACCTCCGCAACGACGAGGCCGACCGGCCGGCGCTGCTCGCGGAACTGTCCGCGGCCTTGGTCGCGCACGCCACCGCGACGGAACGGATCGTCCGTCCTGATGCGACAGAGAACGGCTTCGCTTCCGAGTTGCTCGCGGTACTGGAATCGGAAGACTTCGAGAAGGCGTTGGAATCACTGGAGAATTCGGTGGACGCGCATATCCGCGCGGAGGAACGCGGGTTGCTGAACGAACTCCGGCGCACACTGTCCACTTCGGACCGCACCGGCCTCGGCCGCGCTTTCGTCGCCGAACGGCAGCGACAGCTGGACCTCGACTGCGGGTCCGTCGCACACGTCCGCGAACAAGGGAACCGGCTGCGGCTCTCGTGACGTGCTAGCCTGTCGCCGTGCGCCGCTGGACTCGACTCGTACTCAAGCGCGCCGGCTGAACCAGGTCGCCGGCGCGCAGTCCGGCGACCCCTCGGCACGGGGTATCTCCCGGGACCTGGCCCTCCATGGCCTGTTCGCTTCCCGCCTTTGGAGACCACGATGTCGCTCACCACTTTCCAGGTTCCCGCCCCTCGTTCGTCCATGCTGGTCCGCCGCCGGATCGCCACCTACTTCGTCGGCGGCGTCGACCAGATCCCCGGCCTCGTCGACGCGCTCGGCTGCCTCGTCCACGACCTGTCGGTCGACGTGCGCGACGGCGTCCGGGAAAGCACGATGACCTGCGCCGTCCTGATCTCGGCGGACGAGGTCGAACCGCTGCTGGACCGGCTGCGGCGCCTGGACGCGGTCATGTCCTCCGAACTGCTGTGACCCCACTTGCGCCTCGGGCCTCGTGAGTGGCAAGGCAGGTTCTGGCGGACCGGTATTTGCCTTCCCACTGGGATCCGGTGTCGTCGTGGTGGATGGAAGGGGTGACGGGGGAAGATTTCGGACGTTGAATGTCCGGAATCTTCCCTGCTCGGCTGTCGGCTGGGGCGTCCTCGTGACGGTGGAGGATTTGGGACGTTGAGTGTCCCGATTCCTCCATCGTCGGCCCGGCGCTCTCTTGAATCGCCACCTTCGCGCAGGTCGGGTGTAGGTAGGCACAAACCGGTCCGTTCTAACGGCACTTACCACGCGGTTGTCGGATGCAAGCTTTCTGTGGCAGGGCCTTGATCAACGGAGGATCCGGGACACTCAACGTCTCTGATCTTCCGTTGATCAAGGTCCGGACCGGGTGACCTCGCGACGGTGAAGGATTTGGGACGTTGAACGTCCCAAATCCTTCACCGTCGATCGGGCATCCGCCGGGATCGCCACCTTCGCGCAGGTCAGCGGCAGGTAGGCAAATACCGGTCCGCCCGAACCGCCCTCACCACTCACGAGGCTCTGGACCCGCCGCGCTTCTGTCTCATAGCGCGTGAAGGCCTCCTTCACTACCTTCAGGGTAGGCAAGGAGGCCTTCACGGACCGGGCCCGCAGGTACGACGTCCTCGTGAGTGGCAGGGACGGTTCTAACCCCACTTGCCGCTCACGAGACCCAAGCCCCACTTGCACGATTCCATGCAGCCGATCCCCAAAGCGGCACCCACCTCTTGACTTAGTTAGGAAGCCTTCTTAACTTCAATTTCATGTCTGAGACTCCCCGAAACCACAGGTCTCAAGCCTATCGCCGGCTCAGCCTGGCCGAGAAGCACGACAACTTCGTCAACCAGTACTCCCGGCGGACCCTGTTCCGGGTGGGCGCGGTGGGTGGCGCGGCGCTCGCCGCCGGTGGCGTCCTGCTGCCCGGTACCGCGGCCGCGTCCCCGACAGGCCCGACAGTCCTGCTCAACACCGACAGAACCGCGGGCTCGGCGCTGCGGCCGTTCGGGCGGCACATCGCCTACGGGGCCGACCCGTCCCAGCAGGTCGTGGTCTCCTGGCAGGTTCCCGCGGCGGTGACCGCGCCGTTCATCCGGATCGGCACGACCCCCGGCGACTTCAGCCCGCCCATCCAGGCCGAGGTCCGGGCGCTGACCAGCCAGATGTCCTGGCAGCATCCGGTCGAGGAAGTGCCGCCGAACAGCCCGAAGTCGATCACCCAGTACTACCTCCACGCCCGGATCGACCGCCTCCTGCCCGGCACCACCTACTACTACGTCGTCGGCCACGAGGGCTACGACCCCGCCGCCAGGCTCGGCGAGATGGCGAGCTTCCGCACCGCCCCCGCGCCCGGCGGCGACGGCACGTTCACCTTCACCGCTTTCGGCGACCAGGGCGTCGGCTACAACGCCCTCGCGACCAGCAGCCTGATCGCGGGCCTCGACCCGGCCTTCCACCTCGCCATGGGCGACCTGAGTTACGCGCTCGAAGGCGAGGGCGGGCATCCGGAGGAAGACCAGTACGACGCCCGGCTGTGGGACTCCTTCTTCGTGCAGAACGAACCCGTCACCGCGGGGATCCCCTGGATGATGGCGCTCGGCAACCACGAGATGGAGGGCTGGTACTCCGCGGACGGCTACGGCGGCGTCCGCGCCCGGTTCACCATGCCGGACAACGCCTGGACGGGCTCCACGTGCATCTACTCGTGGCGCTACCAGAACGTCGGCATGATCAGTCTCGACGGCAACGACGTCTGCTACAACAGCCCGTCGAACCTGGACTACACCAAGGGCAAGCAGCTCAAGTGGCTCGGGAAGACGCTCGCCGCCTTCCGTGCCGACCCGACGATCGACTTCATCGTCGTCTACTGCCACCAGTGCACGTACTCCACCTGCCATTCCAACGGCGCCGAACTCGGCGCGCAGACGGACTGGGCCCCGCTGTTCGACAAGTACCAGGTCGACCTGGTGCTCAACGGGCACAACCACATCTACGAGCGCACCGACCCCATCCGGGCCGGCAAGGCGGCCAAGAAGGTGCCGTCGCGAGGGACCACCAACCCGGTCAAGGACGGCACGACCTACATCACCGCGGGTGGTGGCGGCGGCAGTGTCTCCGAGTTCCCGGCACCCGACACCTACCTGGGCCACGAGACCAGCAACGACGCCCCGGTCCCGATGAAGTACTCCGAACGGGACGGCAAGGACCGCACCAAGAAGGTCACCTGGTCCCGCGTCCGATTCCGCGGCTACAGCCTGGTCGCGGTCGACGTCATCGCGGGCACGGGCACCACACCGGCCAAAATGGACGTCCGCGCGATCAGCGCCGACGGCACGCTGGTCGATCAGATCATCGTGCAGCGTTCCTGACCCGGCGGCGGCCCCCGGCACCGCCGAGCACGGGGGCCGCCGTCTTCCCTCGCATCGACCGGAAAGTCAGTCCACATCGGCCGATCGGCCGGTATCCCTGACACGATGTCCGGCCCGGTTCCCGAAGCGCGAAAACTGTTTCCGTGCGGTCCGCCGCTGTTACGGATTCATGACAAAAACGAGACGGGACAACGATGATCGTCTCTGAAGATCGCAACCATGTTCGACGAACGAACCAGGCCGATCACCGTTCCCGGGGCGAACCGGCGGCTCCGCCTTCCCGCGACGATCCTGATCGCTTTCCTGGTCGTCACCGGTATCCTCGGTTACGTCATTTTCCAGGCCAACGCGGAAAGTCGCACCGCGCCGGAAAAGCGGACCGCCACCGTCGTCTTCGACCGTACGTTGGACAAGGAAGTGATCGGCGAGCAGGTCACCGAGAGATTTCGCGCCGCTTCGGTGGTGAAATTGTTCATCGCGCTGGACGCCATCACCCACGGCCCGCGGAAGTCCGACCAAGCCCAGATCCACCGGATGCTGTCGAAAAGCGACGACGCGATCGCCAACACCCTGTGGAGCCGGAACGGGGCGTCCGCGATCGTCACGCGGACGGTGGCCGCCGTCGGCCTGAAGAACACCACCCCGCCCGCCGACCCCGGCCGCTGGGGCGACACGCTGACCACCGCGGACGATATCGCCGCGCTCTACCGGCACATCCTCGAACTGCCGAAATCCAAGCGGAATCTGATCCTGAAACCGCTGCGGGAGGCGCCAAGGACGGCCGCGGACGGGTTCGACCAGTACTTCGGCATCCCGTCGGCCTTCACCGACCGGCCATGGGCGATCAAGCAGGGCTGGGCGGCCGGACACGGCGCCGTGGACGCGCACACGACCGGCCTCGTCGGCGAGGGCGACCGCTACATCGTGGTCATCCTGTCCAGCCACGCCGAGGGCACGGACCTCGCGGTGGCGACGGCCGCGGCTACCTCGGCCGCCGTGTCCCTGGTCCCCCGTCTGGAAAAGTAGCTTCGGCGGCGTTCTCGACCGTCGTTCTGAAAGCGCTTACAAGAAGCTCGGCAAGACAGGCCCGCGGGGCGGCCGAGACACCTCCGGTCTGGGCTTTCAGCACGGCCAGCTGCTCGCCGGCCAGCGGCGCGACCCGATCCAGGAACTGCCCGAGGAACCGCAGCGCCGCGAGGGGCGGGATCCCTGCCCCGGCGAGGTCCGCCACCGCTCGCGAAACGGACGGGCGCACGACGGCGGGCTCCCCCGCGTCGTCCTTGCCGAGGACGCCGTGCCGTTCCAGGCACCGGGCGACGGCGGGCTGGTCGCGGGCGATTTCGGCCATCGCCTCGTCCAGCCGTTCGGCGCCGTCCACTGTGGTCGTTCCGAGCATCGCGGCGATGGACACCAGGTTGAAGCCCTGTTTCTGCAGCACCGTGATGCGCCGCAGGCGCCGCAGATGAACCGGACCGTAGTAGGCGCACCGGCCGTGGCGGACCGGCGGGGGCAGCAAACCTCTCGTCTGATGCGCCCGGATATTGCGCGCCGACATGCCGACGATCGTGGAAAGTTCTTCGATCGGGTATCCGGCCGGTTTCGGCGAAAAGGGCTTCACGCCGACCAGCTTAACCAATGGTCGGATGAGTACGCCGTGAAGCCGGTGCAATGGGGGCACCACTGTCCACCGGCTGAATCAGCGAGTTGCCATAAGTCCATCGATTCACGCCCGGGAACGCAAGGTGAACCGCAGGGTTACATGGTTTCGTGCCAGAAGATGTCGGTTTTGGGGTGTTCTCCGCCCGCCGATTACTCCAGTCAGGCGATCTTGGTGGGCCGATGACTTCCTTGCCGTTTAAATGCAGCTGAGACATCCGATGTCTCGACTCTGTCGACGCCTGCGGAGCGCCGCTGAACCCGATGGTTGTTCGTCAAAGTTTCAACCTTTTCACCGGGAGGTTTCAATGTTCTGGAAACGGATCGCGGTCGCGGCCGTGGCCGCGACCGGTTTGGCCGCGGCGCTGGTGGTGTCCCATCCGGACACTCCCGCCGCCGCGATAGAGCCCGCCGCGGCGAAGGTGCCCGCGTTCGACCACATCGTCCTCGTGATGTTCGAGAACAAGGACTACAAGGAGATCAACGGCAGCTCCAAGGCACCGTACTTCAACAAACTCGCCTCGCAGGGAGCCAAGTTCACCAAGGCCTACGGGACGACGCACCCGAGCCAGCCGAACTACATCGCCCAGTTCGCGGGCTCGACGCACGGTGTCGACAGCAACAAATGCCAGGACCTGGGTAACAAGGAGAACATCGCCTCCCAGCTGGCGGGCATCGGCAAGAAGTTCGTCGGCTACGCGGAGAGCATGCCCTCGGACGGCTACACCGGCTGCACGAAGGACAACTACGCCCGCAAGCACAACAGCTGGGTCAGCTTCGGCAATGTCCCGGCTTCGGCGAACAAACGGTTCTCGTCGTTCCCGAGCGACTTCACCAAGCTGCCGCACATCGCTTTCGTGACCCCGGACCTGTGCAGCGACATGCACGACTGTTCGGTCGACACGGGCGACAAGTGGCTGAAGAAGAACCTCGACGCGTACGCGCAGTGGGCCAAGACGCACAACAGCCTGCTGATCGTCAATTTCGACGAGGACAGCGGGACGTCGGTGAACCAGATCTACACCACCTTCGTCGGCGCCCACGTGAAGCCGGGCAGCTACAGCGAATCCATCAACCACTACTCGATCCTCCGCACGATGGAGGCGGCGTTCGGCCTGCCGGGCATCGCCAACGCGGCGAACAAGTCGCCGATCACGAGCGTGTGGCAGTAGTCGGGTGAACCTCGCGGGCGCGTCCACTGTGGACGCGCCCGCGAGCGGGGAAAGGTGGTCCTTCGCGTGTACCTGTCCACGATCGGCCGCCGGGAACATCCCGGCGGCGTGTCCAAGAAGTCCTTCGCCCTGCTGGGCGGGAACGTCTTCGCCCTGGGCACCGTCAGCCTCGTCACGGACATCTCCTCGGAGATGGTGACGGCCGTGCTGCCGGTGTACCTGGTACTGGGGCTGCATCTGGGCCCGGCGGCGTACGGCGTTGTCGACGGCCTCTACACCGGCGCGACCGCGCTGCTGCGCCTGGTCGGCGGCTACGTCGCGGACCGGGTCCGGCGGCGCAAGGCCGTCGCCGGGCTGGGCTACGCGATGTCGGCGGTGGCCAAACTGGGCCTGGTGGCGGCGGGCTCGTCGGCGGCCGCGATCGGTGTGGTGCTGACCGCGGACCGGACGGGCAAGGGCCTGCGGACCGCGCCCCGCGACGCGCTGATCACCCTGTCCGCGCCCGAGCACATGCTGGGCCGCGCTTTCGGGGTGCACCGGGCGATGGACAGCGTCGGCGCTTTCCTCGGCCCGCTCGTCGCGGTCGCGGTACTGGCCGTGGCCGGTTCGGCGACCGGGCTCGAAGGGTTCGACGCGGTCTTCGTGACCAGCTTCTGCATCGCCGCCGCCGGGGTGCTGCTGCTGGCGTTGTTCGTCCGCGACCACCGCTCGCCCAAACCGCCGTCGGGCACCGTGTCCTTGCGGGCGGCGGCGGGCCTCCTGCGGGGCACCGGCGTGCGGCGGCTGCTGATCGCCGCCTGCGTCCTCGGCCTGGCGACCATCGGCGACGGGTTCGTGTACCTCCTGCTCCAGGCCAAGGAGGACATCGCCACCGGCTGGTTCCCGCTCCTGGCCGTCGGGACGAACCTGGGCTACCTGCTGCTGGCCGCGCCGCTCGGCGCGCTGGCCGACCGGATCGGCAGGCTGCCGGTGATGCTCGCCGGCTACGGCGCGCTGATCGCCGTCTACCTGCTGCTGCTCAGCCCGCTGACCGGCTGGGCGCTGTTCGTGCTCGCCCTCGGCCTGTACGGCGTGTTCTACGCGTCGACCGACGGTGTGCTGATGGCGCTGGCCGGGCCGCTGCTGCCCGAGGCGTTGCGCACCACCGGCATCGCGATCGTGCAGAGCGGGCAGGCGCTCGCCTACTTCGTCTCGTCCGTCCTTTTCGGACTCTCTTGGCAGTTCTGGGGGACGACCACGGCGATCGCGATCGCCGCCGGGACGGTGCTGGTCGCCGTCTCCGCCACCTTCGTTCTCTTGGCTCCCGGCAGGAAGGCACGACCGTGAACACCCGCACCCGCGTCCTGATCGCCGTCACCGGAGTACTCACGCTGGCCGCGGCCGCCGTGATCTACGTCGGGGTGGCGGGAGCGCGCAACCAGGACACCGCGTCGGCGGGCACCAGCGGCGCCGTCACCCTCGAAGGCGGCCGGTTGCTGTTCCGCAGCACCGCCGACGCCGACCGCGGGCACGTTTCCAGCGTCGCGGCGGCCGATCCGGGCGGCGCGCGGGCGGTCTCGACGGTGTCGTGCGCCCGGGTCTACGCGGCGGGCGGCACCGGGATCTGCCTGCGCCCCGAGAGCGGCCTGACCACCTACCAGCTGGCCGTGCTCGACAGCAAGCTCGCGGTCACCCAGGAGATCCCGCTGGTCGGGCTGCCCAACCGGGCCCGGGTCTCGGCCGACGGGAAGCGTCTCGCGTGGACGGTGTTCGTCACCGGCGACTCCTACAACGGCGGCCGGTTCTCGACCAGGGCCGGCACCCTCGACCTCACCACTGACAGCGTCGAAGGCACACTCGAGGACTTCGCCGTGACCGTGGACGGCAAGCCCTACAAGGCGGCCGACTTCAACTTCTGGGGCGTCACCTTCACCCGGCAGCCGAACCGCTTCTTCGCCACCATGTCCACCGGCTCGCACCGGTATCTCGTCGAAGGCGATTCCCAGGCCCGGACCGTGAAGACGCTGCGAGATAACATCGAATGCCCGTCCCTCTCCCCCGACGAGACCCGCATCGCCTACAAGTCCGCCATCGACGGCGATCCCGCCAAGGGCTGGCGGGTCTCGGTACTCGACCTCGCGAGCGGCACCGTGACGCCGCTGGCCGAGACCCGGACCGTCGACGACCAGCCCGCGTGGCTCGACGACCACACCGTCGCCTACGCCCTTCCCAGGTCACAGGGACACTCGGACGTCTGGGCGGTCTCCGCCGACGGCTCGGGCGCCCCGCGTCTGCTCATCCCGGAGGCCGAATCGCCCGCCGCGCTGCCGTGAGAGGCCGAGTTCACCGGCTCAGCGGACGTCCTCGTAGGATCGGCCCGCCATGATCACGAACTTCCTGCTCGACCATTCCGCCCTCGTGCCGGTGGCGATCCTGCTGGTCGCGCTCGTCTGCGTCGTCCTCGGCCTGCTGCTCGCGGGCAGGCCGCGGGTCCTGTGGGCCCTCGCCGGGGTGTCCCTCGTGCCGGTCTTCGCGCTGACGCTCGTGCCCGCCGGCCGCACGATCGACGAGATCGGGTGCACGGTCCAGTTCTCCCTGCCCACGCTCGGCGCGGTGGAACTCCTGGCCAACGTCGCGCTGTTCCTGCCGCCGGTCTACTTCGCCGCGCTGGCGTCGCGGCGCCCGCTGACGATGCTCGCGGCGGGCTCGGCGCTGTCCGCGGTGGTCGAGACCCTGCAGGCGTTCGTTCCCGCGATCGGCCGTGCCTGCGACACCAACGACTGGCTGATGAACACTCTCGGCGCCGTCCTCGGCGTACTCCTCGCGGCGGGCACGGTGTGGCTGGTGGGCCGCCGCGCTCAGTCCGGCAGTTCGACGGGCGCGATGTCGTCGTAGACGTCACCCGGCCCCGGGTTCGCCGGGTCCGTCTCGCCGCCGAAGTGGTTCAGGACGCCCCACACCGCGTTCAGCGCCGTCTGCACGGCACCTTCGGCCCAGCCCGCCGTCCACGAAACGTCGTCACCCGCGAGGAAGAGGCCGCGGTGGCGCTCCTCCAGCCTGTCCTGTTTGAAGTGCGTGAACAGCCGGTGCTGGTAGCGGTAGTGGCCGGGCAGGTTGGCCTTGAACGCACCCATGAAATGCGGTTCGGCCTCCCAGGACACCGTCACCGGGTCGCCGATGATGTGCCGCCGGACGTCGACGCCCGGATAGATCTCCCGCAGCGACTGCAGCATCACCTCGACCCGCTCGGAAACCGAAAGCGGCAGCCACTTCAGCGAATCGTCGGCCCAGGTGTAGGACAGGCAGATCACCGCGGGCGCGTCCGGGTCGTCGCCGAGCAGGTAGGTGCCGCGCGGCATGCGGTCGGTCAGCGTCATGCTCATCGTGTCGCGGCCGGTCTCCGGGTCCTTGTCCAGCCAGAACGGCCGGTCCACCGGGACGAAGACCTTCGAGGACTCCATGTAGTGCGTGCGCTCGATCGCCGTCCAGTGGTCGATCGGGAACAGCGCCTCGTCGCATTCGATCTTCGACAGCAGCATCCAGCTCTGCGCGGTGAACACCGCCGCCGGATAGGTGCGGATGCGGCCTTCGGTGTCGGTCACGGTGATGTTGTTCGGCGCGGTGCGGTGCAGCCGGGCGACGCCGGGGTTCGGGGCGCCGCCGTGCAGCGAGCTCAGACTCGTTCCGGCGGGCCAGAACGCGATGTCCTCGGGCGCGTGTTCCCACAACCGCAACGGAAGCTGCCTGCTGCCGCCGGCGATGCTGCGGTGCTCGTCGTCGGCGCCGGTGTAGACCACCCGCAGGATCTCCAGGATGGAGTTCGGGAAGTCGGTGTCCCAGCCGCCGGTGCCGAAGCCGACCTGACCGAAGATCTCGCGGTCGCGGAAGGACGCGAACGCGGGTGACCGGCAGAGGAAACCGTAGAAGGTCTGGTCGTCCAGCCGCGGCACGAGTTCGTTCCACAGCCGCTTGATCGTCTTCGTGTCGCGGTCGCGGATCGCCTTCTGCATCTCGGTGAACGCGGCTTGTTCGGACAGCGTGCTGTCCCAGGCGGCGGCGACCTTGCCGAAGACAGCGGGCAGTTCGTCCGCCGTGCGCGCGTAGTGGCTCTCCCCCTTGAGGTCGACGACGGTGCTCGGCGTTCCCGGCGCCAGCGGGTTCGGGAATGGCGTCGTGTCCAGGCCGACCTTGTCGATGTAGTGGAAGAGCGCTGTCGACGCCGGAGGGAAGCGCATCGCGCCCATCTCCGCGACGACGTCGCCGGGGCAGCCGGGGAAGTTCACGGTGCGCAGGCGGCCGCCGATCTCGGCGATCTCGTAGACGACCGGGCGGAGGCCGAGTTTCATCAGTTCGTACGCGGTGACGATGCCCGAGAGGCCACCGCCGATCACCGCCACCTCGGTGCCGTGACGCTCGGCGGGCAGCGAGCCGAGTCCGGCGGGGTGGGCGAGGAAGTCGTCGTAGGCGAACGGGAAGTCGGGGCCGAACATGGTGATCGGGCGACCGGCCGATTCGTCGTGGTGGATCGCGGTCGGGAGGGCGGAGGTCATGCGGTGAGTCCTCGGTACAGATCGGGCCGCCGGTCGGCCAGGTGGGTGTTCTCCAGTCGCGACGCGGAGAGCGCGCCGCGGGTGACTTCGGCGCTGATCAGCTCCGGACCGGCGCCCGCGCGGGCGAGCACCTCACCGGTCGGGGCGACGACGCAGGAGCGGCCGCAGTAGGTCAGGTCCTGCTCGGTGTCACAGCGATTCGCGTAGGCGACGAAGAGCTGGCTTTCGTAGGCGCGGGCGGGCACCAGCGTGTCGGCGACCAGTTCGTACGGGCTCATCAGCGCCGTCGGCACCACGAGCAGTTCGGTCCCGGCCAGCGCGTGCGCCCGCACCAGCTCGGGGAACTCGACGTCGTAGCAGATCAGCAGGCCGATCCGGAGGCCGCCGAGTTCCGCCTGCACGACCGCTTCGGCGCCCGGCTCGAACCAGGAGCGGTCGATGTCGCCGAACAGATGGGTCTTGCGGTAGTTCGCCAGGCGCTGCCCGCCGGGGCCGATCAGCTGGACGCTGTTGTAGACGCGGTCGCCGTCGGACTCGGGGTAGCCGTAGGCCAGCGCGACATCGGATTCCCTTGCCAGCGCGGACATCCGGGCCGCCGTCGGACCGTCGGCGGGTTCGGCGAGCTCGTGGGAGCGGGCGCCGATGTGATAGCCGGTGGTGATCATCTCGGCGGCGATCACGAGGTCGGCGTCCGACGCCGCGACGACGGACGGCAGCTCGGCGTAGGAGCCCTGATGGACAGCGATCTTCACCCGGCGATGATATCCGCCGTTTTACTGCACCGATAAGGGCCAATCGTTGCGCATGGGGTTGGCAGACCGGTGAACTGATGCAGCTCGGCGCAATTTCGCGGCGATCTGTTGTCTGGATCACCCGCCCGGTGGGGGCTCCTCCGCGTGATCGTCCGCCCAGCCGAGCGCCTCGGTGATCGCCTTCTCCGCGATGGCCGACATCGTCGACATGTAGGTACCGCTGACATGGTTGTCGTCGAGGTAGACGAGCACGTTGCCGATCACCGGCGGGCAGACCTCGGCCGTGCAGAAGTAGTCGCTGAAGTCGAGGAACCGCACGTTCCGCGGTAGATCCGGCAGCGTCTCGTACGGCGGTTCCGCCGCGTAAAGATCGTAGCGCGCCGTGGAGCACTCGGGCGCCTCCGCGCCTCGGCTCTCGACACAGGCCGACGGCGACTGGCCGAAGCGCGGGTTGTCCCGCACCGCCAGCACCGGGATGCCCGCCTCGTCGACCTTGCGCCACTGGGCGACGTAGCCGCCGGGAACCCGTTCCTCGACACCGGTTCGCACGTCCCTGGTGCCGATCGTCATCACCGCGTCGGGCCGGGTCGTGACGATCTCGTCCACCACGGCGGTGTTCCAGTCGATGCAGGACTGGTCGCCCGGCACGGCGTCGGAGTCGGTGGAGAACGGGCAGCCGCCGCGGAGGATCGAGGTCACCTCCCAGTTCCGCTGCTCGGCGATCGGCAGCAGGGCGCCGAGGAACTGCCCGGCGTGCGAATCGCCGGTGACCACGATCCGGCGGGTGGGGTGCCCGGTGGGGTGCGAGGTGCAGACCTCGAGGTCGGCGTTGCGCGGGGACACGTCGCAGCGGGCCGGGTCGATGCCCGCCCAGTCCTCGGAGACGGCGACGAACGACGGGACGAGGGCGGCGTCAGTCGCGCCCCAGTACTTGAAGCCTTCGGTGTGCGCGAGCGCGCCGGGGTGGTCGGGGTCGTCGACCGCGATCGAATAGGTGTCCGCCTGGCTCACGCTCACCCACTGCCAAGCGCCCGTCGCGGCGAGCACGGCCGCGAGCGTCGCGACGCCGAACCGATAGGCGCCCCAACGGGTCCGTGTCCCGATCTCCGACGCCCGCAGCGGCCGTTCGACCAGGTGATGGGTCAGCACGGCGAGACCGAAGGCCAGCGCGATGATCACCGCGCCACCGCGCGGGCCGACCTCCTCCCGGTCCCGGGCGACGAGGTAGAACACCAGGACCGGCCAGTGCCAGAGGTAGAGCGCGTAGCTCAGGTCGCCGAGGTACTTCAGCGGGCGGCTGGACAGGAAACGGTCCGCGCCGCCCTTGAACGCGGTGTCGCCCGCGAGGATCACCATCGCCGCCGAAAGCGTCGGCCACAGCGCGAGATAGCCGGGGAAGACCGTCCCGACCTGGAGCACCAGCCCGCAGGAAACGAGGCCGGCGACGCCTGCCCAGCCGCACACGACCCGCGCGGAGCGGGGCACCGAAACCCTGTCGAGCACCAGCGCGAGCAGGCCACCGAGCGCGAACTCCCAAGCCCTGGTCAGCGAGTCGAAGTACGCCAGCGGCTGATCGACCGCGGTGAGCCACACCGAGTAGGCCAGCGAGGCCGCGAACACCGTGCCGAGGGCCGTGATCAGCAGCGGAAGGACGTTCCGGCCCGCCTTCTTGGCGATCAACAACACCAGGCCGACCAGCAGCGGCCAGACCACGTAGAACTGCCCCTGGATCGACAGCGACCAGAAGTGCTGGACGACGCTGGCCGAGTTGTGCTGCGCGAAGTAGTCGGTGGAATCCGCCGCCAGCTGCCAGTTCTCCAGGTAGAGCGCGGAGGCGACGATCTCCTTGATCGTCTGGAACCAGCGGTTCTGCGGCAGCAGCACCATGCTCACCGCGATGATCAGCAGCAACACGGTGAGCGCGGCCGGGAACAGCCGCTTGATCATCCGGCCCCACATCGGCCGGTACTCGATCTTCCCGCGCGCCGCCGCGCGGTAGAGCTGGCCGGTGACGAGGAACCCGGAGATCAGGAAGAAGGCGTCGACACCGCCGGAGATCCGGCCGAGCCAGACGTGGTAGACGACCACCAGCACACACGCCAGCGCCCGCAGTCCCTGGATCTCCGGGCGAAACCGTCGTTCCGTCTCCCGCACACGCCACCACCATGATCACCGGCCACCGACGGGCGGGGACCCTACGGCAGGAAGCTGTGAACGAGCTTAGTTCGGATGATCGGATGACTCGCGCGTGGCGTGACACCGCACTCGCGTGATCAGACGGCGATCACGCATGATCAGAGACGGAACTCGCGTGATCAAACGCCGCACACCCGAGTGCGGCCTCCAGTCACGCGAGTTCCGCCTTCAATCACGCGAGTTCCGCTCCCCGTCACGCGAGTCACGGGGAGCCGCGCGGGTCAGGTCGACTTCTGGCCGTCGATGCTCTCCCGCAGGATGTCGGCGTGGCCGGCGTGCTGCGCGGTCTCGGCGATGACGTGCGACAGCACCCGGCGCACGCTGCGCACCGCTCCCGGTGGGTTCCACGGCGCCTCGGGCAGCGGATGCGTCGCGGCCAGGTCGGGGATCGACGAGACGATCTCCTTCGTCCGCGCGGCCACCTGCTCGTACCGCTCCAGGATCCCCGCGAGGGTGTCGCCGGGCAGCATCCGGAAGTTGTTCTGGTGGTCGATCGCCCACTGCGGGAACTCGCGCGCGGTCCCGGCGCCGAGGTCGGCCCAGGTGACGCCTTCCGGCAGGTCGTAGGTCATCGCGGACGGGCCTTCGACCGCGAAGCGCAGCCACATCGCCTCGATCGAGGCGACGTGCTTTGATCAGGCCGCCGAGGCTCAGCTCGCTGACCGTCGGGTGCTCGCCGAGTTGCTCGTCCGTGAGCCCCTGCACGGTGGTGGTCAGCGTGGCGCGGACGGTGTCGAGGGCTTCGAGCAGGTCGGCGCGTTCGGCGTCGAGGATGGTGGCGGTCATCGGGCCCTCCGGGTTGTCGTTTTCTGGCACAAGACCACTCTCGCAGGAGTAGAGGACAGGGTATGGCCGCTACTTGGGCCATCATGGAAAACATGCCGAAGACTTCCGCGCGTCTGCTGTCGATGCTCTCGTTGCTGCAGGCCCGCCGCGACTGGCCGGGAGCGATGCTGGCCGAGCGGTTGGACATCAGCCCGCGTACCGTGCGGCGCGACGTCGACAGGCTCCGCGAGCTCGGCTACCCCATCGCGACCGTCAAGGGTCCCGACGGCGGGTACCGGCTCGACGCCGGGTCCGAGCTGCCGCCGCTGTTGTTCGACGACGACCAGGCTGTCGCGCTGGCCGTCGCGCTCCAGATCGCCACCACCAGCGGCGCGGGGATCGAGGAGGCCGCGATGCGGGCGCTGCACACCGTCCGGCAGGTGATGCCCTCGCGGCTGCGGCGCCGGATCGACACCCTCCAGGTGACCGCCGTCGAGTCGCCCGCGAGCCGGTCGGATCCCCGCGTCGACGGCGACGTCCTGCCGGCGCTCGGCGCGGCCGTGCACGCCCGCGAGATCCTGCGGTTCGACTACGCGGGAGCGGCGACACCGCGCCGGGCGGAGCCGCATCACCTGGTCACCTGGCACGGCCGCTGGTACCTCGTCGCCTGGGACCTGGACCGCCAGGACTGGCGCACCTTCCGGGCCGACCGGATCACCCCGCGCACGCCGACCGGCCCGCGGTTCACCCCACGCGAGCTACCCGTCCCCGATGTCGCCACCTTCGTCGCGAGCCGGTTCCGGGGCTCGTCCGAAACCGGCGACTGGCCCTGCCGCGGCGAGGTGATCCTCGACCTTCCCGCCGCGACGGTCGCCCACTACGTCCGCGACGGCGTCGTCGAGGAGGCGGGGCCGGATCGGTGCCGTCTGGTGCTGGGGTCGTGGTCGTGGGCCGGGCTGGCGGCGAGCATCGGCCGGTTCGACGCGGACATCGAGGTCGTCGGACCCGCTGAGCTGCAGGAAGCCTTCGCCGTCCTGGCGCGCCGATACGCGAAAGCCGCGCGATCAGCAGACTGAGCGCCCGGTGATCGTCTGCGCGAGACTGAAGCCATGCGACTGGATCTGAGTGGGAAGACGGCCCTGGTCACCGGATCGACCCAGGGCATCGGTTTCGCCATCGCCACGGGGCTGGCCAGGGCCGGTGCCCAGGTCGCGCTCAACGGCCGGGGCGAAGCCGGCGTCACGTCCGCGATCGACCGCCTGCGCGGCGAGGTACCGGACGCCGACGTCGTCGCCGCGCCCGGCGACGTCTCCACCGACGAGGGCACCGCCCGGGTCCTGGAGGCGGTGCCCGACGCCGACGTCCTGGTCAACAACCTCGGCATCTTCGGCACTCAGTCCCCTTTGGACATCACCGACGACGAGTGGCGACGGTACTTCGAGGTCAACGTCCTCGCCGCGGTGCGGCTGACCCGCGCGTACCTGCCGGGGATGACGGGCCGCGGCTGGGGCCGGATCCAGTACATCGCCAGCGATTCCGCGATCGTCATCCCCGCCGAGATGATCCACTATGGAGTGTCGAAGACCGCGTTGCTCGGGGTCTCCCGCGGCTTCGCCAAGACCGCGGCGGGGACGGGCGTCACGGTCAACTCGGTGATCGCGGGCCCGACCCACACCGGCGGTGTCGAGGACTTCGTCTACGAACTGGTCGACAAGGATCTCCCGTGGGACGAGGCCCAGCGCGAGTTCATGCGCCTGCACCGGCCGCAATCGCTGCTGCAGCGGCTCATCGAACCCGAGGAGATCGCCAACCTGGTGGTGTATCTCGCTTCTCCGCTCTCCTCGGCCACCACCGGGGCCGCGGTCCGCGTCGACGGCGGCTACGTCGACTCGATCGTGCCGTGATCCCTCACGACCTGTGGTGCACCTCCTGGAGGCCGAACACCGGCGTCGGGATGCCCTCGTAGCGCGCTTTCAGTTGCAGCGCCAGGTAAAGCGAGTAGTGCCGCGACTGGTGCAGGTTCCCGCCGTGGAACCACAGCCCTTCCTGACGGGTGGGCTTCCACATGTTGCGCTGCTCCCCTTCCCACGGGCCGGGGTCCTTCGTCGTGTCCGAGCCGAGGCCCCAGCACTTGCCGACCAGATCCGCGGTCTCCTGCCCGACCAGGTCGGCGACCCAGCCGTTCATCGAGCCGTAGCCGGTGGCGTAGACGACGACGTCCGCTTCGAGTTCCGTGCCGTCGGAAAGCACCACCGCGTCCCGTTTCAGGTGGTCGACCTGGCCGTGGGCCAGCTTGATCTTCCCATCGGCCACCAGTTCCGCCGCGCCGACGTCGATGTAGTAGCCGGAGCCGCGCCGCAGGTACTTCAGGAACAGGCCTGATCCGTCGTCGCCCCAATCGTGCCGGAACCCTGCCGCCTCCAGCCGCGCGTAGAAGTCCTTGTCCCGCTCGCGGATCGCGTCGTACACCGGGATCTGGAACTGCGGCATGATCCGGTACGGGATCGACGCGAAGATCATGTCCGCCTTGTCGGTGGTGATCCCCGCCTGCACCGCACGTTCCGAGTACAGGTCGCCGAGGCCCAGGTCCATCAGGGAATCCGACTTGACGATATGCGTCGAGGACCGCTGCACCATGGTGACGTCGGCGCCGTGTTCCCACAGCGCCGCGCAGATGTCGTGCGCCGAGTTGTTGGAGCCGACCACGACGGCCTTCTTGCCCGCGTAGGCGTCCGGGCCGGGGTGCTGGGACGAATGGTGCTGATCGCCGCCGAAGTCGTCCATCCCGGGGAACGACGGGAGATTCGGCTTGCCGGACATCCCGGTCGCGAACACGACGTGCCGCGGCGTGAGCACCAGTTCCTCGCCTTCGCGGACGACGGTCACCAGCCACTGCTGCTTCTCCTCGTCCCAGGACGCGGAGGTCACCTCGGTACTGGTCCAGTACGGCACCTCCATGAGCCGCGTGTACATCTCGAGCCAGTCGGCGATCTTGTCCTTGGGCGCGAACACCGGCCAGTTGTCCGGGAACGGCAGGTAGGGCAGGTGGTCGTACCAGACCGGGTCGTGCAGGCAGAGGTTCTTGTACCGCTTGCGCCACGAATCGCCCGGCCGTTCGTTGCGTTCCAGGACGAGCGCCGGCACGTCGAGCTGCCGCAGCCGGGCACCGAGCGCGATACCGCCCTGGCCTCCGCCGATGACGACGACGTACGGCTGCTCCTCGTAACCGAGCCGGGTCTGTTCCTCCTCGCGCTTCTCGGCCCACGACTTCCGGCCGCGGACGACGCCGTGCTCGACACCTTTCGACCGCTGTTCGTTGCGCCGCTCCTCGAAGCCTTTGAGCTCGCGCAGGCTCGTCAGCAGCGTCCAGGCGCCTTCGTCCTTCAGCCGCAGGTGCCCCTTCGCGCGGCCCGTCGCGGTTTCGAACTCCAGCCACGCTTCGGTCACGCCGTCGGCTTCGGTCGGCGTCTCGGTAGTACGGAATCCGGACGGTTCGATCCGGTCGAGACACGCGCCGAGCAGGTCGGCGACCCCGTCGCGGCCTTCGACCGTCTTGATCGTCCAGGTGAAGGCGACCAGGTCACGCCAGTAACTGTCGACGGCGAAGAGCGCGGCGGCGGCTTCGGCGTCACGGGCGGCGAGGGCCGCTTCGAACCGGCTCAGCCAGGCGTCGACCCGAGCCTGCGGCGAGCCCGTCGCCTCGATCCGGTCCACCGTCTGTGTCATGGCCACTCCCAAACCTCGGCGTTTCGGCTGTTACCCCGATCACACGCCGGGGGCGGGTGGAGCGGCAAGGGTTGCAGTGTGTTGCAGCGCGACTCCTTGGCGCACTCGCGCCGGCCGACCTATGCTGAGCCGTCGACGCGATGGTGCGGAGGTGGCCTATGGGCGTGTTCAGCTCGGTCCCGCCCGGCGCCGACCTGCCGATGCACGCCCGCGACCTGGTCCGGATGCACGAAGCCGTGATCGGCGGCGGCCGTCCGCGCGTGAGGCCGCGCCCCCTGGTGTCGCGGTCGTGGTCGCGCGCGCTGAGCCTGGGGCTCGCCGCCGACGGCGTGAACACCCGCGGCTCCGTGCCGCTCGACGAGGTCGCCCGCCGTCGCCGCGCGTCGCCGTTGCGGCATGTCGTCGACGATCTCGGGCAGGTGCTCGGGACGACCTCCGACACCGCGAACATGCTGCTGGTGGTGACCGACGCCGAGGGCGTCATCCTCTGGCGGGCGGGCTCCCCCGCCGTCAAACGCCGCGCCGACACCCTGGGCTTCACCGAAGGCGCCGACTGGACCGAGGCCAGGGTCGGCACCAACGCGATCGGCACCGCTCTCGCCGAGGCCGCACCGGTGGAACTGCTCGCCGGGGAGCATTTCGAGCAGGGCCAGCATCCCTGGTACTGCACGGCGTCGCCGGTGCACGATCCGCGCACCGGCGAACTGCTCGGCGTGATCGACGTCAGCGGGCCCGCGCTGACCCTGCACCCGGCGATCGCCGCGCTGGTGGAGACCGGGCGGCGGCTGGTCGAATCCGAACTCTGGCGGCATCACCAGCAGGGCCTGGACCGGCTCCGCCGGACCGCCGAACCGGTGGTGGCGGGCACGGGAGGCCCGGCGCTGCTGGTGGACGACGACGGCTGGGTGGCCCACTCCGCGGGCATCGCGCCAGGAGCGCGGATCGCCGCCCCCGTCGAAGGCCAGATCCTCGCCGTTCCCGGACTGGGCGCCTGCCTGCCCGAGCGGCTGGCCGAAGGCTGGCTCGTGCGCCCGGCCGACACCGCGCGCCGGGTCCGGCTGGATCTCGAACTCGGCCACGCGCCGATGCTGCGGATGCGGTCGGGCGACGTCGGCTGGGTCCGCACCGTGACGCCCCGGCACGCCGGGATCCTGGTGCATCTCCGCACGGCTGGCCCGGCCGGGCTTTCGTCCGAGGCGCTCAGCCGGGCGCTCTACGGTGACGCCGAACACCTCGTCACCGTCCGCGCCGAGGTCTCCCGGCTGCGGCGGCTGCTCGGCGCCATTGTGGACACGCGGCCGTACCGGCTGGCCTCGGGCGTCGACCTGTCCATCCACAAAGGACTAGAAGTCGGCGGCTGAGCCCGCGACCGGTTGCGAAAGGTCCGGACCGGGTACTCCGCCCGGATGGAGATACTCCTCGCCGGTGCGGGCGTGCTGGCGCTGTGCGCCGCGGTACTGCCCAACCTGTTGCACGAACGCGCGCTGTCGATGCCATTGATCCTGCTGGTGGGTGGCCTGATCTTCGGCTTGCTCCCCTTCGGACACCCCTACGGCGAAGGTGTCCTCGACCCGCGGTCGCATGTGGGCGCCGTCGAAGTGATCACCGAACTCGGGGTACTGGTGTCCCTGGTCGGCGCAGGACTGAAATCCGACCGCTTGATCGGCTGGCGGTCGTGGAATTCGACCTGGCGCCTGCTGGCGATCACGTTGCCGCTTTCGATCTGCGCGGTGGCCCTGCTCGGCTGGTGGGCACTCGCCCTGTCCCCCGCCGCCGCGCTGCTGCTGGGGGCCGTGCTGTCGCCGACCGATCCGGTGCTGGCGGGCGATGTCCAGGTGCCGGCGCCGCATACCGAGGACGGACGCGGTTCGGACAACGAGATCAGGTTCACGCTGACCTCGGAAGCCGGACTCAACGACGGCCTGGCGATGCCGTTCGTCCTGTTGGCCCTCGTCCTGGCCGGAACGGCGTGCGCTTCTCCCGTGCCGTGGCCGCTGACCGAGGTCCTCGCTCCCCTCGCGATCGCCGTGGTGGTCGGCCTCGCCTGCGGCCGGTTGCTGTCCTGGCTCATGTTCCGGGTGCGGCACGAGCGGCTGCGTCTCGGCGAATACTCCGACGGGCTGGTGGTGCTCGCCATCGCGTTCCTCCCCTTCGCGCTGTGCGAATGGTTGGGCGGCATCGGTTTCGTCGCGGTGTTCACCGCCGCCGCGACCATCCGTGCCAGCGAGCGGTCACACGAGTACCACGGCGTGCTGCACGAGTTCGGCGACCAGCTGGAAAGGCTCTTCGTGGCGCTGGCCTTGCTGGGTCTCGGTGTCGCGCTGGGCGATGGGCTCCTCGCCGGTCTGAAGCTCGCCGAAGTCCTGGTGGCGGTCGCGGCGGTGGTGGTCGTGCGCCCGCTGTTCGGCAGGCTGGCCTTGCTCGGCGGCACCACCACCCGCCCGGCGGCGACGGCGATCGCGTTCTTCGGCATCCGCGGGATCGGCAGCCTCTACTACCTGTCCTACGCGCTGGGGCACGGCGACTTCCCGATGGCCGACTCGCTCTGGCGCGTGACGGCGCTCACGATCGCGGTGTCGGTCCTCGTGCACGGTCTGCTCTCCGGTCCGGTGATGCGCAGACTGGAGAACCGGGGGATGCAGAACGTCGAGAACCCGTGAGACCAGAACGCATTCAGAGGACTAACCGCGGGGTTCGCGGCGCCACTCCCGGCCCTCGACACGGGCCTGCACCCGCCGCAAGGTGGCCGCGATGTTGACCTGGTTGGTGCCGGCGCGATCGGGCTCACCGGTGATGAAGATGGCGATCGGGACGAACCACTTCGGCACCCGCAGCCAGTTCGTCACGGTGACGCGGCAACCGTCGCCCTCGGGCTGGATCTCGTACTCCCAGCGGGAGATCGGCACGCGGAACTGGGTGCGCACCCGGTAGGCGAACCGGTGCCCCGGCTCGGCTTCGACGATCTCGGCGTGGGTGACCCAACGCCGCCAGCCGTTGCGGTTGCTGCCCGCGAACCAGGCCCCGACCCGTGCCTCGGTCGCGCCGCGGATCCAGCGCGCCTCGCGCAGTTCCTCGGCGCACTCCGCCATCGCGACCGGGTCGCTGACGAGCCGGTACACCCTGTCGGGCGCGGCGTCGATCGCGATCTCACCGGTCGCGAGCGGCTCGCTGTAGGTCAGGGTCTCCCTCGGCTTCGTCACCATCGCGCCTCCCTGTCGACCTCGTCAGCCCACCAGCACGGGGTCACCCGGTCAAGACCGGCGGGCAAAGGGCGCACGTTCGCGCAAATCCGGGCGGGTCAGGTCGTCGGTCCGTCAGGAAAAACGACCTCGAAACCCAACGCCCGCAGCAGCCCGGTGAGCATCGCCTTGGTGTTGGCCTTGGCGCGTTCGAGCAGGCCGGAGCGCTGGGCGGCTTCACCGATCCGTTTCTCGGCGGCGACATGGAACCGCTGTTGGTCCGGAACGGACACCAGCGACCCGAGCCTGTCGATCAGGCCGCGCTCCTGGCCGAAGACATAACTGCGCTCGTTGTCCAGTGCGGGTTTCGCCAGCCGGGGTTCGGGCAACCGCACCTCGACCGTCCGCCGGTCTTCCGAGACTGTGAGCGAATTCTCCACCAGCGGTCCGAAATCGACGTACGCGTCGACAGAGCCCGCCGCCACGAACAGGGTCCGCTCCCCGGCGATGCTCGCGGGCACCCACTTGACGTCCTTCTCGATGTCGACGACGACCTGGTAGTCACCGGCCGCCGCGTGGTACTCGCTCAGATCACGGACCGCCTGCAGCACCGCGGGTCGCGAACGGTCCACAGTGGACGTTCCGAACGGGTCCAGCTTCGGCAACAGCCCGGTGAGCTGCAGTGCCGCACCGACGATCAGAAGCCCGACCAGGGCGAACGCCCCGAGGCGCACCCACCGTTTCTTCACGCCCACCACCGCCTCTCCAGCGCGAGGGATACCCGGTGGACGTCGTCTCGAAGCGTCGAAACCGGTTTCTCCGACGATCGGCGGAACCGGATTTCGCACTTGGAGTAGTTTGGCCGCATGCAAAACGTCTTGCCCGCGCCGGAGAAGACCGGGCTGAACATCTCGGCGTTGCACTGGGCGGGTTTCCTCGGAATCGCCGTGCTGGTGCTGGTCACGTCCGGGATCGGCCTGCCCTCGGTGCTGGTGGTGGCACTGGGCGTCACCGGTATGGCCACCCTGGTGCTGTCCTGGCTGGGCATCGGACGGCTCGCCGCCGGACTCCCCGAGCGGCGGCTGTACTGGATCGCGGTCTCGTGGTGCGCGCCGCTGCTTCTCGCCCGCCCGCTGTTCAGCGGCGACATCAACAGCTACCTGGCGCAAGGCCTGATCGCGGCCAAGGGTTTCGACACCTACCTCGTGGGGCCGGCGGAGGCGCTCGGCGCCGATTCGCCGGTGACGCTCGCTGTCAGTCACTACTGGCGGGACACGCCCGCGCCGTACGGTCCGGCGTTCGTCGCGCTGGCCCGCACGATCGCCCACATCGCGGGCGACAGCTTCGTCCCGACCTTGTTGCTGCACCGCTTGCTGGGGCTGGCCGGTATCGCGCTCATGGCGTGGGCGCTACCCCGGCTCGCCCGACGCGTCGGGGTTTCGCCGTCGATCGCGCTGTGGCTGGCCCTGCTCAACCCGCTGGTGCTGTGGCACATCGTGGCGGGCGTGCACAACGACGGGCTCATGGTCGGACTGATGGTCGCCGGGCTGGAACTCGTCCTCATGGGCGCGGCGAAGACCGGCGCGGCCCGGCCGGCGCTGATCGCGGCGGGCGTGATCGCGGTGAGCGCCGCCGCGAACGTCAAGATCGTGGCCGTCGCGGGCCTGCTGTTCGTCGGCGTCGACCTGTTCCGCCGGGCGACCCCCACCGGCCGGGTCGCGGTGGCGCTCGGGCTGCCCGCGGGATTCGCCGCTGTCACCGCGGCGATCTCACTCGGCAGCGGGCTCGGTTTCGGCTGGGTCCGCGTGCTCTCCGGGGTCTCCGGCCAGGTGCACAGCTGGATGGCGCCCACCAACGAACTCGGCTTCCTCGTCGGCGGCGTGGGCAAGGTCTTCGGCGCGGACCTGACCGACGGCGCGATCAAGGTGTTCTCGCTCATCGGCGCGATCCTCGGCCTCGCCGTCGGTGCCAGGCTGCTGTGGCTCACCTACCGGGAGAAGATGCACCCGCTGTACGGCGCGGGGCTGACCTTCGCCGCGATGCTGGTGCTCGGGCCCGTCGTGCAGCCGTGGTATCTCCTGTGGACGGTCGCGCTGCTCGCCGTGAGCCTCACGACCGACCGCGGCCGCTGGATCCTCGCCGGGATAAGCGCGGTGTTCGGTGTTCTGCTCCCGCCCGCGAACGGCGGCGCCGTGTCCCTGGCACTGGGCTACCTGATCGCCGTCGTGCTCATCGGCGGCACCTTGTTCTTCCTCAAGCGCCGGAACCTGTTGCCGGAGATCAGGTTCCGCAAGAGCCGGACGTAGGCGCTCCAGCTCGCGGGTGCCCGGACCGTGCCGGTGAGTTCACGCTCGGCGCGGTCCAGGCAGTCCTCCAGCAAGGCGTCGTGCAGCGGCCGCCACAGCACCGGGTACGTGCACCAAGCGGGATGCCGGAGCTTCAGCACCATGAGATGCACGAGCTCGGTCTCCCCGGTTTCCGTCGTACGCATCGTGAATTCGTGGAACCCGTCGAAGCCGCGAGGTGCGGTGAACCGGAACCTCACGGACTTCCCGGGTTCATAGGACTCGACGCGGTACCGCACCGGCCCGTGCCCGCCGTCTGCGCCCACGCCGAGCGGCCTGTCGAACCGCAACGGCGGCCACGCGTCGGGCCAGAGCCTGTCGCCGTCGGCGGACAAGGTGTCGATCAACGCGCCGACGTGTTCTTGTGCCACGCCGACGATCCGGGAATGCCTGTTCCACACGCGCATCGCGCCTCCCCAGTTCTAGAGACCAGTTCTAGAGACCTTCCACTAAAACCATAGTAGAGGATAGTCTCTGAAAATGGGACGGCCACCGCGGCACACCGCCGACGACTTCCTCGACGCCGCCGTGCGGATCTTCGCCGCAGAAGGGGCCGCCGGGGTCACCATGTCGGCCGTCGCCCGCGAGGTCGGCGCGCCGAGTGGATCGATCTACCACCGCTTTCCCGGGCGTCCGGCCCTGCTCGCCGCCGTCTGGCTCCGCACCCTGACCCGGTTCCAGCAGGGCTATCTCGAAGCCCTCGACCAGGAACCGGCCACGGAGGCAGCCGTCGAAGCCGCCGCCCAGGTCGTCCGCTGGTGCCGCGACCGTCCCGCCGAGGGAAAGCTGCTCTACGGGGGCGACCGCATGCTCGGCGTCGAAGACTGGAGCCCCGAAGACCGCGCCCGCGCCGAAGACGCCAACCAGCGCCTCGACGCGGCGATCACCAAGGTCGTGCGACGGCTGCGTCCGCTGACCGGCCGGAGCACCGACGAACTGATGCTGGCCCTCGTGGACCTCCCGTACGCCGCGGTCAGGAGACACCTCGACCGCGGCGAGGCACCACCGCCGCGCACCGTCGACCTGGTGGCCAGGACGACCCGCACGCTGCTGTCGGGCTGAGCTCAGGCCCGGACCGGGATCGCGATGGAGAACTCGCCGCCGTCGATCAGCTCGAGCAGCAGGCGGGCAGCCGGACCGGGCGGCCGCTCCCCCCTCGTGGCGATGGTCAACGGCCAAGTGAGGCCGGGTTCGTCGACCGGGATCGTCCGGACCCCCGAGAGCAGCCGGAGATCGGGCACGACGGCGACGCCGAGCCCCGCCGCCACGTAAGCGGGCACCGCCCGCAGATCGGCGACTTCGACGACGACCCGCCGAGGGGCCCCGATCGCCTCGAAAGCACGGTCCAGGGCGACCCGGTTGCCGAAGCCGCGCGGATTGTCCACGAACGACTCGCCCGCGAGGTCCGGCAAGGTCAGCGACCGCCGGTCACCCAGCCGGTGGCCGTCGGGCAGCAACGCGACGAACGGCACCGAACCGACCAGCTTGGTGTCGAGCCCGGCGAGATCGGATTCGGGCAGGCCGAGCAGGGCGACGTCGAGCCTGCCCTGACGCAGGTCCTCGGCCAAGCCTGTCGACCCGGTGATCGACACCGTGACGTGCAGCTCCACCAGCGGATACCGCCGATGGAAGGCGCCGAGCAGATCCGGCAGGTCGAGGTCCCCGACGCTGGTCAGGGTGCCGACGCGGAGACTGCCGCGCAGTCCTGCGGAGGCGTCGGCGACCACCTCGCGTGCCCTGTCGACGGCCTCCAGCGCGGCCTTGGCCTCGGGCAGGAACACCAGGCCCGCCGGGGAAAGCGCGACGCGCCGGGTCGACCGGTCGAACAGCTTGACGCCCAGCTCGCCTTCGAGCGCCTGGATCGTGGCCGACACGGTGGACTGCACCGCGAACAACCGTCGAGCGGCGCGGGTGAAACTGAGCTCCTCGGCGACGGCGACGAAGCATTCGAGCTGACGGGTCTCCACGAGGGCGAATTATCGCAGTTTCGGATAACTGTGACCAGCATTGTTCGTTGGACATGGATGATCCCGGGATTCACAGTGGAGACATGCTGAACACCGTCACCCGTCCCCGTCCCGCGCTCCTGCGGCTCAGCCACGGTCGCGGCTTCTGGGTCATCGCGGCCGCCTACGCCGTCTCGCTGGCCTTCTCCACCGTTCCCACCCCGCTCTACGTGCTCTACCAGCAGCGTGACGGCTTCCCGACCTACGTCGTGACTATCGTGTTCGCGGCGTACGCGGTCGGCGTGATGGGCAGCCTGTACCTCGCCGGTCATGTCAGCGACTGGCTGGGACGACGGCGCGTGATCCTCGCCGCGACCCTGACCCAGGCGCTTTCCGCGACGCTCTTCCTGGCGTGGCCGGACGTTCCCGGGCTGATCCTGGCCAGGCTCGTCGGCGGGGCGGGGATCGGCGCGCTGACCGCGACGGCCACCGCGCACCTGTCGGAACTGCGCGCGGTCGCCCGGCCGCGCGAGGACCACGGCCGCGCGGGACTGATCGCGACAGTGGTCAACATGGGCGGGCTGGCGTTCGGACCGTTGTTCGGCGGTATTTTCGCGAGCTATTCGGCCGAGCCGCTCAGCACGCCGTTCGTGTTCTTCCTGGTCCTGCTGCTCGCCTCGGCCATCGCCGTCGCGCTCGTCCCGGAAACGGTGGAACGAGCCGAAGAGCGCCCCGCGTACCGACCGCAGCGCGTCTCGCTGCCTTCGAGCGCGCGGCCCGCGTTCTTCGGCGCGGCGATCGGCGCCTTCGCGGCCTTCGCGATCACGGGACTGTTCATGGCGTTGACGCCGACGTTGCTCGCGCAGGGGATGCACCAAAGTTCCCGGATGCTGGCCGGGCTCGCGTCGTTCTCCGTGTTCGTCGCGGCGGCCGCCGCGCAGGTGATCTTCGCCGGCTTGGCCAGGCGGACCCAACTGCGGCTCGGCCTCGCGCTGATGGTGGCCGGGCTGGTGGCGCTGCCGGTCGCGGTGACGACGGCCCAGCTGTGGCTCTTCCTCGCGGGCGGGATCGCGGCGGGCGCCGGCGTCGGACTGGGCTTCCGCGCCTCGGTGGCCACCGTCGCCGCCCTCGCCGAACCGCCAGTGCGCGGTGAGGTGCTCGCGGCCCTGTTCCTGGCCGCCTACGCCGGGCTGGTCCTGCCCATCCTCCTCGTCGGGATCTCGCTGATCTGGCTGCCGAGCGCGTGGGCGCTGATCGGGTTCTCGGTACTGGAACTGGGTTTGCTCGCCTGGTCGGCACCCAAGGTACTGAACCGTTGACCGTCCACAGTGGCCTGTCCGCGTGGTGATCCTCGTCAAACCCGCGGGCGGCCCGTGCCGCCGGTGTGCGATCCTGGTCGTGGAACCTCCTGATCGAGGTCCCCGGACGAGTGGGTGCCGTACCCGGCCAGCGACAAGACGGCACTCTGGGAGCGCGTCATGTCGTGGCTTGTCCTTGTCGTTTCGGGTGTTCTGGAAGCCGTTTGGGCCACTGCCCTCGGCAGGTCCGAGGGGTTGTCCCGGCCGACGCCGTCGGTGATCTTCGGTGTGACCCTGGTGGCGAGCATGGTGGGTCTCGCCTACGCGATGAAGGATCTTCCCGTCGGGACCGCCTACGCGGTCTGGGTCGGGATCGGCGCATCGCTCACCGTCGCCTACGGCATGTGGTCCGGCGCGGAAACCGTTTCGCTGGCCAGAATTCTGCTGATCGTGGGGATCGTGGCCTGCGTGGTGGGGCTGAAAGTCCTGCACTGAGCCGAAAAAGGGACCGCCCCCGACGCACGGACGACGTCGGGGGCGGTCAGGTCCGGGCGCACCCCTGCGTGTGGCCCGGACGGCTAGGCGGTCAGGCGCGTGCCCAGAGCGCTGGGACGTTCGGCGGCTCCCAACCTGCCTGAGCGGTGTGGCCCTGGAGGGCCCGGTAGGAAACGCCGTTGTAGGTGACCGTCGCACCCGCGGCGTAGGTGGTACCGGCCGCCCAGGTTCCGGTGGGCGGGTTCGACGTCGTGTTGGTCGGCGTCGTGGTGGTGCTGGTCGGCGGGTTCGAACCCGAAGTCACCAACCGCAGGCCGTAGACGCTCAGGATCACCGAGACCGGCTGGAAGTAGAACGTGCCGCCCGAGGTGCAGTTGCCGGAACCGCCGGAAGTGACGCCCTGGGCCTGGTCGCCCGCGAGCCAAGAACCGCCGGAGTCGCCCGGTTCGGCGCAGGCGTTGGTCCGGGTGAGGCCGGAAACGGTGCCCTGCGGGTAGGTCACCGAGGCGTTCTTCTGCTGGATGGTGCCGCAGTGCCAGCCCGTCGTGGAACCGGAACGGCAGACCGAGGCGCCGATCGCGGCCTCCTGCGAACCCGCCACCGGTACGGTGCCCGGGTAGCGGTTCACCAGCCCACGCGGGGTGTTGCCCGCGTCGACGCGGACCCACGCGTAGTCGTTGCCGGGGAAGGTGGAGCCCGCGACGGAACCGCTCGGGTTCGAGGTCCGCGTACCGGTGGTGCCGCAGTGCCCGGCGGTCACGAAGCCGCCCTCGACCGAGAAACCGATCGAGCACCGGCCCGAACCGAAGGTGTAGGCGTTGCCGCCGATGACGTCGATCAGCGGAACCGGGCTTTCGGTGCTGGTCTCGACCCGCACCGCGTCGGCACGCACACCGGAGGCTGTCGCCCACGACTTCGCGGCGGCCTCGCCACCGGCGTGGGACAGGACGACGATCGAGTTGGTGACGACGTCGACGTACCAGCCCGGCACGTTCTTCGGCGCGGTGCTTCCCTTGGTGTCCAAGGACAGCTTCGCCGCGTCAAGCTGGGCGACGCTCCGCGTGACGGTCTTCGGGGTCGCCCCCGCCGTACGGACGGTGCTCTCCAGAGCCGCGTCGGTGACCGCGACGGTCAACTTGGTCCCGGCCGCGTCAAGCCACGAGCCGGCGTACGACGAACCGAGCCGGGTCTTGAGGGCGCTGTCGGTGTAGGAGGCCTTCTGCTCGTCGGCGATCCGGGTCCTGGCCTGATCCGGGCTGATCTTCAGATCACGCGACAACGCCGCGACGATCTCCGACTGGACCTGGTCGGCCGCCGTGACGGTCTGGCCGGCGCTGGCGCTCGGGGTCAGCGCGACGGCCGTGACCAAGCCCGCCCCGGTCAGGGCCGCCGCGGCGGCCGCTACGATCTTTCGCTTCATTTCAGGCGTTCCCTCACCGACGTTCCGGAAGAAGATCTCGTCCAGACCGTACGAGGCGCCTGCTGCAAAAGGTACATACCATTTAGGTCATATCCACCCAGTGGACTGGACCTTTCGGCGGCTTCCGTGCAGGTCAGCGCACGCCGGCGTCCGTGTAGTCCACGCCATAACCCGGGTTCAACTCGAGATACTTGGAGTAGGTCGGCCGCCGGTCGATCAGTTCGCCGTACACCGCGCGGGACAGGGCGATCATCTCCGCGGCGAAGGGGCCCATCTCCCCCCGCTCCGACCAGCCGACGAGATTCCGCCAGCTCAACGGATTCCCGGCGATCGGGACCGCGACGATGCCCGGGATCTCGTGGAACAGCGGCTGGCACAACACCACCGCGTGTCCCGATTCGACCATCTCGATGCAGGTCAGCACATCGGTCTCGTACAAGGAACGCGGCGTGAACCCCGACCGCGCGCAAGCGGAGGCGAAACATTCGCCGAAACATCCGTCACCCGGCGTCGCGCACCACCGTTCGTCCGCCAGCTCACTGAGTTCGACCTCGGCCTGCTGCGCGCGCTCGTCCCGCGCCGACATCAGCACGAACACCGGATGATGCGCGAGCGTCCGCCAGCGGACACCGGGCTCCGGCGGCGGGGCGGCGTCTCCGCAGACGCCGACGAAGGCGAAGTCCAGCGCACCCTCGGCGGTCATGTCCGCGAGATTGTTGGCCGACCACGACGTATGCGTGGCGACATGGATGTCGGAATGGGTGGTGCCGAGGCGTTGCAGGAGCGCCCCGAGCATCGGCCCGGTCGCCGAGCCGAGCCGCAAGGTCATCGGCTCGCCGGTGCCGGTGTGCTGGGCGAGGCGCGCGGCCTCGTCGTGCAGCGACGACACGGCGGGGAGCACCATCTTCGCCCTGTCAAGGACAAGGAGACCGAGCGCCGTCGGCCGGGTGCCCGTGTGATCACGCAGGAAGAGCTTCCCGCCGAGCGTCCGTTCGATGCGTTTCAGCTGTGCGGTCAACGCGGGCTGCGCCATCCCGAGCGTGTTCGCCGCCTTGGTGATGCTCCCGAGTTCGGCGATCGCGCACATGATGCGCAAGTGGCGCAGTTCCAGCTCCATCCCTCTACGTTAGTAGACATAACTGGACTGGACCAGACAAACAATTGAGCCAAATGGCTTCGTATCGTCGTGTTCGCGGTATGCCATCGATGTCAGCAATCCCGGACACGGCGGGGCGGCCGACCACTACGGTCTCCACGGAACCGACGGCACCTGGATCTGTACGTGCCGGGCGACGTCGCCCTCCTCATCGGCCACTCGATGACCAGGATCGCGCAGGGCATGCGCCGTGACATCCGGTCGGTTCTCCAAGCAGGCGGACGAATCCGGGTCCTCGTCCTGGATCCGGCTGACGAAGCCGTCGTGGAAGTCGTGGATCACCGGATATCGCAAAGTCACGGGCAAGGACGGCTGGACGGTGAAGCAGCACCGGTGTTCACAGTGGAACGGTTGTGGGACAGTACCGAACCGCACGATCTGACCTCGGACGACTGATCAAGAACGGTCGCGCTGGCGGATCGCGATCTCGAGGTTCTCCCGGATCGTCCGGGTCATGCGATGGTCCGGCCCCAGCGCCCGCTCGGCGTCGGCATGCGCCTCTTCGTACAGCCGGATCGCGCGCGGCAGATCACCCGCGACGCCGCGGGCGTAGGCCAGGTCGTTCCGCGAGTTCAGCGTGTCCTGGTGATCGTGTCCGAACAGCCGCTCCCGCGCGGCCAACGTGCTTTCGTACAACTCGATCGCCCGCGCCAGCTCACCGGAGGATTCGTACGCCCCGGCCAAGTTGTTCCCCGCCTTCAACGTGTCGGGGTGATCGGGACCCAGCACGCGCTCGCGATCGGCCAGTGTCCGCTCGTGCAGTTCGACCGCGCGGGCGAGGTCACCGGCCGTCTCGCACGCTCCCGCGAGATTGCACCGCGAGGTCAGCGTGTCCGGATGGTCCAGCCCTAGCACGCGCTCGCGATCCTTCAGCGTCGCCTCGAACAGGGTGATCGCCCGCTTCACATCGCCCGTCGACCAATGGAGGTAGGCCAGGTTGCTCCGGTAGAGCAAGGTCTCCGGGTGGTCGGAACCCAGCACGCGCTCGCGATCGGCGAGTGTGGCTTCGTGCAGCGGGATCGCCCGCTCCGCGTCACCCGCCGCTTCGTACGACATGGCCAGATTGTTCCGGGAGAGCAGCGTGTCCGGGTGTTCCTTTCCCAGCAGCCGTTCGCGCCCCTCCAGCGCCTCCTCGTGCAGGGAGATCGCCCGCCGCAGATCACCGGCGGCATGGCAGGCGGCCGCGAGGTTGTTCCGGTAGCTCAACGTGTGCGCGTGGTCGGGCCCCAGCCTCCGCTCGCAGTCTTCCAAGGTGGCCTCGAACAACGCGATCGCCCGCGTCTGGTCGCCGGCTGCCTGGTAGGCGGATGCCGCGTTGCTCCGCGCGTGCAGGGTGTTGGGGTCGTCGATGCCGTAGAGCCGTTCGCAACCGGCGCTCGCCCGGGCCGCGAGCACGATGGCGGTCGTGGGGTCGCCCTGGCCGAGGACGTAGAGGCTAAGGCTGGTGGCGAGCTGACAGAGCGGACCGGTGTCGATGTCGGTGTGGTCGAGCAGCGCCCGGGCATGGGGCAGCACGGCTTGGAAGACGGGCCAATGCGCGGGCAGCCGGGAGTCTGCCGCGTCGAGCAAGCGGGCGAGCGCGGCGGAGGTGGCTTCACGCGCCTCGTCGATGTCCTCGGGGCGGCGGTAGGGGTCGGCGGGATCGGGTGTCCGGGTCACTGCCTGCACGAGCCGGTGGACCTCGATCGTGTCGGCGTCGAGGGTGATCATGCTGTAGGCGGCCAGCCGCCCCAGGGCTTCGGACATCTCCGGTTCGTCGGCGTCGTACTCCAGCAGCGATCGCGGGATGCGTTCCGGAGCGTGCCAGGCCAGCCGTCGCAACACTTTCGCGGCGAGCGGGGTGTCCGCGAGCCTGTCCAGGGTGACATGCCAGACCCGGGCGACGGCACGCTCCGCGTCCTCGGCCTCCGCGGTCCAGGCGAACATTCTCGCCGGGGATCTGGCGAGCAGGCCGAGGTAGCGGGCCGTGGCCATGCGGTTCTGCGCGAGATAGGCCGCGGCCTGTTCGACAGCCAGGGGCAGCCACCCGAGTTCCGCGCAGAGTTCACCCGCGTCGGCCAGCACCGCTTCCGGCCACTCGGCCCGGACCGTCCTGCCGAGCAGCTCGACCGCCTCGTCCGGTTCCAGCACGTCCAGTGACACGGTGCTGATGTCACGCCAGCCGGTGCCCCGCCTGCTGGTGATGATGACGGTGCCGGTCCGCACCCGCTCCAGCAGGCCGCTCGCGTGCGCGAGATCGCTCAGGTTGTCCAGGACGAGCAGCCAGCCGGAATGGCAGGCCAGCCAGCTCACGGCCTGTTCGGTCCGCTGTTCCCACGGCAGCTCCGCGGCCGCCGGGGACAGCGCCACGGCCAGCTCCGCCAAGCCGTCGTCGATCGCCGAGGCCGAGTCCGCCGTCATCCACCACACGGCCGAGAAGTCCGCCGAGCGCAGTTCGGCGAACCTGGCGGCCAGGCTGCTTTTGCCGATACCGCCCAGCCCGTGCACCGCCACCACCGCGACCCGCTTGGCGGCCTTGGCCGTCCTCTCCAAACGGTCCAGCTCGGCGGTCCGGCCGACGAAGACCCTGCCGCGCAAGGGCAGTTTCCAGGCCGCCTGCGGTGGCGGCGAGACGTCGGTCTCCGCGAGAATTCCGGCGATGAACCTCGAAACCTGGCCGTAGACAAGGGAATCGCGATCGGCCGGTTTGCAGATGCCGACGTGATCGGCGTCGACGGAGATCGGCCGGACACGAGGCAGTCCGGGGTTGGCCGAGCCTTCGTCGACCACCCGGACGCCTTTGGTCGGGTACGCCTCGAAGAACACCAGGTTCCGGATCCCGGACTCGTCGGCCCAATCGCGATACCGGTCGTTGAGATGCCGCAGGTGAGCGGCGTTGCGTTTGAGGTCCTTCACCGCCGCGGTGGACCGATAGACGAGTCCGAGCGCCTTGACGACCGCCGCCAGCCCCGATCCGGTGTGCGGGGTCCCCAGGAAGACCACCCCGCGCGCGGCCGTCGCGAACGTCGCGAACCCGGTGCGGCCCTCGGCCGCGTGCAGCAGGATCTCCTTGGCCAGCAAGCCACCCATGCTGTGGGTGACGAAACACAGGGGCCGCTCGCCGATACCGGCGTTCTGCAGCCGCGCCATCAGGTTGATCGCCCGGTCCTGCATGGGCATCGCCCGGCCCCGCCAGCCCGTCGACCAGGCCTCGTAACCCACCGACCACACGGCCACCCGGTCGAAATCGTCGGCCAGCCACTCCGGCCAGAACGAAGACCGCGAACCGCCCGCCCACGTCTTCCACGCGTCCCCGTCCAGCCCGTGCAGGAAGACCACGTCCAGTCCGGCCGACTCCGGGACCCGGACCTCGATGATCTCGGGCAATCTCCTACCTCCGGTCGGGGCGGCTGCGTCGGGCGACCACCGGATGTCGGTGGCCCGACGCTCGCCGTTACGAGCCGATGATCAGGTCCGCGGCCTTCTCCCTCACCATGAGCGAAGCGGAGCGATAACGGTTCGGGAACGGCGCTCGTCCGGTCGATTCCCTGCCCATAGGGTGCCTTCTTTCGCACCCAGGGGAGGGTTCGTGCGCATCCACGCCAGACGTCGATCCATCAGCTTCAGCGGCCGGACGATCACGATCAAGGCGGCCGTCAAAGGACTCGGCGACCGGAGACATACGTTCAGCGTCGAAAAGGTCATTGGTATCAAGAACATTCCGCCGACGGCGTTCAAGCCGGGGCGGCTCGTCTTCGAAGTTCCCGGGGCCTCCAAGACGGTCGTCGAGGACGTGCCCTTGTACGCCGACAAGGTGGACATGAACACCTTCACCTACGGCGGCATGAATTCGAAGCATGTGAAAGCACTCGAAGCGGCGATCAGGAAAGCGATGAAGGCCTGACCCTCGTGAGCGGAAAGGACGGCCGGTCCGACGATGAGGGCGGCGGGGCCGAGTCGGTCCAGTGGGTCGTGAGTGGCGATTCGGGTTCCAACGGATTCGTAGTTGCCTACCCGCTGGGATTCCGGTGTCTTCGTGGAAGGTGACGGGGGAAGATTTCGGACGTTGAATGTCCGGAACCTTCCCCACTCGGTTGCCGATCGCAAGGGTTGTGTGGCCGGAGCCGGGTGACCTCGCGACGGTGAAGGATTTGGGACGTTGAACGTCCCAAATCCTTCACCGTCGATCGGGCATCCGCCGGGATCGCCACCTTCGCGCAGGTCAGCGGCAGGTAGGCAAATACCGGTCCACGCTAACCCGAATCACCGCTCACGAGGTCTTGGACTTGCGGTTCAGGAAAGCCGACGCCCCGATACCGTGCGCGGCGACGCTCGCCAGCACGGTCACCGCCATGACGCTCAACGCGGCGTCCGCCGCGTCCCCGTCGAGTGAGTTGTAGGCCAGCAGCCCGAACACGATCGACGCCGCGCCGCGCGGCGCCAACAGACCGATGGTCATCCGGTCCCGCCACCGGAAATCCGTCCGCAGCAAGGTGAGCAGCACCGGGATCAGCCGGGCGACGGTCAGCGCGACGACGCTGACGATCACCACGCCCCAGGTGAGCCCGAAGGACAGCACCAGTACCGCGGTGCTGCCGAAGACGAACCACATCAGTAACCCGCACAGCGAGCTGACGTCCTCGGCGAGCCCGAGTTCGTCCTCGTCGGGGTGCCGGGCGGTCTTGTAGGCGATCCCGCAGATGAACGCGGCGACGAAACCGTTGCCGCCGATCGCGACGGCGGCGGTGTAGGTCAGCAGCGGCAGCGCGACGGCCGCGACCCGCGCGGAATGCCGCGTCGACCAGCCGTGCCTGCCGGTCACGTTCATCGCGACGGCGGCCACCGCGCCGATGACGGAGCCTGCCAGCACGGCCAGCAGCGCCGCCGGGACAGCGGCCTGCAGCGCTTCACCCGGCGTCTTCGCCTGGTGGTTGCTCCCCGCGAGGGTGAGCGCGAAGATGAACACCGGGGCGACGACGCCGTCGTTGTACCCGCTTTCGACGTTCAGCAGGTGCCGCACGCGTTCGGGCACCCGGACGTCGTGCACCACCGAGGTCGCCGGAGCGAAGTCCGTGGGCGCGATGATGCAGGCGATCAGCAGGATCACCACCCAGCCGAGGCCCGGCAGCACCAGCAGACCGACGCCCATCACGATCAGGATCGTCAGCGGCAGCGCGATCAGCAGCAGCCGCACCGCGGTCTTGGCGTCATGACCGAGATAGCCGCCCTTGACCGCGGTGGCGTCCACGAACAGCAGCAGCGCGAGGATCAGTTCCGCCGCGTTGAGGGCGATCTCGGTGTTGAGGCCGTTGCCGAGATCGTTGCGGGTGGTGAACCCGATCGCCAGCCCCGCCGCGACCATCGCCATCGGCGCGGTGATCTGCCACCGTTCCAGCCGTGCCGCCGTCATCGTCCAAGCCAGCACGACGACAGCGCCGACGAGCACGCTCTGGATCATCTACCCCGCCCCTCGTTCCCGGTGGACTCCCCTGCCACCGGGAACGAGCATAGAGGCCGGGCGGAGCCAGGCGGTCCACAAAGGAACGCCGATCACACCACCGCGCCGTTGTCTTCGCGCGTCGGTGTCCGCGACGCCTTGCGGACGGGACGTCCGGCTCCGGGCCACCGCTTGTCGAGCAGGATCGCCACGGGGCCAGCGGTGGCCACAGTGGACACTGTGCCGGCGACCAGACCGAGTAAGAGCGCGAGCGCGAAGTCGGCCAGCGAACCGTCGCCGAGGAACAGCAGCGCCCCGAGCACGAACAGCACCCCGATCCCGGTGTTGATCGTCCGCGGCAACGTCTGCAGCACAGCCGTGCCGACGACGCGGGCGAACGGCTCCTTGCGGTGCTGTCCCCGCACCTCCCGGACCCGGTCGAAGACCACCACCGAGTCGTTGACCGAGTAGCCGATCACCGTGAGCAGCGCGGCGAGGAAGACCCCGTCCATGGACTTGCCCAGCCAGGCGAAGATCCCGAGGATGATCAGGACGTCCTGGGCGAGCGCGGCCACGGTGGCCAGCCCGAGGCGCCAGTCGAACCGCACAGCGAGGTAGATCAGCTGCGCCAGCACCGCGAGGCAGAGCGCGATCACCGCCTTGGTGCGCAGTTCGACGCCGAGGCTCGGGCCGATCTGCTCGTCGCGGATCTCGGTCGCGTCACCGGCGACCCCGGCGACAGCGGTCCGGATCCGCTCGGTGGCGGCTTCGTCGATCGGCTCGGTGCGGACCGAGATGTCCTTCTCACCGGACAGCTGCACGACGGCGCGGGGGAATCCGGCGTCGGAGACGGCGTCGCGGATCTGTTCGACGTCGGCGGGCGACGAAGTGCTGTATTCGATCACCCGGCCGCCGGTGAACTCGACGCCGAGGGTCGGTCCGGCCACGAACAGTCCCGCGATCGCGGCGATGACGACAGCGCCCGCCACCATCAGCCAGCGTTTCGGCTTGCCGAGGAACTCCGGGTCGCGCCGGTTCACCCACTGGCGGACGCGTCCCTCGTGGGTGAGGCCGGAAAGCTGCGGTTTGCGCGCGACCACGCCCCGCATCGTGAGGTGCAGCAGCCAGCGGGTGAGCACGAGCGAGATGAACAGGGCCACGATGACACCGATGGACAGCGTCACCCCGAACCCGCGCACCGGGCCGGACGCGAGCCAGAACAGCAGTCCCGCGGCGAGCAGGGTGGTCACGTTCGAATCGACGATCGCCGACAACGCGCCGCTGAACCCGCGGCTGACCGAGCGCGGGAGCGAGCCTCCCTGTTTGACCGAGTGTTCCTCTCTCGCCCTTTCGAAGACGAGCACGGTGGCGTCGACGGCCATGCCGATGGCCAGGACGAACCCGGCGAGCCCCGGCAAGGTCAGCGTCGCGCCGACGGCGAGCAGGGCGGCGTAGGACACGGCGGCGTACGCCACCAGCGCACCCACCGCGACCAGCCCTGCCAAGCGATACACCGCCAGCAGGAACAGCGCTGTCAGCGCCAGGCCGATCACGGCGGCGCGGGCGCTGGCGTCGATCGCGGCGGCGCCGAGCGTGGGGCCGACGGTTCGCTGCTCGATGATCTCGACCGGTGTCGGCAGCGCGCCGGCGTTGATCAGCAACGCCAGATCCTTCGCTTCGGCCGGGGAGAACTGCCCGGTGATCTGGGTGCTCCCGCCGACGATCCCGACCCCGCAGGCGACCTGTGGGCTCACCTGGGGCGACGAGATCACCTTGTCGTCGAGGGCGATCGCCACCCGGCGGGCCGGGTCACCGGGCGGCGAGCAGGCCGCCTTGCCGGTCAGCCCTTCCCAGGCGCGGCCCGAATCCCCTTTGAAGTCGACGGAAACGAGCCGGCCGCCGCCACCCTGCGAATCGATCGACGAGCGTGCCCCGTCGACGCCCTCGCCGGTCAGCGCGGCGGGCCCGAGCGTGATCGGCTGACCGCTCTCGTCGGGAAGGACGCGGGTGTCCGGTTTTTCGCCGGGGACGGATCCGACACCGACCACCGGATGGAAGGACAGTTGCGCGGTACGGCCGATCACCTCGACGGCTTCGCGCGGATCGCGCACGCCGGGTAGTTCGACGATGATCCGGTTGTCCCCGGAGCGGGCCAGCATGGGTTCGGCGACGCCCAGCGCGTCGACCCGGCGGCGCAGCACCTCGAGCGTCCGGTCGGTGGTCCCCGCGTCGGCGGTGACGGTGGGCGAATCCTTGGTCTCCAGCACGATCTGCGTGCCACCACGCAGATCGAGCCCCAGGCGCGGGGCGGTGGTCAGCAACAAGTACACGGTCGCGGCGAGGATGACCAGCGAGACGACGGCTCGCCCGGTCATGCCTCGCCGCGCGGTTTCGCGCGGCACGACGGTTTCTCCTCGATGAATTCACCCGCGCGGAAAGCGAAAGGCAGGCGCGCGGATTCCCGGTCCGGGCACGCGAAGACGTGCCCGGCAGCTTCAGACGGCTACCGGGAGAGGAGGAGCGCGATCCCCCAGCGCGAGGCGGTTCGCCGTACGCGAGGGAGGAGTGACGTCGTCGTGGAGTTCGCTGAGCCGGAGCAGCGTCGTGGACGCGGGCCCGTGCGGGACGGTCCCGAAGAGAGGCAGGTCACCGTGACCGTGCACACCCAGCAGCGAAGGTTCGGCGGCGAGCCTGCCCATGGCGCGCACCGGCGTCACGGCCTTGGAGACCGAGGAGTCGACCGTCGCGTTCGCCCCACGCGACTCGTCCGCCGAAGCGGAATCGCCCGAGTGGAGCGCGAGGAACAGGCCGAGTGCGGTCAGCACGGCGGCGAGCAGGACCAGCACGGCCTGCCTCGCAGGCCGGTACGTCCGGCGCCCCACCGTCATCGACACACTCCCAGGTTCTCGCCGACACCTTACTTGTCTCACGCCCCTCCCCGCCGGTGACAGATACGGAAGTACGTATTAAAGTAGTGCTTCACTATGAAGCACGTAGATGATTTCGGCCGTGATCGGGACGACCTGCTGTTCGATCCCCGGGTGCGGGCAGCGCTCGCCGAGTTCGCCGGCGACGACGACCTCGGCGCCTTGGAGGCGGCGGCGGCCATCCGGGCGGCGGCTCGGGGCCTGGACAAGCTGCGCTCGACGGGAACCGACAGCCGCGGGCTCAGCCCCGGCGCGCTGGACATCCTGATCCGCTTGGCGGGCAACGAGTCCGGCGTCAGCATCAAGGATCTCGCCGGCTCCGCGGGGGTGAGTTCGAGGAACGTGACCGGTCTGGTCGACACGCTGGAACGCGGCGGCCTCGCCGAACGCGTCCCCGCGCCGGAGGACCGGCGTTCCGTGCTCGCCCGGATCACCCCGGCGGGCCGGACCTGGCTCGACGAGTTCCGGCGGCCGTCCCAAGCGGCGATGGCGGCGGTCTTCCGCGGCTTCACTCCCGCCGAGACGGCCTTGGTGCGGCATCTCTGCCTGCGCGTGGTGGAAAACCAGGACCGCTTGGCCCGCTATCTGGAGGAGCGTTCATGACCGGCACGACACGAGAGACCGTCCAGGCCTATCACCGGGCGAGATTCGCGGGGGACGTGCCCGCGGCGGCCGCCCTGCTCGGTGACGCCTTCGTCTTCCGGAGCCCGATGATGACCTCCGACGCTGACGGGCACCTCGCCGGGCTGCCCGGTTTCCTCCAGGTGGTCACCGGCGTCGACCTGATCAGTGAGCTCTACGGCGAAACGGAGGCCACGCTCGTCTACGACGTCCATACCGTCCTCCCGATGGGAATCCAGCGCACCGCCGAGCATTTCCGGCTGCGGGACGGCCGGATCGAGTCCATCACGCTGATCTTCGACGCGACACCTTGGCATCCGGTGCTGGCCGCGGCCGGGTCTCAGTCCTGAGGCGGAACGCGCCGTCGCAGGATCGGGACGCCGTCGCCGCGGAGTTCGGTCAGGTACGCCGCCCGTCCGGTCATGGCCATGATCAGCGCCAGGGTCGGGCCCGAGACGAGCGGCCCGGACCCGACCGCGAAGGGGCCGTCGGTCGCTTCGAGCCGCAGCCCGCCGATACGTCCTTTCGCCATCACCACCATGTCGGCACCCTGGTAGTACCCGGCCAGCGCGGTGAGAACGGTGATCGGGTAGTCCCGGCGGAGGCCGAGCGGGCGGCGGATGTCCTCGGCGTGCACGATCGCCTCGCCGAGCATCGCCATCTTCGGCAGTGGCGGTTTCGTCGTACTGCTGACGACACGGCGGAACCGCTCCAGTGTCTCGGCGCCGTCCTCGCCCAGTTGTTCGGCCAGCCGCAGGGCGACCTGCTTGTCGAAATCGAACCGGCAGCGGATCACCCCGGCGAACCACCGAGCCGGCGTGAGGCTCGCCCCCGCGGTGAGGTGCGCCAGCACCTCGCGCACCGTCAGCCCGGCGCACAGCGACGGCGTTTCCCACCGTTCTTCGACGAGCCCCGTGAGGTCGTTCGCCAGCACCGCCCGCTCGGCGCGGATCAGCGGCCAGACCCCGGTCGTGGCGCGATCGCGCGCCTTCTGTCCTGAATCCGTCATCCGGAGCCCCTTCGGTCATCGTCCTTCGAAGGGGAGACTCCCGTCGCGGTACGGAATCATCGGTCCTCGATAATCGGCGGCGAAGCACGCCGTGCACCGAGAAAGAGGGACCGATGATCGAGCGCTGGAATCCGGAGACCGTGGCGGCACCGATCGGGCCGTACAGCCATCTGGTCCGTGTACCCGCCGATCACGAACTCGTCGTCGTGTCCGGTCAGGTCGGCATGCTGCCCGACGGCGAACTGGCCGGGCCCGACGCCGAGTCCCAGACCCGCGCGTTGCTCGCCAACCTCGAACGGCTGCTCGAAGCCGCGGGCGCCGGGCCGGAACACCTGGTCAAGATCTTCAGCATGCTGTCCGGCACCGAGCACCTCGACGGTTTCCGCACGGCGACGCGCGAGACCTTCACCCGCTGGTACCCGGAAGCGGACTGGCCCGCCCAGTCGCTGATCGTCGTGGCCGCGCTGGCGCGCCCGGAACTCGTCGTCGAGGTCGAGGCGCTGGTCGCGGTGCCTAAGCTCGTCTCATGACGATGGGGACGGCGTTGCTCTTCATCGGTGGCGGGGCGCTCCTGGTCGTCTTGCTCCTCCTCACCGTCGGGATGCTGCTGGGCAGCCGGGTCCGGCGCGGCAGGAAGCAGGGTCGCTACCCCTACCGCGCCAAACCCGGCAGCTACGACAACTCGTCGATGGGCAATCCGCACTGAGCCCGATCAGGACTCCCGGCGCCTCCGTCCGGCGAGGAGCAGCAGGGCGCCGATGGCCAGCATGCCCAGCGCCAGGATCGACATGGTCTTCAGCGGCGAACCGGTGACAGCCAGGCCCGGCGGGCGCGGGGTGGGCGGCTGCGGGTTCGGCTTGTCCGGCGGCTGCGGAGTCGGCGGCACCCGGGTGTCGGTCCCGCAGTCGGGGTTCGCCGAACCCGGCGGGCAGTTGCCGCCCGGGGTGTCGGACGTGACCACGTTGCGAAGACGGTGGTCACCGGTCGCCGGCTTCCGCACTGTGACGGCGTAGGTGACGGTGGCCTTCTCCCCCGGCTTGAGCTCGCCCTTCCAGGTGAGCTTGGGCACGGAGTAGGTGACCGTTCCCGTACTGGCCTTCGCGGTGCCGTCGAAGGTGGCGTCGTCCAGCACCTGGCTCAGGTCGTCGGTGAACGTCGCATCGTCCACAGTGGCCTGTCCGGTGTTCTCCACCGTGACGGTGAACGTGGCGACCTCGCCCGGTTTGGCCTCCGTCTTGTCGACCGTCTTCTTGATCTTCAGGCTGGACAACGGTGTCGTCGTGCCGCACTTCGGATCCTTGCTGCCCGGCGGGCAGTTTCCGCCCGGGGTGTCGGTGGTGATCACGTTGGTGAGCTTGCCGTCGCCGTCGGTCTTGGTCACCTTGACGCTGTAGGTGACCGTCGCCGTCTGCCCGATCTCCAGGTCACCGGTCCAGGTCAGCTTCGGTTCCTCGTAGGTCACCGCACCGATGGTCGCCGCACCGTCCTTCTGGAACACGGCGTCGTCGAGGACCTCGGTGAGGTCGTCGGTGAACGTCGCGCCGGCGAGCTTCGTCTTGCCGGTGTTGCGCACCGTCACCGTGTACTTGACGACGTCGCCCGGGTTCGCCGTGGCCTTGTCCGCCTTCTTCTCCAGCGAGATCCCGGGCACCGGGGTGACCGTCGAACACGCCGGATCGCCGGACTGCGGCGGGCAGGTGCCCGGGGTGCTGGTGCTGACGGTGTTCCGCAGTTCGTGATCGCCCGTGACCGGGTTCTTCACCTTCACCGAGTACTTCAGCGTGGTCGACGCCCCCACCGGGAGATCGCCGGTCCACACCAGGTTCGGCGCGGTGAAGGCGAACGTCCCGGCGACCGGGGCCGACGCGGCGTCGCCGGAGTAGTCGGCGTCGTCCAGCACCTCGGACAGGTCGTCCGTGACCCGTGCGGCGTCCTCGCCGACCAGGTCGACCTTGCCGGTGTTGGCGACGGTCACGGTGTAAGTGACGACGTCGCCCGGGTTCGCGGTCTGCTTGTCCGAGGTCTTCTTGACCGTCAGTTCGCGGGACGGCACGTCCGCGACGCAGTTCGGGTCGGTCGAACCCGGCGGGCAGTTGTTGCCCGGCGTCTCCGAAGTGACCACATTGGACAGTTTCTTGTCGCCGGTGTCCGGGTTCTTGATCTTGACCGTGTAGGTGATGGTCGAGGTCTGCCCGATGCCGAGGTCACCGGTCCACGTCAGTTTCGGTGCCGCGTACGAGACGCCGCCGATGGTCGCCGCGCCGTCGTTCTGGTAGTCGGCGTCGTCCAGGACCTCGGTCATGTCGTCGGTGAAGGTCGCACCGTCCTGTTCGGTCTGCCCGGTGTTCGTGACGGTGATCGTGTACTTCACCGTGTCACCGGGATCGACCGACTTCTTGTCGGCGGTCTTCTTGATGAGCAGCCCGGAAACCGGGGTGGTCGTGCCGCACTTCGGATCGGTCGAACCCGGCGGGCAGTTGCCGCCTGGCGTCTCCGAGGTCACCACGTTGATGAGCTTGTCGTCCCCGGAGTTCGGGTTCTTCACCTTGACCGAGTACGTCACCGTGGCTGTTTCGCCGATACCGAGGTCGCCGGTCCACGTCAGTTCCGGCTCCGCGTAGGACACCGCGCCGATGGTCGCGGCACCGTCGTTCTGGTAGTCCGCGTCGTCGAGAACCTGCGTCAGATCGTCTGTGAAGGTCGCTCCCGTCAGCTTGGTCTGGCCCGTGTTCTTGACCGTGACGGTGTACTTCACGACATCACCGGGGTTCGCCGACTGCTTGTCGACCGACTTCTCGATCTTCAGGCCCGAGACCGGCGTCGTGGTGCCGCACTTGGGGTCCGTCGAACCCGGCGGGCAGTTGCCCCCCGGAGTCTCCGACGTCACCACGTTGGTGAGCTTGTTGTCGCCGGAGTTAGGGTTCTTGACCTTGACGGTGTAGGTCACCGTGGCCGTGTCACCGACGCCGAGATCGCCGGCCCAGGTCAGCTTCGGCGACGCGAACGACACCGCACCGATCGTCGCGGCACCGTCGTTCTGATAGTCAGCGTCGTCGAGAACCTGCGTCAGGTCATCAGTGAACGTCGCTCCGGCGATCTTGGTCTGCCCCGTGTTGGTCACGGTGACCGTGTACTTCACGACGTCACCCGGGTTCGCCGAGGCTTTGTCGACCGACTTCTCGATCTTCAAGCCGGACACTGGGGTCGTGGTGCCGCACTTCGGATCCGTCGAGCCCGGTGGACAGTTCCCGCCCGGCGTTTCAGATGTGACGGTGTTGATGAGCTTGTTGTCGCCGGAAGCGGGGTTCTTGACCTTGACCGTGTAGGTGACCGTGGACGCGGCACCGATCTCGAGGTCGCCCGTCCACGTCAGCTTGGGCTCCACATAGGACACCGCACCGATCGTCGCCGCGCCGTCGTTCTGATAGTCGGCGTCGTCGAGAACCTGCGTCAGATCGTCCGTGAACGTCGCACCGGCGATCTTGGTCTGCCCCGAGTTGGTCACGGTGACCGTGTACTTCACGACGTCACCCGGGTTCGCCGAGGCCTTGTCGACCGCCTTCTCGATCTTCAGCCCTGACACCGGTGTGGTCGTGCCGCACTTGGGGTCCGTCGAACCCGGAGGGCAGTTCCCGCCCGGCGTTTCCGAAGTCACCACGTTGGTGAGCTTGTTGTCGCCGGAGTTCGGGTTCTTGACCTTGACGGTGTAGGTCACCGTGGAGGTGGCACCGATTTCGAGGTCACCGGTCCACGTCAGCTTCGGCGAGGCAAAGGACACCGCACCGATCGTCGCCGCACCGTCGTTCTGGTAATCGGCGTCGTCGAGGACCTGGATCAGGTCATCGGTGAACGTCGCACCCGCCAGCTTGGTCTGTCCGGTGTTGGTGACCGTGACGGTGTACTTGACGACATCGCCCGGGTTCGTGGCCTGCTTGTCGACAACCTTCTCGATCTTCAGACCCGAAACCGGTGTGCTGGTCCCGCAATCGGGATCCGTCGAACCCGGCGGACAGTTGCCGCCTGGCGTATCCGAAGTGACCACATTGGACAGCTTGTTGTCACCAGTGTTGGGGTTCTTGACCTTCACCGTGTACGTGACCGTGGAGGTGGCACCGATTTCGAGGTCACCGGTCCAGGTCAACTTCGGTGCCGCGTAGGCCACCGCACCGACTGTTGCCGCGCCGTCGTTCTGATAGTCCGCGTCGTCCAGCACCTGGGTCAGGTCATCCGTGAACGTCGCGCCGGAAAGCTTCGTCTGCCCGACGTTGGTGACGGTCACGGTGTACTTGACGACATCACCGGGATTGGCCGACTGCTTGTCGACCGTCTTTTCGATCAACAGCCCGGAGACCGGCGTCGTGGTGCCACACTTCGGATCCGTCGAACCCGGCGGACAGTTCCCGCCAGGCGTCTCCGAGGTGACCGTGTTGGCCAGCGTTTTGTCGCCAGGGTTGGGGTTCTTGACCTTGACCGTGTAGGTCACCGTGGACGCCTGGCCGATTTCGAGGTCGCCCGTCCAGGTCAACTTCGGTGCCGCGTAGGCCACCGCACCGACTGTTGCCGCGCCGTCGTTCTGGTAGTCCGCGTCGTCGAGGACCCGGGTCAGATCGTCGGTGAACATCGCACCGGTCAACTTCGTCTGCCCGGTGTTCGTGACCGTGACCGTGTACTTCACGACATCGCCCGGGTTCGCCGACTGCTTGTCGACCGACTTTTCAATCTTGAAACCGGACACCGGAGTCGTGGTGCCGCACTTGGGGTCCGTCGAACCCGGCGGACAGTTACCACCCGGAGTCTCCGACGTCACCACGTTGATGAGCTTGTTGTCGCCGGTGTTCGGGCTCTTCACCTTGACCGTGTAGGTCACCGTGGAAGTCCCGCCGACATCGAGGTCGCCCTTCCAGGTCAGCTTCGGCGACGCGAACGACACCGCACCCACCGTTGCCGCACCGTCGTTCTGATAGTCCGCGTCGTCCAGAACCTGCGTCAGGTCGTCGGTGAACGTCGCACCGGAGATTTTGGTCTGGCCGGTGTTCGTGACGGTCACCGTGTACTTCACGACGTCACCGGGATTCGCCGACTGCTTGTCGACGGCCTTCTCGATCTTCAGCCCCGAGACCGGAGTGGTCGTGCCGCACTTCGGGTCCGTCGAGCCCGGAGGACAGTTGCCGCCCGGAGTCTCCGACGACACCGCGTTGATGAGCTTGTTGTCGCCGGAGTTCGGGCTCTTCACCTTCACCGTGTAAGTCACCGTGGAGATGGCACCGATCTCAAGATCACCGGTCCACGTCAGCTTCGGCGCCGCATACGACACCGCACCGATCGTCGCCGCACCATCATTCTGATAGTCCGCGTCATCCAGGACCCGGGTCAGATCATCGGTGAAGGTCGCACCGGTCAACTTCGTCTGCCCGGTGTTCGTGACAGTCACCGTGTACTTCACGACATCGCCCGGATTCGCCGCGGCTTTGTCGACCACCTTCTCGATCTTGAAACCCGACACCGGAGTGGTCGTGCCGCACTTGGGGTCTGTCGAACCCTGCGGACAGTTCCCACCCGGGGTCTCCGACGTCACCACGTTGATCAGCTTGTTGTCACCGGTGTTGGGGTTCTTGACCTTCACCGTGTACGTGACCGTGGAGGTCGCACCGATCTCAAGGTCACCAGTCCACGTCAACTTCGGCGAAGCAAAAGACACCGCACCGAACGTCGCCGCACCATCATTCTGATAGTCCGCGTCATCGAGAACCTGTGTCAGATCGTCGGTGAACGTCGCACCCGTCAGCTTGGTCTGACCGGAGTTGGTGACCGTGACCGTGTACTTCACCACGTCACCGGGGTTCGCCGACTGCTTGTCGACCACCTTCTCGATCGTCAAGCCCGAGACCGGAGTCGTCGTGCCGCACTTCGGATCCGTCGATCCCGGCGGACAGTTCCCGCCCGGCGTCTCCGAAGTGACCACATTGGACAACTTCTTGTCACCAGGGTTGGGGTTCTTGACCTTCACCGTGTACGTGACCGTGGAGGTCGCACCGATCTCAAGGTCACCAGTCCACGTCAACTTCGGCGAAGCAAAAGACACGGCACCGACCGTCGCCGCACCATCATTCTGATAGTCCGCATCATCCAAGACCTGCGTGAGGTCGTCGGTGAAGGTCGCACCGGAGATCTTGGTCTGCCCCGTGTTCGTGACGGTCACCGTGTACTTCACGACGTCACCCGGGTTCGCCGACTGCTTGTCGACCGACTTCTCAAGCTTGAAACCCGACACCGGAGTCGTCGTGCCGCACTTGGGGTCCGTCGATCCCGGCGGACAGTTCCCACCCGGAGTCTCCGACGAAACCGTGTTCTTGAGCTTGTTGTCGCCCGTGTTCGGCTTCTTGACCTTGACCGTGTAGGTCACCGTGGACGTCGCGCCGACGCCGAGGTCACCGGTCCACGTCAACTTCGGCGAAGCGAAGGACACCGCCCCGATGGTCGCGGCACCGTCGTTCTGGTAGTCCGCGTCGTCGAGGACCTGCGTCAGGTCGTCGGTGAACGTCGCGCCGGTCAGCTTCGTCTGGCCGGTGTTGCGCACGGTCACCGTGTACTTCACCGTGTCGCCCGGGTTCGCGGACGCTTTGTCGACCGTCTTTTCGATCAACAGACCCGAGACCGGCGTCGTCGTGCCGCACTTCGGATCCGTCGAACCCGGAGGGCAGTTCCCACCCGGCGTCTCCGACGTCACCACGTTCTTCAACCGGTTGTCGCCGGTGTTGGGGTTCTTCACCTTGACGGTGTAGGTGAACTCCGCGCTCTTCCCCACCGCGAGCGAGCCGGTCCACGTCAGCTTCGGCTCCGCATACGCCACGGCACCGGGCGACGCGGTGGCGTCGTTCTGGTAGATCGCGTCGTCCAGCACGCCGGTCAGATCGTCGACGACCTTGAGGTCCGCCGCGGTCACCTTCCCGGTGTTGGCGACCTTGACCGTGTAACGCACGGTGTCACCGGGGTTGGCGGACTCCTTGTCCGCGGTCTTCGTCACCGTGTACGACGGCGGAGGCACCTTGGTCTTCGCGCACGCCGCGGCGGGATCGTCCGGGCAGCGGTTGTCGGGCGGGACGACCGGCGGCGGTCCGATCGGGACGGTCGCGCGGTTCACCAGATCCTTGCCGATGGCGGCTTCGTCGACCTTCACGCGCACCGTCAGCGTGGCTGTCTCCCCGATGGCGAGGCCGTTCAAGGCCCAGTCGATCGGCCCCGTACCGGACGCCGTGCCCTTCGAGGGAACGGACGACACGTAAGTCGTGCCCGGCGGCAGGGTGTCGCGCACCGTGAGCGCGGGTACGGGGATCACGCCGGTGTTCCGCAGGGTCACCTGGTAGGTCAGGGTGTCCCCCGGGATCGCCTCGGCGAGGTCGACCGTCTTCGTGAGCTGGTACCCGGGCGAGGCGACCGTGTTCCGCACCGTGTTCGAGGTGCGGTCCTGCGGACGGCCGGTGTCCTCACCGCGGAAGGTCAGCTTGCCGGTGTTGTCGAGTTTGGTGCCGTCCGGCACCGAGGCGCCGACCTTGACCTTGAAGGCGACCTTCTGAGCCTGCCCCGGCGCCAGATTCCGCAGTCTGCAGGTGACCACCTGCCCGGCGGCCGAACAGTCCGGATTGGACCCGGCCACGAAGGTGACGCCGTCCGGCAGCGTGTCTGTGAGCACCACGTTCGTCGCGGTGTCGAGGTCGGTGGTGGTGCCGTCGGCGTGCCGGTTGGCGACGTCGAAGGTGTAGGTGACGTCGCCGCCCTTGGTGACGTAGCCGGGCGGAGCGTCGCTCGTGTTGCCGACAGGGTCGTTGGCCTTGGTGATCTGCAGGTCCGGTTCGAGCGCGTCGGTGACGAGCCAGACCACCTGCGGATACAGCGCGTCGCCGGTGGTGCCGATCTTCACCTGGAGCGCGGAGGTGCCCGCGGGGACCTTTCCGGTGATGTCGATGCTGCGCGCGTCGTACCCGACGTTGTTCACCGGATTGGGATTGCGGGTGGTGACGTTCGCGCCCGAGCCGTTGGCCGCGACCTTGTCGATCCGGCTGGTGAACGCGTTGTTCGTCACCGTGCCCGCGGGTCCGGGCAGGGAGATGTCCTGCAGGCTGCTCGCGTTCGGACCGACCTGGAGGTAGTCACCCGAGATGGGCGCGTCGCCGTCGCCGGCCACGATCCCCAGTTCGACGTTCGGCTGGCGTGACGTCGGAGCCTTGATGCCGCTCAGCGCGATGGTCGACGAGGTCGGCGCGCCACCGCCCGCGACCCGTTGCAGGCCGTCCCACACCTGCAGGTAGCGCAGCGGTTCGCTGGGGAGTTCGTAGGCCACCACCAGCGACCAGCCGCCCCAGCAGCCCAGATTGCTCCCGCTGATCGACTGGCCCTGGCAGGCCTGGATGTCGGCGACGGTGTACTGGCCCACTCCGGCCTTGGTCACCGCGGCGGTGACGTCCGCCGCGCCGCCGTAGGTGTACGGGACCGGGAAGCCGGACGTCGCCAGCGCGGGGAACCAGTCGTAGGTGTCGGCGGTGATCCGCTGGTAGGTGCTCGAACCCGGCGTCTTCAGCGAGACCTGGTTGCCCAAGGAGCCGTCACCGGAGGTCCCGCTGGAGGCGACCGGGTTGAACTGCCAGTACAGCCGCGCGTTGAGCACCTTCGCCCCGGCCGGGACGGACAGGTTCGCCGCGGAGGCGGTGTTGCCGGGCGCGGCCGGGTCGGTCTTGATCCACGACACCGGGCTCGCGTTGCTCGCGGACTCGTTGCAGACCACCCCGAAGCCACACTGCACGACGGCGTTGGCGGCCATGGTGATGCCGCCGTGCGCCAGCCCGGAGTACACCGGTTCCGGCCCGATCGGCCGTTCGGTGCCCGCTCCGCGCGGCTGCGTCTGGGCGTTCGCGGGCAGCGGGGCACCCATCAGCAGGGCCACGAAGATCACCGTGAGCAGCGCTGTGCCCCGGCGCCACCGATTTCGCCCACGACGTTCCGCCATGCCGCCTCCGCCTCACCCCCTCGCTTCCGTCGGCCCAGGTCAGGACGGCGGGGACAGCGAGTCCGATAGACGGTCATCCTGTGTCGGCAAGATCGTCGACGGCAACCGGTACCGGCGGTGTCCCCTGGATAGAACCCGTTGAGTGGCCCCGAAACCCCCGGACGGGTGATGCACCGTCCACAACGGACGGAAACCGGGAGGGTGGCGTTTCGGCGCGAAAACTGCCATCGTCGAACACGTGATCGATCTTCCTTACGACGGCTCCGGCCCCTATTGCTACGCCCATTCCCTCGCGATGATGATGGGCTCCGAAGCACCGGGAATCGGTGTGCTCGAAACAGTGACAGGCAGCCCTTTCGGCATGCAGCTGGTCGGCGGTTCGATGCCGTTCTTCGACGCCTTCGGCTGGGATCCCGACATCGGCATCGGCGAAGCGCTCGACGTCCTCGGCTGGCGTGCGGAAACCGTGAGCGAACCGGATCCGGACACCGCGTTCACCCGGCTCGCCGAAAGCCTGGCCGACGGGCCGGTCCTGATCGGGCCGGTCGAGATGGGGTACCTGCGCCACCAGCCGGGGATGACCGGCCCGATCGGTGCCGACCACTTCCTGGTCGCGCTCGCCGCGGACGGCGAGTCCGTCACCGCCCACGATCCGCAGGGCTACCCGTACGCGCGGATCCCGAGGACGGATTTCGCCGCCGCCTGGCGTGCCGAGACCGTCGACTACGGCAAGCCCCACACGATGCGGACGAACTTCGTCCGGCACACCGTCGTCGACGAGGAGGCCGCGATCGTCGCGTCACTCCCCCGGGCGATCAAGCGGCTGAGCGGCGAGCACGGCGCGGGACTCCCTCCAGGCAGCCTCGGCAACGCCGACGCGGCGCTCGCGCTGGCCGCCCGGATCGAGGCCGGGTGCGACCCGGAACTGCGCGGGCTGCTCATGCACTTCGCGGTCCGCGTCGGCGCCCGGAGGCTCTCCGACGCGGCTGTGTGCGTGCGCCGGGTCGGCCACGGCGAAGCGGCCACCGTTCTCACCACGCAGGCACGGCTGGTCGGCTCACTGCAGTACGACCTCGTCGTCGAGGACGACGCGCGCGCCGCCGAGACGCTCCGGACACTGGCCCCGACCTACGAAGAACTCCGGCGGGCCCTCACGTCATCCTGACGATCTCGCGCACGATCACCTCGGGCTCGGTCTTCGGGATGTAGTGCCCGGACCGCTCCGCGATCACCTGCCTGCCACCGGGCGAGAGCGCCACCCGGTGGGCGTGGGACGCGTTCGCCTGCCTCCGCATCGCGGCGGACAACCCGCTCCCGCCGAGCCCGCCGGACACCACGGTGACCGGGATGTCCCCGAGCACCGGCGGATCCTGCCGCCAGACGGCCAGTTCGTCGAGGAAGGTGCGGGCCTGTTCCCGATGGGTCCGCATCGTCCCGACGGTGAACGCCTCCCGTTCGAGGTCGCGGCGGACGTCGTCCGGGATGCCCCGCAGCAGACCGCGGAAGAGGACTTTGAGCAGGCCCAGCCGCGCGAGCACGGCGCCGGCCTTGAGCGCGACGCGTTCACCGGTGCGGAAGACGCGGCCGAAGAGCACCTCCGCCACCTCGTCGGTCGGGTCGACCAGCACCAGGCCGGCGATCCGCTCGGGACGGCGAGCGGCGGCCTGGCGCACGATCGGGCCACCGGCGCTGTGCCCGGCCAGGACATACGGCCCCGGCCCGAAGTGGTCGAGGACGTCGTTGAGGTCGTCGGCCATCCGGCGCAGTGTCCGGCCGCCCGGGTCGGGGGCGCTGCGGCCGAGCCCGGAGCGGTCGTAGGCGATAGCGCGGGCGTAGCGGCCGACCTCCGGTTGGACCGCCGCCCAGGACGACCGGGTGGCGGCGGCACCGGCTTCGAACACGACCGTCGGCCCGGTGAAGCCTTCGGGGCCGGGAAGCACCATCGCGTAGAGCCGTCTGCCGTCGCGGGTGACGACCCATTCCGGCTCACCCTGTGTATGGGTCATCGCGCGGTGATCCTCCAGCCGGTGGCGTCGATCTGCCGCCGCCAGAACTCGGCGAAACGTCCTTGCCGGGCAAGGAGTTCTTCGACGGTGCCGTCCTCGGCGATCTGCCCGTCCTCCAGGAAGAGGACCCTGTCGGCGTGCCGGATCCCGGCGATCCGGTGGGTGACGATCACCCGTGTCCTCGGCACGGGATCGGCGCTGAGCGAACGGACGACGGCGTCCTCGTTCTCGGTGTCCAGCGCGCTGGTGGCCTCGTCGACCAGCAGCACCGGCGCCGGTTTGAGCAGCGCGCGGGCGATCGACACGCGTTGCCGCTCGCCGCCGGAAAGCGCGCCGCCCGCCTCGCCGACGGCCGCACGCCCATCGCCGAGCAACTCGCCCGCGCGGGCGAGGGCGATGACCTCGGCGACCCTTTCCTCACTCGCCGAAGGATCCCCGGCGAGGACGTTGTCGCGCACCGAACCGTCGAACAGGTACGGCTGCTGGAAGACGACGGTGACGAGATCCCGGCGGTCGGCCGCGGACAGCTCGGCGAGATCCGTCCCGTCGGCGAGCACCCGTCCGCCGGTGGGCTGGTACAGGCCGGCGAGCAAGGCGAGGACGGTGCTCTTGCCCGAGCCGGACGGTCCGACGATCGCGGTCGTCGTCCCCGGTTCCAGCGTGAGGGCGAAGTTCTCCAGCACGGCCTCGGTGCCGGGCGCGTACCGGAAACCGACGTCCTCGAACCGGATCCGCGGCGCTTGCTTGCCCGGCGGGGCAGCCTCACCCGCCGGGGCGACGGGCGCGGTGAGCACGGTGCGGATGCGGCCGAGCGTGGTGGTGGCGGTCTCGATGCCGGGGGCGAGATCGCCGAGCGCGCTGAACGGCTCCAGGTACCGGGCGATCACGACGATCAGGGCGATCGCCTCGGGAACGGTCAGGCTTCCTTGCGTGGCCAGGGCAACGGCCGTTCCGGCGAGCAGGACCAGCGCCAGCTGACCGGCGACGCCGAACAGCACCTGACCCGGGATCTGCAGGCGCAGCAACCGCACTGTCGCGCCGTGGTGCGCGGCGAGCGCGGCACCGGCGTGACTGCGCGCGGGTTCCACGCGGCGGGCGGCGCGCAACGTCTGCTGGGTGCGGGCGAACTCGACGATCCGCTCGGTCAGCGTGGTGTTCGCTTCGGCCGCCGCCCTGTCTGCGCGCCGGGTGATCCGCCCGGTCGCCCACAACGCGCCCAGCAGCACCGGGACCCCGGCCAGCGCGGCGACCCCGAGCGGCCAGGCGATCGGCAGCAGGGCCAGCGCGATCGCGATCGGCAGCAGGACCGCGCCGATGAGCGGGGTGAGCAGGTAGCCGACCAGGCCGACGAGGTCGGGACCGGTCGCGGCGATGGCCTGTCGGGCGGTCCGGGTGTGCTCACTGTCCAACCAGGACAGTCGCACGTTCGTCAGATGCTCGGCGACGTCGTGCTGGGCGTGGTTCAGCACACCGAAACCGAGGTCGAATCCGAGCCGTCCCACGACGGCGTCGAGGGCCCAGCCCGCCGCGGTGACGGCGGCGAGCGCGCCCAGCCAGGGCAGTGCTCGCGCCGGATCGGTGCCGAACAGGGCGCCCACCAGCGGCACGAGCAGAACGACACCGATGGCGCGCAACAGCACCGAAAGCACAGCGAGGACGACGTAACGCCGGAAAGCCCGGCGTTTCGTCGCGGGGACGATCCCCAGCAGTGTGCGGATCACGCGGTCACCTCCGCACCGGTTCCGGCCTGCCACAGCCGGGTGTAGCGGCCGCCCGAAGCCAGCAGTTCTTCGTGGGTCCCGCTTTCGGCGATCCGCCCGTGGTCGAGGACCACGATCCGGTCGGCGCCGGTGACGGTGTGCAGGCGATGGGCGATGACCAGGACTGTCCGGCCCGCGGTGAGCCTGTCGAGTGCTTGTTGCACGAGGTACTCCGACTCGGGATCGGCGAAGGCCGTCGCCTCGTCGAGGACGAGGACCGGGACGTCGGCGAGGATCGCGCGGGCGATGGCCACCCGCTGGCGTTCCCCGCCGGACAGCTGGGAACCGGCGCCGAGGACGGTGTCGTACCCCTGGGGCAGCCGCAGGATCCGCTCGTGGATCCGCGCGTCACGGGCCGCGGCGACGACCTGGTCTTCGGTGGCGCCGGAGACGGCGAGGGCGATGTTCTCCCGCACTGTTCCCTGGACGAGTTGAGGATCCTGCAGCACGAATCCCACCCGGCCGTAGAGTTCGTCGGCGGCGAAGGTCCGGATGTCGCGCCCGCCGACCCGGATCGCTCCCTCGGTCACGTCGTGGAACCTCGCGACCAAGGCGGCGAGGGTCGACTTCCCCGCTCCCGACGGGCCGACCAGCGCTGTCACCGTGCCGGGCCGCAAGGTCAGGGAGACGTCCTCCAGCACGGGAACCCCGGTGCGGTAGGCGAAGCCCACCCTGTCCAGTTCCACCGTGCCCGGCTCGACACCATCCTGGGCTCCGAGCTCCACTGTGGACAGTTCGGGTTCGTCGAGGACGACCTGGATCCGGCGGGCGGCGAGTATCCCTTCCCGCACACCGCCGAGCCCGTACCCGATACCCAGCAGCCGGGCGCCGAACGTCGTGCCCAGCAGGAGGAACGGGATCAGCGTCACCGGTTCCATGCCGCCGCCGACCACCATCGGAGTACCGGCGCCGGTGATCAGGAGCAGGAACGTGGCGGGCCGGGTGGCGAAGTCGAGCATGGTCTTCTTGCCGGTGAACGGGCGCTGCCAGTCGCCGAGGAAACCGATGTACTCGTCGAGCCGCCGCCGGAACGACGATGCCGCGGCACCGCCGAACACCCGGATCACCGGCTGGCCCTCCAGGTACGCGCCCGCCTCCCCCGCCATCCGTTCCGACCAGCGCATCGCCTGGCCGGTCTTGGGTCCCGATTGGACGACCATGATCGACGTGGTGACGAGGTAGACGAGAATCGGGACGAGCAGGACGAGGGCGAGCCGCCAGTCCACGGCGAACAGGTACGCCAGCACCGCGACCGGCGCGACGACGGCCGCGACCGCGTCGGGAACGGCGTGGGTGACCAGGTAGTGAAGCGAAAGCGTGTCGCCCTGGACGAGTTTCGCGACCGTGCCCGAACCGCGGGCGGTGAACCAGCCCAGCGGCAGCCTCGCGAGTTTGCCCAGCAGCCGCTGCCGCAGGTCACGGGCGAACCGCGCGTCGGCCGCGTGCAGCCAGAGCACGACAGCGGATTCGAGCAGGGTTCCCGCGCCGAGCAGGACCAGCGCCGAGATACCGAGCGGCCACAGCGATCCGCCGCCCTCGATCAGCCGCCGGACCAGTTCCACCAGCAGCACGAACGGCGCGAGGCGGATCAGCGTCACGACGGCCTGCAGGATCCCGGCGAAGACCAGTGTCCGCCGCACCGGCGCGAGCAGCCGTCCGGCGGCCTGTGCGCGCCAAGCTCCCTTGGGCGCATCCTTGACCGGCTTCGGGGCTTCGGGGGCCTGTTCTTCCTTCTCCCCGCGGAAAGAGCCCATGGCCCGGCCGTAGTACCAGTACGCCCGGCCGTGCACCTCGGACTTGGGGAAGCCGAACGTGTCGCGCAAACGCGTCTTCAGCTGCTTGAACGACCCGGCTTCCGTCGCGATCCATGCCTGCCAGTCCGACCAGTCGCGCGTCTCGATCGCCGCAGCCAGCGAGGTCGCGTCCTGGCGCGGCACCCAGTGCACGGCCAGCCTCGCGTGCTCGCCCAGCGGGATCAGCCTGTCGGTCTCGTCGTGCTCTTCGAGGTACAACTCGACGGGGAGGTCGGCCGGGACCACTTCGAGGATCGCGTTGATCGCGGGGATCGAGGCGGAGTCGCCGATCAGCAGGTACCCGGCGGGCGGTTCGGCGGGGACCGAGAACGATGTGGAACCCAGCGACATCACCGGAACCGTCGCTCCGGGCCGCGCCTCACGCAACCACCGCGACGCGGGACCGGCAGGCTCGTGCAGGACGACGTCGATCGTGAACGTGCCTGCCTCCGGATCGGCTTCGGTGAGCGTGTACGCGCGCTGGAACTCCGTCGGGCCGCCTTCCGGATCCGGGAACCAGAACCGGAGCCAGGCCGTCGGCTCCACGACGACGTCCTCGAACAACGTCGGCGAGACGAACCGAATCCGCACGAACAGCGGGGTTATCTCTTGAGTTTCGACGACGGTCGCTTCGTGGTCTCGGGCCCCGAAGCCCCGCATCACCGCGCCTTGGAACCCGCGCGCCATCACAGCCCCTCCCCTGTCTCCGCCAGATCGGCCACCATCTCGGCGACCGGCCTGCCCGGCGGGCAGGACCCGATGAGCCCGCGAATCGACGCTGTCAGCACCAGCCGCACGTACTCGGGCCGCGGCACCTCCGGCAACGCGGCGGACGGCCCGGCGAGCCGGTCGTCCCGCGACAACCGGTCCCGGACCGCCTGCCGCTCCTGGTCCAGCCCGTCGCCGTCGGCCTCCTCGGCCGCCGTGCTGTGTTCCTCGGACGCGGTCATCGCGATGGTCAGCGACGCGACGGCCCCGCTGAGCACGATCGCCGCGCCGGGCTCGTAACCGCGGCGGACGAGCGCGTCGACCTCGGTGTTCAGCAGGCGCTGCCCGCCGTCACCACGCGGGAAGAGCAGCTGCAGGTAGGTGACCAGGCCCGGATGCTCCAGCACGAAGGCCCGCATCTGCAGGCCGAAGGACAGCAGATGCTGTTCGAGGTCGTGTCCGGGATCGTCCCGGAGTTCGAGCTCGGCCAGGATGCTCTCGCCCACCAGCCGCTCGAGCCCCCAACGGGAGTCGACATGCCGGTAGAGGGCGGTCGCGGTCACCCCCAGCCGGACCGCGACCGCCTTCACGCTGAGCCGGCGCATCCCGAGCTCACGACCGGCCCGGAGGATGTCGTCCTTCGCGATCATGGCCGGACGGCCCCCGATGTTCGGCATCTCACCCCTTCGCCCCAGGAAAGTTATAGGGGGAAACTAAGGGTGGGCTTACCTTGATGTCAAGTGACGGTTCGGGAAGTGATTCCTTTCCGGGAAATCGCGAATGCCAGACAACTGTCGGTCGGCGACGGAAACGGAACAATAGTGGAGCGCGGCGATCATTCCACTATTTAAAGAAACCGCCTCTCACCTGCGGTTTCTCGCGATGTACCCAGCGAATCGCCGAGTACGGCCCCCTAGGGAATGGCGTCAGGCGGTTTTGGACCCTTCACCGGTCGCGTCACGGAGCAGGTCATCGGTCAGGACGGTGCGCGAAGGCAGCCCCAGTTTGCGCAGCGCCCGTCCGATGTGGATCTCGACCGTCCGCGGCGAGAGGAACAGCCGCTCGCCGATCTCCCGGTTGGTGAGGTTCCGGGCGGCCAGCCGGGCGACTTCGAGTTCCCTCGGCGACAGCGCTTCGCCGTAGCCCTTGCGGCCGCGCCGGGGCATCTCCGGATCGCATTGCCGCAGTGACCGGCGGCAGCGGAGCGCGTCGACGGCGGCGCCGAGACTCGCGTACGCCGTCTCAGCCGTGGTGAAGGAGGCGACGGCACGTTCCCGCTCCCCGGCTTCGGAGAAGCATCCGGCCGCGAGTTCGTCGGCGTAGGCGGCGAAATACGGGAAAGGCAGCGCGCGGTAGGCCCGCGCGGCGCCGAGCAGCAGGTCGCCGGCGGCGAGCGTCTCACCGCGCGCCTGGGTGAGCATCCCCCGGCACAGCAACGCCGCCGCGTTGGCGACCGGCGTGTCCTTGCCGTCGATGCCCTGCCGGTACTCCGCGAGCAGTTCCCTGGCCTCGACGTGCTGTCCCAGCCCGAGCATGGTGCGCACGGCGAACGGCATGAGTTCGGCCGCCCAGACCCAGTTGTTCTTGCGGCGCACGGTTTCCAGGCCGTACTCGGCCAGGCGCCGGGCGGCCTGCAGATCCTTGCCCGCCTGGTGGACCGCGACGCGGCCCGCGTACGCCGACGCCTGCACCGGGACACTGCCCGCGGAAAGCGCGAACGCCGCGTCGAAACTGCGCAGTGCCGCCGTCGGCCGGTGCTGCCCGTACTCGTACCAGCCGAGCACGAGCAGCGGCTCGGCGGCGAGTGAACTGTCCTTGTCGACCCGCGTCAGCATCGCCCGCGCCTTCTCGGCGACGGTCGACCATTCCCCCATCGCGAGGTCCAGCCGCAGTTCCGTGCCGTCGGCCAGCGCGTCGAGGTAGGGCTGGTGGTCGTCGCGGATCAGCCGCCGCGCGGTCGCGAGATAGGCCCGCGCGACCGGATAGTGCCCGTTCCACGCCACAGCGTCGGCCAGGTTGATGTAGGTGCGGGCCACCTGACGGCAGACCTCGGCCGATTCCGGCGCCCGTGGCAGGTCGGCGATGCCGTCCCAGGCCTCCGGATCGGCGATCTGCATCCGCGCCGAGAGCCGGTTGGCGGCGATCGCGGCGAGCAGCCCGGCGTCGTGCTCCCCCTTGCTCACCTGTTCGGCCTCGTCGAGCCAGCGGAGGTTCTCCTCCACCGGGACCGTCCCGATATGCGGCAGCGCCAGCGTGACCAGCCCCCTGGCGAGCAGGGCCTGTCGCCTGCCGAGGTCGGCCGCGCCCAGCTCGATTTCCAGCCTGCCCGCTTCGACCTTGCCCACCTGGTTGATCAGCACCTGACCGAGGTGGACCCGGATCTCGCCCCGCGCGGCCTTGCTCAGCGGCCATTCGCGCAGGATCTCCCGCAGCAGCCGGACCGTGCCGGCGTGGGCGATGCTGCGCGGCAGTTCCCTGCCGAGCCGGACGGCGAACGATTCGCGCGCGGTCCGCGGCAGGTCCGTGTCCCGCAAGGCCGCTTCGAGCAGACGGCTAGCCTCCTCTGTCCGGCCGTCTTCGATGGCGTTGTCGACCGCGACGCCGGTCCACTGTGTCCACGCGGCGAGATCACCCGCCAGCCGCGCGTGACGGGCGATGAGCGACGCGAAGGGTTCGGCGCCAGCGGCGAGACGGGCGGACGCGCGTCCGTGCATCGCGCACCGTTGCGGACCGGGCAGCAACGCGTAGACCGCTTCGGCGATCAGCGGGCTCCCCGAGACGTACCGGCCTCGGCCGAGGTCCCGCAGCAGTCCCGCTTCCACGGCTTCGGTGACCGCGCCGGAGATCTCCCCGGACGACGATGCCGCGACAGCGCCCAGATCCGGTTCCCCGGCGGGCGATCCCAGCACCGCGGCCGCGCGGACGACGTCCCGCGCGGCCGGGTCGAGCGCCGCCATCAGTCCGGCGACCCGGCTCCGCACGATCGGCGGCACGGTCGCCGACGCCAGCCTGTCCGCCGAAAGCGCCTCGGCCGTGTCGCCGACGCTCTGGACCAAGGCCGTCAGGTCGACGGCGAGCCCGGACGTCCGCTGGTGCGCCGCTTCGGCGAAATCCGGCGCGCAGCGGCCGAAGGACGCGTCCAGCAACGTCCGCACCTGGGCCGCGGTGAACGCCGGGAGCGAGAGCCGCGCGGCGGTTTCACGCAGCGGCGGGAATCGCCGGGGGCCGCCCGTCTCCGCGCTGACCACCACGCTCAGCGGCGACGCGGGGGACGCCGCGAGCCCGCGCAGGAACTCCCACGTGTCGTCGTCGGCGGAGTGGACGTCGTCGAGTACCAGCACCGCCGGACCGCAGCCGGTCAGGACTTCGCGCACGGCACGGAACTCCTGCTGCCGGACGGTGTCGGCGTCCGCGTTCTCCGGGAACGGCGGCAGCCACGGCGACCATTCGGGGATCAGCCGTCGCAGGACACCGGTCACCGGGGAGAAGCCCGCCGCGTGGGCGGCGGCCACATCGCTCTTCCCGAGCAGCGCGTCGACCAACGGCGCGAGCCGGCACGGCCGTGCGAAGGAACCGCAGCGGGCGGACCAGACCACGCGCGACGCGATCCCGGGATGGGCGGCCAGTTCCTCGAGCAGACGGCTCCGGCCCACACCCGGTTCGCCCTCGACGACGGCGACCGACGGCGGGCTCGAAGCGACGCGCACCAGTTCGGCCAATTCGGTGTCGCGGGCCACGAACACCGGTGCCGCACCGATCGTCGGCATGCTCGGGACCATACCGATAGGACACCCGCCGAAAGGCGGGAACACGAACAGTGACCACGGGCCGCACGCTTTCCGCTGGTCCACACCACCGGAGTTACGGCGTTAACTCGATCGGGCGACGCCGACCTGCGCTACGCGATCCCCGCATCGGCAATACGGACCCTTAGGTATTGCCGCGAACCTTGCCACGGGTACCCCCGGAGGGTGAATCTCAGTCTGTTCGCAGTACCCCTCTGTTACCGCGTCACAGCGCAAGTCCCCTGCTCGCGCCGGTCGGCCACCCAGTCGGGTAGCCGAAGTCCCCACCAGTCTCTTCCGGGCAGCCGCCCGCGCGTGCTTCACGTTCGACCATCCAGTTAGGAGTGTCCCGACGGTGAAGACCTCATTCAGGCGCGGGCTGGCCACGGCCTGCGCCGGTGTCGCCGCGCTGGTCGCCCTGCAGGCGCCCGCCTCCGCGGCTCCCGCGATCACGGCGGCGAGCACGATCCCGATCAAGATGCAGGCTCAGGAGAAGAGCAACTGGTGCTGGGACGCCAGTGGCAACACCATCGCCGCGTACTTCGGGCACTCGATCTCCCAGACGAAGTTCTGCCAGGTCGCGCACAACGAGTCCGGTTCGGACTGTGCGAACAACCAGGGCTACCTGAGCGATCAGCAGCGCGTGTTCCGCTGGCTCGGGTTCAGCAACGTCGGCAGCTACAGCTCCTCCGGCCAGACGCTGAGCTTCGCCTCCATCAAGAGCCAGGTCGACGCGCGGCAGCCGATCGGCACCCGGATCGGCTGGAACAACGGCGGCGGGCACATGCACGTGCTCTACGGCTACGACAACACCAATGGCGCGACGACGGTCTACTACGGCGACCCGTGGGGCTCGAGCCCCCGGTACAACCAGATGAGCTACAACGCTTATCGGTCCAACAACTCGTTCACCTGGACCCACACCGTCTACGGGATCAAGGACTGAAACCATGAAGCGAACCTTCCTCGGCGCCACGATCCTCGCCCTCGGACTGTCACTGGCACTGGGTGGCCAGGCGTCCGCCGCCGACGCCCCCAGCGGCGCGCCCACCGCCGCCGACCTCGCTGCGGTGTCCACAGTGGTCACCAGTGACGCGACCACCCAGCGGCTCGCCAAGGCGGTGTTCCCCGGCGCGGCCAAGGCGGACACGGCGCTCGCGGCCAGAACCGCCAAGGCCGACACGCGGGCTCCGGTGGCGGTCTACCAGCCGACAGCGGCCTTCATCGCCGGAACCTCGGCCGTCCCCGCCGAACTCGCCTACGTCGCCACCCCCGCCACCCTGGGCAACGGCGACGCGGCGACCGTGTGGTCGCAGCGTGAGGGCTCGGGCTGGTCGGTCTACAACGTCGCCTCGGGTGACGTCGAAAAGCGCCTCGCGGCGCAGGCCGGCAAGGGCTACCTCCTGAGCGAACCTCAGGCGGGCGCCTGGTACGCCGTCGACGGGGACACCGTGACCGTCCTCGACGGCTCATCGGTGGCGAAGACCGGCGAGAAGCTGACACTCGCCGCCTACCGCGAGGCCCTGCAGAGCCGCTACGGCGACAAGATGCCCGGCTCGACCTACGACCGCACCGGTGCCGCCGGTGGTTACGGTGCCGCCCCGGTGGGCGACACCTCGGTGCCGTGGTGGCCGTACGCCCTCAGCGCGGTCTTCCTCGCCGCGGCGGGCGCGGCCGTCACGCTCCGGCTCCGCAAGCAGTGAGCGCCAGGGTGCCGGGATCGCTCGATCCCGGCACCCTGCCCGCTAGGCGAAGGTGTAGTCCTCGACGGGGAAGTTCTGCGCCTCCTTGATGGCGTTCAGCGTCGAGGACGGCCGCAGCAGGGTCGCTTCCCCGTGCGGGTTGAAGTAGTAGCTGTTCGCCGGGGCGCAGTTCCCGAGGGTGAAGATCGAGTCGCCGAGGCGCTCGGTCATCCGGTCGAGGAACGCGTCGTTGGCCTCCTGCGTGACCTCGAACTCGGTCGCGCCCCGCTGCCGCATCGCGCCGAAGAGCCGGTCCATATGCCGCATCTGCGTCTCGATGGTGGTGAAATAGGACAGTCCCGAGTAGGAATACGGGCTGTTGAGCGAAACGAAGTTGGGGAACTTCGGGATCGCGACACCCTCGTAGGCCTGGAACCGGTTCTCCCGCCACCACTTCCCGAGATCCCGGCCACCGCGGCCGATGATCTCGACCGCCGGGAAGTTCGCCTCCCACAGGTCGAATCCGGTCGCCAGCACCAGGACGTCGATGTCACGGCGCTTCCCGTCCGCGGTCTCGATCCCGGTCTCGTCGATCTTCGCGATCGACGAGGTCTCCAGGTGCACGTGATCCTTGGTGAAGGCCGGGTAGTACTCGTTGGAGAACGTCGGGCGCTTGCAGCCGAACGAATAGCGCGGCGTCAGTTCCGCGCGCAGCCCCGGATCCCGCACCTGACGACGCAAGTGCGCCTGGCACCACAGCTTGCCGAGCCGGTTCGCCGCCGGCAGCTGCTTGTAGTGCAGCACACCGGAGACCATCATCAGTTCCAGCAGCGCGGTCCCGGTCAGCCGGGCGACCCGCTGGGTGAACGGGACAGCGGCGAAAGCGCGCCGGACGGCCTTGGGCACCGGGAAGTCCAGTTTGGGGCTCACCCAGATCGGGGTCCGCTGGTACACGGTGAGTTCCCGCGCGACCTTCGTGATCTCGGGGATCAGCTGGACCGCGGTCGCGCCGGTACCGATCACCGCGACGCGTTTGCCCGCGAGGTCGTAGCCGTCGTCCCAGGCGGTGGTGTGGATGACCTTGCCGCCGAAGGTGTCGATCCCGGCGATGTCGGGTTTCTTGGGCTGGGAAAGGAATCCTGTCGCGGTGAGGAGGTACTTCGCGGTGACCGGCTTGCCGTCGGCCAAGGAGACCGCCCAGTGCGCGTTCGCCTCGTCCCAGACGGCGCCGGTGACCACCGAGCCGAAGCGCATGTAGCGCCGCAGCCGGTACTTGTCCGCGACGTGCTCGGCGTACCGCTTGAGTTCCGCGCCCGGCGCGAAAAGGCGCGACCAGTGCGGGTTCGGCTCGAACGAGTACGAGTAGGTGGCCGACGGGATGTCGACGGCCAGCCCGGGATAGCGGTTCACGTGCCAGGTGCCGCCGAGATCGGACTCGCGTTCCAGGATGAGCAGGTTGCCGTAGCCGAGCCGGTTGAGCTGGATCGCCGCGCCCATCCCGCCGAAACCGGCCCCGACGACGACGGCGTCGTACTGCGTGGTCATGCGTTTTCCTCCCGCTGGGTGTCCTGGTGGAGGCGGGCGCGGTAGCCGTCCCGCTCCGGCGAATCGGCGCGCAGGGCCCGGTCGTCCCGGATCAGCCGCCGGAAGGCGTTGAGCGCCGGTTCGGGTGTCACGGCCGCGAGGGTGGCGAGCGCGCCGACGTAGCCGGGCACGGCGATCTCGGCGACCCGGCTGCGGACGGAATCCACGACGGCGTCGGCGATCCGGCCCGGTTTGACCTTCGGGATCGGCCGCATGTCGAGCCCGGAAGCGAGCGCGGTGTCGACCGCCGACGGCAGCACGGCGGAGATACTGATGCCGTGCGGCGCGTACTCCAGCCGGGTCGCCGCGGTCAGCCCGACGACGGCGAACTTGCTGGCGTTGTAGATCGCCAGCCCCTTGACGGGGAACTTCCCGGCCAGCGAAGCGACGTTGACGATGTGCCCGCGGCCGCGTTCCAGCATGCCGGGCAGGGCCAGCCGCATCCCGTGGACGACGCCGAAGACGTTGACCTCCATGGTCGCCCGGTTCAGCGCGTCGGGGAGGTCGAGGAACCCGCCGTTGGGCATGATCCCGGCGTTGTTGACGAGCACCGTGAGCGGTCCGTTCGCCTGCTCGGCGTCGCCGAGGAAGGCGGCGAACGAGGCCGCGTCGGCGACGTCGAGGTGATGCGCTGTCCCGCCGATGTCGGCGGCGGTGCGCTTCGCGGCTTCGAGGTCGAGATCGCCGATGGACACGCGTGCGCCGAGCGCGGCGAAGCGTTCCGCGGTCGCTCGGCCGATGCCCTGTCCCGCGCCGGTGATCGCCACGTGCGCACCGTCGAGGTCAAGGTCCGGGTACTTGCTCATGCGCGCACTCCCTCTCGTTCGAAAGCATCGGCGACCAGGCCGGGCGCCGTCCGCGATGCGGCGGCGAGCACGTGCTCCCGCCGCCGTCCGTCCATGAGGTTGGCGCCCATGGCGGCGAGATCGGCCGGTCCCGGTTCGATCCGGACCACCCGGACACCGGCCGCGCGCAGCCGCCGCGCCTCGTCGTCGACGCGCCTGGTCATCGCCGTCCGCAGCAGGCGTTCCAGCCGGACCGGACCGCGTGCCGGAGCCCCGCCCTCGCTGCTCATCGGCGCGATCAGCACGACTTCGCCGATGTCGCGGGTGAGCAGGAGATCGGCCGAGGTCGGGGAGATCGTCCCGCCGTCGAGCAGCGGGCGTCCGTCCACAACGGACGGAGGGAACCAGCCGGGGATCGCCCACGACGCGGCGATGGCCTCGCCGAGGCGGGCGGCCGGCGCGTCTGGCGAGCCGAGCGCGATCCGCTTCCCCGTCAGGTCCGCGGCCATGAGCCAGGTCGCGGGATGCGGGACCCAGCCGCCGGGCGCCAGCGCGTCCCCGAGTTCGCGGAGCCAGCTTGCGTCTCCCCTGCCCCGGGGCAGGAGTCCCGCGAGACCGGCGAGCGTGTCGACGTCCCGGCTCAGCGCGGCCCGGACCAGCCCGGCCGCGGGCCACCGCGGGGACGGCACCGGAGGGAGCCGGTGCGGAACCCGGCGGACGTGCGCGGCGACGACGGCATCGCCGCCGGGAGCGCCGGCCACCGCGTCGAGGATCGCCTTCGCCGGGATTCCCGCCCCGAGCATGGCCACCGTCTCGGCCCCCGCCGAGGTCCCGACCAGGACGTCCGCCTCACGCGGGTCCCAGCCTGCCCGGGTGTGCAGCGCGTCGAGGACCGCGGCGGTCCAGGCGAAGCCCAGGGTTCCGCCGCAGCCGAGCACCAGTGCCCTTGCGGAATGACGTGTCATTTTCGGAACGGTATGTCATTTGAACGCCCGAGGCAATAAGCTGACGGAATGACGACGGAGACCCCGGTCAGCAGGGCCGCACGGAAGAAGCAGGAACTACGGCGCGAGATCGTGGAGACCGCGTTCGACTGCTTCGCCGAACGCGGCTACCACGCGACCGGCATCGCCGACATCGCCGCGCGGCTGGGCATCGGGCACGGCACCTTCTACCGGTACTTCCAGAACAAGCGGGACATCGTCGACCACGTGATCACGGACCTGGTCGAGAAGGTGGTCGCCGCGCTGGCCGCGGACAACGCGCCGGACGCGGTCCACAGCCTGGCCGAATACCGCAGGCAGAGCGCCCGGATCGGTGACGCGCTCGCCCGGATCTTCGGCAGCGACCCCCGGATGGCCCGGTTCCTCCTACTCGAAGCGGCCGGCATCGACGCCGAGATGCGGGAACGGGTGATGGACTTCTACGAGACCACCGCCGAGCTGACCGCGGGCTATCTGCACCACGGTGTCCGCCTCGGGTATCTGCACGAGGACCTGGACGTGGACTCCACCGCCCGCGCGATCAACGGGATGATCCTCGCGTCGGTGCTCTCCGAGCTGCGCGACCCGTCGCCGGAAAGGCAGGCGGCGATGAGCCGGGCGGTCCGTCGTGTCATGTACGACGGAATCGCGGCACCCCGCTGAAGAACCGGCCGGCCGGTCCGGGTTGCGACGCACCAGTAGGCGGGGGCTGGGCGATACTGGCGGACAAGGTCCATGAAACCGGTTTTCGGGGCGTGGGTCTAGCAGCGAAAACGCAGACCGGCACCGACGAAAACGAAGGTCAGGATCCGCGCAGGGTCTGACTGGGTGACTCGCCGAAGGCAGCGCGGTACTGCACGCTGAACCGGCTGCCGTCCAGGAAGCCCCATTTCGCCGCGACCCGGGTGACCGTCGTCCCTTCGGCGGCATTGCTGAGCTCCGCACGGGCCCGGTCCATCCGGACCTGACGCAGATAGGCCATCGGCGTGGTGTCCAAATGCCGCCGGAACGCCAGCTGCAGGGCACGCACCGACACCCGGCAGGCGCGGGCGATGTCGGCGACGCCGAGGTCGAGATCGGGATTCGCCTCCAGGAAGGCGATCCCGCGGCGCACCGTTTCCGGGACGGCGTCCGTCCGGTCGCAAGGCCGGTCCTCGCCCGTGCCCTCGGTGAAGGTGTCCAGAGCCATGGCGGCCATCAGCCGCCCTGCCGCCCCGAGCACCAGCGGGCCGTTCTCCACCCCCGGTTCGGAGAACAACCCGGTGACGTATTCGACCGTCCTGCACCATCGCTGTGCCTTGATCAGGCTCACCGGCTTGTAACTCAACCGCTCGACCGCCTCGCCGTCCTGCGCCGGGTCGATCCCGACGAACAGGGGCAGGTCGATACCCGTGACTTGCAGCCGCGCACCGTGCAGGCCCGTCCGGTAGTCGTGACCGGGATGCGGGCCGGCGAACACGTCACCGGGGCCGAACCGGCGGTCGCTGAGACCGTCGTCGATCTCCAGCACACCGTTCAGCACCCGCAACAGCACCATCCTGCCCAGCGGCTGGACGACGACCTCCGTGGTCAGCGTGTTGTGCATGAAGTCGAAATGCACGTCCCCGATATCACAGCGGTTGTGCTCGAAAAGATAGTTTTCGACAGTCCCCCGCACTCGCAGCCGGTTGTCGCGGTAGGCCTCCGCGATCAGGGCCCGCGCCTGCTCCGGATCGGTGGTCGCGAATTCGGTCACCAACGGTTCATGCACCGGGCCACGCCTCCTTTCCGTTCACCGTAACGAAAAGTCCACCCGCCGGAACGCTACCGCCACTCGGCGGGCACTACCAGGCCGCATCGGGGTCATCCGGCTGGTCGGAATGGCTCCTTCGCGCGGTCGAGGATCGCCCTGGCGCGCAGTTCGACCGGCCTGTCCACCATCTGGCCGTCCGCCACGGCGACCGAACCGTCACCCACCAGCGCGACCACTCCCCTCGCCCACTCGATCTCGCCTGCCGACGGCGCCAGTTCCCGATCGGCGACGGCGACTTGGCATGGGTGCACGCAGAGTTTCCCGGTGAAACCCAGGGTCTTGGCGTGACCGAGGTCCGCGACGAGCGCAGCCTCGTCGTCGAGAGCCGTGGTCACGCCGTCGATCGGGGCCGCCCTGCCCGCGGCCGCCGCGGCGACGACGAGCGCGGATCGCGCGTACCGCAACGCCTCGTGCGACCGAGGGTCGACGCCGAGCTGCGCGGCCAGGTCGACACTGCCGAAAGCGGGCCGCACCACCGCGTCCGCGCCGCAGACCGCCACCGCCCTGGCGATCCCGGCCGCCGTTTCCACCAGCGGCAGAATCGGCACACCGGGCAGCCGTCCGGCGAGGGCGTCGATCTCGGCACGGTCTTCGGCCTTGGGCACCATCACCGCGAGCGCGCGTCCGACACTCGCGACATCCTCGTGGTACCAAGGAGTTCCGGCCGCGTTGATCCGGACAACGGCCTGATGCCCTTCCGCCAACCAGGCCCGGACGTGCTCGCGCGCGGCCTCTTTTCGATCGGGCGCGACGGCGTCTTCCAGGTCGAGGATCACGACGTCGGCGCCGCTGGCCGCGGCTTTGGCGAACCGGTCCGGCCGGTACCCCGGGACGAACAGGAAGGTCTTCGCACTGGTCAGGAAATCGCTCATCGGCGCACCGTTCCGGTCGCGGTCCGCCGTCCGTGGCGATCGCGGACAGTGGTGGCGGCCCCTTCCGCTCCGGCTTCGGCCCGGACGACCATGCCCTGATGGTCGAACAACGGTGAGACGAGACGGTAGTCGAAGGCCAGTTCCCCGCCGATCCCCTGTCGCCGTGCGGCCTCGGCCATCGCGAGCGCCTGCAACGGCCCGTGGGTGAGCAGCCCCGGATAGCCTTCGACATCCCGCGCGTAGTCGCGGTCGTAGTGGATGCGGTGCGCGTTGTAGGTCAGCGCCGAGAACCGGAACAGCAGCGTCGGCGAGACGTCGATCGCCCATTCGCCCTCGCTCACCGGGACCTCCGGCTCCTCGATGGCCGCCTCTGCCTGCCCGGAAGCGGCGTCGCGGTAGACGAGGTCCTGTTCCTCCTCGACCACGACTTCGCCGCCTTGGACGATCTTGTGGCCGGTGACGACGAAGGTCAGCCGTCCGGTGCGGCCCTGTTTCTCCTGGACGGAAAGCACTTCCGTGTGCCGGGTGGCGGGCAGCCCGCACCGCAGCGGCCCGAGCGTCCGCACCCGCCCACCCGCCCACATGCGACGGCGACCGGGCTCCGGCGGCGCGGGGATCGTGGCGCGGAACGGATGTCCGTCCGGCCCCAGATCGGCCTGCGCGGGCCGGTCCAGCAAGTAGAACCAGTGCCACAGCAAGGGCAGGCCGTCGCGGTCCAGATCCGGCATCTCGACGTCGAGCAGCGCGGCCAGCGCCTCCGCCGGGCCAGGCTGCAGGATTTCCTTCACGTCCGATCCTCTCCACCGGGGCCGAACTCGGCCCGGATCGACTCGTTGTGCGCTCCCAGCGCGGGGACCGGCCCCATGACCGGTTCCCTGCCGTCCACCTCGACCGGCGGCAGCAACGCCTCCAGCGGGCCGGCCGGGGTTTCCACCGCGCGCCAGCGGTTTCGCGCGGCCAGCTGTGGATGCCGGGTGAACTGCTCGGGTGTCCGCAGCCGGGCGTTGGCGATCCCGGCGCGCTCCAACAGGTCTCCGACCTCGTCCGCGGTCCGGCCTTCGAAGGTTTCCTCCAGGATCGCGGTGAGTTCGTCGTCGTTGCCGACGCGGTCGTCGTTGGTCCGGAAGCGCGGATCTTCGACGAGTTCGGGGCGCGCCAGGACATCCCGGCAGAGTACGACCCATTCCCGTTCACTTTGGACACTCAGGAAGACCTTGTCGTCCCTGGTGCTGTACGGCCCGTACGGCGAGATCGACGGATGCGCCGCGGCCGTGCGTCGTGGCGGTTCCTGCCCGTAGCGGGAGAAATAGGCGGGCTGGCTCATCCACTCGCCGAGCGAGTCGATCATCGCGACGTGCAGGCTCGCGCCCTCACCGGTGCGCTCGCGGTCGTACAACGCGGTGAGGATGCCGGTGTAGGCGTACATCCCGGTGGCGATGTCGGCGATCGAGATCCCCGCCTTGGCCGGGGTTTCCGGGGTGCCGGTGGACATCACGAGCCCGGTTTCACACTGCACCAGCAGGTCGTAGGCCTTCTTCGTCCGGTATGGACCTTCGGGCCCGTAGCCCGAGATCGAGCAGTGGATCAGCTCCGGGCGCTCCGCACGCAGCGTCCCGGCGTCGAGTCCGAGCCGTTCCACCGCTCCGGGCACGAGGTTCTGCACGAACACGTCCGCCCGGTCGATCATCGCGTCGAGCAGCGCCCGATCGGCCGGATCCTTGATGTCGAGCTCGACGCTTTCCTTGCCGCGGTTGAGCCAGACGAAGTAACTCGACTGCCCGTGGACGGTCCGGTCGTAGTCGCGGGCGAAGTCGCCGACGCCGCGGCGTTCGATCTTGATGACCCGGGCGCCGAGGTCGGCGAGCTGACGCGACGCGAACGGCGCGGCGACGGCCTGCTCCAGCGCGACGACGGTGATTCCCTTGAGTGGGTGGCGCATACTGCCTTCCTCGCTGTTCAGGACGGGATGCGGTGCCGTTCGATCAGCTGACGCGCGATCACGCCGCGCTGGATCTCGTTGGTGCCCTCACCGACGATCATCAGCGGCGCGTCACGGAAGTACCGCTCGACGTCGAACTCGGTCGAGTAGCCGTAGCCACCGTGGATCCGGACGGCGTCGAGCGCGATCTCCATCGCGGCCTCGGAGGCGAACAGTTTCGCCATCCCCGCCTCCAGGTCCGCGCGCTCGCCCGAGTCGTAACGCCGCGCCGCGTGGTGCACCAGCTGGCGCGCGGCCTCGAGCTTGGTCGCCATGTCCGCAAGATAGTTGCCGATCGACTGGTGCTGCCAGATCGGCTTGCCGAAACTCTCCCTTTCCTGGGCGTAGCGCAGGGAGTCTTCCAGCGCGGCCCGTCCGACGCCGAGCGCCCGGCAGGCGACCTGGATCCGGCCGATCTCCAGTCCTCGCATCATCTGGGCGAAGCCGCGCCCTTCCACGCCACCGAGCAGCGCCGTGGCCGGAGCACGGAAGTTGTCGAAGGAGAGCTCGCAGCTCTCGACGCCCTTGTAACCGAGCTTGGGCAGATCCCGTGAGACCTCGAAACCGGGCCCTTTCTCCACCAGCAGGATGGAGATCCCACGGTGCGCCGGTTCGGCGACGGGGTCGGTCTTGCACAGCAACGCGACCAGCTGGGACCGGCGCGCGTTGGTGATCCACGTCTTGCCGCCGTTGACGACGTACTCGTCGCCCTCGCGCCGCGCCGTGGTGCGGAGAGCCTGAAGGTCCGAGCCGCCACCGGGTTCGGTGAGCGCCATCGTCGCGCGGATCTCGCCTGTCGCCATCTTCGGCAGATAGGCGTCCTTCTGCTCCTGCGTGCCATAGGTGGCGAGCAGCTTCGCGACGACGCTGTGACCGCCCATCGCGCCGGCGAGGCTCATCCAGCCGCGCGAGAGTTCTTCGGTCACCAGCGCGTAGCACTGGGCGGAGACCTGGGTCTCGCCCCAGGGCTCGGGCACGGCCAGCCCGAAGACACCCATCGCCTTCATCTGGTCGATGAGCTTCTCGGGGTAGGTGTTCGTGTGGTCGAGCTCCTGCGCGACGGGCCGCACTTCGCGATCCACGAACTCGGCCACGAGCGCGACGATCGCGGTCTCTTCCTCGGTCATGGGACTATCATGAGCGATGATGGCAGCTTAAGTGAAATACCGAATAGTGATCGCTACATGCCGGACCGCGATGCGAAAGGGACGACGGTGGACTTCAAGCAGCTCAAGGCGTTGGTGACGGTCGCCGAGGTCGGCAGCGTGACCCGCGCGGCCGAACTGCTGCACCTGGTCCAGCCCGCGGTCACCCGCCAGATCCGCATCTTGGAGCAGGAGCTGGGCGTTTCGTTGTTCGAGCGGACCCGCCACGGGATGCGCCCGACCGAGGCGGGCGCGACGCTCGTCGAACGCGCCCGGCGGGCCCTCACCGAACTCGACCGGGCCCGGGCCGAACTGGCCCCGAAACCCGGGGTGGTCACCGGGATCGTCACGGTCGGCCTGCTGGAAAGCGCCGCCGAACGGCTCGCCGCGCCGCTGACCACGGCCGTGCTGCGCGACCATCCGGGGATAGAACTGCGGCTGCTCACCGCGTACTCGGGACATCTTCAACGGTGGATAGACGACGGCGACGTCGACCTGAGCCTGCTCTACAACCTGACCAGCACGCCGTCGCTCAACGTCCGTCCGCTGGTCCGCGAACGGCTGTGGGCGGTCGCTCCCCCGTCCGCCGGGCTGGATCCCGCGCGGCCCGTCCCGTTCGCCGAGGTGGCCGCGAATCCGCTGGTGATGCCATCCGAGGGGCACGCGCTGCGCACGCTCATCGACGGCGCGGCCCGCGAGGCGGGCGCCGAGACCGACGTCACCGTGCAGACCAACGCGATGACGCTGCAGAAACGCCTGGTGCTCGGCGGGCACGGCTGGACAATCCTGCCCGGCATCGGCATCGCCGCGGACGTCGCCGACGGCATCTTGAGCGCGGCGCCGGTCAGCGAACCGGAGGTCTGGCGCACCGTCGTCCTCGGCATGCCTAGGACCGGCCGGGTCACGCCCGCCGTCGACGCCGTCGCGCGGGCGCTGGTCCAGCAGATCCACCGGACCGTGCACGAGGGCGAGTGGCCCTCGGCGCGGCTCTGGGACGACCGAACAGGAGAAGGATGACCACGCTCCCCCGCACCGGCCACGCCGTCGCCGCGGACGGCACCCGGCTGGCGTACCAGTGGCACGGCACGGACAGGCCGCTCGTGCTGCTGGCCGGGCAGGCGAACGACCACACGTGGTGGGACCGCACACGCGGGGACTTCCCGAGCACGATCACCCTGGACTACCGCGGCACCGGGGCCAGCGACGCGCCCGACACTCCCTATTCCACAACGGGTTTCGCGGAGGACGTGATCGCTGTCCTCGACGAGCTCGAGATCGCCGAGGCCGACGTCTACGGCACTTCGATGGGCGGCCGCGTCGCACAGTGGGTCGCCGCGCGGTATCCCGGCCGGGTGCGACGGCTCGTCCTCGGCTGTACCTCGCCGGGCGGCACGCACGGTGTCGAGCGGTCGAACGACGTGCGGCTGGCACTCGCCCGGCGGTCCTCGGTGCAGGCGCGGGAAACCTTGGAAGACCTGATGTACACACCCGCCTGGCGTTCGCTGAATCCCGGGCCATACCGAGTGCTGGGGGCGCACGGCATGCCGCCACACGCTGTCCGGGGGCACCTCGTCGCGAGCAACACCCACGACGCCTGGGACGCACTTCCGACGATCACCGCCCCCACCCTGGTCCTCCACGGCGACGACGATCTGCTGGCGCCGCCGGCGAACGCGCCCCTGCTGACGGAGCGGATCCCGGACGCGCGCATGCACCTCTTCGCCGGTGCGCGGCACGCCTACTTCGACGAGTGCCGCCCCGAGGCGAGTGACCTGGTGAGCGACTTCCTGGACTAGCTCCCCGCTCCATGCCGACCGGACATGTACCCATCGCGGATTTCTCTTTCTCAACCGCAGGGATCACAGCTCATGATGGTCGGCAATCCCGGAGCGAAGGAGCTTCCCTTGCCGCACAAGAAACCCGGCGTCGTGGCGAACGTGGTCCGCGGCTGCCTCGGCAACCTGGTCGAGTGGTACGACTGGTTCGTCTACGCCTCGTTCAGCATCTACTTCGCGGCGAGTTTCTTCCCCCAGGGAAACCAGACGGCCCAGCTGCTGTCCACGGCCGTCGTGTTCGCGGTCGGCTTCCTGATGCGCCCGCTCGGCGGCTGGCTCCTGGGCCTCTACGCGGACAAATTCGGCCGGCGGGCGGCGCTGACGCTGTCCGTGACGTTGATGAGTTTCGGTTCGCTGACCATCGCCATCACGCCCGGCTACGCGTCGATCGGCATCCTCGCACCCGTGATCCTCGTCGTCGCCAGGCTCGCGCAAGGCCTCTCTGTCTGCGGCGAGTTCGGTTCGAGCGCGACGTACCTGTCCGAGATCGCCACTCCGGGGCGACGCGGCTTCTACTCGAGCTTCCAGTACGTCTCGATCACCGTCGGCCAGCTCGCGGCCCTGCTGGTGATGATCGTGATGCAGTCGCTGCTGACCGAAGCGCAGATGTACGCCTGGGGCTGGCGGATCCCGTTCGTGCTCGGCGCGGCCGCCGGACTCGTGGTGATGTACCTCCGCCGCAGCATGATGGAGTCGGAACACTTCCGACGCTCTCTGGCCGCCGGTTCGCCTGCCCGCGGCGGCCTGCGGGTCCTGCTGCGCTCGCACCGCCGCCAGGTCCTCGCCGTCCTCGGTCTCGCCATCGGCGGGACGGTGGCGTTCTACACCTTCACCAGCTACCTCCAGAAGTACATGGTGAACACGGCGGGAATCCCCAAACCGACCGCTTCGCTCATCGGTTTCGCCGCCCTGTTCCTGTTCATCTTCATGCAACCCGTCGCCGGCGCCCTCTCCGACCGCTGGGGCCGCCGCCCGGTCATGTTCGCCTTCTCCATCGGCGGAATGCTGCTGACCGTGCCGATCATGACCTTGGTGGGCAAGACCGGGAACCCGTGGATCGCCTTCCTGCTCATGATCACGGCGCTGGTGTTCCTCAGCGGCTACACGGCTCTTTCGGCGATCATCAAAGCGGAAATGTTCCCCACCAACGTCCGCGCCCTCGGCGTCGGCCTCCCGCACGCCCTGGCGACCGCCGTCTTCGGCGGACTCTCGGAGCCGATCGCCTTGGCGCTCAAGCAGGCTGGGCACGAGAGCGTGTTCTTCTGGTGGGTGACAGGTTGTATCGCGCTGACGTTCGTGGCGACTTTGGTGGTGCGGGAACCTTCGCGGGAGTCCGCTTTGGAGGTCTCGGCTTTGCCTGCTCGGGACTCTGTTGCCGGGTGAGGTTGTTGAGGGGTGGGCTGTGGTCGTTTTTCGGCAACGGCTTCGTGACGAACGGCGCTGCACCGTGGATGTATTGGCCGAAAGGTCCTGGCAGGAATGCTGTCTCCAATGTGGCGTTGGGGACATCCAGCATCCCCAACGCCACATTCGGGGCACCACGGTGACGCATGGCTGGGCATGTCGCGAAAGTGGCTTTCGCTACATGCCACATCTGCCTTTGGCCCAAGAGTTATCGGGTCGTGTCGGACCAGTGCTGCCGTGGCCGATTTCCGGCAACAGCGGCAGTTCGTCGCCACGGCTGCTGGCGGAGGCAGCGTGGTCGTGGTCGAATTTCGGCAACGGCTTCACAACAAGAGCGACGCCGCGCCATGGGCACGGCGACCAGAGTCCCGTCTGACAACACTCCCGTAGCCGATTTCCGACAACAGCCCACAACACCGGCAGTTCATCGACACGGCTACTAGCGGAGGCAGCATGGTCGTTTTTCGGCAACGGCTTCGCGACGAAGAGGCGCAGCACCGCGAGCACGGCAATCGGAGTGGTGTCGAACCAGCGTTCCCGTAGCCGATTTCCGGCAACGGCTCAGAACGGTGGCGGCACGTCGTCCGGAGACGCTGCCGGGCGAGGCTCGTGCAGGGGCGGTGGTTCGCTGTCGTAGCGCTGCCCGGTCGGGGTGGTGATGGTGAGGGTGCCGTCGGGGTCGAGGTGATAGATCCAGCCGGGTTCGTCTTTGAGGCGATGGTCGCGGCGGCAGAGATCGACAAGATCGGCGGCGTCGGTATGCCCGCCGTGCTGCCACGGCACCGCATGATCGAGATCGCAGGCCTGGGCGACACGGTGACAGCCGGGTCTTCGGCACTCCCGGTCCCGCACCCGCACAAACTCACCCAACCCAGCAGTAGGCCGATACCGCTCCCGCCCCAGATCAAGCACCTGCCCGGACAACGGGTCGGTGATGATCCGCCGCAGCACCGTACCCGCCCCGGTGGCGATCTCACGGGCCAATGCGGCCGGAATATGACCATGCCCGGCCAGCTCCGCCGGATCCTCGTTCAACCCGAGATAGGTAGTCAGGTCCATGTACAGGAACACCTCCGGCCGTTCCGCCTTCCCGCCCTGACCACCGAGGAGGAGGTCGAGCGCGACATCGGCGCGGAGTTGCTCGAGGGTGCGGGTCTCACCACCGGCCCGGAGCGCCCGTGCCTCCCGGTCGATGCGGGTGTACGCGGCGGCCACCTTCTCCACCGGACCGTCCTCGACCTCGATCGACGCCACCCCGGGCTCGCCGTGGCGCACCGTCAGACGGCGGCCCTGGCGATGGTGTTCGGTACGCCGCGCCGCCCCTTCCTTGTCCACGATCCCCGCCGCGTGACTCGCCGCTTTCCGGATCTGCTCGGTGTTCCTCCCCTCCAACCGATCCTCCAGCAACGCATCCACGGCGCGGGCGTTCTCGTCCGAGAGCCACGCGGTCGCCGCGGCGACCTTCGCCGCCCCCGCGCCACTCACCAACCCCCGGTCCATCAACCCCAGCGTCCGAGGAAGGCGGGTGGTCAACGCCTCCGCCGTGGACACCAGCGCCGCGGCATGACCGTCCACAACAGACAACGCGAACGCCACCTCCTGCACCACACTGGAGGCGCCATCGCGATGACGAGACAGCTGCGCGATCGCACGGAACCGGATCGCCTCCAACCGTGCGATATCCGCCGACGCCGCCTGCGCCAGTGCCACGCACGCCTCGTCATCGAGCGCGCGAGCATCAATGTTTTCCTTGAGGGAGGCCGAAAAGGCTGTGTTTGTGTCCACGTGCAGAACCGTACAACGCCCCACCGACAATTTCGGCCTTGAAGAAGGTCGCCGATTTCCGGCAACGGTCAATCCAGTTCGAGCAAACCCTCAGCACCGTTTTCCAGCTGCCGCGCGTACTTTTCCGACCGGGGAAGCATGGTTTTCTCATAAGCCGCAACAGCTTCACCGACACTCACAGAACCGGCCAGTGCGAGAGCGAGCTCGCAAGCGTCGAGCATGGCCAGATTGACACCGACGCCGAGCGGCGGCATCAGGTGGGCGGCATCGCCGAGCAAGGTCACCGACGGCGTGTGCTCCCACGTGTGCGGAACCGGCAGGACGAACAGCGGACGGTCCACATAGGGCCCGTCGTTGTCGGTGATCATCCGTAACATCGAAGGCGACCAGCCGGAAAACGCGTCGAGCAGCCGACTACGGATCTCCGAGGTGTCACGAGACCCGACCCAGTCCGCGGGCAGGCGCTGGATGATGTAGACCCGGATGTGGTCGCCGCTGTTGCGCTGGGCGAACAGGCAGCGGTCGCCGTCGGCCGCCATCGCGCCGCCCTGGCCGATGAGCGCGGCGAGTTCGGGGTGCGCGTTCTCGACGTCGTCGAACCAGGCCTCCAGGAAGGTGACCCCGGCGTATTCGGGCACCGCCGCCGACACCGCCGGGCGCACCCGTGACCACGCGCCGTCTGCGCCGATGACCAGATCCGTCTCGACGGTCGTCCCGTCGGTGAACCGCAGGCGACCCGGAAGCTCGACACTCTCCAGAACGGAACCCCACCGCACGGTGCCCGGCTCAAGCGAGTCCAGCAGCAGACCGCGGAGCTGGCCTCGGTCGATTTCCGGTTTGAACAGCTCCCCTTCGGACGGGACGTGGTGTTCCAAAAGCGTGCCCGCGGGGTCCAGCTTCCGCATCTCCTGCCCCTCCGGGCGGCAGAGCGCGAAGAACTCGTCGAGCAGGCCGGCTTCGCGCAGGGCCAGTTGCCCGTCCTCCGCGTGCAGGTCGAGGGTGCCGCCCTGGTTACGGGCCTGGGGATGCGGGTCGCGGTCGTAGACCGTCACGGGGACGCCGTGCTTCTGCAGGATGCGGGCGCAGGTCAGGCCGCCGGGGCCCGCTCCGATGATGCTGATCGTCATGTCTCCAGAAAAGCAGAACGAGTTGAAAAGTGCAATGAGTCAACTTAGTGACTGTGGCAACTCATGGGGTAGAGTGCGCTCATGGAGACACCGGGACGGCGTGAACGCAAGAAGGCGGCCACTCGCCAGGCGCTGGCGGACGCCGCCTTGAAGTTGTTCCTGGAGCGGGGCTACGACCAGGTGAGCATCCGCGACATCGCCGAGGCGGCCGACGTGTCGACGACGACGCTGTTCAAGCACTTCCCCGGCAAGGAAGCGCTGGTCTTCGACGAGTCCCAGGACCGCGAAGCGAACCTGATCGCCACCGTACGGGAGCGCGAAGCAGGCCAGAGCGTCGTCGAGGCGCTACGTCAGTACGTGCTCGCCACGTGGCTCCCGCTCACGGCCCATCCCCAGTACCCCGAGTTCACCGCGCTGGTGAGCGGCACTCCCGCGCTCCAGGAGTACGGCGAGCGCATGTGGACCCGGCACGCCGCGGCCCTCGGCGCCGCCATCGCCGAAGACGCCTGCGTCGATCCAGGCGACACCGCTTCCCGTGCGCTGGCGCGGTTCGTCCTGGACATCCCCGCGCTCACTCGCGGCAAGGAAGACCCCAGGAAGGCCGTCGAGGAGATCTTCGACCTCCTCGCCCACGGCTGGCGCTAGTCCTCTTCGGACGGACGGGAGCCGCGCAGCGAGCCCGGATGTGCCTTGGCGGCCGGATCGTTGCGGGTCTTGAGCAGGCTCGCCACCGTCACCACGACGAGAATGCCGATGATCACCGCGAGACTGACCGGCGTCGAGATCTCCGGAACGCTCTCGCTGATGTCCACGTGGGCCCAGTGCAGGATCAGCTTGATCCCGATGAACCCGAGGATCACCGCGAGCCCGGCCGACAGGTACACCAGGCGATCGAGCAGGCCCTTCACCAGGAAGTACAGCGCGCGCAGGCCCAGCAGGGCGAAGGCGTTGGCGGCGAAAACCAAGTACGGCTCGTCGGTGACGCCGAAGACCGCGGGGATCGAGTCCAGCGCGAACAGCAGGTCGATCCCGCCGATCGCGAGCAGCACCACCACCAGCGGCGTGCCCACCCGCTTCCCTTCGAGCCGGGTGAACAGCTTCCCGCCGTCGTACTCGGTGGACAGCGGCAGCAGGCGGCGCGCGGTCCGCACCACGACGTTGTTTTCGACGTCCGGATCCTCGTCCCGGTGCCGGAACAGTTGGACCCCGGTGTAGATCAGCAGCAACCCGAACAGCAGGAACATGAAGGAGAACAGCGAAAGCAGGGTGGCGCCGAGCGCGATGAAGATCCCGCGCATGATCAGCGCGACGACGATGCCGAACGTGAGTACCTTGTGCTGATGTTCTTCGGGCACCGCGAAGGTGCTCATGATGATCACGAAGACGAAGAGGTTGTCGACGGACAGGCTCTTCTCCACGATGTAACCCGCGAAGTACTGCTGCCCGAAGTCGCCGCCGTGCGCCAGCGTCAGCCAGACACCGAACGCCACGGCGACCAGGATGTAGCCGATGGACCAGGCCACCGCTTCGCCGAAACCGACCTTGTGCGGCCGCACGGCCGCGAGGATGAGGTCGAGTGCCAGGAGCCCGAGCACCAACCCGATCGTCAGAGTCCAGGTGAGGCCATCGATCTGGAGCATCCGGACCCTGTCTTTCGTTCGGCGGAGGTGCCCAGATCCTAAGTGCGACTCCCCCGGTCCGCATTCGCATGACCCGGCGCCGCGTCCAGTAGCGCGGCGAGCACGGTCTTGAGCAGAGGATGATCCGCGCTCCCCCGCCGGACGGCGGCGAACACGCGGCGCAGCGGCGGTTCGCCGCGCAACGGGACGGCGACGGCGCCGGGAACGCCGGTGAAAGCGTTGCGCGGCACCAAAGCCACGCCCTCACCCGCGGCGACCAGGGTGGTGATCGCGTGGAAGTCGTCGGAGACGTGCCGGATCTCCGGGTTGGCGCAAGCGATCATCAGCACGTCACGGCAGGGATTCCCGGGTTTCGGGGCGATCCAGTCGTCGTCGGCGAGTTCGTCGATGTCCACTTCGGACGCTTCCGCGAGCCGGTGCGCGGTGGGCAGCACGACGTCGAACGGCTCCACGTACAACGGGAACCGGGTGAGCCTGCTTTCATCCGTTCGTGGCGAGAGCCGGTACTCCTCGGTGATCGCCAGGTCGACCTCGCCGTCGAGCAGCAGCGGGATGCTCGCGTGCCCCTCGACGTCCTGCACCTGGATGGAGACCCCGGGCGAACCGGCGCGCAGGGAGGCGATGGCCGGCGCGACGACCATCGTGATCGCGGAGGCGAAGCTCGCCAGCCGCACCATCCCCCGCAGCCCGGAATCGAGCGCGGCCAGCGTGGCCCGCGCCCGTTCCAGTTCGGCGGCGACGGCGTTGGCGTGCACCACCATCAGCTCACCGGCGGGGGTCAGCGAAACCCGGCGGCCCCATCGGCGGAGCAGCTGCTGGCCGCACTCGGCTTCGAGGGCGGCCAGCTGCTGGGAGACCGCGGACGGCGTCAGGTGCAGCGCCTGGCCCGCCGCCGTCACGGTGCCGTGGTCGGCGAGTGCGCGCAGTACCCGCAGCCGTCGCGGATCGATCATTCACCCATCATGGACCTTGCCGTCACGAACGCGTCCACCGCACGGTTCACGTCGTCCGTCGAATGCGCGGCCGACATCTGGGTCCGGATCCGGGCCTTGCCGTGCGGCACCACCGGGTACGAGAAGCCGACCACGTAGATGCCCTGGTCGAGCAGCAGATCCGCCATCTTGCCCGCCTTGGCGGCGTCGCCGATCATCACCGGGATGATGGGGTGCTCACCCGGGAGCAGGTCGAAACCCGCCTCGGTCATCCGGCGCCTGAACAGCTCGGTGTTCGCCCGCAGCTTGGTCAGCAGCTCACCCGAGGAGTCCAGCAGTTCCAGTGTGGCGAGCGCGGCCGCGGTGATCGACGGCGCGAGCGAGTTCGAGAACAGGTACGGCCGCGAACGCTGCCGCAGCATCTCGACGATCTCCGCGCGGCCCGAGGTATAGCCGCCGCTCGCCCCGCCGAGCGCCTTGCCGAGGGTGCCGGTGAGGACGTCGACCTTGTCCTGCACGCCGAACAGCTCCGGCGTGCCGCGCCCGGTCGGGCCGGTGAAGCCGACGGCGTGCGAGTCGTCCACCATCACCAGCGCGTCGTAGCGCTCGGCCAGCTCGCAGATCTCGTCGAGCGGCGCGAGGTAGCCGTCCATGGAGAACACGCCGTCGGTGGCGATCATCCGGTACCGCGCACCGGAAGCCTCCTTGAGCCGGGCTTCCAGATCCGCGACGTCGCGGTTGCGGTAACGCATCCGCTTCGCCTTGCACAGCCGGACACCGTCGATGATCGACGCGTGGTTGAGCTCGTCGGAGATGATGACGTCCTGGTCGGTCAGCAACGTCTCGAAGAGCCCGGCATTGGCGTCGAAACACGAGCTGTAGAGGATCGTGTCCTCGGTGCCGAGAAACCCCGAGAGCTTCGCCTCGAGTTCCTTGTGCGGCTGCTGCGTCCCGCAGATGAACCGCACCGACGCCATGCCGAAGCCCCAGCGGTCCAGCGCCTCCTGCGCGGCCTTGACCAGCGTGGGGTGGTCGGCGAGGCCGAGGTAGTTGTTGGCGCAGAAGTTGAGGACGTCGCCCTCGGCGACACTGACCGAAGCCCGTTGCGGCCCCTGGATCACCCGCTCGCCCTTGTACAGCCCGGCTTCCCGGATCTCGGCGAGCCCGGCCTTGAGGTCGTCGCGCATCGCGCCGTACATCAGTTCTCCGTCCAATCCAGAATGACCTTGCCGCAGCGGCCTTCCCTGGCCGTCGCGAACGCCTTCTCGTACTCGGTGTAGCCGAACCGGTGGGTGATCACCGGCGAGATGTCCAGCCCGGCCTGCAGCAGCACGGACATCGAGTACCACGTCTCGAACATCTCGCGCCCGTAGATCCCCTTGATCTGGATCATCTTCAGCACCACGGACGCGATGTCGACCGACACGTCGGAGGCGGGCAGGCCGAGCAGCGCGACGCGGCCGCCGTGCGACATGTTCGAGATCATGTCGCGCAGCGCCTCGGGCCGTCCGCTCATCTCCATGCCGACGTCGAAGCCCTCGGCCATGCCGAGCCGTTCCTGCGCTTCGGCGATGGTCGAGGAGGAGACGTCCAGCGCGAGGTCGACGCCGACCTTGCGGGCCAGTTCCAGGCGGTGCTCGCTGACGTCGGTGACGACGACGTTGCGTGCCCCGGCGTGGCGCGCGATGGCGGCGGCCATGATGCCGATCGGGCCGGCGCCGGTGACCAGCACGTCCTCCCCGATGACGGGGAAGGACAGCGCGGTGTGCACGGCGTTGCCCAGCGGGTCGAAGATCGCGGCGATGTCGAGGTCGACCTTGGTGCGGTGCACCCAGGCGTTCATCTCGGGCAGGACTGCGTACTGCGCGAAAGCGCCGTCGGTGTGCACGCCGAGGCCCTTGGTCCGGGCGCACAGGTGACGGCGCCCCGCCTTGCAGTTGCGGCAGCTGCCGCAGACCAGATGCCCTTCGCCGCTGACCAGGTCACCGATCTTGACCGTCGTCACCGACCGGCCGATCTCGACCACCTCGCCGACGAACTCGTGCCCGATGACCAGCGGCGCGGCGATGGTGCGCGCCGCCCAGTCGTCCCAGGAGTCGATGTGCAGATCGGTACCGCAGATCCCGGCGCGCAGCACGCGGACCGCGACGTCGCCGGGGCCGACGACCGGGTCCGGCACGTCGGTGAGTTCAAGCCCTGGTGCTCGGTCGGCTTTGACCAATGCCTTCATGGCGCGAAGTCTGGCGCGGGGAGCGCTGTTCAGTCCATCGCGAGTTTCTGAAATCCCTCGTTAGCGTGCCTTCACAAGAGTGGCCGGAACGGCGGGAACCCCTGGCACGCGGACCACCACGAAGTCCGGCCGCGGTACCAGTTCGAACCCGATCGACTGATACAGGCGGATGGCCGAGGTGTTCCCCGCCGCCGCGTGCATCATCGGCCGCTCGCCCCGGGCCCGGATTCCCGCCGCCACCGCGCGGACGAGCCGGGTCGCCAGGCCTTGACCGCGATACGCGGGGTCGGTGCAGACGGCGCTGATCTCGGTCCAGCCGGGCGGGTGCAGCCGCTCCCCGGCCATCGCGATCAGGGCGCCGCCACGCCGGATTCCCAGGTATGTCCCCAGCTCGACGGTCCGCTTCCGGAACGGCCCGGGTTTGGTCCGCTCGACGAGGTCCAGCATCTCCGGGACGTCGTCCGGCCCCAGCCGGACGGCTTCGGGGTCTTCGGCGGCTTCGAGCGCGACGTCGACCAGCCGGACACCGGCGATCCTGTCGAGGACTTCCCAGTCCGCCGGGACGGGCAGGTCGTTGTGGACGGTGACCGTCTCGCCCGGGCTCGCCAGTGCGGCGACGTCGGCCCAGACACCGTCGTCCGGCTCGGGCGGCAGGGCGAAGAAGGGAGCGACGTCGACCTGATAGCGCAGGACCTGGCCCGAGCGTTCGGCGAAGCGGGCGTGCGGACCGGTCAGTGATGCCCAGACCGGATCGTCGAGAGGAGTGACCATGACGGCTGCGACACCGGCGGGCGGGCTTTCATTCCCGCTCCCGCATCCTGGGCACGGCCGGTCAGGATCCGGCGGTCACCGCGAAGTCCCCGCCGGGGTTCGGCCCGAACCAGTCGAGGCAGACGACCATCGCGTCGTCGGCGGCAGGCCCGCCGCCTCGGTGCTCGCCCAGCTCGGCGAGAACCGCCCTCGGCACGTGGGCCGCGGCCAGGTCCGCGGTCGCGATGACGGCCTCGGCCAGTTCACGGTCCCCGTAGAGCTCGCCGTGCGGGCCGGCCACGTCGTAGACGCCGTCGCTGACGAACACGAAGCGGTCGCCGGGCAGCGCCTGCAGGCGTTCGACGGTGTACGAGGTGTCTTCGAAGGTGCCGAGCGGCAGTTGCTCGTCGAAGGCGACCCGCTCGGTCTTGCCGTCGCGAAACCGCCACAGACGGGGCGATCCGGCGTCGACGGCGTCGATCGCGCCGGTCGCGAGGTCGAACTCCAGCAGAAGGGTCGCGACGTGTTCTTGGCCACGGTACTGGGCGTAGAGGGCCTGATCGGCCAGTTCGGCCTGGGCGTCGAGCGGGATCCCGGCCCGCCGGGCGTTGCGGAGCGCGTTGACGGCGAGGTTGGTCAGCAGCGCCGCGCTCGCGCCGTCCCCCATGCCGTTGACCAGCGTGACCGACAGCTTGCGCGCCGAGGCCGACCAGTCGAAGCAGTCGCCGTAGATGGCGTACGCGGGTTCGAGCTGCCCGCCGAGGGCGAATTCCGGACGGGCGCACGCGCGACCGGGAAGCAGCTGCCACTGCATCTCGGCGGCGAGGGTGAGCCGGGACGACCGGCGCGCCTGCACGTAGAGGTCGGTGTCGCGGTCGGCGACGAAGACCTCGTGCGCGAGCGCCTCGGCGAACCGGCCGAGTTCGGCCCAGACGGGCGGTTCCTGCTCTTCGGGGAGCGTGACGACGAGGATGCCGAGCCGGTCTCCGCGCACGGAGACCGGGAGGTGGGCACGGATGCCGTCCTCGACGGTCTCGAACGTCGCGCACTGCGTGGTGAAGGCTTCGCCCGCCGCCGTGTCCGCCACCGGAACAGGATCGGTGGTGTAGGGCAGCACGGTCACCCGCCGCAGTTCGGCGAGGCTGTAGTCGGCCATCAGCAGGTCGACGGCCACGGCGCCGAAATGCTCCTTGAGCGCCGAACGCAGGCCGTCGAGCAAATAATGTGGCTGGACGTCTCTCAGAATCCGCTCGACAGCCAGGGACTTGTCCACTTCGTCGCCTCCGCACGCCGGGAAACCGGGGTCGCACTCGGACACCGGCGAAGCAGTCCGCATCGCGCAGGCGGACCCGCCGTTGGGCCTACCGCGACGAGCTGAGCTGACAAGTTCAGCATAAGGATGCGAGAGTGGGTGTCGTGAATCGGTCCTCGGAGCCGCCCGGTACCGAAACGGTGGCGGCGGCGGTGACCGAGACGGCGGAGCTGCTCGAGATCATGTTCGAACGCGCTCGCGAGGCGTCACCGCGTCCGCTGTCGACGTCCCAAGTACGCGCCGTCGTGGCACTCGACCACCACGACGGCTTGAACCTGCGCGCGCTCGCCGAGCTGCTCGGCTCGACCCCGCCGCTGGTGAGCCGCCTGTGCGACAGGCTGGAAGCCGTCGGGTTCGTCGACAGGCTGCCCGGCACGCAAAGCCGTCGCGAGGTCACCTTGCGGCTCAGCGACCGGGGCCGCGCCTACCTGCGTGACCTGCGGGCACGCCGCCGCGAAAGCCTGGACTCGGTGCTGGGGAAGCTCACCCCGGAGGCCAGGACGGCGCTCGCCGCCGGACTCCGCGAGTTCCGCGAGGCCGCGGCGGAGTTCTGACGCCCAGAGGGTGCGCTCGCCGTCACTGGAGTAGGGTCACTGTTGTCATATGACAATTGTTGAACACCCTGGAGGTGTGGGTGCTGGGGACCGACGACACCGCCGTCCGGGACCTGCTGTCGCGGATCTTCGACGCCGGTCAGGAAGACCTGGTCGAGGACTGGGTCCGCCGTCAGCTGACCGATTCGCCCGCCTGGACCGGCGAGCAGGAACTGCGGCGCGAGGCCAAGGAACTGCTCGGCGCGCTCCGCGGAGCGCTCGGCACCGAACTGCGCCTGGAACGGATCGTCGACCGCGACGAAGCCGTCCGCGCCGCGCTGCGGGGCCTGTCCGAGCGACGGGCCCGCGCCGGTGCCGCGCCGACCTCCACCGCCATGGCGATCTTCTCGCTGAAGCGCACCACGCTGGCCGCCCTCGAAATCCACACCGAAGACCCCGACGTCCGCTACCAGGCTTCGCTTCAGGTCAACCGGTTCCTCGACGCCGCGAGCCTGCTCACGTTCTCGGTGTACGTCGAAGGCCGGGAAGAGATCATCCGGCGGCAGCACCAGCAGATGCTGGAACTGTCCACCCCGGTGGTGCGGCTGTGGCGCCAGGTACTGGGGGTGCCCCTGATCGGCACTCTCGACAGCGCCCGCACGCAGGTGGTGATGACCAGCCTCCTGGAGGCGATCCAGGCCCACGAGGCCAGGGTGGCGATCATCGACATCACCGGCGTGTCCACAGTGGACACAGCGGTGGCGCAGCACCTCCTGCAGACCGTCAGCGCGGTCCGGCTGATGGGCGCGGAATGCCTGATCAGCGGGATCCGGCCGTCGATCGCGCAGACCGTCACCCAACTCGGCATCGACCTGTCGCATATCGAAACCCGCGGTTCGCTCGCCGACGCGCTGGCCACGGCGATGCGGCTGATCGACGACCACACCCGGCCCGGCGCGGTGACCGGGTGACCGCGCGCGCGGGCCTGCCGATCCTGCGGCTCGGGGACATCCTGATCAGTGGGCTGTTGAGCGACCTCGACGACACGACCGCGCTCCAGCTCACCGACGAACTCACCGCCCGGCTCTCCGACGAGGGGATCCGCGGGGTCATCCTCGACGTCTCCCGGCTGGAGATCATCGACTCGTTCGTCGCACGGGTGCTGATGGAACTGGCCGCCACCGGACGGCTGCTCGGCGCCAGGATGATCGTCGCCGGGATGCGCCCCGCCGTCGCGATCACGCTGTCCGAACTGGGTTTGCGGCTCACCGGCGTCCAGACCGCGCTCAACGCGGAACAAGCCATGGAACTCCTGGGATGGAGACGTCCCGCCGAGGTCGCCGGAGAGGCGCCTCGTGCTTCCTGACGAGCTAACCGCCCCCGAAGCGCGCGAGCACGCCGTGCGCGCCGAAGAGGATCTGCTCACCGCCCGGCACGCGGTCCGGGCCGACGCGGTCGCGGCCGGCTTCTCGATCGTCGACCAGACGAAGATCGTGACCGCCGCCAGCGAACTCGTGCGCAACGCCTACATCCACGGCGGAGGAGGCACGATGACCATCGCCGTGGCGCGGGACCTGCGGGGGCGGGTGGGGATCGCCCTGTCCGTCCGCGACGAAGGCCCCGGCATCGGGGACGTCGAGCAGGCCATGACCGACGGGTTCAGCACCGGCGCCGGGCTCGGGCACGGCCTCGGCGGCACCCGGCGGCTGGTCGACGAGTTCACCATCGACACCGCGCCCGGCAAGGGCACCACGGTCACCGTCGTCCGCTGGAAGCCATGACCGTCGCCGACGCGGCGCTCACCCGCCTGATCCACATCGATCACATCAGCGCGGTCTACGCCGCGACACGGGCCGCTCGCGAGGTCGCGGCCGAAGCGGGTCTTTCCGAAGTCCTCGCCGAACGCACCGCCGTCGTCACCTCGGAGCTGGCAAGCAATCTCGACAAGCACGCCGGCGGCGGCGCGGTCTTCGTCCAGCGCTCGCTGGCCGGTCCGGGGGTGGAGATCCACGCCGTGGACACCGGCCCGGGGATGGCCGATCTGGCGCACTGGCGCGTCGACGGCAACACGACCACGGAAACACTCGGCACCGGCCTCGGCGCCGTCGGCAGGCTCGCGACCGAGTTCCGTATCCGGTCCGAGGCGGGCATCGGCACCGTCGCCGCCGCCAGGATCCTCGCGCCCGGGCACCAGGGCGTCGATCTCGCACACGTCCGGCTCCCCCGAGAAGGCGAAGAGCGGTGCGGCGACGCGTTGGCGGTCTCGGCGATGCCCGGTGTCCGGACGGCGATCCTCGTCGACGGGCTCGGCCACGGCCCCGAAGCGAGCGACGCCGCGGAAGCCGCGATCGGCGTGTTCCGCCGCGATCCGGACCGGCCGCTGCCCGAGCACCTGAACGCCATGCACCGGACGCTGCGGCAGACCCGCGGCGCGGCGGTCGCGCTCGCCCGGCTTTCCGAAGGCGAGCTCGAGTTCTGCGGTGTCGGCAACATCAGCGGTCTCGTGCTGACGCCGGGGCAGACGCGGCCGTTGCTGAGCGTCCCGGGTGTCGTCGGCTTCACCCTGCCGCCGGTCCGGGTACGGACGCTTCCCTTGACCGGCCACGAACTTCTCGTCCTGCACACCGACGGCATCGGCACCGCCTGGCGCGGTCCGGCCGCGCTCGGGCCGCTTCCGGCCACGGCGCTCTTCGCCGCGGATCTGGCTCACCGCCACCGCGACCTTCGCGACGACGCCGCGTTGATCGCTTTCGGCCCGGGGAAGGGACTTTCGTGACAGACACCGTCCGGTTGCGCCGCCGCGTGCGCGAGGCGTGCGCGGCCGCCGGTGTCCCGGCCGAACAACGCGCGCGGCTGGTGCTCGCGGTGAGCCTGCTCGCCGAAAGCGGCCCCGCGCCGGAGCTTTCGACAGCCACGGCCGGCGGCAGGCTTTCCGTCACGCTCGAATCGCACCGGCCCGTCGGACAAGGTCAGCGCAACACCCTGCCCCTGCTTCCCGCCGCGGGCGACGGCGCGAGCCTGACCTGGCATCTCGACGCGGGCATCGACGCGGTCCCGGTGGCGGCGGACGACGAAGAGGCCACCAGGGACGAGATGCTGGCGCTGGTCGCCCGCGCGGACGCGGTCACCAAGGACCAGCGCGAGCTCAAACACGAACTGGCCGAGACGAACAGCGGCGTGCTCGCGATGTACGTCGAGCTGGAGGAACGGGACGAGCAGCTCCGGAAGGCGCACGCGGTGATCTTCCGCGAGCTGGAAGACGCGCTGCGCCCGCCGCCACCGCCCGCCGGGCCGTTCGAACTGGCCGTGCACTACGCGCCGAGCCAGCAGGATTCCCCGACCGGCGGGGATCTCTACGACTGGTTCGTGCTGCCCGACGGATGCGTCCACATCACCCTCGTCGACGCTGTCGGGCACGGCGTCACCTCCACCCGGCACGCCCTGACCGTCACCCACGCCATCCGCACCCTGGCGCTGGAGGGCCATCCGTTCCGCGACCTGATCGGCCGCACCGCCCGCGCGCTCGCGACGATCGAGCCCGATCTGATGGCGACGGTGCTGCTGGCCCGGCTGGATCCGGCGACCGGCGAAGTCACCTTCGCCAACGGCAGCCATCCGCGTCCGGTACTGGTCACTTCGGCCGGTGTCACCGAACTGCTCGCCGCCCCGACGTCGGGCCGGGGCGTCGGTTTCCCGGACCCTGGCAGCAAAAGCCTCATCCACCGCACCCTCGCCGACGGCGACCTGGTCGTCCTCTACACCGACGGGCTCGTCGAAAGCCGCAAAGACTTCCAGGAAGGAGAAGAACGACTGCTGGCGGCCGCGCGACGCAACGCCGGACGGCCGACCGCGGACATCCCGGACGTCCTGGCCACCGAGATGCTCGACATCGTCCTGCACGCCGACGACACCGTGGTCATCGCGATCCGGCACCGTCCGGGTTACGGTGACCCGTGATGAGGGAAGACGCCGAGCCGGACCCAGCGGACGCCGCGCTGCTCGACGCCTTCCGCGCCGGTGACATCGCCGCCGGCGAAGCGCTGTTCCGGCGGCACGCCGAACCGCTCCGCCGGATCGCGGCGGGCTGGGTCGCCGAACCCGCCGAACGGGACGACCTCGTGGCCGAGGCCTTCGTGCGCGTGCTGAGCGTGATCCGATCCGGGGGCGGCCCCCGGGAGAACCTCCGTCCCTATCTCGCGGTCACCATGCGGAACCTCGTGGCCAAATGGAGCCACCACCACAAACGGGTCGAGTTGTACGGCACGACCCCGGCGATCGAGGTGGCCGCCGGGGCCGCGGGCGCGGAAGAACTCTTGATCCTCCGCTCGAACGCCCGGCTGGCGTGGACCGCCTATTGCGCGCTCCCCGGCCGCTGGCGGACCGTGCTGTGGCGGACAGAGGCCGAAGGCGATTCGCCGAAAGTGGTCGCCCCGCTGCTGGGGGTGTCCCCCAACGGCGCCTCGGTCCTGGCCTTGCGGGCCCGCGAAGGACTGCGCCAGGCCTTCCTTCAGGCGCAGGTCCCCCCAACGGGAACGCCGTGCTGCCAGGAAGCCCGGCGCCGGATGGGCGCCTGGCTCCGCGGCGGGGTGCCGGGCCGCCGGGCGGACCTGATCGCCGCGCATCTGGCGGACTGCGAACCCTGCCGGACCGTCGCCGGCCGGCTCGACGAGGTCAACCGCGAGATGCCGCCGGGCGTCCGCGCCATCCCCGCCTGAGCGGATCAGCCTGGGACAGGGGCATCCTCCCCCGCGATCCGCAGCGCCTCCACCAGTTCCCGGTAAAGCGTGTCGGTGGCCAGCAGTCGCTCATGGCTGCCGCTCGCCCGCACCCGGCCGTCTTCCATCACCACGATGCTGTCCGCGTCGATCACCGTGGACAGCCGGTGCGCCTCGTCGAGCAGCACGACGTCCGGCGTGCGCAGGATCGCCCTGGCCAGCGCGATCCGCTGGCGTTCCCCGGCGGACACCGAGGTCGAGGAAAGCGGGGTGTCCAGGCCGTCGTCGAGGGCGGCGACCTTGTCGCTCAGCCGGACTTCACCGAGAGCCCGCCGCACCTCTTCAGCCTGGAAAACAGGTGAAAAGGATCCGGTACTCCCCCGCGCCCCGGCCGTAGGCGTACCGGTCGCCGGTCGAGCAGTCGACGAAGACGTGGAAATCCGTTCCCGAGCAGGAAAGCGCGTAACCCGAGCCGGAAAGGTACGGATCCCGGCAGTCCAGCGACGGGCCGCGTGGCGGCACTTCGGCTTCGGTCCCGGACAGCCGGGCGGTGGTACCGCTGTAGCCTCGCCCGGTGATCAGGTCCAGCCACGTGTAGCTCGCCTCGGCCGCGGCACCGGCGGGCGGGGCCGATCCCACCGCGATCCCGACGGCGCACAGCATGCTCATCCCCAGCGAATTCCGGAGCTTCATACCGACCATTCCAGAAGCTTCGCGAGATCGGGAAACCGGAGCAAGAGCCAAAAGGTCCGTCCGTAAGGGAAGACCTATGTCCTCCGAAGTGATGACGCGTACTCGCGCCGCATCGATGATCCTTGCCCGGTGATGGAAAAAACCGGCACCCGCACGGGTGCCGCCTGGGGAATCCTCTTCGGCGGGCTAGCGGTGTTCGTGGCCGCTCCCGCGCTGCTGCTGGCGACCGGGCACGACACGATCAAGCCGTCCGCGGATTCGGCCAAGGAGCTTTCCCTGGCGGGCGCGCTGATTCCCGCACTGGCCGGGATCCTGCTGATCCACGGGATCCCGCTCCACGCGCCCAGGCTGCTACCCGAGGTGACCGACCGCCGCGCGCTGAGCAGGCAGGCGGCGGCCTTGGCGCTGATCGCCTTCCTGTGGCCACTGGCGTTGTTCCTGGTGTCCGAGGCGGGGCAGCACGCGCTGGTCCGCGACACCTGGGCGCTCGCGAAGCCGCTCGTGTTCCTGGCGCTGCCCTTGGTGCTCCTGCGAACCTTTCGACCACAGGAGGAACCGGATCCGTTCCGGCTCACGTGGCGGCCTCGCCAGACCTGGCAATGGCTCGCGCCGATTCCCGTGGTGCTCGTGTTCGGCTGGCTGTACGTCCTGGGACCGCTCGCCCCGCCACTCCCCAGCGCCGAGGACTATCCCGATCCGGTGTACCTCGCGGTGGGCGCGACCCTGACCTTCTTCACCGCGAACGTCCTCGAAGAGGTCTTCTTCCGCGGCATGCTGCAGACCCGCCTGGAGGCGCTTTTCGGGCGCTGGCCCGGAATCCTGCTGGCGTCGCTGCTGTTCGCCTGGCTGCACCTGCCGACGCACGGACAGGGATCGCTTCCCCTGACCTTGGGCGCGATCGTGGCCTTCCAAGGGTTCTTCGGGCTGTTCACCGGCTACCTGTGGTCGCGCTACCGCAACCTGTGGGCACCGATCGCCGCGCACACCGCCATGAACACCCTGCCCCTACTGCTGATGTGAGCCTCCGGCCGGTCGTGAGTGGCGATTCGTGTTCTGACCCGAAACGCCACTCACGACCAACCCGACCCACTACGCGCCGATGGTCGCCGCGTCGATGACGAACCGGTAGCGCACGTCGCTGTTCTCGACCCGGTCGTAGGCCACGTTCACCTGGTCGGCCGAGATCGTCTCGATCTCCGCGCCGATCCCGTGCTCGGCGCAGAAGTCGAGCATCTCCTGGGTCTCGGCGATGCCGCCGATCATCGAACCGGCGAGCACCTTGTTCCCGCCGAGCAGCGAGAAGGCGTTGTAGGACAGCGGTTCGCCGGGGGCGCCGACGTTCACCATCGCCCCGCCGACGCGCAGCATGCCGAGGTAGGAGTCGACGGGCAAGGTCGCCGAAACGGTGTTGAGGATCAGGTCGAAACGGCCGCGCAGGGTCTGGAACGTCGAGGCGTCACCGGTCGCGAAGTAGTCCTTCGCGCCCAGCTTCAGCCCGTCCTCCTGCTTCTTCAGGCTCTGGCTGAGCACGGTGACCTCGGCGCCCATGGCGACCGCGATCTTGACCGCCATGTGGCCGAGCCCGCCGAGGCCGACGACGGCGACCTTCTTGCCCGGTCCGGCACCCCAGCGGTTCAGCGGGGAGTAGGTGGTGATGCCCGCGCACAGCAGCGGCGCGGCGATGTCGAGGCCGATGCCCTCCGGGATCCGGCAGACGAAGCCGTCCTTCACGACGATCTGACGGCTGTAGCCGCCGTAGGTGTTCTCGCCGTCGAAGCCGACGCCGTTGTATGTCTGGATGTTGCCCTTGACGCAGAACTGCTCACTGCCCGCGAGGCAGTACTCGCACTCACCACAGGAATCGACCATGCAGCCGACGCCGACACGGTCCCCGACCTGGTACTTCGTCACGTCGGAGCCGACCGCGGCGACGACGCCGGCGATCTCGTGACCGGGCACCATCGGGAAGATCGCGCTGCCCCAGTCCTCCTTCACCTGGTGGATGTCGCTGTGGCAGATCCCCGCGTACGCGATGTCGATCAACACGTCGTCCGGACGCAGGTCGCGACGCTCGATCGTCGTCGGCGACAGGGCGGCGCCCGGGGACGGCGCGGCGATGGCGTGCGTGGTCGTCGTCATGAAACCCTCCGTGAAAACAGTGAGACCATGTAAGAGGTCACTTACAACTAGCGTAAGAGGTCTCTTACATATTCCGCGACCGGGACGGTGTGATCCACGACATGGGCGGCAAGTACCACCACGGCGACCTCCGCGCGGAACTCGTGCGGGTCTCGCTCGACCTGATCGCCGAGCAGGGATTGGGCGCCTTCTCCGTCGCCGAGGTCGCCAGGCGCGCGAAAGTGAGCCCCGGCGCGCCCTACCGGCATTTCCCGGACAAGGAGAGCCTGCTCGCCGCGATCGCGGCCGTCGTCGCCTGCCAGTTGGCCGACAGGGTGCACGACGCCATCGAGGCCGAAAGCGACCCTGTCTCCGCGCTCGCCGCCGCCGCCGGGGCCTACACGGGTTACCTGATCGAGCGCCGGGCCGGGATGAACATCATCTACTCGGACGGCGTTCAGGGCCCGGAGCACTCCGCGCTGCACGAGCAGACCCGTCGCCTGACCGACCAGTTCGTCATGCTCTGCCTCACCGTCGCCGACCGGCCGCAGGACGGGCTCGAACTGATGGAGCAGTTGTTCACCCAGGCACACGGCTACGGCACGTTCTACCTCGACGGAGTCTTCAAGAAACAGGGCTATACCACCGAAGTCGTCGTCCGGAAATCGGTCGAGGCCGCTCGCGCCGCCGTCGAAGGCCGAGCGAAAATGTGACGTGATTCACGTCTGATTTGTCCGATTGCCGGGGCTCCCCGCGCCGACAGGATGCGAAGCGCAATCCCATCGACGACGAGGAGAAGCGCGTGAGCATCGGGCAAGACGTTCCTGCCGCTGTTCGGCCAGCGGCTGGGCGGGCTCCCGCCCGCGGCGGCGGGATTCTTCGCCGCCGCGCTGTCCTTGGGCTGGTCCGTGAGCCAGCTCGTCAGCGCTTCGGCCGGCTCGTCCTCGCCGGTCCCGCCTGCCTCGCCACCGGGTTCGTCCTGCTGGGTCTGCTGCAGACCGAACAGCCGTCGCTGCCGGTGGTTCTCGCCTGGCGGTGGCTGTTGTTCGGCTTCGCCGCCGTCTCGGCACTCGGCCTGCTCACCGCGCGCCGCGCCGTCTGAGTCCGGTCAGGTCCGGGAGCGCTTCCCGCGCACGCGCGGGGGCGCTTCCGGGCAGCCGCCGTCGCAGCGGATGTGCGCCCAGACGATCTTCCCGCCGCGCACCCGCTCGCGCCGGACACCCCATTGCACCGCGACCCCGTCGACGACGAGCAGGCCGCGTCCGCGCGGGTCCTCGATCTGCGAACAGCGCGCACGGGGTTGCTCGATGCTGACGTCCGCCACTTCGATGCGGACCGCGCACGGGGTGACGCCGCGCCACAGCTGGATGTGGCGTGCCCCACCACCGTGCACGTAGGCGTTGGCGACCAGTTCCGTCGCCGCCAGCAGGACGTCGTCACGATGGCCCTCGCCGAGATCCGGCAGGCATCTGACCACCCAGGCGCGCATGTCCGGCAACGCCTTTGGCGTCGTGGCTCGCAGGTCAAGCACCCAGGTTCCCGGCACCGGATGCTCCGCGATACTGATCATGGAGCCACCCTTCCCCGTTACGCGGCCTCGCTGCTGAAGTCGCACGATCGGGTTACCCAGAACGCCCGCTGATCAACCAAGGCCCTCAGGGCGCGATGCTCCGGAACCCGCGCAGGCGCAGGCTGTTGAACACCACGAAGACCGAGCTGAAGGCCATCGCGGCACCGGCGATCATCGGGTTGAGCAGGCCCGCCGCCGCCAGCGGAAGCGCGCCGACGTTGTAGGCGAAGGCCCAGAACAGGTTGCCCTTGATGGTGCGCAGGGTCCGCCGGGAAAGCCGGATCGCGTCCACCGCCGCCCGCAGGTCACCGCGGACCAGGGTCAGGTCACCGGCCTCGATGGCGACGTCGGTGCCGGTGCCCATCGCCAGGCCGAGATCGGCCTGGGCCAGCGCGGCCGCGTCGTTGACGCCGTCGCCGACCATCGCGACGACCTTGCCCTCGCTTTGAAGCCGCTTGACGACGTCGACCTTGTCCTTCGGCAGCACCTCGGCGATCACGGTCTCGATCCCGACCTCCGCGGCCACCGCGCGGGCGACGGCCTCGTTGTCGCCGGTGAGCAGCACCGGGGTCAGCCCCAGCTCCCGCAGCCGGGAGATCGCCTCGGCGGACGACGGCTTCACGGTGTCCGCGACGACCAGGACCGCCCTGGCCTCGCCGTCCCAGCCGACCACGACCGCCGTGCGGCCAAGCTTCTCCTCAGCGGCTTTGGCTTCCGCCAGCTCGGCCGTCAGGTGGTGACTCCACTGTTCCAGCAAGGCACTCCGGCCGACCAGGACCGCCGAACCGTCGACGATCCCTTGCACACCAAGGCCTTCGAGACTGGTGAACTCCTCGACGGCCGGGAGTTCCCCGGTGCGTTCCCGTGCCGCGCGGGCGATGGCCTGCGCGATCGGGTGCTCCGACGCGTTTTCCAGCGCGCCCGCCAGCCGCAGCGTCGTCTCCTCGTCGACGCCGTCGGCGAGGTGGACCGCCACCAGAGACATCTGCCCCGTGGTCACGGTGCCGGTCTTGTCGAGGACGACCGTGTCGACGGCCCGGGTCGATTCCAGCACTTCCGGGCCCTTGATGAGGATCCCGAGCTGCGCGCCCCGGCCGGTGCCCACGAGCAGCGCGGTCGGCGTGGCCAGGCCCAGTGCGCACGGGCAGGCGATGATCAGCACGGCGACCGCCGCGGTGAACGCGGCCGCGACCGAACCGCCGGTGCCGAGCCAGAACATCAGCGTGCCGACGGCGAGCGCGATCACGATCGGCACGAACACCGCCGAAACCCGGTCCGCGAGCCGCTGGACCTGCGCTTTCCCGGTCTGGGCCGCCTCGACGAGCTTCGCCATCTGCGCGAGCTGCGTGTCGGCGCCGACCCGGGTCGCGCGGACGACGAGCCTGCCGCCCGCGTTGACCGTCGCCCCCGCCACCGTGTCGCCGGCGACGACCTCCACCGGAACGCTTTCACCGGTGAGCATGCTCGCGTCGACCGCCGACGCGCCTTCGGCGATCACGCCGTCGGTCGCGATCTTCTCCCCCGGCCGCACCACGAATTCCTCGCCCGCCGCGAGTTCACCGATCGGGATACGGACTTCCTTGCCGTCCCGGAGCACCGCGACGTCCTTCGCGCCGAGTTCGAGCAGGGCACGCAGCGCCGCGCCCGCCCGCCGCTTGGACCGCGCTTCGAAATAGCGTCCGGCGAGGATGAACGTCGTGACACCGGCGGCGACCTCGAGATAGATATTGCCGTCGCCCGCCATCCGCTGGACGGTGAGCTCGAAGGGATGCGTCATCCCCGGCGTCCCTGCGGTGCCGAACAGCAAGGCGTACAACGACCACAGGAACGCGGCGAGCGTGCCCATCGAGATCAGGGTGTCCATGGTGGCCGCGCCGTGGCGCAGATTCGCCCACGCCGCCTTGTGGAACGGCCACGCCGCCCACACCAGCACCGGCGCGGCCAGTGTCAGCGAGATCCACTGCCAGTAGGTGAACTGCCACGCCGGCACCATCGCGAGCAGGATCACCGGCACCGACAGCACAGCGGAACCGATCAGCCGCTGCCGCAACGGAGCGGTGGAATCGGTCTCTTCGGCGGGCTCTTGCTTCTCCACAGCGGGCAACGCGGCCGAGTACCCGGCCGCCTCGACCTGTTCGATCAGCAGCCGAGGTTCGACGTCGGCCGGGTAGCTGACCTTCGCCTTCTCCGTGGCGTAGTTGACCGTCGCGGTGACACCGTCGAGCTTGTTCAGCTTCCGCTCGATGCGCATGGCGCACGAGGCGCAGGTCATCCCGGTGATCGCGAGTTCGACTTCGGCGTCGGCCACCCGCGCGGTTTCCGTGCTCATCGGTGGCTCCCTTCCCTTGTCGTGACGGTGAATTCTGCGGTGCGGACCTTGTCCTCGTGCCGGAAGTCCAGGAACAGCCGGTAGGTGCCGCCCGTCGGGACCTCGGCGAAGAACGTGACCGCGGGACCGGCCGCGGTCCGGCCGTCACCGGGTTCGCCGTCCGGGTGAACGTGCAGGTACGCGAGGTCGCCGCCGCGAAGCGCGACCAAGTGCCCGTAAGCACCCAGGTACGGCTGGAGATCGGTGATCGCACGGCCGTTCTTGGTGACCGTCAGCGTCACCTTCGACGACGTGCCCGGCGCGAGTTCGCCGTCGAGCTCGACCCGGTAGCCGTCGACCTCCGCGACGTGCGAGGGCCGGTGTTCGACGGGCCGGAAGTCACCTCCGGCGAAGACGTCGGCCCCCAAGGTCGTCGCCTCGCCGCCACTGGGCTTGAAGTCGGCGAAGACGCGGTAGACCCCCGCGTCGCCGACGGTCAGCGGAACCGACCAAGTGCCGTCCTCGCCGAGTTCGGGATGGATGTGCTGGAAACCCGCGGTGTCGCGGCGGACGACGATGAGGTGCATCCGCTTTTCGTGTTCGACCTCGTAGGCGGTCACCGGCGCGCCGTCGGCGCCGAGGATCCGGAAGGTGAAGGGGGCCGTCGTGCCGGGAACGAGCGTCGTGGTGGTGGGCGTGAGGGTGTAGCCGCCCCTGGTCGACGCGAGACCGGCGGGTTCGTGGTCCTGCTTGCCGTGCGCCGCTTCCGTGACGGTGCCGCCGTGGGTGTCCGAGTGCCCGGTGTCCTCACCACCGGGCACGCCGGCGGCGCCGGCGAACGGACCGACAGCGGTGCCTGCCACCCAGCCGCCACCGGCGACCAGGGCGAGTACCACACCGTAGGCGGAGAGCTTCGCTGCTGTGTTCATCGTGCAGTCCTTAGTGCGGGGGCCACCCGCGATCGTGGAGCCGCTCAGGCGGTCAGTTGATATCCGGCTTCTTCGACGGCGGCGCGGATGTCCGCGGCCGCGGGCTCGTGGGAACCGGTGACGGTCACGGCGCCGGTGGGCAGATCGACCCGGACGTCGGTGACGCCGTCGATCTTGGAGACCTCTTCGGTGACCGAGGTCGCGCAGTGGCCGCAGGTCATCCCGGTGACGGTGTAAGTCGTTTCGCTCATGGACTCAACGTACATACCCCAGGGGGGTACCGCAATAGCCTGAAGGTACCCCAGCGGGGTATCACGGAGCGACGCGCGTCACATACCCCTGAGGGGTAGCCGCACGATCAGCCGGGCACCCGGATCGCCGTCCGCCACCCGCAGCGATCCGCCATGCCGGACAGCGATGTCCCGGGCGAGCGTGAGACCGAGACCGGTGCCTCCCGCGTCCCGCGCGCGAGCGTCGTCGAGCCGGGCGAAACGATCGAAGACGCGCTCGCGATCGGCGACGGGGATGCCGGGGCCGTCGTCGAGCACTTCGAGGACAGCCTCCCCCGCCTCCCGCCGGAGCCGCACGGTGACGGTCGAGTGCGCGTGCCGCACGGCGTTGTCGAGCAGGTTCCGCAGCAGCCGTTCCAGCTGGACGGGTTCGCCGGACACCGGCGCCGGACCGTCCACATCGGACACGACGACGGGCCCGGATTCGAGCGCGCGTTCGGCGACCTGCTCCCCCACCACGTCGGCGAGGTCGACGACGCCTTCCGGCGCGGGGACTTCGGCCGGGTCGACGGCCAGCTGGAGAAGATCGGCCGTGATGCGTTGCAGCCGCTGGACGTCGAGCAGCGACTGCCGGGCGACGGCGGGCCAATCCGCGCGATCGGCGTGGGTGAGCGCGACCTCCAGCCCGGTGCGGAGGTTCGCCAGCGGGCTGCGCAGTTCGTGACTGGCGTCGGCGACGAACCGTTCCTGCTGGTCATAGGCCTGCTGAAGCCTGTCGAGGGTCGCGTTCGTGGTGGTGGCCAGCCGAGCGACCTCGTCACGGGACGGCGGCACCGGTACCCGGCGGTCGAGCCTGCTCCCACTGACTTCGGCCAGTTCCCGGCGGATCGCCTCCACCGGCCGCAGCGCCCGCCCCGCCGCGAGCCACGCGGCCAGCGCGGTGATCAGTACCGCGAGCGGGACGAAGAAGCGCAGGGTGTCGTCGAAGGTGCCCAGCGTCCGGAGCGTGTCCCACGGCAGCACGAAGAGGTACACGGTGTGCCGTTGCGCGCCGCTGTCGATCACCTTGCCCACCACGGTGTATTCGCGATATTCGCGCCACTGTGGATGGTCGCCGGGCTTCAGCGTGGCCTTGGTGGTGATCGTCCAGTCCGCGGACGCCCCGGCGGGCGCGGGCGGCAACGGCGTCCACGCGGGATCCCAGCGGCGCAGGTTCTCGCTGCTCACCACCGGCCGTCCGGCCTCGTCGACCACCTCGAACAGGGCGTCGCCGGCGGGTGACATCGGTCGCCCGGTCCGGTAGGTCTCGGCCAGCCCGTCCAGTTGGGCACGTGATGTGCTGATGGCGCTGCCCGACAGCTGCCTGCTCAGCAGCTCACGGGTACCCAGCCAGCCGAGGATGAACACGATCGCGCAGAGCAGCGCCGCCGAGAGCGCGGTGCCCCGCCGCACCGACGAGGGCCACCAGCCGCTCATTCGGTCACCAGCCGGTAGCCGGCGCCGCGCACGGTCGCGATCGTGTGCCGTCCGAACGGCGCGTCCAGTTTGCGCCGCAGCGCGCTCACGTAGACCTCGACGATGTTGGGGTCGCCACGGTAGGCCAGATCCCAGACCTGTTCGAGGATCTCGCGCTTCGTCACCAGCTGCCCGCCGTGGCGCAGCAGGCATTCGAGGACCGCGAACTCCTTGGTGGTCAACGACACCGGTGTCCCGGCACGACGGCACGTCCGCTTCGCCGGGTCGAGCACGAGGTCGCCGAACTCCAGCACGCCCGCCGACCCCGCCGCGCCCCGGCGGGTGAGGGCCCGCAGCCGGGCGGTGAGCACGACGTACGAGAACGGCTTGCTCAGGTAGTCGTCGGCGCCGGTGTCGAGCGCCTCGGCCTCGTCGTACTCTCCGTTCTTCGCCGTCAGCATGAGGATCGGGGTGGTCACCCCGCGTTCCCGCAGCGCCGCGCAGACCCGGTAGCCGTTGAGCTTCGGGAGCATGATGTCCAGCACGATCACCTGATACGGGTACAGCTGCGCGAGTTCGAGGCCTTCGAGACCGTCGTGGGCCAGGTCGACCGCGTAGCCGTCGGCCTCGAGTCCCCATTGGAGGGTCTCGGCCAACCGCATTTCGTCTTCCACCACGAGCACGCGCATGACTCGATCCTCCCAGATCGCCGTCAGCGTTCCTGAAGCGTTCTTCAGGTTGTTTCAGGAACCGTTCAGGTGCTTCTTGCCAGGATCGTGGAATGAACACAATGGACGGTCCCGCCGCGGGCGCGACCGATGTCTCGAAGGTCTACGGCCGGGGCGACACGGCTGTCCGGGCGCTGGACCGCGTGTCGCTCGACTTCCCCCGAGGCCGGTTCACCGCGATCATGGGACCGTCGGGTTCGGGCAAATCGACACTCATGCACTGCCTCGCCGGATTGGACACCGTCGACAGTGGACGGATCCATATCGGACGGACAGACCTCACCGGCCTGTCCGACGCCCAGCTGACCAGGCTCCGCCGGGACCGGGTCGGGTTCGTGTTCCAGTCGTTCAACCTCCTGCCGACCATGAACGCCGAGGAGAACATCCTGCTCGGGCTCCGGCTCGCGGGCAGGCGCCCGGATCCGGCGTGGTTCGACACCGTCGTCGGCACTCTGGGGCTCCAGCGGCGTCTGAAGCACAAACCGGGTGAACTCTCCGGCGGCCAGCAGCAGCGGGTGGCGTGTGCCCGCGCGCTCGTCGGCAGGCCGGACGTCGTGTTCGCCGACGAGCCCACCGGCAGCCTCGACTCGCGGTCCGGCGCCGAGGTACTCGACTTCCTGCGCACCTCGGTCCGCGAACTCGGCCAGACGGTGGTGATGGTGACCCACGACCCGGTGGCGGCCTCGTACACCGATCACGGGGTGCTGCTGGCCGACGGCCGGATCGCCGCGCGGATCCCCCGGCCGACCGCCGACGCCGTGCTCGGCGCGCTCACCGGGCTGGGGGCGTGATGCTGCGAACCGTGCTCGCCGGGCTCAAGGCCCGGCCGCTGCGGCTGCTGCTGTCGGCCGTCGCCGTCACGCTGGGCGTCACCTTCGTGGCCGGATCCTTCGTGCTCACGGACGCCGTCGGCGCGGGACTGCGGGACGCGGTCGCCTACGAGACGCGCGGCGTGGACGCGTCGATCGACGCCAAACGGGGCCTCGACCTCGACGACGCGACGCTGGCGAAGGTCCGGCAGGTACCGGGTGTCGCCGCCGCGGAGGGCCGGGGCGGCGTCAGCGCGCCGGTGCTCGGCCCTGACGGACGTCCGCGAGACGCCGCCGCGACCGCGTTGAGCACCGACGAGAAGATGCGCCCCTACGACCTCGCCGAAGGCCGTTTTCCCCAAGGCATGGGGGAAGTCGCGATCGAACGGAACAGCGCCGAAGGCTTCGCGCTGGACGGTCCCGTGACCGTGCTGGACGAAACCGGTGGCCGTCACCCGCTGACGCTGGTCGGCACGTTCAGCCGCCCGACCGATGCGGGTCTGGGCGGGGCGACTCTGGTGGTACCGCTGGAAACGCTGCGGCAGATCAGTCCGGCGGCGACGTTCGGCGAGATCGTCGTGCGTGCTTCCCCCGGCGTCGACAAGGCACGGCTCGTCACGGATCTGAAGAAGACACCGGGTGTCTCGGTGGTCACCGGCAAGGAGGCCGCGGCCCGGCTGCTGCGGGAGACCGCGCCGGACACGGCCGGCCTGGCGAAGTTCTTCACCGCCTTCGCTGTCCTCGCCATGGTGGTGGCGGCGATGGTGATCACCAACTCCTTCACCATCCTCGTGGCCCAGCGAGCACGCGAACTGGCGTTGCTGCGCTGCGTCGGCGCCGGCAAACGGCAGATCTTCGGCAGTGTGCTCATCGAGGCGGCCGTGGTGGGGGCGGTCGCGTCCGCGGTCGGGCTGTTCGGGGGGCTGGGTGTCGCCGCGGTGCTGCAGACCGTCGCGGGTCAGGAGACCGTGTACCTCCCGCTGACCACTCGGACCGTGCTCGCCGCCGTGGCCATCGGGATCCTGGTGACCGCGCTCGCGGCGGCGATCCCGGCGTGGTCCGCGACCAGGGTCGCGCCGATCGAAGCGCTCCGGACGCCCACCGAAGCCAAGCGCGCCGGACGGCCGCGCGCGATCGTCGCGCTGATCCTGCTCGCCGTCGGCGTCGGTGCGGGCGTGCTGGCCTTTCAGTCCTCGGTGGAGGACGGCGCCGCGCTCGCCATGGTGGCGATGGTCGCGCTGCTCGGCGCGACACTGGCCGCCGGCCCCCTGGTGGCGGGACCGGTCGTGCGGGCGCTCGGCTCGCTCGTGCCGGGGCAGCCAGCCGACCTGGCCGCGCTCAACGCCGACCGCAACCCCAAACGCACCGCCGCCAGCGCCGCCGCACTCACCATCGGCCTCGCCGTCGTCGCGCTCGCGACCACCGTGGCCGCCGGTGTCGAAGCGGGCCGGAGCCAAGGACTGGACGGGCAGGTCGCCGCCGACTTCACCGTCACCTCGGTGGTCGCGACCCAGCCTCTCCCCGCCACCCTCGCGGACACCCTCGCGGCGGTGCCCGGCGTGACCGCGACCGCGGCCCGGCGGTCGTTCTCGGGTGACCTCGGCGAGTACGGCACGTATCAATTGACCGCCGTCAGCGGCGACCTCCTGCGCCCGACGGTGCTCTCCGGCCGCCTCGACCGGCTCGGCCCCGGCGAGATCGCCATCAGCAAGGACCTCGCCGAGCAGACCGGGCTCGCCGTCGGCGGCACCGTGCGCTCCCTGCGCGTGGTGGCGATCTACGACAGCGTCGACGCGCCGGGTGTCGACCTGGGCTTCGCGATGGTCGATCTCGCGGAACAGGGGAAGCTCGCCATGAACGGCGAAAGCTACGACGGGAGCGTGCTCGTCAAGGTCACCGATCCCGATCAGGCCCGGTCTTCACTGGAGCAGGCGCTGTCCGGCGCGCCGCTCGCGAAACTGAGCAGTTTCCAGGAACTCAAGGAAGAGGCGGCTGCGCCGCTGCGGGACACGCTGAACCTCATGTGGGCGCTGACCGCGCTGGCGGTGCTGATCGCTTTCGCCGGGATCGCGAACACGCTTTCGCTGTCCGTTCTGGAACGGACGCGGGAATCGGCGCTGCTGCGCGCACTCGGTCTCACCCGCGGCGGGCTCGGCGCCGCACTGACCACGGAGTCGGTGTTCGTCGCGGTCCTCGGCGCCGCTTGTGGGCTGTTCGTGGGGATCGCGTCCGCTTGGCTGATCACGGAGGTGGCGTCGGGCGGCGGCGAGCCGATCGTGTTCGCGCCGCCTTGGGGACGGTTGGGGGTTTTGGTGGCGGCGGCTCTCGCCGCGGCTCCGTTGGCGGCTTTGGTTCCTGCCCGGCGGGCGGGGCGGGGTTCGCTCGCCGCGGACTGACGCTCTGGTGACGCGATCGGCTGTTCCGGCCGCTCGCCTGCAGTACATGAAGGCCCCCTTCATTGCGCTAGGCGCAGTGAAGGGGGCCTTCATGTACTTGGGAAGGCGCGAAGGTCGAGTTTCCTCGGCTGAGCCGAGGGAAGGGGGCCTTCACGGACCGGACCTGCGATCGACCGCAGCCAGAACCCGGCAGGAAGCCTGGTCCTGAACCGAATCGCACTCGTGACAACCGCACCCGAACTCGCCAAGGCTGACGCCGCTCAGGCCAACCGCAGTTCCCGTCCGGGCAAGGAGCGTCGCCGGTCCGTCACCAGGATCATCGCCAGTGTCCCGATCCCCAGCCACACCACCAGTTGCACGATCCCCGACGTCAGCCCGTCGGTCCCCGTCAGCAGTGACCGCAAGGCGACCAGAGCACCATTGGTCGGCAGAATCCCCAGCACGGTCCCGAAGAAGCCAGGCACGGTCGAGACCAGCGAAGCGGCGACAGTGAGCACGAGAATCGCCAGGGCGGCGAAGCGGCCGGGGCGTTTGAAGATCGCCACCAGTGCTTGGTTGACCACGGTGAACGTCCCGGCCGCGAGGACGAGCACCACCAGCAGGGTCGCCGCCTTGCCGAAACTCAACCCGAGGAACGCCCAGAACACCCCGGTCAGGATCAGGGCGGTCAGCACCGCCAGCGTCGCGCCGGGGACAGCCGCGGCGAGGATGATCCGCCAGCTCGGTTCACGGGTGGTGAGCACACTCGACGGCACCGCCTGGATCACCTGGTACGTCGCCAGCGCGCACACCCACAGGGCCAGTACGAGGATCAGCGCCACCGCGCCTTCGCCGAACGTGCCCGAGCCCGCCGTGTCGGCGATCGCGGGGGTGGCGGCGACCTGCTTCAGGTGGTCGCGTTCGGTCTGGGTGTAGTCGGGCACCTTGCCCCGGCCGTCGTTGAGGCCCTTGGCCAGTTCCGAGGCGCCCGATTCGGCGCGCTGGCTGCCATCGGCGGCGGCGCGGGCGCCGGTGGCGAGATCGCCCGCGCCGGTGGACAGGGTGGTCGCGCCGCCGGCGAGTTGGCCGGAACCGTCGGCGAGTCGCCGCGCACCGGAATCGGCTTCCTTGACCCCGGCGTTGAGTTTCCGCGCGCCGTCGGCCGCCGTGCCGATGCCTCCCGCCAGGTCCTTCGACTTGTCCGCGAGTTGCTTGTTGCCGTCGGCGACCTTCTGGGAACCGGCCGAAAGGTCTTGTACGGCCTTCTTCGTCTGTACGACGGCGTCGCGGATTTCGGCGCGTTTGCCGTCGAGGATCGCGGCATCGGCCGTGAACTTCTCCGAGGCGGCTTTCAGATCGGCACAGAACTTGGTGTCACCACTGCACTTCTGTGCGAGTTCGGCGAACTTCCGCGCCGAATCGCCCGCCGTGGGCAGGGCGTCGATGATCCGGACGACCTTGTCCGCCAGCGGCGAGATCTTGTCGGCCAGCTGCTTGTTGCCGTTCGCGATCTGCTGCGCCCCGTCGGCCAGTTCCCTGGTCAGCCGAGGCAGCTGGGCGGTGTCCTTCTCGGCCTGGGTCAGCCCCGACGAGAGTTGCCCGGACCCGGTGGCGAGCTGCCCGGTGCCGTTCGCGAGCTTACGAGCACCATCCGCCAGCTGTCCGGCGGCGCCGCTGAGTTTTCCCGCCCCACCAGCGAGTTCTCCGGCGCCGGAGGCCAGTTTCCCCGTCCCGTCGGACAGCCCTCGCAGTCCGACGACGAGCTGGTCGCTGCCGTCGGCCGCGGTCACCAGCTGCTGGTGGATCGAGGAGAACCCGAGATACAGATTGTCCACATAGGTCTCGACGATCTGCCGGTTCAGCGCGGTGAGCGTCGCGTTCGCGACCTCCCGGCTCGCCACCGGGTCGACGAGACCGGTGCGCTGCGAGGTCTCGACGCGCATGATCGCCTGCTTCGCGTCGAGCGCCTTCCCCGACGTCGAGGTGGCCCGCGCGGAGAAGTTCGGCGGGATGGTGACGACCGTCGAATACGTCCCGTCGGAGATGCCTTTCTTCGCATCCTCGGCATCGGTGAGCACCCAGGTGTACGCGGAATCCTCGCCGTGCACGAGGTTCCCGGCCAGTTCACGGCCGAGCGGGATCAGCTGCCCGTTCACCGTGACCGGTTCGTCGGCGTTGACCACGGCGGCCTTGGCCGCGCCGTGGTTGTCTTCGGGCGAGAAGAACGCCCACGCCAGCCCGAGCGCGACGATCACCGGGACGAGCACGATCCCGAGCCAGGTCTTCCAGCTCAGCGGGCCGAAGGCGGTCGCTCGGGCGGAGCCGGTGAAGAAGCGGGACATCAGCGGACCTCGGCGGGGACGGGCGCGGGCGCCATGGCGAGGCCCGCGACGGCGGTGGTGGGCAGCAGATCCCGCACGATGGCGAGACTCTGGCAGGACACGGCGAACGTCGCGGCCCTGCTCGCGAACGCCTCTCTCAACCCGGCGCGCTGAGCGGTGGCGACGACGGTGTCCAGGTCGTCGAGGAAGACGAGCCCGACGCCGTCTTCGAGCGCGCGGCGGACCTCACCGGCGGGATCGTCGGTTTCCTTGCAGGCGACGAAGGCGGCGTTCCGGCGGACCGCGTGCGCGTGCTGGGGCAGCACCCGGCCGAGGACCTTCAGATCGCCCCGGACGTGCGGGACACGACCGGCGAGCGCGTAGAGCAGGGCACTCTTGCCCGCCGGGCCGGAACCGTGCACGGCGAGGATCTCGCCGGGGCCAAGGTGCAGTTCGATGTCGCGGAAGACGGTGCGGCCGCGATCGTCGTCGACGCGGAGACCGGCGGCGCTGATCACTTCGGACGAGCCGGGCGCGGGCCAGTCGGCGAGCCGGAGTTCGTGGACGAGACCGTCGCCCTCGGCGTCGAAGACCGGCAGCTTGCGGTCCAGCCACGGCGGCAGGCCCCAGGCGCGCGGGCCCAGCAGCGCGAGGATCGCCGGGACGAGCGTCATGCGCACGAGGAAGGCATCCACGAACACGCCGACGGCGAGGCTGAACGCGATCGGTTTGATCGTGGCGCTGCCGTCGGGCACGAAAGCGGCGAACACGCCGAGCATGATCACCGCCGCCGCTGTCACGACTCTCGACGCGGACACGAAGCCCGTCTCGACAGCCTTGTGCGCGTCGCCGTGATGGACGTAGTCCTCCCGGATCCGGGACACGAGGAACACCTCGTAGTCCATGGCGAGTCCGAAAAGGACACCCATCAGGATGATCGGCAGGAAGCTGATCACGCTGCCGGTGCGGGTCACGCCCAGCGCGTCGGCCAGATGCCCCTGTCCGAACACGAACGACGTGGCCCCGAAAGCGGCGCCGATCGAGAGCAGGTAACCGAAGGTGGCCTTGAGCGGTACCAGCACCGAGCGGAACACCATCGCCAGCAGCACCAAGGAAAGCCCGACGACCAGGACGCCGAACGGCAGCAGCGCGTCGCCGAGCTTCGAGGACACGTCGATGCCGACGGCGGTGAACCCGGTGACAGCGGTCTGCACGCCGTAGCGGTCCTCGAACTGCCCTTCCATCGACCGCAGCCGTTCGACGAGTTCGTCGGTCGCCTCGTCGTAGGCGCCGGTCGTGGGCACGACCTGGATGATCGCGGTGTCGCCCTTGGGGTTCGGCGTGGCGAGCGGGACGACGGCGACGCCGGGCACCCGGCGGATTTCGTCGGCTATGCCGTTGGTGATCCCGACCGGGTCGGTGGTCGACAGGATGTCCGCGGTGACGACCAGCGGGCCGTTGAAGCCGGGCCCGAAATGCTCGGCGACGACGTCGTAGGCGACGCGGGCCGGGGTCCCGTCCTCGTCGGTTCCGTTGTCCGGCAAGGCGAGCCGCAGATCCAGCGCGGGCACCGACGCCACCGCGAGCACCCCGACGATCAGCGCGATCGTCACCCACGGCGACTTGGTGGCGAGCCGCACCCAGCGCAGGCTGAAGCGCGCCTTCTTCTCGCGCTTGACCTTGCGCGGTTTCTTGGGCCGCAGCCGCTCACCGGCGAACGCCAGCAGCGCGGGGATGAGGGTGATGGCGACGATCACCGCGACGGCGACCCCGCCCGCCGCCGCGACACCCATCACGGTCAGGAACGGGATCCCGGCGACGAACAGGCCCAGCAGGGCGATCACCACGGTGAGCCCGGCGAAGATGACCGCGGATCCCGCGGTCGCTGTCGCCCTGGCGATGGACTCCTCGACTTCGAGCCCGTCGGCGAGCTGGTCGCGGTGACGGGAAAGCAGGAAGAGCGCGTAGTCGATGCCGACGGCGAGGCCGAGCATGACCGCGAGCATCGGCGCCGTGGAGGACACCGTCGCCACCGACGTCGCCGCGTAGACCAGCGCCACCGAGACCCCGACGCCGAGGATCGCCGTCAGCAACGGCATCCCCGCCGCGATGAACGAACCGAACACCATCAGCAGCACCACGAGCGCGATGACGAGGCCGATCCCCTCGGTGGGACTGAGCTTCGGCACCTTGTCCGAGAACGCGTCGCCGCCGGTGAGCACCTCGCTGCCGTGGCCGATCCGGTTCTCCAGGTCCTGCGCGATCCCGGCGAGCGCGGTCCGGGCCGAGGGCTGGATGTCGGCCAGCCCGACGTCGAGCTGCACGGTGACCAGCGCGGCGCGGCCGTCCTTGGACACCGCGTCGTGCACGGCCGCGTCGAAGGGATTCACCACGGCCGAGACCTGCGGCGCTCCGGTCAGCTCGGGCGCCACCGCGGTGACGGCGTCGCGCACGACGGCCGAGTCGGCCCGCTGTCCTTCGGGGACGAGCACGACCAGCTGCGCCGAAGTCCCGCTCACCTGCGGGAAGACGCGGCCGAGGTGGTCGAGCGCCTCCTGCGACTCCGAGCCGGGTATCGCGAACGTGTCGTCGGTGCCCTGGCCGAACAGCAGCGCCGCCCCGCCCGCGACGCACAGCACCACCAGCCACAACGCGGTGACCAGGACACGTCCGCGAGCGGCCAGCCTGCCGAGGCGGTAGAGGAATGACGACACGATCGACTCCCGGCACTCGTTGGATACAACGCGTATCGTAATGCACTCTGTATCCGATTCACGATGTATCCTGTCCCACAGCCGGGTGAACCGGGCGCATACGAAAGAATGGCGAGATGACCGAGGAGCGGGGCGCCACCATGACCAGGCGCCGGGCGGACACCCGCCGACGGCTGATCGACGCGGCGTACGAGGCCTTCTCCGAACGCGGCATCCGGGACACCCCGGTCGAGCTGATCTGCGAGCGCGCCGGCTTCACCCGCGGCGCCTTCTACTCGAACTTCAGCTCGAAGGAAGACCTCTTCCTCGCCCTGTTCCAGGAAGAGACCGAGGTCCGGCTCAGGCGCTTCCGCGACGCCACGGAAAGCGTGCTCGGCGAGGTGGTCGTCCGCGCGGACGAAGACCTCTCCCCCACCCTCGGGCGCATCGCGGACCTGTTCATGGTCGCGCTCAGCGCGGACAAGAACTGGTACCTGCTGTGCGCGGAATTCCGCACCCAGGGCCTGCGGCAGCCGGAGATCCGCGACCGGATCGCCGCCGCGTTCCGGTACTTCCACGCCGAACTCGGCAAGGTCCTCGTCGGCGCGCTCGACCGGATGGGCCGGGAACTGACGATCTCGCCGGACGACGCGGTGCTCGTGCTGATCGCCCTCTACGAGCAGGGATTGCAGAACTACCTGCTGGACGGCAGCGAACTCCCCGCCGACGGCCGGTTCGTCAGCGAGCTGATCCCCAAGGTGATGGCCTCCCTCATCGTCCCCGCGCGAGCCTGAGGCACCGCACGCCGTTTCATCGGGATTTCATGGCTCCGACCTACGGTTCCGGCACGGATCCGCACCGGCGGACCGGAAGTCCCCCGAGGAGACGTGCATGAGCCCGGCGAGCCGGACCCCGTACAACATGGTGATGCCCCAGGACGACGCGCCGAGTCCCGGGGAACGGGACGGGCTCGTCGGACCGGGCTGGAGCTGGGCCTCGTTCTTCACGCCGTGGGCCGACGGCCGCCCGTCGCCCAGATACCGGTGGACGCTGTTCGACACCGCCGCCCACGCCGTCGAAGACCTCCGCCGCTGTCTCGACGACGGCAGCATCGGCAGGCGCGGCGCCCTGTGCGCGTCCGTCCTCCGAACGCGCGGGGCGCCGCGGGAACTGGTGCTGTGCGACGCCGCGGAATGGGCGTACGTCGTCCACGAAGTCCGCGCCGGGACGCACCTGGCCGACGCGGCCGACGCCTACTTCGCGCGCCGGCGCAGAGACATGACCGGACACCGCTTCACCATCATCAACGCCGGCGTACCGACTGTCTGGTGAGGTCCAGGCCTTCCAGCGCGAGGGTGCGCTGCACGGAATCGCCTTCGGGGCCGATGGTGGTGAGCACCCATTCGAAATGCTCCCGTGCGGCCACCGGATCGCCCGCGGCGAGATGCGTGCGGCCGAGCCGGTTGCGGATCTCGGACTCCATGCCGACGATGGTCTCCTCGGTGACCGCCGTCAGCGCCCGCCGCTGGAGTTCGAACGCCTTTTCGAGATTCCCGAGTTCCAGTTCCGCCGCGCCGAGCCGGGCCAGACCGGTCGCGGTCAGCAGGCCGTCGGTGGTCTCCTCCGCGAGTTCGACGGACCGCCGGAGGTCGAGCGCGGCCTCGGCGAACCTGCCGATTTCGAGGCGGACGGTGCCGCTGTGGCAAAGCACCCTCGCCAGCATCCCGGGGCTGCCGATCTCCTCGCCGAGGTCGCGGGCGCGGCCGAGATGGACGAGCGCGTCCTCGTGCTCGCCCCGCAGGTAGGCGAGGTAGCCGAGCGCGGACAGCGCCCGTTCGGCGAGCCAGCTGTCACCCACCTCGTCCGCCATGACCATCACCCGCCGCATCCCGGGGATCGCGAGGTCGTGGTGGCCCTCGATCAGGTCCGCCATGGTGAGCCCGCCCAGCGCCCGCGCCTCCACCCCGCGGTCGCCGGAGGCCTGGCCCGCCCGCAGCGCGTCGTCGAACCAGCCTCTCGCCCTGGCCAGCTGCCCTTGCATGGCGTAGGCGTAGCCGAGGCAGAACCGCAGCGAGGAGACCAGCCGCTCGTCCTCGGCCTGTTCGGCGAGCGGCAGCGCGATCTGCAGCGCGGTCCGGCTTTCGTGATACCGCTGCTGGCGTGCGAGGTAGTCGACCAGCCCCTCGGCGATCGAGCACGCGAGGTCGTCCAGCCCGGCTTCCGCCGCTCGGGCGACCACGTCGGGCAAGTCACCGACGGCGTCCAGCCAGGCGGACGCGTCCCGTTGCCCGGTGAACGACCCACCGGCGGCTTCGAGCGGGAACCGCGCGACGCCCCATTCGCTCGCCTGGCGAGCGGCACCGAGGTACAGCCCGTACACCCGTTTCCGCGCCGCGTCGGCGACGTCCTCGGGCATCTGCCCGGCAAGTCTCCTGGCGTAGACCGCCACCAGGTCGTGCAGCCGGTAACGGCCGCTCGCCGGTTCCTGCACGAGGCTCGCGTCGACGAGACTTTCCAGCCGTCGCTCGGCTTCGGCGGGCGAGCAGTCCAGCAGGGCGGCGACAGAGAGGCTGTCGAATTCGGGAGTCGGCGACAGGCCGAGCACGCCGAAAGCGTTCTGCTCGGCGGGCCTCAGCTGCTCGTACGACAGGCTCAGCGCCACCTCGACGCTGCGATCCTCCGCGGTCAGTTCGCCAAGCCGTCGCTCGTCGTCCGACATCCGGTCCACCAGATCCTTGAACGTCCACATCGGACGGTTCTGCAAGCGGGCACCCGCGATCCGCAGCGCGAGCGGCAGCCGCCCGCACAACCCGGCGAGCGCGCGCACGGCGAACCGCTCCCCCTCTGCCCTCGGCGCCCCCACGATCCGGCCGAGCAGCTTTTCCGCCGCTTCGAGACCCAGCGCGCCAAGGGAGACGCGGCGATCGGCGTCCAAACCGGACAGCCGGCGGCGGCTGGTGACCAGCACACGGCTCCCCGGTCCGGACGGCAGCAGTGGCCGCACCTGCCCGGCGGACTCGGCGTTGTCGAGCACCAGCAGCAACCGCAGGCTCGCGGTCGCAGCCCGCCACGACGCGGCCAGTTCGTCGAGATCGTCCGGCATGGCGATGTCTTCGACACCGACGGCGCGCAGCAACCGACGCAACGCGCGCTCCGGCGTCACGGGCTCGCGGCCTTCGGTGTAGCCGTGCAGATCCACGAACAACGCACCGTCCGGACAGGACTCGCGGAGCCGGTGGGCCGCGCACACCGCGAGCGTGGTCTTCCCGGCGCCGGGAACGCCGTCGACGGCGTCGACCGCGACAGCGTCCGGATCGCCGTCCTCGACCAGCAGCGCGAGTTCCCGGTCCCTGCCGACGAGTTCGCCGCCGCCGGCGGGCAGTTCGTTGCGGATCCGGCGCGGCGCCTCCCGGCGTTGCGTGACTCCGAGCAGCGCGTCGTCCCCGCGCAGCACCGCTTCCTGAACCTGCCGCAGTTCCTCGCCCGGCTCGACGCCGAGTTGCTCCACCAGCCTTTCGCGGACGTCGGTGAACACCTCCAGCGCCTCCGCCTGCCGCCCGCCGCCGTAGAGCGCGCGCATCAGCAGGGCGGCCAGCGGCTCGCTCGGCGGATCGGCCGAAACCAGGGCCGACAGCTCGCCGATCACCTCGTCGAACCGGCCGAGTTTCAGCTGTGCCCGCAGTTTCCGGCGTAACAGCAGAAGCCTGCGCTCCTCCAGCCGTCGCCGCTCGCCCTGGACGAACGCGCCGGGCAGCCCCGTCAGCGGCTCACCGTGGAACAGCCGGAGCGCGTCGGCGAAGGTGTTCACCGCGGCGACGAGATCACCCGCCTCCTCGGCGGCCGCCGCGACGACCGCGACCTCCTCCAGTCGCGCCACGTCCAGCCGCACGCCGCCGCTGGCGAACCGGTAGCCACCGCGGTCGGACACGATCACCGAATCACGGGGCTTCTCCCCGGAGGTGTCGAGGCAGTGCCGCAGCCGCCGGACGTACACCGGCAGCACATTCGACTCCGGCGGCTTTTCCCAGAGCCCGTCGGTGAGTTCGTAATGGCTGACGGTCACGTCCGGGCGCAGCAGCAACGCGGCCAGCACGGCCTGCTGCCGGACCGGACCGAGGTCCAGCCGTGTCTCCCCTTGCCAGGCCCGCAACGGGCCGAGTACCTCGAACCGAAGCCGCGAGTCGGACACGATCCCCCCATCGTCGATCATCAGCCCGGCACCACGATCCCGTGATCGAACGCGTAGACGATCGCCGCGGCCCTGTCCCGCAACTGGAGTTTGGTGAAGATCCGGCCGATATGGCTTTTCACGGTCACCTCCGAAATGACGAGTGTCGTGGCGATCTCCGCGTTGGTCAGCCCGCGGCCGATGGCGCGAAGCACGTCCTGCTCCCTCGGTGTCAGCAGATCGGGTGAAAGTCCGCCGCTGCCGTTCCCGGCGGCCTGCCGGTAGGCGGCGAGCACCCGGCCGGTGACCCCGGGGTCGAGCCAGGCGGCGCCCCCGGCGACCGCCCGCACGGCCCGGATCAGGTCTTCGGCGGGGGAATCCTTGAGGACGTAGCCCGCGGCCCCCGCCCGCAGCGCGTCGGCCAAGAGGTTGTCGTCGTCGAAAGTGGTCAGCGCGAGCACGGGCGGATGGCCGGCGGACCGCCGCAGCCGCCTGGTCGCCTCGACCCCGCCGACGTTCTTCATCCGCAGGTCCATCACGATGACGTCGACCTCGTGCGCGGCCAGCGCCGCGGGCACCTCCGAGCCGTCGCCGCATTCCCCCGCGATGACGAACCCGTCGCGACGCCGCAGGATGCGCCGGAGCCCGGACCGGACGAGCTCCTGATCGTCGACCAGCAGCACCTGGATCTCGGCGGCGGTCACGGCTTGGCTCCCGGCACGGTGACCTGCACGATCCACTGCCTGCCTTGCGGCCCGGCGCTGAGGTCGGCGCCGAGCTGGGCCGCGCGGACGGCCATCCCCGCCAGTCCCGAACCGTCTTCGGCCGGGCGCCGGGCGGCCCCGGAGAGGGTGTTGCTGACGATGAGCCGCACGTCCGACCGGCCGGCGTTCAGCCGGACCTCCGCGTTCGCGCCGGGGGCGTGCTTGACGACGTTGACCAGTGATTCCTGCACGATCCGGTAGAGACCCAATCCTTCCGAGGCGCCTACCCGGTCGAGGTCGCCTTCCTGTGTATAGCGCACGTCCAGTCCGGCGGACCGCGTGCGTTCCACCAGCGTCGCGATGTCCTCCACGCCCGGCAGCGGAGCGCTGCCCGAGGGGGTGTCGGCGAGCAGGCCGACCGTGCGGCGGATGTCGGCCATCGCGGCCCGTCCCACCTGCTCGGCCTCGGTGAGCGCTTCGATCGCCTCGTCGACGTCGCGGTCCTGCTGCAGCGCGCGCCTCGCCCCGGTCAGGTGCAGCAGTGTGATGCTGAGCGAATGGCCGACGACGTCGTGCACCTCGCGCGCGATCCGCTGCCGTTCGGCCAGCAGGGCCTTCTCCCGGGAGGCGTCCCGGTTGTCGCGTTCGGCGTCGAGGACCCTGGTGTACCAGCGGACCATGAGCCCGCCGCTGAGGCCGAGCAGGATCGCGACCATGTACACCGGCCCGCCGATCAGCCCGCCCCAGATCCCCGCCACGATCAGCACCAGCTCGGCTACGACGGTGACGACGACGATCCCCCACGTCGTCCGCAGGACACTCGCCGCTTCGGTCGCCGCGACCAGCAGCAGCAACGGTGCGAAATCCGGGAGCACGGGTTCGATGAGCAGGATCGAGGTGGCGGTGATCAGCGCCGCCATCCGCACCCACGGCATGATCCAGTCGGTGGCCACCCAGATCACCGACGGCGCGATCACGAGCAGACCGGCCAGCGCGATCGGTCCGGGCGGCAGCAGGGCGTCCCGCTGGATCAACGCGACCGTCGTGAACACGAAGCTCACCGCGCTGGCGCACAACGCTCCCCACCAGGGCAGGCTCAGTCCGGCCCGGGTGAGACTGACCTGCACCCGTGCCCGGAAACGGTCCCGCAAGATCGCCAGCACGCCTTAAGACTAGGAAGTGCCGCGAGGCGCGTCATCGTGCGGCGGTCGGCACCCGTCTCCGCCCACGGTAGGAGGCCGAGAGTGCGAGGCCGATGAAATCCGGATGAAAACGAAAAGCGCTCACTCCTGGCTGAGCGCCACCCACTTCAGTTTCTCCTGCTCCCGTTTCGGCAGGCCCGAGACGACGAGGTCGTAGGAGTCCTCGACCATCTCCCGGACGAAGTCGTCGGACAGCGAACCGTCCAGCTGGACGGTGTTCCAGTGCTGCTTGTTCATGTGGTAGCCGGGGATGATCGCCGGATGTCCGGCGCGCAGCCGGACCGCGACGTCGGGCTCGCATTTGAGGTTGATCCGCAGCGGTTTCGCCTTGAGCGGGGTGAGCGCGAACATCTTGCCCGCGACCTTGAACACGCTGGAGCTCTCGTCGAACGGGAACTCCTCACGGGCACCGGGGAAGCCGAGGCAGAGCTTCCGGAGAGCTGCAGGGGTCATGGCATTCAGCCTAGGCGGCCCCACCGACAGAAACCTGTCCTGTCGTGCGCATTGACCGGCCGTCGGTGATTCACTGACGATGAGTGGAGCCGACTGGGTGGAGGCGGAACAAATGCGTGTGAAGCATCTCGCGGTGGCGGGGATCCTGCTGCTGGGCGTCGTCCCCGGGGTCGCCGCGGCGACCCCGGAAAGTCAGAGCCAAGTCGAAAGCACGGCCACGAACGGCTGGGTGGGTACCTGGGCGGCGGCGCCCGCGGCCGGGGTCGCCGGGACCGACAACGGCTACCCGAACTTCTCGATCCGCAACATCGTGCACACCAGCGCCGGCGGGCACGAGGTACGCGTGCGGCTGTCCAACGCCTTCGGCCGGACGCCGGTGCTGTTCGGCAAGGTGACCGTCGCGGTCGCCGCCGGACCCGACACCGCGCAGGCCGTTCCCGGCACGATGCGCACGCTGACCTTCGGCGGCGACAGCCAGATCACCGTGCCACCGGGCGCCGACGCCCTCAGCGACGGCGCGGCGCTGGCCGTGCCGAGGGACGGCGATCTCCTGGTGACCACGTACACGCCGACACCGTCCGGCCCGGTCACCTACCACCCGCTGGCCATGCAGGACTCGTACTTCACCCGTGACGGCGACAAAGCGGCCGACGAGTCGGCGGCGGCGTTCCCGGAAAAGACCCAGGTCTGGCACTACGTGTCCGGAGTGGACGTCCGCGGCACGGGGCTGCGGGGCAGTGTCGTGGCGATCGGCGACTCGATCACCGACGGGGCGATCTCGACCTGGGGCGCGAACCTGCGCTGGCCCGATCAGCTCGCCGACAAGATCAGCACCCGGATGGGCGTGCTCAACGCCGGGATCAGCGGGAACCGGCTGCTGCTCGACGGCGGCGACTACGGCGTCAACGCGCTGGCCCGGCTCGACCGGGACGTGCTGAGCCAGTCCGGCGCGCGGACCGCGATCGTGTTCGAGGGCATCAACGACATCCAGCAGAAACCGCATCAGGCCGACCCGGCCAAGATCATCTCGGCGCTGAAGCAGATCGCCGTCCGGGCGCACGACCGCGGTCTTCGGGTGCTCGGCGCGACGATCACGCCGTGGAAGGGCTGGGTTTCGTACACGCCCCAGCTCGAGGAGACCAGGCAGGCGGTGAACCGGTTCATCCGGACCAACCGGCTCTTCGACGGCTACATCGACTTCGACGCGGTGATCCGCGATCCCGCCGATCCGCAGCGGATCAAACCGGAGTACGACTCCGGCGATCACCTCCACCCCGGGGACAAGGGCTTCACCGTCATGGCGGACGCCGTCCCGCTGCAGCGATTGAGGTAGCGATCAGGGGCTGCGCCAGGCGGTTTCGTGGGGCACGATGAGCTGATGGCGATCAGGAATGGCTAGCGGCGACAGCGGGATCCGGGAGACGGCGCGGTTGGTCCGGTTCGCCGAACACGAGGCGCGCGCGGACACGCTCCGGGCACAGCTCGCGGATCTCCGCGGCACGATCCGGCTGGCGAAGCGGACGTCGAACCTGTTCCGGGCGCGGACGGCGACCAGTACCCCTGGTCTGGACGTGTCGGAGTTCACGCAGGTGCTCGACGTCGATCCCTTGGCGCGCACGGCCGACGTCGAGGGCATGGTCACCTACGAGCAGCTGGTGGACGCGACCCTGCCCCACGGGTTGATGCCGCTGGTGGTCCCGCAGCTCAAGACGATCACGCTCGGCGGCGCGGTCACCGGCCTCGGCATCGAGTCCTCTTCGTTCCGCAACGGACTCGTGCACGAGTCGGTGCTGGAGATGGAATTGCTCACCGGCGACGGCCGGATCGTCGTCGCCCGGCCGGACAACGAGCACAGCGACCTGTTCCACGGCTTCCCGAACTCGTACGGGACCCTCGGCTACGCGCTGCGGCTGAAGATCGAGCTGGAGCCTGTCAAACCCTACGTGCGGCTCGACCACGTCCGGTACGAAGACACCGAGGAGTACTTCGCGGCGCTCGACGAGGCTTGCCGTAGCGGGTCGGCGGACTTCGTGGACGGAACGGTCTTCGGGCCGGGCGAGCAGTACCTGACGCTGGGCACGTTCACCTCCTCGGCGCCCGCGACCAGCGACTACACCTGGCTCGACATCTACTACAAGTCGATCCGCGAACGCGGTACGGACCACCTGAGCGTCCGGGACTACCTGTGGCGCTGGGACACGGACTGGTTCTGGTGCTCACGGGCGTTCGGCGTGCAGCACCGACTCCCCCGGCTGCTGCTGGGCAGGCGACTGCTGCGGTCTTCGGTCTACTGGAAAGCGGTGGCGCTGGACCGCCGGTTCGGGATCGCCGCGAAACTGCTCAAGCTGCGCGGGCTCCCGCCCGAAGAGACCGTCGTCCAGGACATCGAGGTGCCGCTTTCGCGGGCCGCGGAGTTCCTGGACTTCTTCCGCCGCGAGATCCCGATCAGCCCGGTGTGGATCTGCCCGCTGAAGCAGCGGCCGGGTGGCGTGAACTCGCCGCTGTACGAAATGGACCCCGAGACGCTGTACGTCAACTTCGGGTTCTGGTCCGCGGTACCGCTGGACCCCGGCGAGGAGCCGGATACGCACAATCGGCTGATCGAGGCCGAAGTGACCCGACTCGGCGGGCGGAAATCGCTGTATTCCGACAGTTTCTATGCCGAAGACGAGTTCTGGCGGCTGTACAACGGTGACGCCTACCGGAAACTGAAGACGGCCTACGACCCGGACGGCCGCTTGCTCGACCTGTACTCGAAATGTGTGCGGCGGCGGTGACCCGGGCAGGGAAGAGAGACGAGCATGGCTGAGACGACGACCGTCGGGAAGATCTTCGAGCGGTTGCTCGGCCCGAACGCCGAAGTGTCCATCACCGCCTACGACGGCAGCACGAGCGGTCCGGCGGACGCGCCGGTGTCGATCCGCGTACGGTCACCGCTGGCGCTGACGTACCTGATGTCGTCCCCTGGCGACCTCGGGCTGGCGCGCGCCTACGTCGCCGGGGCGCTCGATGTGGACGGCGATCTCTACTCGGCGTTGCGCGCGCTCGTGGCGCAGGTCGATCAGCTCAGCCCCGCGGACCGGGTGTGGCTGCTGCGCAAACTCGGCCCCACGCATCTGCGTCGCGTCGCGCCGCCCGCCGAGGAGCTGCCGAACCGCTTCAGGCGCACAGTCGACGGGTTGCGACACTCGAAAGCGCGTGACAGCAACGCGATTTCGAACCATTACGACGTCTCGAACCGGTTCTACGAACTGGTGCTCGGCCCGTCGATGGCCTACACGTGTGCCGCGTATCCGTCCGCCGACGCGTCGCTGGAGGAGGCACAGGAGCACAAGTTCGACCTGGTGTGCCGGAAGCTCGGCCTCCAGCCCGGGATGCGGCTGCTGGACGTCGGCTGCGGTTGGGGCGGGATGGTCGAGCACGCCGTCGCGCACTACGGCGTCGAGGCGCTGGGTGTCACCCTTTCGCGCGAGCAGGCGCAGTGGGCGCAGAAGGACATCGTGACCAAGGGGCTCGCGGACCGGGCCGAGGTGCGGCACCTCGACTACCGCGACGTCGTCGAAACGGACTTCGACGCGGTGTCGTCGATCGGGCTCACCGAGCACATCGGCGCGCGCAACCTGCCGTCGTACTTCCGTTTCCTCGCCGGGAAACTGAAGCCGCACGGGCGCCTGCTGAACCACTGCATCACCAACCCGGACACCTCGGTGGCGCATCGTTCGCGTGGGTTCATCGACCGGTACGTCTTCCCCGACGGTGAACTGGAGTCCGTCGGCGAGATCGCCACCGCGATGCACGACAGCGGGCTGGAGGTGCGGCACTCGGAGAACCTGCGCGAGCACTACGCCACCACCCTCGGCGCCTGGTGCGCCAACCTCGACGCGAACTGGGACGAGGCCGTCGCCGAAGCGGGCGCCGGACGGAGCCGGGTTTGGGCGCTGTACATGGCCGCGTGCCGTCTCGCCTTCGAGCGCCGGGAGATCGAACTGCACCAGGTGCTCGGGGTGAAGGTCGGCGAGGACGGTGACGCGGGAATGCCGCTACGGCCGGACTGGGGCGTTTAGCTTTCAGTGGCGGAAGGCTTCGGCGAGCCACCACGAGCCGCCGTCGTCGGCGATCTTGGCGTCGACGACGAGCGGCGCGGCGCGTGGTCCGCCGAGCCATTCCGTGACGGCGGCCAAGTCCTCGACCGACCGCACGGTGGCGCCGTCGCAGCCGAAACCGCGCCCGATCGCCGCGATGTCGGTGTCGGGGAACCGGACCGTGGTCATGTCCGCGGCGCCGAAGTGATGGATCTCGGCGCCGTACGCGGCGTCGTTGTAGACGATGACCACAAGTGGGATCCGCAGGCGGGCGGCGGTTTCCAGCTCGGAGACCGCCATGTGGAACCCGCCGTCACCGACGCCGAGCACCGGTAGCCGCTCCGGCTGGGCCAGCGCCGCGCCGATCGCCGTTCCGAGACCGAGCCCGATGCTCTGGAACGCCTGTGTGAAGCAGAAGCCGTTCTCGTCGGGGACGGACAGGTACGCGCTCGGGTAGCCCATGAAGTTGCCGGAGTCGATCGAGACCACGCGTTCGGCGGGCAGGATCTCGTCGAGACGGCGGCTGAGCGTGCGCGGATCAATTTTCCCGCCGCCGGATAGGTCGTTATACGGGACGTCGTTCCATCGGGTGTATGTGGGGACTTCGCGGCTCCTTCGGTGGCCATGCCTGTCGAGTTCCGCGCGGACGTCGTCGGCGGTGCTGGTGACGTCGCCGACGACACCGAGGGCGATCGGGCGGTGCGCGCCGAGCGCGGCCTGGTCGACGTCGACCTGGACCAGCCGGGCATCCGGGCCGAGGAGCGTGCCGTGCCGGGTGGTCCACATGTTCAGCGCGCAACCCCAGCCGATCACGAGGTCGGCATTGCTGATGAGCTCCGCCGTCCGTGGTGACGAAAAACCGCCCGAGATCCCGAGCGAGAAGGGATCGTCGTGGAAGAGGCCGTGTGCCACCGCCGAAGTCGCCAGTAGCGCGCCGGAGATCTCCGCGAGTTCCTTGAGAGGTGCGGCGCTCGCCCGCGCGCCGCGGCCGGCGATGAAAACCGGCCGCCGCGCTTCGGCGAGCAGGTCGGCCAGTTTCGCGACCGCCTCGGCGTTCGGCCGGATCGGCGCCGGACCGGGGACTTCCGGAACCGGGATCGCTTCGGGCGCTTCCTGGGCTTGGACGTCGAGCGGGAGGTTGAGCAGGACGGTCCGGCGTTGCTGCACGGCCGTCCGATAGGCGCGGACGGTGTCGGCGACCGCGGTCGGCGCGCTGTGGACGCGATCCGGCACGGCGCCGACGGCGGCCGCGAGCGCGTCCTGGCCGATCCGGAAGTTCGACAGCACCGACGACGCCGCTGTGTCACCGGCCAGGACGATCATCGGAGTCCGGCTCTTGGCCGCCTCGGTGATCCCGGTGAGCGCGTTGGTCAGCCCGCAACCCTGGTGGAGACTCAGCACCGACACGCGGCCGCTCATCCGCGCGTACGCGTCCGCCATGCTCGCCGCGCCGCCCTCGTGCCGCGCGGCGACGAACCGCACCCCGCCCGCCCGCAACCCGTTGGTGGCCTCGAAGTTACCGCTGCCGACGACCCCGAACGCGGCCCCCGCGCCGAGTTCCGCCAGTGTGCGGCCGACCAATTCCGCGACGTTCATACCCGCTCGACCAGCGCGTACACCCGGGCGGGACTGCCGGAACCCCCGACGATCGGCAGCGGACTGACGACCAGCAGGGAGCCGGTGGCCGGCAGGCTCGCCAGGTTCCGCAACTGGGTCAGCCCGTGTTTTCCCGCGCCCAGCAGGAGTTCGTGGCAAGGGAAGGCCGGCTCGAGGGCCAGCGCCTGTCCCGCGTCGGTGCCCACGGTCTCCACGCCGAACCCGGCGATCGGCGCCTCATCCGCCAGCCAGCGGGCACACTCCCCCGAGACACCCGGCGTATGCGGACCGCTCTCGTAGTTGTTGAGGAAGGCCTCCTGGTCGTGGGATCGAGCGTCCCATCCCGTGCGGTAGAGCAGCCAGCCACCGTCGGGCAGCGGCCCGTTCTCGCGCTCCCACTCACGGATGTCCTCCGTGGAGAGCAGGTAGTCCGGGTCTTCGGCCGCGCGGGCCGACGCGTCGAGCACCACGGCCGGGGCGACCAGCGTGCGCAACGGCACCTGGGAGACGTCGTGTCCGTCCTTTCCCGACACCCAGTGCACGGGGACGTCGAGGTGGGTCCCGGTGTGCTCGCCGGTGTGGATGTTGTTCCAGTACCAGCGCGGCCCGCGCTCGTCGTAGCGGCTGATCTCCTCCAGGCCGAACGGGATCGTGTTCGCGAACGGCTCCGGCAACTGGAGGATCGGCGTGCTCTCGCTCAGCGGGGCGGTGAGGTCGACGACCTCGATCGCGCCGTTGGTGATCGCGGTGTTCAGCTGGGCCAACAACGACATGCGTGCCTCCCGGAAGTGACTGCGGCGTCTCGGTCACCTTAGGCGGATGGTCCGACAGTCGAGCAAGCCGAGATTGTCGGACGTCGCTGCTACGTTGCGCCGCGGGTTCGGACGAAGTGAGGAGAACGTCAGTGGCAGAGGTGGCACTGCGGCCGGTCGGGGATTCCGACCTCGACGCCCTGTTCGACCAGATGCGTGACCCCGAATCGGTCCGGATGGCCGCGTTCATCGCCAGGGACCCCGACGATCGCGACGCGTTCGACGTCCACGTGGCGAAGTTGAGGGCTTCTCAAGACATCATCCTGCGTGCGGTGACCGTCGACGGGCATTTCCTTGGCACCGTCGGCAGTTTCTTCGTGGAAGGCGACGCTGAAGTCACTTACTGGATCGACCGTTCGGCTTGGGGGCGAGGGATCGCCAGCCGAGCGCTCGCGCTGCTCCTCGACATTGTTGAAGCGCGGCCCTTGTTCGCTCGCGCTGCCAGTGACAACGTTGGGTCGCTTCGGGTGCTTCAGAAGGCAGGTTTTGCGATCGTTGGAACTGAGGTCGCTTATGCGTCCGGTCGGGATGCTGAGATCGAAGAAACCATCCTGCGCCTGGGCTAGACAGGCGACGTGCCAGTTCGGAAGGCTGGCCGCTGCGTCACTGTCATCGCAGCGCTCGCCCGCTTTCGAGAGCATTCGCTCGATCGAAGGCACAACGAGCAGGTGATCTCGATGTCCGACCGCCGGAATATACCGACTATCGCGCCGGTCGCCACAGTAATGCGAAATGCATTCAAGAAGCCTTTTCATATTCGCACACTTGTTCGATTGTTGGTATTCTTGCGGGGTGTCCAGCCAGCGAATCCTCGAGCCGCCGCAGGAGTTGTGGCGTGCTGGTGCGCGGGAGCTCGCGCACGGTGTGGTCGAGCGTATGTCGGTGGCGCGTCAGGCTTTGGCCGAGGTCGGGCAGATTCTGGTGGAGATCGAGTCCCGGGGTCCGATGGAGTTGTTCGGGCATGGCTCGACGGCGGGCTGGTTCGCCGAGACCGCCCGGATCACTCCTAAGGAAGCACGCGACACCGTGGCACGGGCCGTGGCGGTGAACGAGGGCCGGAACCTGGACGGCACCCCCGTGCCCGCTTTCGCGCCCATCGCCGGTACCGCCGCGGCCGACGGCGAACTCGGCCATCAGCAACTGGACCCGATCCTCGCGGTACTGAAGAAGATGCCCGCCGGGGCCACCGGGGACGAGCGGTCAGGGGCGGAACAGATCCTGGTGGACCTGGCCCGCCACGCCGGTCCTCAGGAGATCACCAACGCCGGAGCGGATCTCCTGGCCCATCTCGACCCCGACGGCAACGAGCCGAAAGACGACGACCTGACACCACCGTCACGCGAAGTACACCTGCGGAAACGTGACGACGGGTGGTGGCGGCTCACCGGGCTGCTGGATCCGGAACTCGGGGCACGCGCGAACGCGCTGTTCGAGACCTGGGGACAACGAAGACCCATCGACGAAGACGGCAACCGCGACCCCCGCACCCCCGGCGAACGCAACGGGGACGCACTCTTCGACGCCATCCACTACGCCATGACCAACGACAAAGCCCCCACCCTGTCCGGGGACCGCACCACCATCGTCGTCACCATCCCGCTGGACACCTTGACGTCAGGACTGGGGATGGCGTGCGTGGACGGGGTCTCCCAGATCACCGCACGCCACGCCCGCATGCTCGCCTGCGACGCCAAGATCATCCCCGCCGTCCTCGGCTCCGAGAGCGAACCGCTCGACATCGGCCGCGCGGCCCGCACCGTCACCCCCGGACAACGACGGGCCCTGAACCTGCGAGACCGAGGCTGCGCCTTCCCAGGCTGCCATCGGAAACCCAAACACTGCGAAGCCCACCACGTTCTCCCGTGGGGCCACCTCGGCGACACCGACTTGAACAATCTCTGCCTCGTTTGCCGCTACCACCACCTGGTCATCCACGGACAATCCGGCTGGCAAGTCCACACGGCCGCCGACGGCAAACCCGAGTTCATCCCACCGCAATACCTGGACCCGCTGCAGAAGCCGCGCCACAACCATCGCTGACCCCGACGAGCCCGCCACCACCACCGGCGACGGGCCCCTCGGCATGCCCACGTTCAGTTGAACCAGGTCCCGAACATCGAACTCTGCGACCGGCCCGCCAGCCGCTCCCCGAGATCGACCGCCTGCGCCTCGGTGAGCAGGCAGATGTAGTCGGTGACGGCCCGAGCACACCGAGCCTCCTTGTTCCTCTCGGATATTCCCTCAGCCGTGTGATCATGCGTGATATCGCGATAGATCCCCCTCAGCTGAATGGGGATCTTCGGACTGCTCGGCGACTTCTCCAGACACGCGAGCAACCGATCGAAGAGCGAGCCGATGATCCTCTTCTGGCCTTCCTGGTGGATCGCCAGCGGCGGTCTGTCGATCACGTAGAACCACGTGAGTTCCTTCAGCGCGGCGACCCGGTACTGGCTGCTTTGTTCGACCTCGACATAGGGCGGTTCGCCGAGAAGCCGGACCGCCTTCACGAACCGGGTGAGATGGCCGCTGCCGATCTTGTTCATCTGCACTCGGTTCTTACGGGTCTCCCAGCACTGGGAGTGCAGGCGTCCGCCGAACTCGGCGATGATCGTGTCGAGCTCGTTCCGAAAGCGGAACTCGTCGAATCCCTTGTGTTCCTTCAACCGACTGAGGCCGTGCTTGACTATTCGTTCCTTGTCCACCGACAAACCATGCAAAGGGATCAGTCCGGCGCGGAAGTAGTCCTCGAGGTCATGGGTCGCGTAGCTGATATCGTCGGCCCAGTCCATCAAGACCGCGTTCGCGGATCTCAAGTCCCCGCGGCTGCCTTCCCGCGCCCAATCGAAATCCACTTTTTCGGTCTGGTACGCACCCCATTTGTCGCCGTAGCCACGGTCGGTCCACAAAGCCGTCGGCTTGGCCGAATCACGCGGCTTGAGGCGCGGATACTTGAGGATCGCGTTCAGCGTCGCCTGGGTCAGGTTGAGACCCGCGTGCTCCGTCTTTCGCCGGGCGAGTTTCGTCACCACTCGGAAGGACTGCGCGTTCCCCTCGAAACCTTCCAGCCCGTCGACCTGGGCCAGCCGCTGGTCCAGGACCTCCTCGGCGATGTGGCCGAACGGCGGGTGTCCGATGTCGTGCACGAGTCCCGCCGTCTCGACGACGTCCTCGTTCAGATCCGATCCCTCCGGAAAGCCCGACTCCGCGAGACTCGCTTGATAGCGCAGGTGCTGCACGAGTCTTCGGCCCATCTGCGCGACCTTCAGACTGTGCGTGAGCCGGTTGTGCAACACCAACTGCTCATTGACCGCGGCGACCTGGGCCACTCCGGCGAGCCGCCGGAACGCGGACGAATAGAGAACCCGGTCCCGATCCCGCTGATAGTCGTCCCGATACGCCGTGTCCTGTTCCCTCACCGGATGGCGTCGAGCCTTTCCGAACGTCCCCTCCGACATGGTCGCCTCCTCTTCTTAGCTCCTGGAGCCTTGAAAAGGAGGCGCGGAACGGCTTGGAACCGTTAACGTCCATATCGGAGGGGCCGCGTCATCGGTACTGGTTCGCGACCGAACCGCAACCCGGATCAGTCCACCATCACCAGGTCCAGGCCCTGCAGCCGGTCGCGGTCCGCGATGACGTCGATCTCGGTGATCTTCCCGTCGGCGACCGTGAAAGCGAGCACCACCGAAGGCCGTCCTTCGTCGGCCATCACGAGGCCGACGCCGCCGTTCACGAGCGCGAGCTGCGTGACGGCCGCCCGCACCGACGCGGCCGCCGCACCCCGAGCCACCATGGCGGCGCCCTGCAGGAAGACCGGCGTGCGCGAGGGCCCTGCCGCCTTGTCTGCGCGGAGGACGACGTCGGGGTGGAGCAGTTCGAGGAGCGCTTCGAAGTCCCCGCCGCGGGCGGCGGCCAGGTACGCGTCGACGACCTGGCGCCGTCGCGCGAGGTCCGGTTCGGCGGCGGCGGAACGGCCCTGGACGCGGCGCCGGGCGCGGCTCGCGAGTTGCCTCGCGGCGGCCGGGGTGCGGTCGATCAGCGGGGCGATCTCGTCGAAGGGCACCGCGAACATGTCGTGCAGGACGAACGCGAGCCGTTCCGCGGGGGCCAGCGTTTCCAGGACCACCAGCATCGCGAGCCCGACCGAGTCGGCCAGCACCGCGTCGCCGGCGGGATCGACCGAGGAGTCGGCGGGCTCGGACGATGCTTCGTCGAGCGGTTCTTCCCGCCGATGATCGCGCGAGCGCAACACGTTCAGGCACACCCGCGCCATCACGGTGGTCAGCCAGCCGCCGAGGTTCTCGATCTCCGCCGCATCGGTCCGGTTGAGCCGCAGCCACGTGTCCTGGACGGCGTCTTCGGCCTCACTGGCCGAGCCCAGCATCCGGTACGCCACCGCCCGCAGCCTGACACGGTGTTCCTCGAAAAGTTCCGTCAGCCGATCCACCGCACTCCTCGTTCCCGCAGAACCCCGCTCACATTTAACAACCAGCGAGATCGTCGGTGAACCGCACGCCCGAAGACCGGTAGGCAGCGGCCCGTTCGGCGGCCACCGCCGGCGTGAGGACCTCGTTCTTCGCGTAGTAGACCCAGTCCACCTGTTCGAGGTACGTGCTGGTGCCGCCGGAGTGCTGCGTGAGGTCGATGAACCACTGGTTCACGTTCAGGGACATGTCCTGCCGCGGGTACACGTCGAACGGCCCGCCGCGGTCGTGGTCGGCCACCAGGGCACCGTCGATGTAGTACCGCACGTGACCGTCGGACACGGTCGCCGCCACGGAGTGCCAGCCGTCGATGCTGCGGCGTTGACTGTCGCTCTTGTTCTCGGCGTACCACGGGTCCGGTGTGTAGGTGTGCCAGCTGGTCTGGAAGTTGACCGGTCCCGCCTCGCCCCAGCCACCGTTGGGCAGGTACTCGGAGAAGTCCAGCTCGCTGTAGATCGGGTCGTTGTCGTAGCGGAGCGGGCTGATCGTGAAGAACGTCTGGTTGATCCGGTCGCCGTCGGGGCCGGACGCCGGCGCGTCGGAGAAGCGGATCCGCGCCGCGTAGGTCCCTTCGAAGAACCGCCGGTCGGGCTGCATGATCTCGGTCTGTGTCGTGCCCGCGGGCGTGCCGTCGGTGCTGGAGGCGAGCTGCAGCACCTTGTCCCCATCGGACGTCGGGAACGTGATGCCTTCCGGGGCCCATCGCGCACCACCGACGCCGGGGCCACCGGCACCGGAACGCACCTGCCAGCCGTGCTGGGCGAGGAGCCCGTCGGTGTGCGAGGTGTAGTGGAAATCGTCGAACAACGCCCCGCAGGCGGCCGCTCCGGCCGTGGTACCCGGCGCCAGCCCGAGTGCGGCCACCGACAAGGCGGCGACGGCGACAAATCGGAGCTTCCCTGAGTTCGACATCGTTGTCTCCTTTACCACTGGTCAGCTTCTCTCAAGGTCTCTGGACAAAGTGGTAAAGTCAATAGGTCTAGACAACTTGTCCACCAGCCAATTCCCCGCGACCACTGGGTAGGCTGTGGTCGTGCGGCGAACAGAGGTCAAGGAACGGCTACGTCAGCTCATCGCGCGGCGGCAACCGGGTGAGGTCCTGCCTTCCGAACGCGCGCTGAGCACAGAAATCGGCGTCTCGCGCCCCACGCTGCGGGCCGCGATCGACGAGCTGGAGCGTGACGGTCTCGTGGTCCGCGAGCACGGCCGGGGCACGTTCACCGCGCCGCGCAAGATCTCCCAGGATCTCGTGTCCGCCACCGGCGGCGAGCAGTTCGCCCCGCCCGCCGAGGGCCACTGGAGCAGCCGGGTGATCGACTTCTCCGTCACCCCGGCGGGTGCCCGGCTCGGCAAACGGCTCGAGGTCTCCCCCGGCCACGCTCTGGTGGCCGTCACGCGGGTGCGCGTCGTCGAAGAGGCGACGATGGCGATCGAGCGGATCCGGGTCCCGCGGGTCCTCGTGCCGGACATCACGTCCGCCGGCTTCGAATCCGGCTCATTCTACGAACTGCTCCGCACGCGGTATGAGGTCGTTCCCGCGACGGCCGTGCAGGTCATCGAGCCCACCGTCACCGACGCGGACGAGTCCGGTCTGCTCGGTGTCCCGCTGCACTCCCCCGCGCTGCTGTTCGAGCGCACCACCCGCGACGCCGCCGACCGGGTGATCGAGTACACCCGCTCGATCTACCGGGGCGACCGCTACCGGATCACCTCGCACCTGAAGTTCGACCACACCTCCGGCTGACTCCGGCGTGCCGGGTCCACCCGCCGGAGCGTCCATGTAAGACTCCCGGGCGATGTACACCCCGTCCGATCTCGCCGACCTGCTCGAATGCGAGCACCGCAGCGTCCTGAACCAGGCACTGGCCGCCGGCCTCCCGGGAGCGCCGCGGCCGGGCTCCGGGCCGGATCAGCTGGCGGTCACGCACGGGCGCGCGCACGAAGCCGCGACGCTGGACAAGCTGCGCGGCGAGCGGAGCGCCGTCGTCGAGATCGACGAGCGTGACCCTGTCGTCGCCGCGAAAGCCACCGAAGAGGCCCTGCGGGCCGGTGCTCCGGTGATCTACCAGGCAGTCTTCCACGACGGCGAGTTCTCCGGCCGCGCCGACTTCCTGATGCGGGACGACGAAGGCCGCTACGAGGTCTACGACACGAAGCTGGCCAGGCACGCGAAGCCCGCCGCGGTGGTCCAGCTGACCGCGTACGCCGACGCCTTGCGCCGGGCGGGCTGGCCCGCCGGTCCGCAAATGCATCTGCTGCTGGGAGACCACAGCACCCGTTCGTTCCGCGTCGACGACTTCCTCCCACTGGTGGACCGGCTCCGCGCCCGGTTGCGGCACCGGCCGCCGACCCTGCCTGTCCCGGTGTGGGCCGACGAACGGCCTGCCTGTGGCGGCTGCTCCTTCTCCGCGCACTGCGCGAGCGCCCGCGAAGCCGACCGCGATCTTTCGCTGGTCGCGGGGATGCGCGGTGACCAGCGGCGCGAGCTCGTCGCCTCGGGCCTCGGCACCATCGACGAGCTCGCGGCGGCCGCGCCGGAAGACCGGCCGCGCGACATCTCGACGACGTCGTTCACGACGCTGCGCGCCCAGGCCGCGATCCAGGTCCGGCAGGACGCCACCGGGCAGATCGCCTACGAGATCATCGCCCCGGACGCGCTGGCCGAGCTGCCGCCGCCCGCGCCCGGCGACGTCTTCTTCGATATGGAAGGCGACCCCTACGCCCTAGCCGGTGAAGGGCTCGAATACCTCTTCGGCGCGGTGACGGAAGAAGACGGCACGAAGTTCACGCCGTTCTGGGCGCACAACCGGTCTCAGGAGAAGCGGGCCTTCGAGGAGTTCGTCGACTTCGCCACCGCGAGGCTCACCGAACATCCCGGTTCGCACGTCTACCACTACGCCCCGTACGAGGTCACCGCGATCAAGCGGCTCGCCGCCGTGCACGGGACCCGCGAGGACGCCGTCGACCACCTGTTGCGCAGCGGCGGGCTGGTGGACCTGTATTCCGTGGTGCGCAAGGCACTCCGGGTCTCGCAGCGGTCGTACTCCATCAAGTACCTCGAACCGCTCTACATGCCCGAGGCCCGCGACGGCGACGTCAAGACGGCGGTTTCGAGCATCGAGGCGTACGAGGAGTACCTGACGCTCACCGCCTCCGGCGAGACCGAGCACGCGGCCGAAGTGCTGCGCGGGATCAGCGACTACAACGAATACGACTGCGTCTCCACCCTCCGGCTGTTCGAATTCCTCCACAAGGTCCGTGTGGAGGAAGGGATCGCGCTCGCCGAGCCGCCGGAAGAGTCCGATGTGGACGCTCTGCTCCGCCAGACCGAAGAGGACGTCGCCGCTCAGAAACGCGCCGAGCGCGCGGCACAGCTGGCCGCGCTGGTCGATCCGCTGCTGGACGGGCTGCCCGACGATCCGGCCGAGTTCACCGGCGAGGACCGGGCCCGCGCGCTGCTGGCCGCGTCCGTCGGCTACCACCGCCGCGAGACGAATCCGGCGTGGTGGGAGTACTTCCGTCAGCTGGCCGCCCCGCTCGGCGACCTGGAGACCGACAACGCCTGCACCGTCCCGGTGGCCATGGAGGCCGGTGAATGGGTGCCGCCGTCGGGCCGGGTCCGCAAGGCGAAGCGTTCGCTGAGCCTGCGCTGCGATCCGGATCGGCCGCATCCCTTCGCTCCCGGCGACGACGTCCGCCTGCGCTACGGCGCGGCCGCGCGGGACGCCAAGGTCGTCTCGGCCACCGCCGTCGAACTGACCCTCGAAGAAAGCTGCCCGCCCGACGAGACCACCGCCGACCGGCCGGTCGCGGTGCTGCCGGGCAGTCCGGTGCGGCCCTCCCCCAAGGACGACGCGGTCGCGGATCTCGCCCGCCTCGTCGTCGACGCGCTGCCGGTGCTGCCCGCCCATCCCGGCGTCGACCTGCTCCGGCGCACGACGCCCCGGCTGCGCGACGACCGGACCCTGCCCGAACCCGGGCCGGATCTCGTGAACACGGTCATCGAGGCCGTCGAGGGCCTCGACGGCTCCGCGCTCGCCGTCCAGGGCCCGCCGGGCGCGGGCAAGACCTATCTGGCGGGCAGGCTGATCGCGAAGCTGGTGCGCGCGGGCAAGACCATCGCCGTCACCTCGACCAGCCACAAGGCCGTGGAGAACGTGCTTTCCGCCGCGCTGAAGAACGCGCCGGATCTGCCGTGCGCCAAACGCGCCAAACGGACCCCGGATCCGGCCGCGCCCTGGGAACAGCCGAAGACCAACCCCGCGCTGGTGAAATGGCGCGAGGAGCACGACACCGGCCATCTCGTCGGCGGGACGGCGTGGACGTTCGCGAACGCCGCGATCCGCGAAGAGCCGTTCGACCTGCTGATCATCGACGAGGCGGGGCAGTTCGCCCTCGCCGACGCGCTCGCGGTGTCGATGTGCGCCAAGAACCTCCTGCTGCTGGGCGATCCTCAGCAGCTGCCGCAGGTCGTGCAGGGCACGCATCCCGCGGGCGCCGAGGCCTCCGCGCTCGGACACCTGATCGGCGAGGCCGACATCATCCCGGCGGAACTCGGTTACTTCCTCGACGAGACCCGCCGGATGCATCCGGCCGTCTGCGCGCCGGTCTCGCGGCTGTCCTACGCGGGCCGCCTGCACTCGCATCCCTCGGCGGCCGAGCGGGCGATCACGGGTGTCGAGTCTGGCCTGTACCTCGCCGAAGTCGACCATCACGGCAACACGACGCGGTCGGTCGAAGAGGCCGAGGCGGTCACCGCCCTCGTCGCCGAACTCCACGGGCGTGCCTGGACCGATCACGGCGAGCCCCGGCCGCTCGGTGACGAGGACATCCTGGTCGTGGCGCCGTACAACCTCCAGGCCCGCGTCGTGGCCCGCGCGCTGGACCAGGCCGGGTATCCCGGCGTGCGGGTGGGCACCGTGGACCGGTTCCAGGGGCAGGAGGCGCCGGTGGTGATCACCACCATGACCTCGTCGTCGGCGGTCGATCTGCCGCGTGGCCTGGACTTCCTGCTCTCCCGCAACCGGCTGAACGTGGCGCTCTCGCGGGCGCAGGCGCTCGCGATCGTGGTCTGCTCGCCCCGGCTGGTCGAGGCCGACATCCGCACGGTCGACCAGATGCGGCTGGTTTCGGGCATGCTCGGGTTGATGACCGAAGCCGTGCCATGGCACGCAGGACGGAGTGCACGATGACCGAGAACAGCCCGGAGAAGAAGCCGGAAATCCTCGACGCCGAGATCGTCGAAGAAGTACCCACGCCGCCGGTCGAGGTCCCGGAACCGGACTACAGCGAGACCGGGGTGCCCTCGTTCGACCATGTGCGGGACCGGATCGAGCAGCGGTACACGACGTCGCTGGGCTCGACCGAACTCGCCGGCCTCGGCGGCAAGGAAGACGTGGCCTCGCTGGACAAGAAGATCGCCGACCGCGACAAGGCCGCCAAGGACAAGCTGGCCGAGATCCGCCGCGCGATGCGGGAGCAGTGAGCTAGGCCCAGTGCGGTGAACCGGCCTTCGCCGCGATGGCCCGCGCCGTCCGGTAATGCTCGGCGGCCGCTTCTCGCAGGTCGAGGGCGGTAGCCAGCTCACCGAGGTAGTACGCGACCGGGCGGAGGGTCAGCATCCCGCTCCCGGCTCCCGCGATCTCGCCGTCGGCGGGGAGAAGTGCGGCGTACAGGCGTTCCATCGCCGCGCGGTCGCCGAGTTCGATCGCGACGACGGCGTGCAGGCAGGTGCGGGCTTCGTACAGCAGGTCCCGGGGCGAATCCGGGATCGGCGGGACCGGGCGGCACCAGCTTTCGTAAGTGCCGTAACCGCTTTCGCGCGGTTCGGGCGGCAAGCCTCGCTGGAGCCGGTCGCAGTACAGGGCGAGCGCGAGGATCCCGTTGTCCACTCCGGACATGGCCGTTCCGGCGAGCCCCGACGCCGCGGCACGGTAGGCGGCTTCCCCGCCTTCGCCCGTCATCGCGGCCCGCATCGCGTGATACCACCGGGTGAACACGCCGACGAGCGGAAGGCCGTACTTCTCCGCGAGCCCGTCCGCCGAAGCGGCATGCCGGTCAGCGGCCGCGAAATCCGCGAGCGCGCTCTTCGCCTGCACGAGTACGAGATGCCCGAGCACCTCGAACGTCACCAGCCCGTGCCGCGTGGCGAGGTCGACCAGTTCCGTGCCGATCTCGGCGCGCCGCGGTGCGAGCCCAGCGCGGTCGAAAGCCTGCAGGAACCGGGCATTGAGCGCGAACGCCAGCAACGCCGGGTCGTCAAGGCGCCGGGCGAGCGCTTCGGCTTCTCGCGCGGCCTCGCGGGCCCGCTGCCCGCCCGCGTTCCGCAGTTCGACGGCGAGGGTGGCCAGCAGACGGCACCGCTCGGCCACGCGTTCGGCGGGCAGCGCGGCGAGGGTCCGCTCGACGGCGTCCGCGATCCGGGTCGCCAGTTCCGGGTCGTCGCTTTCGGTCCAGCTGGCGGGGACGTCGAAGGCGCCGATCACCCGCGCGGTCAGCAGCGGGTCGGCCAGCTTTTCCGCCAGTTCCAGCGCTTCGGCGCGATGCCGCCGGGACTGGCCGAGGCCACCTGCCACGGCCGAAGCGCGGGCCTTGCCCATGATCAGCTCCAGCCGCTTCTCCGCGTCGGTGGCGCCGGACCGGTCGTACGCGGTGAGCGCGGCGTCCCAAAGTCTCGCCGCTTCCGCCTGCGCGAAACGGCTTTCCGCCCGTTCGGCGGCGGCCTGGGCATAATGCGCGGCGCGCTCGGCATGCGCTTCCGACAGAAGGAAATGGTGCGCCAAGGCGTCGACGTCGTCGGGGCGGAGGTCTTCCAGCGCCTCGGCGATCTTGCCGTGCTCGCGGGCCCGCCGCGAACGGGAGAGATCGTGGTAGAGCGTGTCCCGCACGAGAGCGTGCGCGAACCGGAAGCGATGCGGCGCCCGTTCGGTCAGGAATCCGTGCCGGACAGCGATTTCGACCGCGTCGAGCGCGGCTTCCCCGGCCAGGGCCTCGAGGACGGCCAGGTCGACGTCCGTGCCGATCACCGCGGCCCGGCGCACCACACCGCGAGCTTCGTCCGGCAACGCCTCCACCCGGTGCCGGACGACGTCGCGGACGCCCGGCGGCACCGCGTCCAGGGCGGCAGGGCCCTCGGCGGCCAGCAGGCGGGCGAGTTCACGGACGAAGAAGGCGTTCCCGCCGCTGCGACGGTGGATCACCGCGGCGGTTTCCGGATCGATCTCCTCCCCCGTCGTGACCCGGACCAGGCCGGCGACTTCGGTCTCGGGCAGGCCGCCGAGATAGATCCGCGTCGGCTCGAATCTCGCGGCACGGCCGAGGAATTCCGTCAAGCGGTCGGGCGGGTCGATGCCGCGATAGGTCGCGACGACCAGCACCGGCTCGGTCAGCACCGCTGCCAGCAACGCCAACGTCTCCTCGCCCGCCCAGTGCAGGTCGTCGAGGACGAGCAGCAGCGGCGCGGCACCGGCCAGATAGGACGCGACCGCCCGATGCCATCGCCAGCGCGCTGTCACGGGATCTTCGGTCGCCGGGTCCGCCGACGGCGCGGCGCCGTACCCGGCTCCGGCGAGCGTGGCCAAGATCCGGCTCCACGCGAAGGCGGGCGGCACGCCCTCGTCGTCGGGATTACTCCCCCAGGCCGTGGTCCAGCCCCGTGCGGCGAGACGGGCGGAGAACGCCTCGGTGAGCGCGGTCTTGCCCACCCCGGCATCGCCGGAGACGAGTACCAGCCGCGACCGTGTCACGGCTTCTTCGAGTCTGGCGAGTTCCGCGTCGCGCCCGATCAGTGGCCGCTCGACGATCTTCGGCGCGGACGGCTTCAACCGGGGTGCTTGCGCCAGGATGTCGGCCTCCAGCTCGCGCAGGCCCGCGCCCGGGTCGATGCCGAGTTCGTCGGCGAGCAGTTCACGCGCGGTGCGCAACACGGCCAGCGCGTCGCCCTGCCGCCCCGATCGGTAGAGCGCGAGCGCCAGCAGCCGGGAACCGTTCTCCCGCAACGGGTGTTCACGCACTCGCGGTTCCAGCCCGGGGATCACCTCGGCGGCCCGCCCGAGCGAGAGGAGGGCTTCGGCGCGGAGTTCCCCGGCCAGCAGCCGGAGTTCGGTCAGGCGGGAGACCTCACCGCGCGCCCAGCCCTCCTCGGCGAATTCGGCGTACGCGGGCCCGCGCCACAACGCGAGCGCGATGTCCACTTGCGACAGTGCGGCGTCCGCCCGGCGGGAGTCGAGCAGCTCGCGGGTCGCGGTGACGGCCGCCTCGAAGTCCCAGGCGTCGACGGAGTCCGTGCGCAAGGCGTAACCACGGGCGACCGTGACGAGCAGCCGCGCGGGCTCACGGGGCGCGCGGTCCGGCTCCAGCGCGCGGCGCAGGGCACCGACGAAGGTCTGAACGGCGCCGACAGCGCCTTCGGGCGGCCGCTCCCACAGGTCGTCGACCAGGCGTTCCACCGGCACGACCCGGCCGCGGGCGATCAGCAGCCTGGCCAGCACCGCCCGGTGGCGCGGGCCCTTGAGCCCGACGTCGCCCCGCGCGTCCTCGGCCACGAGCGGGCCGAGCACCCCGAACCGCATCGCCACCTCCTTCACCGACGGTGATCATCGTGCCCCGGCCGCTCGTTCGTCGCTGACCGGGTGCTGATTGGCGCCGGGGACGCTGGCGATCACCAGGAACGACCAGGAAGGCAATCATGCGTATCACCGGATTCGACTACCAGCGCGTGCCCGTGGCGGACGGGGTGGCGCTCGACGTCGCCGTCGCCGGGACCGGCAGCCCGATCGTGCTGCTGCACGGCTTCCCCGAGACCCACTTCATGTGGCGGCACGTCGCGGCAGATCTGGCGGCCGACCACACCGTCCTCTGCCCTGACCTGCGGGGATACGGCGAAAGCGACAAGCCCGCCGACACCGGCGAGACCTACTCGAAGCGCTCGATGGCGGCCGACGTCGTCGCCGTCGCCAAGGCGTTCGGCCACGACCGGTTCGCCCTCGCCGGGCACGACCGGGGCGCGCTGGTGGCGCTGCGAGCCGGGCTCGACCACGCGGACAAGGTGAGCCACCTCGCGATCCTCGACGTGCTGCCGACGCTGGACATGTGGGACGTCATGCGGGGCACCAGCGCCGCCGTCGGCTTCCACCTCTACTTGATGGCCCAGCCGCCGGGGTTGCCCGAACAGCTGATCGCCGGCGCGCCCGACGCGTTCTTCGGTCACTTCCTCGACGCGTGGACCCAGCGGGACGACGCGATCCCCGCCGACGTCCGGGCCGCGTACCTGGAGGCGTCACGGAACGCGGTGACCTCGATCGTCGCGGACTACCGCGCCTCGGCGGGCATCGACGTCGAGCACGACAAGGCCGACCGGGAAGCGGGCCACCGGCTCGCCATGCCGCTCACCGTGCTGCAGCAGGACTGGGGCGCCGCGCTCGGCTACGACGCCGTCTCGCTCTGGCAGGCGTGGGCGGAGGACCTGGACCACCGGACCGTCACGTCGGGCCACTTCATGGCCGAGGAATCGCCGTCGGAGGTGGTTAAGGCGCTGCGGGACCTGCTCGCGCGCTAGAACTTGGGTTTCGGCATGGACCTGTTCGGTGCGACGGTCGCGATGCGTCCTTGCGTCTCGACCGGCGCCCGGGCGTTCGGGTAACCGGCGTAGTAGCCGGGCACGACCCGTCCGACCACCAGCTCTTCGAAGGGGACGAACTCGACGTCGGCCGACTTGAGCCGTTCCAGCGTCGGGCTTTCGACCCGTTCCGCGGCGAGCGCCACCGCGAGGTTCTGCTCGGCCGCCGCCCACGACGACGAGCCGAGGTAGAGCAGCTTCACGGGCACGGCCAGGGAAACCAGGCACCAGGGGCTCACCCGCCAGGCCAGGACGGCGACGAGGAATACGAGCGGCAGGAAAATACCGATGCGCAACGATCCTTCGGCGTTCTGCCGGTCGTATTCCCCGTAGAGCTGGTCCTCTTTCCCCAGCAGCCTGGGCCCGACGTAGTCCAGGTCCTCCTTGGCCGATTCGACATAGACCTCGAGCCGGACGACGGTTCCGAGGAGATGCCATCGGTGGAGGTAGTCGTCCATGGCCCGGCGCCGGTGGTCGCCGCTTCGGACACCGGCGACGATCTCCGGTAGTTCCTGCCCCACCCGCCGGGCGAAATCCTGGAGACCGGTGACGTGGGACAGCACCCTGTCACGGAAGGTCTCGTCCGTGAGGAAGCGGTCGGACAACTTGTTGAGCACGGCGTCCCGCAGAGCGCGCAAGATCCGGCGCCTGCCGCGGTATTTCGGCTCCATCCAGGCGATCCCCCGCAGTTTCGACCGGCGGAACAACGGGGTCACGATCGTGTCCAGCCAGTGCGTGACGGCGAGGGACATCGTGCCGAGGAGGTACGCGGCGAAGGTGACGGCGGCGAAGATCGCGGCCTTGCCCGCCCATGTGCCCAGATCGAGGACGTCTTTGTAGACGCCGGAGGCCTGAGCCGCGGGTGGCAGGCCGGGCCGGAAGGCCAGCCAGAGTCCGAGCAGCCAGACGTACCCCGAGGCGAGCGGTGCCCGGAGTTCCCGTAGCCCTGGGAGAAGACTCGACAGCATGGCCCTCCGCCCGCCGACGACCGTCGCACCAGGCGTCGTCCTCCGGTCGCTCGCCGTTACAGAACGGCTCCCATCCTCCGAACTGAGCCGAACGGCGCAACTCTCGCCCCCACCCGCGCCAATCCGACAGACCTTCATGTTTAGCCCGAGTCCTGCGGGGTATCGGTTGACGGCACGACAGACGAGGGGCACGACATGCAACCCACTGCCAGACGCGCGCACACCATCGCCCGCGATCTTCTTTCACTCACCAGATCGGGCGAGGCCGACCGGCTGGCCACCGCGCTGGTGTCCATCGCTTCGTCCCGCAGGCAGGGACCGGCGCTCGGCGACGTCGTCGGCCGCCTGGTCGACACTTTCTCCTTGGCTGCCAAGGATCGCCGACGTTCGCTGCGGATCCGTGAACCGTTCACCCTGCGCCTGCGGGACCCCGCCGGACTGACGGTCCGGCCCGACAAACTCGACCCGGGGGTGGCCGCGATCGTCCGCGCCATCGCCGCCAGCGTCCGCGACGACCGGGCCACCTGCGCCGACCAGATCGGCGAGGCCTGCGAGAACGCCGATCTCGACCAGCGGATCCGGGTTCTGGCGCATTGCCTGGTCTGGACTTCGGATTTCCTCAGCACCGACACCACCGCCTACCCTCCGGTGCTGTCCTGCCTCAAGGGATCACTGCCCTGACGTCCACAGTAGACATTGCGCGGTTCGGATGACTTACCGCCCCATGTGTGGACATCCCTTGCACGGCGGGGCAAGGTGGAAAACCGCGCACGAAGTCCGAGTCCCCGATTGCGGGCGCACCTTGGCGGCCAGTTCCCCCGACCCAGGAGCGCAGACTTGGACGAGGTAGCGCCTTCGACGGTACCCGCGGACTCCCGTGCCGATGCCACGGCGAGAGGGCTGCCCAACCCGGACAGCCGACTCGTCCGGGCGGCCGTCGCGGGTGATCCGGACGCCATCCGGGAATTGACTCGTTTCCTTTCCCCGCACGTTTTCCGTTACTGCGGCAGCAGACTCGGGAGCGCGGGAACGGGCGCTTGCGACGCCCAGGACTGCGCGCAGGAGGTGCTGCAGGCGGTCTTGATCGCGTTGCCCCGCTACCGGTACCGCCCCGACCGGTTCCTCGCGTTCGTCCTCGGCATCGCGGGACACAAGGTGGCCGACTTCCACCGGCGCCGCTCGCGCGAGCCTGTCGCCTGCGTCGCGGAGGTCGGCGACGGCCTGACCCTCTGGGCCCGCCGCGACCCGGACGAGATCGAACGGCTGGAGCACCGGATGCAGGCCGGGGTGCTGCTGGCCCGCTTGCCGATGCCGCACCGGCAGGTGCTCGCCCTCCGGTTCGTGTTCGGCCTCTCGGCCGAGGAGACGGCCGAACGGCTCGGCCTGCCGAGCGCCGGAGCGGTCCGCGCGGCCCAGTTCCGGGCGCTGGCACGGTTGCGAGCCCTGCTCACCGAACGGAACGTCCGTTACGCGACCGATGTCCCGATCATCGAACAGCCCGCCGCGCCGGAGCTCGTCCCGGTATAGAACCGTCCACTTCGGACGATCGAGTTCTTGTACGGCGCTTGTACGAGGGTCCTCCATCCTGTCCTCCTATTCGGGGAAACCACTGGAGGACAGAGATGAAGATCCGATCCAGGATCGTCAGAGGTGCCGTGGGCACGGTCGCGCTGGCCGGGGCGATCATGCTCGGTGGCGCGGGCGAGGCACTGGCGGCGTCCGGCACGGTGAACACCGACTCCGGGGTCGCGGTGACCGTGCGGTCGAGCCCGAGCACCGGCGCGAGTTCGGTCGGCACGGTCGCGAGCGGCACCGCCGTCACGATCGACTGCCAGGCGAACGGCTCGACGGTGACCGGCAAGTACGGCACCACCGACATCTGGGACTACGTGCCGTCGAAGGGCGGCTACATCAGCGACGCCTACGTCTACACCGGCTCGGACGGCCGGGTCGCCCCGGACTGCGCCGGCAGCACCCTCTCCTGCTCCACCGCGGGCACCGGCAACCCGAGGAGCTGCGCCGAAGCCGTCGCGTGGGCCAAGGCACACGTGCACACCAACAACGACCCGGACTACTACCGCTGGTGTGACCGGATCAACTCGTGGGCCTACGGCTGGACCGCCAGCGGCTCGGAGACGGCCTACGTCCACTGGACCCAGCTCCCCGGTTCGTACAAGCACCCCGGTGACACCCAGGTCCCCGCGGGCGGGCTCGCCTTCTTCAGCAACGGCGGCACCGGGCACACGATGATCTCCATCGGCGGCGGCAAGTTCCTGTCGAACGACATCCACGGCAAGGGCAGCTTCACCGAGACCACGATCTCGGAGATCAAGAGCGCGTGGAACTACACCTATCTCGGCTGGTCGCAGCCGTGGTTCAAGATCAACCACTGATCTCGGGCCACCTCGGGCGCTGCCGGACGACGGGGGTCCTCGTCCGGCAGCGTCCCTCCCGTTTGTCAGCCGCGCTCAGCACTTGAAAGTGCCCTTTCGTCGCATCGTGATAAAAAGCGGCCACTCGATCGGGTTAGAGTTGACGGATGGGCACCGAAGCTCTCGCTACTCCCGTACCCCGGGAGCAGCGTGCGCTCATGCAGGCGATGCTCACCCGGCTGCCCGAGTTCAGCGACCGCCTCGCCCAGTTGCTCAGCGCCGAGGACGAGTTCTATCACCAGGTGGACAGCACCGCGCCGGACGAGTTGCGCAAGGTCTGCCGCGCGAATCTCGAACGGGCGTTGACAGCGCTCGTCGAGGGCCGGGGGCTCCCGCTCGACGCCGCCCGCAAGACCGGGCTGGCGCAGGCTCGGCAGGGTATCCCGCTGCCGTCCGTGCTCCGCGCTTTCCGGATCGGCGGGATCTTCGTCTACGAACGCCTGCTGGAGCTGGCAGGCCCCGGCTTCATCAACCCGGCGCGCACGGTGGAGATCAATTCCAACGTGTGGAAGACCATCGACCTCTACTCCGACGCGCTGACCACCGCCTACAGCGAGGTCGCCGCCGAACTCTCCCACGAGAAGCTCGCCCTGCTGGACGGCCTGCTGCAGGGCAGGTTCGCCACCCAGGCGGAGCTCGAAAACGCCGCGAAGGAACTCGACCTCCCGGCGGCGGGCACCTTCGTCGCCGTCGTGACCGAAGCCGTCCAGCCGGACGAACGCCCCGGCGTCGAGGCGCTGCTGCGGGCGCGGCGCTGGAAGTCGGCCTGGCGGCCGGGCGCCGAGATCGGGCTGGTCGTGATCGACCGCGTCGAGGACCTCCGGCGGCTGCGCGACGTCCTGGGCACGCTGCCGCTGGCAGTGGGGATGAGCAGGCCGTTCAACGGATTCCTCGAGGCACCGGACGCGGTGCACCGGGCGAGGATCGCCCGCCGTTCGCTGGCCACCGGCACCGCCGGGGTCGCCGTCTTCGGCGACTCCCCGGTCACCACGCTGGTCGCGAGCGCGCCGGCGATGTCGCGGGACGTCGTGCGCTCGGTGCTCACCGGGCTCCTGGTGCTCCCCAAGGCCGAGCGGCGGGTCCTGCTCGACACGCTGATCGCGTGGTTCGCCGGGCACGGCTCGGCGAAGGAGGCCGCGGACCGGCTGATCGTCCACCCGAACACCGTCCGGTACCGGCTGCGCCGGGTGCAGGAACTGACCAGGCGCGACCTGTCCGACCCGGTCGACGTCGGCGAGCTCTACGTCGCGCTGGAGGCGGTCCGGCTGGCGGACGACAGGACTTAAGAGCGTCTGTCCGGCGCCATGTCGGCGTCGATGATCCTCGCGAGGTCCAGCAAGGTGTGCCCGAGACCGGGCCGCGCGGTGAGCCGCACCGCGAGCGTGCGGCCGCGAGCGGTCGTGGCGACCGGCAGGGTCACCTCGGGGTTCGCGGACCTCGTCCACTGTGGACGCCGACCGGCCGCGGACAGGACGATGTCGGGGTGCGGGGACCGTCGTCCGGGGCGCCACCGTGATCTCCTGGCGTCCAGGTCGCGGATTACGTTGCCGTGCAACGAAAGCAACGCGGCGACGTCCGCGACGGCGTCACGGAGTTCGACGTCGGTGATGGAATCCGAGTAGGCGCCGATGTCCAGCGCACGGGGATCGATCGGGTCCTGCGGCACAAAGTTCCTTTCCACGCACCGGAAGTCGTCCGATGGTGGGCCCGCTCACGTTGTTCCCGGGAACAAACATGTTTGGCTGCTTGCGCCGAATGGCGGCGCCCGTACCGCCTTCCGGTCGCACAGCGTGCCTGTGACCGCCGGTCACACCTTTGACGCTGACTGGTCCGCAGGCCAGTATCTGGCGACTGATTACCGATGGGTAATGTGGATTTTCCCGTGGTCTCACCAGGAGGACCGTTGCGACGTGCGTTGAGCCTGATCTTCTTGGCCCTAGGGGTGTTCGCCGTCGCCGGCGCGGTGTTGCTGCCGACCTACGTGAAACCCGAACTCGCCAAGGTGCCACTGAACCAGGAATCGACGTCGATCCTCGAAGGCACCGCGTCCAAGGTCCTCGCGGTGAAGACCGAGGGCGGCAAGACCGTCACCGAGATCCGTGACGACGCCAAACTGAAGGCCACCGCCCGCGTGGTGGCGAACTTCGCGCCGCCGGAGATGCAGGAGGGCACGGACGTCGCCGTGTGGCTGATGGCCGTCTCGGTCGTCGACACCAAGGACGACACCGTGGTCAGCGCGAGCAAACGCCAGGTCTGCTTCGACCGCCGCACCGCGGAAGGGTACGTGCCGCCGGGCGGCGACCAGGAGTCGAAGTGCTCCGACAACAGCAGCTTCGTCACCAAGCTCAAGGAAAAGGCCGAGAAGGAGAACGAAAAGCCCGAGGAGATCCAGGAGTACAAGCCGCAGCCAGGCCTGAACTTCAAGTTCCCCTTCGGCACCGAGCAGAAGGACTACCAGGTCTACGACGACAACACCGGCCGCGCGGTCCAGGCCCGGTTCAAGGGTGTCGACGAGATCAAGGGTGTCGAGGTCTACAAGTTCGTCCAGGAGATCCCCGCCACGAAGATCGCGATGAAGAAGGTGCCCGGTTCACTCATCGGCGCCACCGGGGACTCGGTCGAGGCGGGCCAGTTCTACGAGGGCATCATCACCAGCTGGATCGAGCCGGTGACCGGGATCCAGGTCAAGCAGGAACAGCAGTCGCACCAGGAACTCCGGTCGGCCGCGAATCCCACGCCCACTGTGGTCTTCGACGGCAAGCTGGCTTTCACGGACGCGACCGTGGACAAGATGGTCAAACAGGTCGACGAGAACAAGGGCAAGCTGGACTTCATCGGGAGCACCGGGCCGATCGTGCTCGGGATCGGCGGCGCGGCCTTCCTCGCGCTCGGCGTCTTCCTCCTGGTGAAGCGGCGCCCCACCCCCTCGCGGCACTAACGCTTGCGCAGCACCATCACCAGGTTCCACGACGCCACTTCCCGGACGCCGGGGACACGCACGATCCACTGGGCCCAGGAGGGGTGGTAGCGCGGGTAGACCTCCTGGAGATCGGCGAGCGGCGTGGCCTTCCCCCACCGGATGGCCGCGCCGGCCGAAAAGGCGAAAAGGCTCTCGCCGAATTTGTTCTTCGGTTCCTTCCCGTTCTTTTCGAGATAGCGCCGCCGGGCGTAGTGACCGCCGAGGAAATGCCACGGCGCCGTCTCGTGCCCGCCCCACGGTGAATACCACGGGGTGAACGAGGCGAAAATCGTCCCGCCGGGTTTGGTCACCCGGCACATCTCGGCCAGCATCACCTCGGGTTCGGAAACGTGTTCGAGGACGTTCGACGAATAGCAGACGTCCACGGATCCGGTGCGCACCGGCAGTTTCGTCCCGCTGCCGCGGACCATGTTCTCCCCGGCCTCGCCCCGCGCCGTCAGCTCTCCGACGTCGGGATCTATGCCCAGGTAGGCGGCACCCGCGGCGCGGAAGGCGTCGGAGAAATAGCCGGGCCCGCCGCCGACGTCGACGATGGTTCGGCCGTTCAACGGAGTGTGCTGCGCCAATTGCCGGACGGAGTCCTCGGCCAGCACCGAATAGAAACCGTCCGGATCCGTCTGCTCGGTGAGAAAAGCCCGGAACAACGTCACCGATCGGCGCAAGCCGGCGTGATGCGGGATCGTTTCAGGGGTCACCGACCGATTACCGACCATCGAACCATCGCTTTCCGAGAATGATTCATCTACCGTGTACGCACCGGTAACCTAGCATTGTCGCTAACAGGTTGGGAGAACCACGATGGAACGGCCACGTGTGCTGCTCGTCAACTGGCGCGACACCGGACATCCGGAAGGCGGCGGATCCGAGCGATACGTCGAACGGATGGCCGAGGGACTCGCCAAGGCCGGGTACCGGGTCGAGATCCAGTGCGCGGCCTATCCGGGCGCGAACGCCGGGGAATGGCGCGACGGTGTCCGCTATCGCCGTCGCGGCAACAAGTTCGGCGTCTACGTCCACGCGCTCCGGGCGATCCGCAAGGCCCACGCCGACCTCGTGGTCGACGTGCAGAACGGGATGCCGTTCTTCGCCAGACTGGCGGCGGGCTGCCCGGTGCTGGTGCTGGTGCACCACGTCCACCGTGAACAGTGGATCAGCGCGCTCGGCGAGACACTGGGCCGGATCGGCTGGTGGATCGAGTCCCGGCTGGCGCCGTGGCTGTTCCGGCACTGCCGCTACGTCACGGTCTCCGAGATCACCAAGGGCGAACTCACCGGCCTCGGTATCGAGGGGTCACGGATCACCGTGGTACCCAACGGTTTGGACACGCCCCCGCGCGGCAAGGCCGTCCGGGAGAACGAGCCGACCCTGGTCGCGGTCAGCAGGCTGGTGCCGCACAAGCGGATCGAACACGCCATCGACGTCGTCGCGGAACTGGCGCGGCGCTGGCCGACACTGCGGCTCGAAGTGGTCGGCCAGGGCCCGTGGGAAGAGGTCCTGCGCCGGCACGCCCGTGACCGCGGCGTCGAGGACCGGGTCCGGCTGCACGGCTGGGTGGACGAGGCCGGGAAACACGAGATCCTGGAACGGTCCTGGCTGCACCTGTGCCCGTCGGTCAAGGAGGGCTGGGGAATCGTCATCATGGAGGCCGCCGCGCACGGCGTGCCGTCGGTGGCCTACCGGGCGGCCGGCGGCGTGGCGGAATCCATTGTGGAGGGCAGGACCGGGCTGCTGGCCGACGACTTCGCCGATTTCACCGCCCAGGTGGACGGCCTGCTCGCCGACCGGACGCGCCGGAATGAGATGGGCCGGGCCGGCGTCACCTGGTCGAGCCTGTTCGACTGGGAGCACAGCGTGAACCGCTTCGAATCACTCGTGCGCGACGTGGCCGGGGTGGCCATCCCCCACCCCCGGGTCCTGACGCCGCAAGGCTTCGACGATGCCGTCGGCCAGCCCGGCCGTGGCGGCGTCGTCGAAGTCCTTGCGGCGTGCGCGCACGGTGACGGTGCTCGTCTCCCCGACGGTCGCCGCGCCGAACGCCACGCCTGAGCGGCCGCTGGCGGCGGGATAGAACGCGATCGAGGTGACCGCGTCCGCCGCCGAAACGACGCCGAGATTGGAAACCAGGTAGGTCGAACCGAGCCTGCCCGCCAGCAGCCGCGTGCCCCACCGGGCGATCCTGCTGCTGCGGGCGGGGAAGTCGGGTTCCGGCGGTTGCGTGGCCAGCAGCTCGCCGACTTCGGCCACGGCGGGATTCCTGCTGAGCCGCAAGCGGAAGAACGCGCTGTCGTGCTCGGGTTCCGGCGCGGCGCCGCCCCGCCAGGAGGCCCCCACCGCGGCCACGACCCGGGCGGTTTTCCTGCCGTGCCGGGCGTTCCATGTTTCGGTCAGGCGGGCGGCCGCTGCCGCGAAAGCCGACGACCCGAGCCGTGAGCGAGGGAGGATCCTGGCGCTGAACACGTCCCCAGGGCCACTTTCGGCGCGTTCCGGGGTGATCCTCGCCGGAGGCGCGAAAAGTGCTTCCGCGAGCCTGTGGAACGCAGACGTGAGAAAGGAACGATCCGCCGTCCGTGCGCCGATCCCTTTGGCGGCGGACGAGATCGGGACGTCGAGCGCGAGCCCGAGGACGGCGAGCAGGCCGAGACCGTCGAGCGCGCCGTGATGCGCGGCGATCAGCACGACAGGTTCGTCGGTGCCGACGGCGACGCGAAGCAGCGGCGCACCGCGTTCGTACGCCGCCTCGGCGAAGCGATCACGGATCGCCGGAAGTTCCTTGCCGGGAACGGCTTCGACGTCGGGAGCGGCCCCGAGCCAAGGCCGTTCCCCGGCCGCGACCGCCAGCCGCATCCGTGCCTTCTCCGGCGTCAGGACCGAAGACAGCCGCGCTTCCAGCAGGATGCTCCAGGAAACGGTGGGGTCGCCGTAGAGCCCGACGACACGGCTCGCGTGGTCGGAGGCGAGCTGGGACACCGGCTCAGCGGTTGCCGTAAATGACGTTCTCGGGGCTGGAGTTCGGGTTGAACTGTTCCTTGATCTTCGCCTGCACCTGGGGTGCGGCGTCCGGATCGGCGGAGTTCGTCAGCGCGTAACTCCCCCCTGCGGCCGTTGCGAGCCCGATGATGACGGCTGCGGCCGCGCCGATGAGGGTGCCCAAGACCTACTCCTTCCGCGACAGGGAATTCCTGCGTCGGCTCAATGTACGCACCGGTAACTTAAGGCACAACAGTGCGGCCGCGATCGACACCAGCGCTACTCCGTTTGCCAGCACCACGGGGATCGGTGATCGCTTTCCCGTCACGACAGGTGCACCGGGAGTGCGGTAAAGCGTGAGCCAGTCACCGGACCACACCGGTACCGCGCCGGTCAGCAACCGCTGATCGACCCGCCCCGGCGTCCCGTGTTCGACCAGGATCCACCCGATTCCCGCCGCAGAAAGGTCTTGGGGCGACTTCGCGGCGCGGACACGGTCCATTCTGGAATCCTCGCCGCCGATCACCTCGCCGCCGACCCGCAACGTGTCGTCGACGAGGACGGTCTCGGGCAGCGCTCGCGGCGCCGGGTCCAACTGGGTCCGATGGTCGTTCCAGGCGAACCTGCGGAACGTGGACAGCGGCAGCGCGACGACGTCGCCGGGTCTGTCGTCCTCCGCGAGCACCCGATGGACGGCGTTCCAGTCCTCCGGGTAACGCACCGCCTCGATTCTTCCCCAGCCGCCCCAGGCGAGATCGGGCATGGTGAGCAAGGGAAAGAGCGCGGCGGCCACGACGAGCGCCCCGCGCGCCGCCCCGGTCCGCAGTCGTGCGGCGGCGGCCTCGACCGCCAGCGCGAACCCGAGCGCGACCGGAAGCGCCCACCAGGCCACCCATTTCTGCGCGTCGCGCAGCAGTCCCGCGCCGGGAACGTGCTCCATCGCCCAGGACAGCGCGGGTTCGCCGAACGGCATCGTCGCCAGCGCGGCGAGCACGACACCGAGAACTCCCAGCACCAGCAACGCTCTCGCCGGAGGTGTCCCCCACCTTCGCGCCAGGGGCCGAAGCCCGGCCAGCCCGACGGCGACCGTGACGAGGATCAGCACCGGTGCCATCGGCGCGCCGCGGCTGCCGGGGACGACGTCGCCGTTCCAGATGCCGCCGAGCCCCAGCACGCTCAGGATCGCCGGGCCCCAGCTTTCCGCGCGAGCGCTGAACGCGGCCACCCCGGCGGGATCGGACAGCGTGCCGCCGTCGTGCAGGAGCGTCGGCACGAGCCACGGCAGGTTGAGCACCACGGCGATACCGACGGTATGGCCGAGTTTTCGGGGTCCGGCCAGGACGATCGCGGTGAGCGCGGCCAGCACTCCGCCCGGCGGGGTGAGCACCGCGGGGGCGCAGGCGAGCACCAGTCGCGCGAGCGCCCTCGGCTCGCTTCCGCGCAGGGAAAGCGCGGCGCGCACGATCCACGGGAGGCAGGCGTAGGTGAGCAAGAGCGGCCAATGCCCGATGAACAACCGCTCCGCGAAGTAGGACGTCCACGCGTAGGCGGTGGCAGCGACGATCCGCGTACCGAGTTGCTCCGTCGGGACCAGCCGCGCTGCGCCGTATGCCGCTCCGAAAAGCGAGAGGAACAAGACGATTTTCTGGACGACATCACCGGGAACGACCGCTGTCGCGAGCGCGATCACGGCGTCGGCGGGGACCGAACGCGGCAGGGCCGAGCCGAGGCCGAGCGCGTCCGGGACGAGCGACTGACGCTGGGCGAACACCATGTCGTAGCTCAGGACGAAACCGCGTCCCAGCACCGGCAGGAACACCAGCAACGCCAGTCCCGCCGACACCGCGGCCAGGACGAGACGTTCGCGCCGTGTGTCCAAATGCTTCTTCCCTTTCCGCCTCGATCGCGGTTATGGTCGCTCGATTACTCGCCGGTAATCTTGGAGCGCCTTTGAGCGTAGACGTCGAGGCCGACCAGGCCAGAACGGACAAGCGTGTCGCGGCGATCCTCGTTTCGCTCGCGCTGGCGGCGAACAACGCCGGCGCCTACGCGCTGAGCATCGTCGCCGCCCGGCTGCTCGCGCCCGGCGCGTTCGGTGAGCTGAGCTCACTGCTGGCGGTGCTGGTGATCGGCGTCGTGCCCGCGATGGGCCTGCAGACCGTGGTCGCGCTGCGCGTCGCGCGGCAGCGTTCATCAAAAGAGCCACAAGACAGCGGGACACTCTTGGCGCTCGGCCTCACCACGAGCGCCATCGTCGCGGCCATCGGCCTGATCCTGGCGCCGGTACTGGTTTTCGTGCTGCACCTCGGCTCCGTGGTGCCCGCGCTGCTGCTCGCCGTCACCCTCGGCCCGCTGACGCTGCTCGGCCTCTTCCATGGACTGTTGCAGGGCAGCGGCCGGTTCGCGCTGCTGGCCGGGCTCATGGCGCTGGAAGGCGTGGGCAAGGTCGGCGGCTCGCTGCTCGGACTCGTCATCGGCGGCGACGCCACCGGCGCGCTGACCGGGACCGCGATCGGCTCGTACCTGGTGATCTTCTGCGGATGGATCCTCTGTGGACGGCCGCGACCGCGGAAAGCGGGCAGGCAAGCGGGCGACGTCCTGCACGCGGCGCAGGCGATGCTGGCACTCGTCCTGCTGGTGAACCTCGACCTGGTCCTGGCACGCCACACCCTCCCCGCGAACGAGGCGGGCGAATACGCGCTCGGTGCCATCGTCACGAAAATCGCCTACTGGCTCCCCCAAGCCGTCGGTGTCCTCGTGCTTCCCCGGTTCGCGAACGGCGACGACCGCCGCCGCATCCTGCCCGCCGCCCTCGCCGTCTGCGCCGCCCTCGACGCCGTCGTCCTCCTCGTCTCCGTTGTCGTCGGCCCGCGTCTGCTCGCCTTCATCGGCGGCTCCGGCTACGCCGCCAGCACCATGCCGGTCTGGCCGTTCGCGCTCGCCGGGTCGATGCTCGCGCTGGTGCAGATCCTGCTGTTCTCCCGCCTCGCCGCCGGCGACCGGCGGGTGACCGTGCTGATGTGGGCGACCGTGGTCGTGGAGACGGTGCTGGTGACTGCTTGGCTGCACTCGTCGGCCGCTCAGGTGGTCACTGTCGCTGCTTGTTGCGCTGGGGCGCTGGCTCTCTCCGGTGCCGTACTGGAACTGCGGTCACGCAGGTGACTGTGTGGACACGCCGGGTCGCGGACGCCGCCGCGCGCTCGCGAACGCCGCTCTGAGTTCGGCCAAGACGGCGTCCGGTTCCGACCGAAGCCGGGACGGCAACGTCTGGAGGACCACGATCCCGGAAGCGGCGTAGCGAGCGTTTCGCGCGAGGGTCGCGCGGAAGTGGTCACCTTCGGCGTGATAGCCGCGGGAATCGATTTCCCAGGCGAGCGCCACCTCGTCGCACCAGCCGTCCGGCTTCGCGACGAACCGGCCCGCCGCATCGAAGACCTTCACATTCCAGTGGAACTCCGGCAGTCCTGAACGCGCCCACAGGTTCCACGCGTCGGCCTCGGCGACTGAATGCGCACCACCCGAGATCGGTGCCAACGCCCGCAGCAGCCTCCCGTCGCTTCGAGAGCGCTCGTCGATTTCGACGGCGAGCGCCCACGGCAGGCAATGCCGCGTTTGCACCGCTTCGGCCATCATCGCCACGATCGCGTCCGGGTCGGACGTTCGGCGTGCCGCGTCGATCACCGCTCGCGGTACGGGAGCGGTGGGCACACCCGCTCTGAGCCTGGGCACGGGCACGCGCCGCGTCCGTTCGATATGGACGAACCCGGTACTGGCGATCGCCCGTCCGGCGGGCACGAGGAGGTGCACGTCATCGGAAGCCGGAAGATTTCTCAGGCCGTAGCGCCGGAGTGCGGACACACCCGTGAGCACCGAGCCCTCACGGGCATGGAGCAAACCCGCTTCGATCCGCTGCTCATCGGTCGGTTCTCCGGCCCCGAGCAACACGACGCCGGGCAGCAGCATCCGCCAGACACCGCCGGGCCCGCAACGGCGCCAGATCGTTCTCCTGGGCACGCCGAGCTCTTCGAGTCGCTTGACCCCGACCACGACCGGGCCCTTCGTCAACAGTGGGTGCTGCGCCCACTCCCCTCTTCGCACCTGACCAGCTTGAGCCTGGCCACCGACAGAAACCGCGAATCCACGTCGTGACAGGTCCGCTCAGGAGGGGGTGTGTGGAAATAGGGACGTTGACTGTCCCTATTTCCACACACCGATCACTCCCTGTCACCTGCCGCCTCGCGCCCCGCGAACCAGGGCACACACATCGCCACCATCGCCGCCGCGGCCAGCAGCAGCGAAGCCTGCGTCACCGGCCCGTAAGCCCACTCCTGACCGTGCCCCAGCAGCCGCCCCGCCACCGCGACGAGCGTCCCCACGACCATCCCGCCGAAAGCGAGGTACCGCGGCGCGCGTTCAGTGAACTGGCGGGCCAGCAGGACGGCGATCAGCAGCACGATCGGCAGCATTCCGCCCAGTACGGCCAGCAGCCCGATGAGCACCACCGGGACCACACGCCCGGAGCCCGCCCCCACGGACACGTGACGACGGCGGACCGGCCACAGCACGCCGATCAGTACCGCCAGGATCGCGACAGCGCCGATCAGCAGGCCGGATCGGTACTTCCAGTCCGGAGTGAACTCCAGCTGGACGGAACCGCCGGAACCCGCGGGCAGGATCCAGGCCTGCTGCCAGCCGTCGACGCGCGTCTTCACCAGCGGAGTCCCGTTCAGCGAAGCGGTCCAGCCCGCGTTGGCGTTCTCCGGGACGGCCAGAATGGACTCGTCGCCGCCCCCGACGGTGACCGATCGGGACGTCGCGTCCCAGGAGTCCACGGAGACGGCGCGATGTCCGGCAGCCGAAGCAGGCTGCCCGACAGGCTTGAGCCACAGATCTTGGACCACAAAGGACTCGGACCGGTCCGTCCGCAGTTCGTGCCCGCCCGCCGCCAGGTCGACACCGCCCTGGGAATCGGGGCACGCGGCCAGCGTCAGCGGCCGGTGCGCGGTGAAGTCGGCGAGCGTGCCGCGCACGGAGGTGTCGTAGTCGAGACCGTTCAGGTGGACGTTCGGGCCCGATCCGCAGGGCACCGTGAACTCCGCGGCCGGAGCGGGAAGGTCGGCGCCGGTCAGGGACAGGCTCCCGATTCCCAGTGAGTTCCGGGTCCGCTGGTCGTCGTCGAGGCCGGCGAACGCGATCTTCAGCTGCGACGTGTCCAGGGGTGGGAACGTCGCCGCGCCGGACGCGTCGAGTTCGACGGAGCGGCTCGACGTCGGTGTCGTCAGTTCCAGCCGCGCCGGCGCCCGAGCGGTCCCGCCCGGGTCGGCGGCGACGCGGAGCCCGGAGATCGTCCGCGGTTTTTCCCAGTCCAGGGTCAACGTCGGCCGCAGATCGGTGACGTCGGGCAGCCAGGCGGTCGCGGGATTCCCGTCCACCGCGGCGAACGCGCTCGCCGCCGGATCACCGCCCAGTTGCGAGGTCGCCGACACCCGCACCCCCGGCAACGCCACCGGGGCACGGCCGCCCCCGGCCGGCAGCGCGGTCCCGCCGAACTCGTAGGCGCTCTGCGACGTCGTCGAGAACAGCCGCCGGATCCCGTCCGGTTCTTCACCGTCGCGTCCGGCGGAAGCGTCGCAGCGGACGCGCCCGCCGTCCGGCACGCACGCGTACCTCGGCTGCTGGCCCCGCGTGAACGCGAATCCCGGCGCGGTGCCGGCCCCCAGATCGGCCGGGACTTCCAGCGCGCGTTGCGGTTCCGCGCCGGGGATCTTCAGGTCCGAGATGCCGACGTTCCCGTCCTGCCTGCCGACCACGAGCGAAAGCAGCGTGATCCGCACCTTGCGCGTCACCCCCGCCGGCGCCGGGTAGGTGTGCGCCCCTTCGCCCCGGACGACCTGGTGATCGACGGAACCGTTGTCCGTGGTGATCCGGATCCTGGTCGGCGGCCAGCCGACGCGGATGTCGTCGACCATCGCGAGATCGACCGTGTTCACCAGCCTCGGGGTGTCCAGTTCGACTTCGAGCCATTCCCCGATCGGACCGGTGAAACTCGAGGAATGCCAAGCGGTGCGCGGATCCCCGTCCAGCGCGGCGAACGGCTGGTGGCTCGGGTCCGAACCGCCGAAAGCGTCCGCGAACGACGCCGCCGTCGACGCGGTCACCGAACGGATCCCCCGGTACGCGGCCACGGTCTGGTGCTGTTCGCCGGGGAACGGCAGGACGTCCAGCGCGGCACGTTGCTGTCTCGGCGATTCCCCCGCGGTCAACGTCTGACTCAGGTTATCGCGCACCCCACCGACATTGCGCTCGGCGCGACGCAGCCCGTCGGTGACCAGCCTCGGCCCGGTCGGCGAACCGCCGTCCCCGGTCAGCACTGTCGGCGTGCCGGGGTCGAGTTGCCCGGAGTTCATCAGCGGCAGCAGGTTTTCCGGGCCGCCGCTCACCGTCGGGACATCCTTCGAGGACGTCGCCGTGACCAGCGGAACCGGACGCTTCACCTCGAAGATCTCCAGCGGCCCGAACTGGGCCGACTTCTCGATCCCCGGCGATCCCGCCAGCCCGGCGCGCAACGTCGTGAAGTCGGGGGCGCCGACCTTGGCGCGGTCGATGTCGCCACGCAGCATCAGGAACCGGTAGCCCGAGCGCGCGAGCAATGCGGCGAGCCCGGGATCCCCTCTGCCATCGGCCAGGGCCGCGTCGACTGAGTCCATCAGGCGGGTGTTGCCCTCCGAGCCCAGCGGGACCTGGTTGCGCACGGCCCACGGACTGTCCGCGATGGCCTGCGCCGGTTCGTCCACCGTGCGGCCCCAGTCGTACTCGCCGAACCCGGTCGCGGGCAGCAGCAGCGTGCGCGCCGTCGCGTCGGTCTTGGTGACGTAGCCCATCGCGTCGTACCAGTATCCCGGCACCTCGTCCCAGCCCGGCCCCGGCCGCAGTGTCAGCAGCCAGACCGGCGCCGCCATCACCAAGACCAGCAACACGCCCAGCGCGGGCCGCAGATTTCGCCGCACCGCGGGCGCGGCACTCGTGATGCCGTGCACGAAGGCCAGCATCAACGGCAGCCGCAGCACCGGCTCGAACTTGTGCACGTTGCGCAGTGGCGCGAGCGGGCCGTCGAGCAGATGCCGGACGGTCTCCGCCAGCGGGCTGTCGAGCGTTCCGACGTAGCCGACGGTCAGCAGCGTCAGCCCGGTCAGGACACCGAGCATCAGGAACCGCCGCTCGGGCAGCCCGCGCCGCGCGAGGCCGAACAACCCGACCGCGGCCACCAGCCCGGTGGCCGCCATCAGCACGGGATTGTCGATCAGTGCCCAGCCCGACGGCCACCACGGCGTGCCCTGCACGACGTAGGCGACCCACTGGTTCGTGCCGCGCAGCACCTCGAACAGCGACATCGGCGCCGTGGTGTTCGTCGCGGATTCGATGTAGTCCAGGAACGGCAGGCTGTACTGGCCGAGCAGCACCAGCGGCAGGATCCACCACAGCATCACGCCGGCGACGAAGACGAACCACCAGATGACGAGTTCGACGTGCGTGCTCCGCCATTTCCGGGTCAGCAACCACAAACCGGGCAGGACGAGCGCCATCACGACCATCGCGCCGTTGATCCCGCCCATGCACAGCACGGCGAGCGCGGACAGCCCGGCAGCACGACGTGGGGAACCGATGCGATCGGCGAGGATCAGCGGCAGCAGCACCCACGGCAGCAGGACGGCGGGCAGCATTTCCGAGGACAGCGAACCGATCTCGGTGACCATCCGCGGCGCGAGGGCGTAACCGGCTGCTCCGATCAGCCGAGTCCGTTCGTTCCCCATCTTGAGCGCGCGGGCCACCAGCAGCGCGCCCCCGAAGGCGACCGAGAGCAGGATCGCGCACCACAATCGCTGCGCGATCCACACGGGTATCCCGACGGCCTGGCACACCGCGAAGAACGGTCCCATCGGGAACAGGTAGCCGTACGCCTGGTTCTGCAGTTCCCCCGCCGTCGCCTGGGGATTCCACAGGTGCAGCGCCCGGCCGAGGAAGGCCAGCGGATCCACGGCCAGGTCGAGTTTGGTGTCGAAGGTCGTCCTGCCCGGACGCTGCAGAAAGGACAGCACGGTGAAGGCCAGCACGATCCACGTGCTCGGCCTCTTCACGAGCGCGCCGGGGGTTACCATCCGGTAGATACTAGGCGGAAACGTGGCTACTATGCGCCCATGACAGACGGTTTCGAAGAAGCGTGGTCGCACGCCGAGCCCGTCAAAGGCTGGATGACGCGGGATCAGGGCCTGGCCTTGTGGAACGCGGCGTCCCGCCTGGACAAGGGTGACCTCATCGTCGAAATCGGCAGCCACCAGGGACGTTCGACGATCGTGCTCGCCAGTGCCGCCCGCACGGTCGGCGCGCGGGTGGTCGCGGTCGACCCGTTCGTCGACGGGCGGCTGTTCGGTGGATCCCCGACACGCCAACGGTTCGAGGCGAACCTCAGAAAGGCGGGCGTCGAAGACGTCGTGGAACTCGTGGCCGAGTACAGCACGAAGCTCCGGCCGCGCTGGGACCGTCCGATCCAGCTGCTCTACATCGACGGCAAGCACGACTATTGGACCTACACCGACGACCTGCGCTGGTCCACGAACTTGGACGACGGTAAGGAAATCCTGGTCCACGACTGCTTTTCCTCGATCGGTGTCACCTTGGGCACGATCGCGAAAGTCCTCTTCGGACGGCGCTACACCTATCTCGACCGCGCGACGTCGATGGCCCGGTTCCGGCTCACGCCGCCGTCGGCGAAGGACAGACTGCGCGTGATCGCCCAGTTGCCGTGGTTCCTGCGCAACGTCGGGATCAAGATCCTGCTGCGGCTGCGGTTGGCGCCCGTGGCGAAGATCTTCGGGCACGACAGCCCGTACGACCCTTACTGAGTGAGCGGCCTGCCGACGTCGACCTTCGCGAGACAGACGGGAGAACCCTTGGCCGACAGCTGGAAACCGATCTTGTCGAACAGACCCTCGATCGGCAGGTACATCGTGTGCAGGCCGGGCTGGAACCACACCGGCACGCGCACCCCGTCGCGGTCCACGACACCTTCGCCGCCGTCCGAGGTGAAGTAGTCGAGCCGCAGCAGGTGACGGCCGAGAACGGGCGTGTCCAACGGAACCCGGACCAGCTGCTCGCCAATGGTGTACCCGCAGCCCGCCACCGGGCCGGGCAAGCCGCGGGAAATCGTTTCCACACCGGTGATCGTCTTCGCGGTGCCCGAATCGTCCAAAAGGGACATCCGGCTGGTCGGCTGGTCGAACTGGAACCCCGGGATCAGGCCCACCACCCGTGAGGCACGGGCGTTCTCACCGAACCAGCCGTGCAGGATGTCGTTCGGCACCGTCGTGTCGTACAGGACGAGATCGGGGTCCCGCTCGATCGAAGCGCGCGCGTTGGCGAGGAACTCCCGGGAATGTTCGAACCGCAATCCCGGCGCCAGCCGGGAAAAGCCCACGGCGGAACTCGCGATCAAAGCGAGACACAACACCAGCGCCACCGGGCGTTTCGCCGGGGACGGCACGGGATCCGAAAGCCTGTCGAACGGTTTGGGTTCCAGGAAGGCGAAAGCGAGACACAGCACGACGACGAGCGTCAGATCGGCGACGTAGCGAGGGTCGCTGCCCAGTTCGGGGCCGACCTCGGTGAGCCGGGTGGCCGCGGAAAGCCCGATGTCCGCCACGAACACCAGGCCCAGCAGGACCCACGCCTTCTTCGCCCGGAGACCGCCGACGCGGACCCCGGCGACCAGCACCGCGACGGCCACGAGCAGCAGCAGGATCCGCACCACGACAGGGGAAGCCGCGAAAGTCGCGCCAGGCCCCGGCCCCGACCAAGGCCCACCGGCCAGCCCCGGCACCAAGGTGTCGCCGAGCATCCGCCCGGTCATGTCCGCGACCGTGCCGACGGTGACCGGACCGCCGCCCTGCCCGACCTGGCTCGTAGTCAAGGCCAGGAAAACGGCGGCGTAGCCCGCGAGGACGACGGCGAAGACACCCATGAGCACGGCGTGACGGCGCAGGGAAACCCCGAGCAGCACGGTGATCCCGGCGACCAGCACCGGGATGAAGACCGCCTTCTCGTAGAAGGCGAGCCCGAAGACGGTCCAGGCCACGGTGGCGATCGCCCAGCGACCACCGTCGGCGAGATACCGGACGTGCGCGTGCAGGGCGGCGGTGGCCGCCAGGAGCACGGGCGCGATCTGGATGGCGTACGCCCACCACAACGTCGGGACGAGCAGCAACGTCGACGTGGTGAACATCGTGAACGGGACGAGAATCCCCCAACGGCGCCCGAAACAGCGCACCAGGACCGCCCACAGCAGCGCCGAGGCCGCCGCCTGCATCGCCAGGACCGGTGCCATCAGCACGGCGAAGTTCAGCGGAGCCCACGCTGTCAGCAGGTCGGCGAGCAGGAATCCGCCCGGCGCGAGATGGCCGTGGTAGTCCTGGAAGAAGTAGCCGAAGTCGAACGGGCCCGCCTTCGCGGCGTGGTAGGTGATGACGAAGTCGTCTTGCGCGAGGCTGCCGCGCAGCGCGGCCCAAGCGTGCAGGACGAACGGGATCACGCCGGCGACGATCGCGGCGATCGTGACCGGCGAAGGTCTCTTCCCCCGGACAACCACGTCTTTCCTCAATTCTTGCAGGTCGGCGGCTGGCACATGATCTTGCTCAGCGCCTGGTAGAAGACGTCCGAGATCTTCCGCGGATCGGGGGTGGTGAACGAATCCCCGCCGGTGGCGGTGGAGACCTGGCGCAGCTCGGACGCGTCGATGTCCGGCCCGATGCCGATCCCGATGACGGGCAACGGTTTCCTCGGGTCCTGGAGCTTGCCCAGCTCTTCCAGCAGCCGCGGCAGCCCGATCGTGTCGCTGTCCTCGTTGCGGCCGTCGGTGAGGACGACGACCAGGTTGATCCGGCCGGGTTTCCAGTTCTGCCTGGCGTTCTGGTACGCGGCGAGGATCGAATCGTAGAGCCCTGTCGCCCCGCCGGGTTTCGGCCGCACCGCCTGCAGTTGCTCCACGCCGCCCGAAGTCGTCTGTTCGGCGATCGTCTTCATCGGCAGCAGGACCCGGTAGTCCTTGTCACCGTCCAATTTGGTCGAGAACAGCCACAACCCCAGTTCCGTGGTGGGTTTGAACAGCCCGAGGCCCTGCGTCGCGGCCTGCAGGGTGAGTTCCATCCGGCTCTTCCCCGTGCCTGGTACGGCGGCGGCCATCGAGCCGGAGACGTCGAGCAGCACCTGGACCCGGGCGCTCAGGTTCGTCCCCGCCCAAGCCTGCAAAGCGGCGTACAGATCCGTCACGGGCGGGGCACCGGGCGGATGCGGCGCCGGGTCGGTCCGGCTGTCCTGCGCCCTCGGAACGGCGAAGTGACCGTTGGGCGCGCGGAATCCCGCGTCGGCGAAGGTCCCGGCGGCGAGCGGGTCGAGCAGCAGTCGCAGAAAAAGTTCCGCCGCTGTCCTCGACGCCTCCGAGGCCTTGGGCAGCACGACATACGGGTAGTCGAACCCCTGCACCGGGACGCCCGGGTACGCCGCCACGAGATTCCGGGCGAGGACGGACTGTTCGGCGGCGGGGAAAGCGGCCGGGAATTGGCCGGGCGCCGGGTTCAGCTTCCGCAGGGCGGCGGTGAAGGCGGCGGCCGGATCGGGCGCCTTCTCGGTCAGCTTCCGGAGGCCGAGCAGCGTGGCGATGCCCAGCGGATCCCGGGCCGGGTCCGGCATCCCGACCGGGGACTCGTCGAGGATCTCTTGCCAAGCCGGAGTTTTCCCCGGCCAGCCGAACCGACGCGCGGTCTCGTCGGGAAGTCCCAGCACCACCGGGGAATTCGCCACCGATTGACCGGATTCCGGGAGGTTCCACGCACCCGCGTCCCTGGCCTGCGACAACATCGTGCTCGACTCGGGGATCCAGACGTCGGGCCCGCCGGAGGTGGTGGTCCCGAGCAGGTCGGCGGTCTTGGCCGACTCGCTCGCGGTCACGTTGACACTGAAGCATTCTTCCTGCGGCACGGTCGCCGCGAGCCGGGTGAGCACCGGCGCCACGTCGGGCGCGGCGGTGATCTCGACCGGCGTCAGCGCGTCACAACCGTTGCCGGCCAACCGGGCCCGGAGATAGTCGACGCCCCACCAGGCACCGAGCGCGATCACCAGCAACAGGCTCAAGACGACGACGGGCGCGGTGAAACGCCCTCCACGCCTCGGGCCAACCTGCATGTGCCTGCCTCCGAGGTGCGGGGTGAGGACCTGGGATGTTGCCCAATCCGCCCGCGCACGTCAACCCTCGGGTAACTTAGCGCGCCTCGCTACGGCAAACGGCCTAACCGAAGTACCGCCCCGCCCCGATGTGGGCACCGGCCGACTGCCACCAGCCGGCGTCGCCTGTCGAATCGATCCCGTCCGCGATCACCGTCGCGCCCGCGATGTTCGCGGTCTCGATGAGGTTCCGCAGCGAACGTTCCGCCAGCGGTTCCGTCCGCCGCTCGGCCAGCCGGGGAGCGATCCGGACCATCCGCACGGGCACGTCCACGAGACAGACGACGTCACCGGCGACCCCGAAGTCCTGCAGCTCGGCGTCCACCCCGATCTCGGCGAGGAGATGCAGGTTGTCGACGGTCTCCCCCAGTTCGGCGAGCACCGCGCCGGCGGGGAAGCCCAGCCGCAGCCGGGACGGCCCGAGGCCGGTGGCGGCGAGCACGTTCCGCACCGACCCGACGAGATCGGGATCCGCGGCCTGATGCGGGCTCAGGCCCACGACCATCGGGAGCCTGTCGTCCGACTCCTCGCACGCGGTGCGGATGAGCCATTCGCCGAGCGGCACGATGAGACCGGTCTCGTTGGCGAAGCGGACGCAGGTGTCATGACCGATCCGGCCGTGCCGGGGATGGTTCCACGCGAGCCGCGCCTCGATACCCGCGGGCCTGCTGTCCGCCAGCCACGTCAGCGGCCGGAAGCTGACCTCGATCTCGCCGGTCTCCCAGGCACCCGCCATGGAGACGGCCAGGCTGAACTCGTGCCGTTCCCTGGTGTCGAGGGCGGAATCGGACAGCGCCCACTGCCGGTAGCCGTTGGCCTGCGCCCGGCGCAGCGTCATGTCGGAGACGCGCAGCAGTTCGTTCGGCGCGATGTCCCTCGGCGGCCGGTGCACGACCCCGACGCACGCCGAGACCGCGACCCCGCTGCCGCCTTCGAGGTAGACCGGTTCGGACAGCTCCTGGTTGATCATGCCGATGACGGTGGCGACGTCCGGGCTGGTGGCGGTGTTCTGGATGAGGATGCCGAATTCGTCGCCGCCGATCCTGGCGACGAGCGCGTCCTCGCCGCCGACGACGACCCGCAGTTTCGCGGCGACGTTCTTCAGCAGGTCGTCGCTCTGCTTCTGGCCGAGACCGCCGGCGATCAGGGAGAAGCCGTCGAGGTCGAGGTGGTAGACCGTGACGCCGAAGGCCGGGTCGGCGTGCCGCAGCGCCCGCTCCATGCGGGTGCCGAAGAACTGCCTGTTCGGCAGGCCGGTCAGCGGATCGTGCAGGGCCTGGCGGCTCAGTTGCCGCTAGAGCAGGGAGACGTCGGTGTCGCCGTCGACCAGGGTGATCAGCTGCTGGGCTTCGCCCGCCGGATCGCGGATGACGGCGCCGGTGAACCCGGCCCACGTCGGTTCCTCGTCGTCGGTGACGAGTCTTCGTGACATCTCCAGCCGCGGGCTCTTGCCTTCGAGGAGCTTCCGGTAGCCCTCGCGCAGGCCTTCGGCGTCGTCCGGATGAACGAGTTCGTAGAGGTTGAGCCCGATCAGATCGGCGACGGGCCGGTTGAGCATGTCGGCGAACGCCGGGTTCACCCGCTGGACGCGGCCGTCCACCCTGGTGACGGCCACCCCTGTCGCCGATCCGGTGAACAGCTGCTCGAAACGCGCCTGCGTGAGCACCAGTTCACGCCGGGTCTCGCGTTCGAGGGTGACCAGGGTGCGGCTCAGATCCTCTTGCTGCGTCTGGATGCTCTCCCGCAAGGCCTCGCCGTAGCCGGACGCGAGCGCGCCGAGCACCTGCAACACCCGTTCGGGGAGCGACTTCACGCTCCGCAACTCCGGCTCGTGCAAGAGCCCCTTGCCGAGTACCTCCATCGTGCGACGCAGACTGTCCGGCCCGACGCACCTGAGCGCGACGAGCCGCGCGCCGGCCTCGGTGGCCTGCACGGGCTCGGCATCGTCACTCAGCATCGCCGCGAAGACCTCGTCCAGCAGAGCCGAGAAATGCTCTTCGATCTGGGCATGGGTATACGGAAGATACGCCGTACCGGTGACCAGGTACGCCCACTTGCGAGCGAGCGTGGCCCGGGTCGGGGCGGCGTTCTTCCGCTTCGGCGACGCGGAGGATGAAGTTCTCTTCGGGGCGTCCGGCGATACCGAGAACTCATCGCCGTTCGGAAGTGGGGCAGTCACGTCCGCCGGTCCTGGGGTCGTTTTCGTATTCCGTGGTGGAGAAACATCCTCCACGATTCTCTGGCCATACTCACGGTTTACCGGTCACCCAATCGGGTGGTAACCCTAAGGTACTGCAACACCGATCTTATCCCTCAGCCAATCGCGCGTGGCGTCCCGGTACAGGGACGCGTTGCGGTGTAGTGCCAACGAATGTCCGGCACCGGGCAGAACATACGTGGAAAGTTCGGCCTCGGGCCGGTAGTACGGCGCTTCCGCCGGACGCAGCGCCGCCCCGCTCGAGCAGTCCCGGAGCGCGAACAAACCGCAGAACAGGATGTCTTTTTCCCCGACAGCCTGGAAAACCGGCACCCGGATCGCTTTCGTCGCGGGCAGCACGATGCCGAACACGGCGACGGTCCCCATTCCCGGGACCGAAACCTGATCCTTGGTCGCCTCGTCGGCGGCAATGACCTGCGGGTCGGAATCTTCCGTCGCGTAGAACAGTCCGGCGCGCGCCCCCGGTTTCGTCGTGAAATAAAGCGGATCACTGCCGAGCGAGCCGAGCCTGTCGTCCGCGAACGCGGGCTGCAGGCCGAAAAGCACGCCGAGGGTCAAGGCGGGCACCGACGGCAGATGCGTCATCCCGCTGAGGATCACGCCGTCGACGTCCTGATAGGTCGACGCCTCGGCCGCGACGATGCCCGAACCGACCGAATGCCCGACGATCACGACCTTCCCGAACGGCGTGCCACCGACCCGGCCCGCGCGCAGATGGCCGATCACCTCGTGCATCGAGCGCGCCAGCACCGGCAACAGGAGCGGGAGGCTGAGCGGTTTGCTGCTCCCGCCCGAACCGAGCTGATCCGCGGCGAACGTCGCGTAACCGTGCTTGGCCATGTCGCGCTGGTACGAGTAGCGATCCGGGTCGTAGGGCAGATCCCAGTAGGCGCTGTTGTAGGTGCCGCCGTGCACCAGCAGCTGGATCGCCTCGGGTGTCGGGCCGTCGGGCAGGCAGAACCGGCCGTGCACCGTGGCCGGTTCGCCGAGCGCGCCGGTGACCGGCAGATCCAGGTCGGAACAACGGATCTCGACGGCCGCCGCCGGGGCGGCGACCAGGAAACCACCGAGGAGCGCGCAGCAGGCGGCCACCGCGGTGGCCAGTTTGAGCGGCATTCTCACAGAACCCTCTCCGGAATCGGGACGCTCGGAAGGAGCACGAACCCTACACCTGGTAACCGAACGCTCACCGTCCGCCCGGGGTTCGCGGCAGCACGGTCATCGGCAATCGGTTCGGCTGCATCGTCGCTTTGATCTTGGGAAAGACCTTCACCCCTGGTAGCGGTTCCAGCCGCCACCGCGCACCGATCGTCGCCGCGACCAAGGCGATCTCCGTCGGGGCGAACTGGTGACCCGGGCACAGCCGGGCGCCGGCACCGAACGGGATGAAGGCGCCTTTCGGCAGCTCGGCGGCGCGCTCCGGTTCCCAGCGATCCGGGTCGAACCGTTCGGGTTCGGGGAACCAGCGCGGATCGCGATGCAGCGTGTGCTGACTGACCGCGACTTCGGTACCGGCGGGAATCCGCACACCGCCGAGTTCGACGTCCTCCCGCGCGCGCCGCATCAGGATCACCGGCGGGGTCCGGCGGACGACCTCGTTGATGATCCGCTGCGTGTAGACCAGGCGCGGCAGGTGTTCGAACCGCGCGGGCCCGCCGTCCAGCACCTCGTCGACCTCGGCGTGGAACCTGCGTTCGATGTCCGGCCGCGCCCCGATCTCGTGGAAGAACCACGCCAGCGCGACGGCGGTGGTCTCGGCGCCGGTGGTGAGGATCGTGATGACCTCGTCCGCCACCTGACGGTCGGTCATCTTCTCGCCGGTCTCGTCATCCTTGGCCAGCAACAACATCGACAGCAGATCGCCCTGGTCGCCGCCCTTCTCACGCGCTCTGAGGACGGCGTCGCCGATAACCCGCCGCAGCCGCGCGGCTGCGGCGTCGAACTCGCGGTTCGCCGGGATCGGCAGCCGCTCCACGAACTTCGGCGAGAAGGCCCGGACCATGACGTACTTCAGCATGATCGGGATCGACCGCTGGATTTCGGCGAGCGCTTCGTCGCCGAGTTCGGTGGAGAACAGCGTGCGCCCGGAGATGGTCAGCGCGAGATCCTGCATCCGCCGGTCGAATTCGACCACCTCGCCCGGTAGCCACGAGTCGGCGAGGTCCACGGCGAGCGTCGTCATCGTCGTCTCGGCGTAGAGCGCGATGCGGCTTCGCTGGAAGGCGGGCAGCATCATCCGCCGTTGCCGCTGGTTGAAGGCGCCGTTGGAGGTCGCGAGCCCGTCGCCGAACAGCGGCCGCATCTTGTCGAACACGATGCCTTTGTCGAACTTCCCCGCCTCGACGGCGAGCAGCCGCCAGGCCAGTTCCGGTGTGGTGACGAGGTACACCGGCATCGGGCCGAAGTCGAGGCGGACGACGTCGCCGTGCGATCGCAGTGACGACAGCAGTTTCACCGGGTCGCGGAGCATCGGCACGGTGTGCCCCAGCACCGGCCACCGGCCCGGTGCGACGGCGACCTCCGGAATTGGTGCCATCGTGCTCGTCTCCCGGTGGTCCTAGGCCGCTGAACCCGGTCACCTTAGGACCACCGGGCCGCGGACGGGGTTCCGTCGCCGCACATCCACACGATCGGACGATGGCAGCCCGGTCCCGAGCGCCCGCTAGACTCCTGTGCCCCAAGGGATCCCCCAACCGAACGGCGGCGACGACGGTGACTTCGAACCTGAGCTGGGTACCCCCCGAGGTCGACACGACCGTGCCGAATCCCGCCCGGGTCTACGACTACTGGCTCAACGGCGACCACAACTTCCAGGCCGACCGCGACCTTGGCGAACAGATCCTGAAGATCATGCCGGGGATCCGCGACGCGGCCCGGCTCAACCGCGCCTTCCTGCGGCGTGCCGCGCTGCACATGGTGGAGGCGGGGGTGCGGCAGTTCCTCGACATCGGCTCCGGGATCCCGACGGTCGGCAACCTCCACGAGATCGTCCAGCAGATCGACCCGGCGTGCCGGGTGGTCTACGTCGACCGCGAATCGGTCGCCGTGGCGCACGCCAAACTGCTGCTGCGCGGCAACGACCGGTGCGCGGCGATCCAGGCCGACCTCCGCGACGCCAACGACATCCTCGACGCGCCCGAAACCAGGGAACTGCTGGACCTCGACCAGCCGATCGGGCTGTTCATGTTGCTGCTGCTGCATTTCGTGCCCGACTCCTGGGATCCGCACTCGATCCTGGCCCGCTACCGGGAGCGCATCGCCCCCGGCAGCTTCCTCGCCCTCTCGCACGTCGCCGCCGACGCGGACTCGATCGGCCTCGACGAAGCCATCGAGGCGTACAAAAGCACCCAGAACGACCCCATCCCCCGGACCCACGACCAGGTGCTTTCGTTCTTCGAGGGCTTCGACGTCGTCGAGCCCGGCGTCGTCGGCTGCGCGATGTGGAACCCCCAAGGGGCGGGCGACATGTCCAACGATCCGGAGATCAACTCACTGCCGTACGCCGGGGTGGGCCGGAAGCCCTGAGCCCCCTCCCCCGGATGTCATGAAAGGGTCGTTCAGGACACATTTCGTCCTGAACGACCCTTTCATGACACCCCCCGGGGATCAGGGCAGCACGTCGGTGACGGTGTCCTTGATGACCTGCCACCTGCCGTGCTCGCGCACCAGCGTCAGGCTGATCGTGTAGTGCCTGTCGATGTTCTGCGACGGCACCTTGTAGTAGGCGTCGAGGATCGCGTAGCCCATCGCGCAGTTCTCGACGACGGTGTGGGTCACCGTCCACGGCATGCTGTACTCGTACGGAAGCTTGAACTGCACGTCGACCACCGGCTCCACGTTGGCCTCGTAGCCGATGAACAGCTGCCCCTTGCGGCCGATGGTCACCATGTTCTGGTGGATGATCGCCCGGTAGCGCGCCTCGTCACGTTTGTTGTAGCTGTCCATGTCCTCCCACACAGCACGGTCGAACGCGCGCCGGCAGGACTGGCGCTCGTTTTCGGCCCCTTGGTCGCCGGCGGCCGCCGCCGCAGGGACGCCGATTCCCGCCGCCGCCACGACCAGCCCGGCCAACGCCGCGTAATACCGCTTGCGCATAGGGTTCTCCTCATCACGTCCCGTACTTCGTCCACCGGAAGAGTCCCCGGGCGGCGCATCACAGCTGCATCACTTCCGCACCGGCGCGGGCGCCGGGCCGGTTAACCTCGCGGGAGGGGGTGCGATGGAGTTCCGGATCTTGGGCCCGGTGCAATGCCGGAACGGTGCACGGCCACTGAAGCTGGCGGGCTCGCGGCAGGAGCGCATCCTGGCCGCCCTGCTGCTCGGCGCCGATCGCGTCGTCTCGGTGTCACGGCTGGTGGACGTCGTCTGGGACGAGGACCCGCCCGCCACGGCCATTCGCCAGATCCGCAACCTCACCACGGCGCTGAAGCGCGCCCTCCTCGCCGAGGGCGCCACCGAGGATGTCTTGACCGCCGAGGGGCCCGGTTTCGTCCTGCGCCCGGGCATTTTCGACCTTCGTTCGTTCGAGGAGCACGTCTCGCGCGGCGAGTTCCGCGAGGCGCTCGGATGCTGGCGCGGACCCGCTCTGTCCGGTGTGGACAGTATGGCTCTGCGCGGCGAGGCCGACGAACTCGACGAGCGCCGTCTATCCATTGTGGAACGTTGCCTCGACGAGGAGATCGCCGCCGGGGAGGATCCGGTCGCCGAGCTGACGGCCCTGGTCGCCGAGCATCCGTTCCGCGAGGCGTTCACCGGACTGCTCATGCGCGCGCTGCATCAGCAGGGCAGACAGGCCGACGCGCTGAACGTCTACCGGCAGGCGCGGACGCGGCTGGTGGACGAACTCGGGATCGACCCCGGCCCGAAGTCGCGCGAACTGTACGAGCGCATCCTCCGCGACGAGCCGGAGTACGGCAAGGTCCGTTGCTTCCTCCCCTACGACGTCCCGGATTTCACCGGCCGGGAGGACGAGATCCGCCGTCTCCTCGACGCCGTCCGGCTCGGGCGCCCGGTGACTGTCGACGGGATGGCCGGCGTCGGCAAGACCTCGCTCGCCGTCCACGCCGCGCATCGGCTCGCCGCCGATTTCCCCGACGGGCAACTGTTCCTGGACCTGCACGGCCATTCCCCGGCCCGCGAGCCGCTCACGCCCGAAGCCGCGCTCGAAGCCCTGCTCGGACAGCTGGACATCCCGGCGAGCAGGCTCCCCGGCGGTGTGGACCGGCGAGCCGAACTCTGGCGAACGAGAACCGCGGGCCGCTCACTGCTCGTGGTTCTCGACAACGCCGCGAGCGCCGGACAGGTGCGACCGCTCCTGCCCGGTTCGGCCACGGTCGCCCTCGTGGTCACCGGCAGGCGGCGCCTGGCCGCCGTCGACGGTGCCGCGTCGATCAGTCTCGAAGTCCTGCCGGACGAACAGGCGGGCGCCTTGTTCGCGGCGGCGTCGGGCAGGCCGGACTCCGGAGTGGCCGCGTTGTGCGGGAATCTGCCGCTCGCGATCCGGATCGCGGCCGCCCGGCTGCAGAACCGTCCACAGTGGACCGTGCGAACGCTCGTCGAGCGGCTGGGTTCCGAACACGACAGGCTGGCCGAGCTCAAGGTCGCCGGGCGTGACATGGCCGCGGCGTTCGCACTGTCCTATCGGGAACTCGATGCGGCGCAGCAGCGCATGTTCCGTTTGCTGGGGCGGAATCCCGGTGCCGACATCGGTGTGCCCGCCGCGGCGGCGCTGGCCGGTATCGGCGAGCACGAGGCCGAAAGCCTCCTGGAAGACCTACTCGATGCCCACCTGCTCCGGCAGCCCGCGCTCGGCCGCTATTCGTTCCACGACCTGATCGCCGAGCACGCCCGCAACGCCGCACGCGACGAAGAATCGGTTCCGGCGGTGGGCAGGCTGCTCGATCACTACCGCGACGGCGGCGACTCCGGCTGGTACGCGGCCGAACGGGCCAACCTGGTCGCGGTCACCCGCCACGCCCTCGGCACCGGTCGCGACGACCACGCCTGGCGGATCGCCGCGGACACCGCGGACCACCTCCGGGAAAGCGGGCACCTCGACGAACTGCTCGCCGTGGCGCGGACCGGGATCACCGCGGCCCGCCGGATCGGCGACCCGCACGCGATCCAGCTGAGCCTGGCGAGCCTCACCCTCGCCTGCTGGGAGAACGGGCGGCTCACCGAGGGAATGGACTGCGCGCTGGAGCGGCTGGACGTCGTCCGCGCCTCCGGCGACCGCGCGGCCGAGGCGATCGCGCTGTCCAGGGTGGGCGCCCTGCACGGCATGCTCGGCCACTATCCCGAGGCGATCCGGTTCTATCGCGATGGCCTCGCCGTCGCGGACGAGACCGCCGCCGCCACGCTCTGGACCAATCTCAGCAACGCTCAGGAGGTCCTCGGCAGGCTGGACGACGCGCTGGTCTCCGCCCGGAAAGCGGTGGCGCTGCGCGAGGATCCGCACGGCATGGTCCTGAGTTCGGCCCAGCTCGGCCTGGTCCTCGCCCGGCTCGGCCGGTTCGAGGAGGCCTTCGAGGTCACCGGACGTTCGATCGCCGTTTCGCAGGACCTCGGCTACCTGTTCGGCGAGGCGTGGAGCCGGATCGACCACGCAGACGCCCTGCTGCTCGCCCGTCGGCCCGGCGAGGCGCGCGAGCAGGCCGAACGCGCTTGCGAGATCCTCACCCGGCTGAACCATCCGCTGCTGCTGGCCATGGCGGCCAACAGCCTGGGCACCGCCTGCCTCGCGCTCGGCGAGACCTCGGAGGGGTTGCGGCAGCATCGGCTCGCGCTCGAAACGGCGAGGCGGATCGGCTACCGGTTGCAGGAAGCCCGCGCGCTGGCCGGGATCGGGCAGTCCCGTGCCGCACGGGACCTCTACGCCGAGATGGGCCTGCCCGCCGAACCGCTGAAGGTCGTTACCGGAGGAACTCTGTGAGCGGAACGCGCAGGGCGTCCGGCTGACGAAGGACGCCGTGGTCCTGCCCCTCGACAGTGGCGTGCCGGGCGCCGGGGATCGTGTCGGCGACAGCGCGGGCACCGGCCCGCATCCAGGCGTCGCTCTCCCCGCCGTCCATGACCAGCGTGGGGACGGAGATCTTGGCCAGCCTGTCGGCGGGCAGCACGTTGCCGGGCCCGCACAGGGCGAGGTCGTAGGGCAATGTGTGGGCGAGCCCGGCGAACCAGACCCAGAACGCATCGCCCCGCATGCCCTTGACGACCTCGGCCGGCGTGTTCGTCCCCTCGACCAGGAAGAGTTCCGCCGCGCCGTCGCGGTCGCCGTCGGCGATCAGCGCCCGGACGCGGTCGAAGAGGTCGGCCGCGGGCCTGGCACGGCTGTCATCGACGACGTACGGCGGCTCGTACACGGCGAGGCTGGTCATGGCGACGCCCCGTGCGGCCGCCTCCAGCCCCAGCACGGCACCCGACGAGTGACCGAAGACCGCCGCCGAACCGCCCACGTGGTCGATCAGCGCGGCGAGGTCCTCGACCTCGCGTTCCACCGAATAGACCGCGCCCGCGCCGCTGTCGCCCCGCCCGCGCCGGTCGTAGGCGAGCACGGTGAACTCCGAGGCCAGCGTCGCGGCGAGGCCGGCGACGGTCGTCCGGTCGTTGAACGCGCCGCCGACCAGGATCACCGGCGTGCCCTCGCCTGTCCGGTCGAAGGCGATCACGGTGCCGTCAGCCGAGTTCACGGTCTCGAACGAGGTGGTCATCAGGTCCTCCACGGGGTCGCTTCGACTTTAGCTTCGTCCCTGGGTCGGAGCCGATGACCACCGCTCGACATCAGTTCCGGAGATTCCCGAAGAACTCCCGGAGTTCGATCACCACGTCGTCCGGGACGGCCATCGCGACCATATGGCTCGGGCTCTCGTGATCCGCCCAGCGCACGAGGTCGTTCTTGCTCGAAGCGATCTTGCGCAGGGCGGACGGCCCGCCGTGCGAAACGCCTGTCGGCACCACCGTCTGGTCGATCGGCATCGCGGCCGCACCTTCGTAGTACGGCCACAGCGAAGTGGCACCTGTCCCGGTCAGCCAATACAGCGTCGCGTTGGTGAGCAGCAGATCGCGGTCGATCGGCTCGGCGGGCGCCGCGCCTTCGGGCCAGCCGTCGAACTCCTTGAACCGTTCGACCAGGTAGGCCAGCTGCGCGACCGGCGAATCGAGGAAGCCGAAGCTCAGCGTCTGCGGCCTGTTCGTCAAGTACGGCGCGTAGCCGCTGCCGCCCGCGAAGCGCTCCATCAGCCCGGACAGGTCGGCCTGGTCCTGTTCGGTGAGCCCCTCGAAGTCGGCCGGATCGCCCATCGGGACGCCGAGCCCGGACGTGATGTGCGAGCCGATGACGTGCTCGGACGCGTGCACCGCCAGACAGGGCGTCACCAGCGCGCCGGCGTCGTTCCCGTGTGCGCCATAGCGTTCGTAGCCGAGGCGGCTCATCAGCTCTGCCCACGTCCGCGCCACCCGCGCGATGTCCCATGGCCGCTGGTCTGCCGGTTCGGGGAACGGCGAGAAGCCGAAGCCCGGCAAGGACGGCGCGACGACGTGGAAGGCGCGCGACGGGTCGAGGCCGTGGGCTCGCGGGTCGGTGAGCGGCCCCAGGACGTGCAGGAATTCGGCGATCGAGTTCGGCCAGCTGTGCGTCATGATCAGCGGGATCGCGTCCGGTTCCGGCGACCGGACGTGCAGGAAGTGCACGCGCTGACCGTCGATCTCGGTGACGTACTGCGGGAACTCGTTGAGCTGCTTCTCCCACTGGCGCCAGTCGTAGCCGTCTCGCCAGTACTCGGCCAGGTCCTTGAGGTAGGCGACCGGGACGCCCCGGCTCCATTCGGCACCGGGCAGCGCCGACGGCCAGCGGGTCCGCGCCAGCCGGTCGGTCAGGTCGTCCAAATCGGACTGCGGGATGTCGATGCGGAACTGCTCGATCTCGGTCATGGGCTGACCGTACGAGCCATTTAGGCCAGTTTCTGGCCTAAATGGCTCGCATTCAGCCGACTAAACGCGGACGATCTGGGTCGCGCCGAAGGTGTCCTTCACCGGCACCTCGACGGTCTTCCGCCGCACGGTCACGCGCAGGACCTCCTGGCGCTGCGTCGGATCCGAAACGGCCAGCTGCCAACCGTTCCGGGTCCGCCCCAGCGCCACCGACGCCGGTCCGGACACCGACACCTCGTCGACCGAGCCGGCGTCGAAGAAGTTCGCCAACAGCGTCGCGTCCCAGAGCCGGACGGCTTGCACGGTCACGGTGTTGGACCGCACGCGCCAGGCCCAAGCCGAGGCGATCGTCTCCAGCACCGACGCGGTGGGCAGGACGGCGTAGGCGTAGCTCGCGCCCGAAGGCTTGGGCCCGTGCTCGATCACCAGTTTCTGGTAGCGCCGGGTGTACGGCACCGTGGTGCCCTTGGTGTTGGCGCCCTTGTCGACGTCGCGCCAGGTCGCCGTCCGGTCCTCGCGCAGCGCGGTCACCTCCGCGTCGTCGAGCAGGATGTATCCGCCGACCTTCTCCAGATGCAGCCATCGCTTGCGCCGCAAGGACTCCGAGCCGCCGACGAGATGACCGTCGGCGAGCAGGACACCCGAGCCGTTCTCGCCGAGGTTGCGGTTCTCGATCGTGGTCCGGATCCGCTCGCCGGAGGAATCGGTGATCCCCGCGCCGAGGCACACCACACCCGACGGCGTGAAGAAATACGACTTCTTCGCGGTCAGCGTGCCGTCCTGCGAGACGAAGTCGAGGGCGTGCGCGCCATGCCTCGCGTCCCAGCGAACCCCGCCGCAGTGATCCTTACCGGTCAGCGGCACCTGCTCCAGCTTCGGGGTCGGGCCGGTTTTGGTGGTGGTACCCGGAAGCAGCTGCGGGTCGACGGTCGGCCAGTAGGCGTCGGTGAAGTGCCCCTTGGCCTTGGGCAGGAACAGGTACAGCGAACCGTCGCAGGTGTACCAGCCGTGCAGGTTCATGGAGTTGACCGACTCGTACCGCGAGATCCGCGTCGAGGCGACGCCGAGCGAGGCCGACCAGCCTTCGGTGACGTGCACCATCCGGTCCTGCTGACCGAACACGCGGTGCGTCGCGACCGTCGGCGCCGGGCGGGTGCCGGTCGCCAGCAGCTCCTGCGCGAACTCGACGCCCGGGATGCCGACGAGGTCCGGGCCCGGCGCGAACCGTTCGGGGTCGGGGATCTTGAGGTACGGCGCGAAAGTGTCTTCGGTGATCCACTTCGCGGCGAGGCCGCCGAGTTCTTCCTTGCGTTTCCCGCTCGCCGACCGCGCCAGCAGCACGACCGCGCCGGTGAGCTGATGCCCGATGTCGTGCGCGGATTCCCCTTGCCGGGAAAGGAACCGGCCGCGGACGGACTCCATCAGCGCGCCCGCGTACACGAACGGCGCGAACGTGTCGGAGACCAGCGCGTACGCCGCGTCGCGCACGTCGGGGGCCAGTTCGAACTCCGTGCCCTTGGTGACGTGGATGGCGGACGCGACGGCGGTGAGCAGGACGATCCCGTAGTGCCCGGGATAGGGCACCGAATCGTGCTGGATGAAGGAGCCGTCGGTGTGGAAGCCGTCACCGGCCGCGCGGTGGAGCTTGGCGATGACGCTCGCCGCTCCCCCGCCTTCGACGTCGGTGAACGCCCCGACACCGCGTTTGATCCGCTCGGTGTCGCCGAGCATCGCGCCGGAGACGATGGAGATCGTGGACTTGTCCGCGCGGTTGGCGCCGGTCTCGACGACGCTCGGGTTGTTCGTGCGGAGGTTCGGGTTGCCGGAGAACTTCAGCACCGGCTTGAGGTACTTGGTGAGTTCGTCCTGGGTCAGCTCGTCGGCGACGGTCGCGAGGATGTGCAGCAGGTAGAGCGGGATGCCGATCTCGTAGGTGTACCAGTTCCCGATCTCGGCGGTCTTCTCGCTGTACTGGTCGCTGGTGTACAGCAGTTCCAGCGCCGCCTTGATCCGGCCGAGCACGGCCGGGTCGCCCGCCAGCACACCGCCCGGGGTGCCCCGGTTGACCGCGATCGCGCGGAGCCGGGCGTACATCGACGTCGTGAAGTCGCTGCCCGGACCGAGCGGGAGGTCCTTCCACAGTGGACCACCGTCGAGGGTCATGCTGTCGTGGTAGGACTTCGCGACCCTGTCCAGGTTCGCCAGCGCGGCGGCGCGTTCCGCCGACGGCCGGTTGATCCCGGTCTGCAGTTCGCGGTAGCCGGTGACGATCGAGGACATACCGGCCAGCCCCGCCGGAACCGCGGACTGGGCTGATGAAGGGCTCGCGAGAGCTGTCGTGAGCGCCACCGACGCGGCCGCCGCCGCGCCTCCCCGTAGAGCCGTTCTCCTGTCGACGTAACCGAATCCGGGCATGACAGTGCCTCCCAAGAGGGTCGAAAGACGGGAACTGGGGCGGCGGCGTGAGGTGGAGCCTCGTGAGTGGCAGGGACGGTTCTAACCGTCCCTGCCACTCACGAGGTCTTCTAGCGTTTCCCGTCGGTCCTGCGGGGCAGATCCCACGGGTTGTTCTCCTGCAACGGTTCCGGCAGCAGCGCGTCGGGGAAGCCCTGCCAGGCGATCGGGCGCAGGAACCGCTCGATCGCCGCGGTGCCGACCGAGGTGCTGGTCGGCGCGGTGGTCGCCGGATAGGGACCGCCGTGTTCCTGTGCCCAGCTGACCGTGACGCCGGTCGGCCAGTCGTTCCACAGCAGGCGGCCTGCGACGCGGGTCAGCGACGGAAGGACAGGGCGGATCCAGTCCACATCGGACTCTTCACCCTGGATGGTCGCGGTGAGCCCTGGTTCCATCACGCCGAGCAGGCTGATCAGCTCGTCCTGGTCGGTGTAGGTGACGATCAGCGACGCCGGTCCGAAGCACTCCTCGCGGACGGTGTCGGCGTCGGACAGGAAGCCCTTGGCGGTGGTGGCGAGCAGGGTCGCGCCGTGCGAGATCCCTTCCGCGCCACCGGACGCCGACAGCACCTCGACGCCGTCGACCTCGCTCAGCTTCGCCAGCCCGTCGGCGAAACCGGCCGCGATGCGCTCGTTGAGCATCGGCTGCGCCGGGATCGCCGCGACGGCCTCGCGCAGCGTGTCTTCCAGGCCGTGGCCCTCGGGCAGGAACAGCAGCCCCGGCTTGGTGCAGAACTGCCCGGCACCAAGGGTGAACGAGCCCGCGTACGCCTTGGCGATCGCCTCGCCGCGCGCTTCGATCGCCGACGGGGTGACGACGACGGGGTTGACGCTGCCGAGTTCGCCGTAGAACGGGATCGGCGACGGCCGCGAGGTCGCGATGTCGAACAGCGCGCGCCCGCCCGGCACCGAGCCGGTGAACGACGCCGCCTGGATCCGCGGGTCCTTCAGCGCCGTGACGCCGTTCTGCTGGCCGTAGACGACCGCGAAGATCCCCTCCGGCGCACCGGCCTCGACCAGCGCCTCACGCAGGACCTCGCCGGTGCGGGCGGACAGCTCCGGGTGACCCGAGTGCGCCTTGAGCACGACCGGGCAACCGGCGGCCAGCGCCGACGCGGTGTCGCCGCCCGCGACACTGAACGCGAACGGGAAGTTGCTGGCGGCGAACACCAGCACCGGGCCGATCGGGGTGAGCAGACGGCGGATGTCCGGCCGCGGCCCCATCGGCCACGCGGCGTCCGCGTGGTCGACGGTGGCGCCGAGGAACGAGCCGTCGGCCAGCACCTCGCCGAAGAGGCGCAGCTGGAACGTCGTGCGCTTCAGCTCTCCCTGCAGCCGCGGGGCGGCCGGGAGGTGCGTCTCCTGGTTGGCCAGCGTGATCAGCTCGTCGGCGGCCGCGTCGAGGGCGTCCGCGGCCGCGTTCAGCCAGCCGGCGCGTTGGGCTGGGGTCGCGGCCGCCGCCGTGCCTGCCGCATCGGCGGCGGCCGCGAGGATCTGTTCGAGCGTGGCGGGATCTGTTGCCTGGCTCATGGTTTTCTTTTCTCCTAAACGATGTCTTGCGCGGCGCTGACGGCGGCGATGAGATCCGCCCAGCGCCCCGGGCCGGCGAGGCCGAGGTGGTACAGGTGCAGTTCGGTGGCGCCTGCCTTGCCGAGTTCGGTGGTGTAGGCCTCGATGTCGGGCACCGGGGTCGCCGCCACCGCGGTGATGTAGCTGCCGACGGCGACCTTCGCCGGCAGTTTCGCCCGTGCCGTCGCGACGGCACCCACGCTGGGGTGGCCGGGTGCCCAGTTCTGCAGCACCACCGCGTCGACGTCGTCCGGGGCCGACGGCGTCAGCCCCGGCAGCGCGCCGGTGACCCACGGGTCCATCGCGCCGTGCAGCACGATCCGGGGGCCGGACGGGATCTTCGCGAGCACTTCACGCCGGAGCGCGTCCGTCGCCTTCTGGCGGGTGTCGAGCAGGACCTGCCGCAGGGTGGGCAGGATCTTGTCCTCTCCCGCGCGAAGGTCACCGCTGTCGATCAGCCGCCGGACCTCGGCGCGGAGCTTGCCCAGCGCCTTCGCCGGGTCCTTGCCCGCCTCGGCCCAGGAGTCGAGACACGCGTCGCAGCAGCAGACCGACAGCAGTCGCGCCACGGCGGGTGACCAGACGCCGTCGGTCTTCTCGTGCTGGTGCTGGTGCACGGCGCCGAGCGGGCCGCAGGCCTCGAGGATGACCGTGGCGAAGTCGAGCCCGGCGAGGCTTTCCGCCGTCACGTTCGCGGCGTACTCGCGCACCGCCGGCTGGCCGGGGCACAGCGCCCACGGGTACCGCTCGCCGAAGCAGTTCCGCACGGTGAGTTCCGGGAACTCGACGCCCAGCTGCGAATTGTGGGTCAGCACGAGCCACGCCGCGGCCGGGATACCCGCCTCGTTCAGCATCCGGACGGCGTCGCCCGCGCTGTCGCGGCTTTCGACCCAGTCCGGCTCGGCGGGCTTCAGCTCGCCCCAGGCCTCGTCGCGCACCGGCCGGTACAGCGCCGCGTGGCGCGCGACGACCGAGGTGCGCTCGGGCGACCAGGGCGTCGCCGCGCGGGCGCTGTGGTACGACACGGCGACGGCGACCTCGTCGACGCCGAGTTCCCGTACGCGCTCGACGAACCCGGGGTCGTCGACGACGTCCCAGGGGTAGGCGTATCCGGTGACCTTCACCGCGTCACCACCGTGCTGTGTTCGGTTCGAACTTTCCGACGAACTTCCGCATATAGGTCACGTCATCCCGTTTGGTCTGTCCACTTCGGACATAGTCTTCATGGGCCCGTGCCAGCGCGTCGGGGTCGAGCTCGATCCCCAGCCCCGGCTTGTCGGGCACCGCGACCGCACCGTCGACGAACTCCAGCGCACCCGGGGCGATGACGTCGGCCGTCTTCCACGGCCAGTGGGTGTCGCAGGCATAGGTCAGGTGCGGCGTCGCCGCGGCCACGTGCACCATAGCGGCCAGGCTGATCCCGAGATGACTGTTCGAATGCATGGAAAGCCCCACGTCGAAGCACTCCGCCGTGATGGACAGGGCCTGGGTGTCCCGCAGGCCACCCCAGTAATGATGGTCCGAAAGTATTACCCCGACCGCTCGCTGCCGGAAGGCGGGCTCGATGTCCGCGAAGCGCACGACACACATGTTCGTGGCCAGCGGCATGTTCGCCTTCTCGGCGACCCGCGCCATGCCTTCGATACCCGGCGTCGGGTCCTCGAGGTACTCCAGGACGCCGTCGAGCTCCTCGGCGACCCGGATGCCGGTTTCCACGGTCCAAGCCGCGTTCGGGTCGATCCTGAGCGGGTGATCGGGGAACGCCTCGGCCAGCGCGCGGATCCCGGCCATCTCCTGGTCGGGGTCGAAGGCGCCGCCCTTGAGCTTGATGGAGCGGAAGCCGTACTCGTCGACCATGCGGCGTGCCTCGCCGACGAGCGCCTCCGGCGTGGTCACCTCGCCCCACGAGTCCTCCTCGGCGCCGAGGTGGGCGCCGAACTTGTAGAACAGGTACGCGGAGAAGTCGACGGCGTCGCGCGCCTTGCCGCCGAGCAGGTCCACCACCGGCCTGCCGAGGTAGTGGCCCTGCGCGTCGAGCGCGGCGACCTCGAACAGCGAGTACACGCTGGCGACGGTCTTGCTGACGGAGAATCCGCCGGTGAGCCCGTGCGCGTCGGCGAAGACGACCTCGCCCAGCGTGGTGGCGACCTTCCGGCGGAGGCCGGGCAGGTCGAACACGTCCTGTCCCTTGAGTTCCGGCAGCACCTTCCGGACCTGTTCGAGGAACGCGAGGTCACCGTAGGACTCGCCGAGGCCGACCACACCGTCCTCGCAGATCAGCTGGACGACACCACGCAGCGCGAAGGGCTCGTGCACGCCCATCGCGTTGAGCAGCGGCGGGTCGGCGAAGGCGACCGGGGTCAGGACTACGTCGAGAACCTTCATCTTCAGGCACCGGCCTCGACGGACTTGAGGACGGCGAACCCGTCGTCGACGATCTTCTCCAGGCGGGCGAGCTGGTCGGCGGTCGGCTCGACCAGCGGGGGCCGGATCGAACCGACCTTGTCCCCGCGCAGCCGCGCGGCGGCCTTGACCAGCGACACGGCGAAGCCCTGTCCCTCGTCCCGCAGCGCCACCAGCGGCAGGTAGAACCCGGCGAGCAGCGCCTCCATGACGGCGTCGTCCTTCTCCGCGAGCGCGCGGTGGAAGCGGGCCGCGATCTCGGGGGCGAAGCAGTGCACGGCCGAGGAGTAGCGCGCCACGCCGACAGCGGCGTAGGCCCGCGCGGAGACCTCGGCCGTGGGAAGACCGTTGAAGAACAGGAAGTCCCGGGCCCGGTCGGTGTCGACCGAACGGATCGAGGTGATGATCCGGCTCATGAGCTCGACGTCGCCGAAGCCGTCCTTGAGACCGACCACCGACGGGATGCCGAGCAGTTCGACGGCCGAGTTCGGGGTGAACACCCCGGTGGAGCGGTGGTAGACGATCACCGGGATCGAGGAGTCCCCGACGGCGTACCGGACGTGGTCGACCAGCCCGGACGGCGGACCGGTCACCAGGTACGGCGGCAGGAGGAGGACGCCGTCCGCGCCGCCCGCCTCCGCCGCCGCGATCCCGGCACGGGCCGCCGCGGCACCGCCGCCTGCCCCGACCCACACGGGCACCCGCCCGGAAACGACCTCACGAGCCTTACGCAGGATCGCTGCGTGCTCGTCCGGGGACAGCGAGCTGAATTCGCCTGTACCGCAGGCGACGAACAGCGCGCCGGCTCCGGCGGCCACGTGGCTCTCGACGGTTTCCGCGAACACGTCGAGATCGAGTTCCAGCCCCTCGGTGAAGGGGGTCAGGGGGAACGCCAGTAGGCCGTCGAGTTCGATCTTGGGCTGCGCCATGGATTTCTCTTTCGTTCTTTGTCGGTTTGTCCCGGGTTCGGGCCCGGTCAGGCAGGCACGGTGGTGCCGTCCTTGGTCTTGCTGGGTGTGACGTCGTCGTCACGGTCGATCGTGTCGATGATCGCGTCGGTGGTGGCCTTGCGCTCGGGCAGGAGATAGCCGAGCCCGATGAACAGCGCCAGTGAGACCAGGATCGGGGTGGAGACGGTGACCGCGAGCGTGGCTTTGTAGCCGTAGTAGGCGATCGCGTAGGCGAGCAGGCCGCCCGCCCAGGAGATCAGCGCCGCGCGGGAACCGGACCGGCGGAACCACGGGAGCATGCCCAGCAGCAGCGGTACCGAGATCGGGCCCATCAGCGCCGCGACCCAGAGCACCACGATACCCAGCACACCACCGAGTTTCTCGGCCTGCGTGGCCACCGCCATGGTGAGCACGACGAAGATCACCGTCGAGATCCGGGCGGCGAGCAGCCCTTGTGCGTCGGTGAAGTTCCTGGCCTTCTTCCACAGCACCGGCATCATGTCGCGGGTGATGACCGCGGAGATCGCGTTGGCGTCGGAGGAGACCATCGCCATGGTGTGCGAGAAGATCCCGGCCAGCACCAGCCCGACCAGCCCCGGCGGGAGGAAGGTCGTGGTCATGATCGCGTAGGCGTTGTTGGGGTTGGAGATGTTCGGGATCAGCAGCGGGGCGGCGAACATCGGGAACATCATGACCAGCGGCCACACCAGGTACAGGATCGACGAGAGCCGCGCGCCACGACGGGCTTCGTAGGTGTTCGGCGCGGCCATGTAGCGCTGCGCCAGGTTCCACATACCGCCGTTGTACTCCAGCGTCTTCACCAGCACGTAGACGAGCAACACCACGGTGGTGAACTTCGACGTGGTCGGGTTGAGGTGGGCGGGCGGGAGGTCCCCCCACACGGTCCACAGGCCGGAGACACCGCCGAGCTTGTCCAGCACGACCCACAGCATCACGATCGCCGCGATGGCCTGGATGACGAACTGGCCGAAGTCGGTGAGCGCGTCGGCCCAGAGACCGCCGACGGTGCAGTAGATCAGCGTGATCGAGCCGGTGATGATGATGCCCCAGGTGTAGGGGACGCCCGCGAAGACGTTGAGGATCGTCGCGACCGCGAACCACTTGGCCGCGATGTCGAAGATCTTCAGGAGGCTGCCGCTCCAGGCCAGCGCCTGCTGGGTGGGGACGTTGAAGCGTTTGGCCAGGTACTCGAGCGGCGAGGCGACACCGAGCTTCGAGCGCAGGCGGTTCCACCTGGAAGCGAACAGCCAGCTGCCGATACCGACGCCGATACCGATGCTGGCCATGCCCCAGAAGTAGACGGTGATGCCGTCCGTGTAGGCGACGCCCGCGTACGCGACGAAGAGAACCGCGCTGTAGCCGGACATGTGGTGGGAGATCCCGGCCAGCCACCAGGGCATCTTCCCGCCGGCGGTGAAGAAGTCGCTGACCGTGTTGACCCGGCTGTGCGACCACAGCCCGATCACCACCATCAGCACGAAATACGCGGACACCATGATCCAGTCCAGCAAATGCACCGCTGACTCCTTTCCGCGTTCACGAAGGTCCAGCCCGACCTGTTCACATCCATGAACGGAGTCTGTTATAGTGATTATGTTCATCCATAAGAACGCTGTTCGGGACGCTAATATGGCCAGAGTCACAAGTCAACGGCCGGTTGGAGGAGTGCGGATGCCACAGCAGGAAGCCCCCGCTGTCACGGTGGAGAACGGCGTGTCCGCCGCGCCCGAACCCGCCGGGGTCAAATCGGCCCGGCGGGCGATCGATCTCATCGAGACCTTCGCCGCGAACGACGTGTGGCTTTCCCTGTCGGATCTCCACGCGCGGACCGGTTTCCCCAGGTCCAGCCTGCACGGCCTGCTCCGCACCCTGCTCGAAGCCGGCTGGCTGGAAGTGGACACCAACACCGCCCGCTACCGCCTCGGCGTCCGCGCGCTGATCTGCGGCACGGCGTACCTGGACCGCGACCCTGTCGTCCCGTACGCGACCGAAGCGCTGGAGCGGATCCGGGAGAAGACCGGTTTCACCGCGCACTTCGCGCGCCGCGAGGGCACCGACGTCGTCTACCTGGAGACGCGCGAGTCACGGCACTCGACCCATCTCGTGTCCCGCGTCGGCCGCACGCTGCCCACCCACGCGACGGCGCTGGGGAAGGCTTTACTGGCCGAACTGACGCACGACGAGATCGACGGCCTCCTGAGCGGAGAGCTGTCGGCGCTGACCCCGAACACCATCACCACGCCCGAGACGCTGCACGCCGAATGCGCGAAGACCCGCGAGCGCGGCTACGCGGCGGAAATCGAGGAAGGCAGCCTCGGCGTCCGGTGCGTCGCGGCCGTGATCCCGTACCGCATCCCCGGCACGGACGCGATCAGTTGCTCCATGCCGATCACCGAAGTCACCGACGCCGACGCCCAGCGCGTCGGCGAGCTCCTCGCCGAAATCACCGCGGAACTCGGCCAGCAACTGCGCCGCGCCGGCATCCGCTGATCTTCCCGTACTTTCTTTTACCGACAAGGGGTTCACATGGCAGACCAGCGCGTCCTGATCACCGGCTCGGCGGGCATCGTCGGCACCTTGATGCGGTCGAGGCTGCGCCGTTCCGGCCGGGTACTGCGGCTGCTCGACCTCGCCGCGCAGCCCGAAGCCGCGGGAGGCGAGGACGTCGAACTGATCACTGCTTCGGTGACCGACCCCGAGGCGATGGCGAAGGCCTGCTCCGGCGTCGACGCGGTGATCCACCTCGGCGGCCACAGCCGCGAGAGCTCATGGGAAGCCACCCTGGACGTCAACATCAACGGCACCCACACGGTCCTCGAAGCCGCGCGGGCGGCCGGTGTGCCGCGTGTGATCCTGGCTTCCAGCAACCATTCCGTCGGCTTCCGCCGCAACGACGAGGCAGGCGAGAACGGCCTCCCCGCAGACTCGACGCCCCGGCCCGACACCTACTACGGCGTCAGCAAGGCGGCCATCGAAGCGATGGGCAGCCTGTACCACTCGCGGTTCGGCATGGACGTGATCGTCATCCGGATCGGCTCGTGCTTCGAAAGCCCGCTCGTCCTCGGCCCGCGCGGCCTGACGACCTGGCTCTCCCCCGACGACGGCGCCCGCCTGTTCGAGGCCTGCCTGAGCTACCCCTCCCCCGGCTACCGGCTGATCTGGGGCGTCTCCGACAACACGCGCCGCATCTACTCGCTGGCCGAAGCCGAGGAGCTGGGCTACAAGTCGCTCGACAACGCGGAAACCTACGCCGACCAGCTGGCGGACCAGCCTGCTCCGACCGGGGTGGCCGCGGAGTACGTCGGCGGGCCGTTCTGCACCGCTCCGCTGGGGGCGTACAACCCGCTCTGAGCTTCTTGTTCTCTTGAGATGACTCGCGCGACCGGTTCGGCCGCTGAGCCCACTGTCCACAAGGAACAACTTGTGACGGGGGAAGATTTCGGACATTCAACGTCCGAAATCTTCCCCGCTCGGTTGCCGGCCGCAGGGACTGGGTGGCAGGACCTTGATCAACGGAGGATCCGGGACACTCAAGGTCCCCGATCTTCCGTTGATCAAGGTCCGGGACCGGGGTGAGCTCGCGACGGTGAAGGAATCAGGACACTCAACGTCCCAATTCCTTCACCGTCGATCTGGATGCCCGCTGGGATTGTCAGCCTGGTCCAGGTCAGTGGCAGGTAGGCAAATACCGGTCCGCCAGCGCTCTTTACCACTCACGACCACCCCGACCCAGCGCTTTCCCGCGCCCTCGCCTCCTGAGGTACGTGAAGGACCCCTTCATTGCGCTAGACGCAATGAAGGGGTCCTTCACGTACTGCGGAAGGTATGAAGGTCGAGTTTCCTCGGCTCAGCCGGGGCAAGGAGGCCTTCACGGACCCAGCCACTCACGACCAGTCGTGATCAACGAGTTCCCGTAGCACGGACAGCTCGGCCGGCGGCGGGCCAAAATGCACGACGCCCTGCCGTCGCGTGGCTCTGGTCATGGCGACGTAGAGATCGTTGTGGCCATGCGGCGCGGCGCCGAGGATTCCGGCCGGGTCGGCGATCAAGACCGAGTCGAACTCCAAGCCCTTGGCCTGCCCAGCGGTCAGCAGGACGACCTTGCCGGTCAGGTCCGGCGGGATGGCGAGGGACAACGCGGCGGCCAGGGGTTCAATGAAGGGACTCGAAGCGATGATCCCGAGTTGGCCGTCGGTGTGTGCCGTGGCGAGGTCGGCGATGGTCGTCACCAGGTCGGCCCGCGAGGTGGCGATCCGCCACGGTGGTTCACCGGTCGAGCGGACCGACCGGGGCGGCGGCGTTCCGGGATGGTGCGCGGCGAGCAGATCCGCGGTGGCGGCCATGATCTCCGACGGCGTGCGGTAGTTGACCGTGAGCCGGGCGAGCCGCCACCGATCCCGCACATGTGGCCACAGCACGCCGTCCCACGACGTGGCGCCCGCCGGGTTCCCGGTCTGAGCGAGGTCGCCGACGAGGGTCATCGATCGGGTGGGGCACCGGCGCATCAGCATCCGCCAGTCCATTTCGGACAGTTCCTGCGCCTCGTCGACGACCACATGCCCGAACGTCGCGAACCCGGCACTCCGGCCGATCAGACTCGCGGCCTCGTCCAGCAACGGGACATCCGCGACGCTCCAGCCGTCGGCCCGCTCGCCGAGCAGGTCCGACACCACGCGCTCCGGTGTCAGCGGCGGCCACAGCGCGTCGAGTACGGCACGGACGCCGGTATCGGCGAGCATCGAGTCCCGCAGACCGGCCCGGTCGGTCTCGTCCAGCAGGGTCCTCGGCCCGTCGTCGTGTTCGTCCTGCTCGATCACGACACCGGCGGCGGCGAGCGCGCGCAGATCGGCCTCACCGAGTCGGCCGTCCGGGCTGCCGCCGTCGATCGCCTCGCCCGTCCCGGTGAGCACGACCGCTTCCATCTCCTCGATCAGCCGCCGTGTGAGCACCTCAATGATCTCCCGTTGGAAGACCAACCTGGCCTGGTTGTGCGGCAGTCCGGCCCGCCCGGCTTTCCGCAGGGCACGGCCGCATTCGTCCGGGTCGAGCCGCAGCACCTGCTGTTCGAACCCGACGTAGACCGGCTGATCCGGCGTCCGGACCCTCGACCGTACGGCCGCCGCCAGCCGTTCGGCCATGACCGCTTCGCCTTTGAGTTCGACGATTCCGGGCGGGTCCACGCGGCTGATCTCGACGTCCGGTCTCAGGTCGCCGATGGTCGCGGTCACCACGCTGTTCTCGCCGAGGCCCGGCAGGACCTGGCCGATGTAGTCGAGGAAGATCCGGCTAGGACCCACCACGAGAACACCTCGGGTGCGCAAGTGCGGGCGGGTGTAGAGCAGATACGCGACCCGGTGCAACGCGACGGCCGTCTTCCCCGTGCCGGGGCCGCCCTGCACCACCAGTACCCCGCCGGGCTCATGCCGGATGATCCGATCCTGTTCGGCCTGAAGCGTGGTGACGATGTCGTGCATCCGCCCGGTCCGCTCCACGGTCACGGCCGCCAACAACGCCGCCTCGCCGACCAGACCGTCGTCGACGGTGCTGTCCCGGTCCAGCAGTTCGTCGTCCAGCGCGACGACGGTCCGGCCGCGCGTGGTGATGCGTCGCCGCCGCCGTACGCCTTCGGGAGCGGCCGCCGTCGCGGTGTAGAACGCCCGCGCCACCGGGACACGCCAGTCCACCAGCAACGGTTCATCGCTCCCGCTCCGGAACACGCCAAGCCTGCCGATGTAGAGGCGCCTGCCGTCGTCCATGTCCAGCCGCCCGAAACACAACCCTTCTTCCACCGCGTCCAGCCGGGCCACCTCGGCTTGCCAGACACCCGCCGACTCCCGATCCCCGGCCGCGGCCAGCCTCTCGGCCGCCTCCCCGCGTAGCGCGTCCAGCCGGGCGTACAGGGCCGCCACGTATTCCTGTTCCCTGCCGATCTCACGATCGATGCCACCGTCCGGCACGCGTCCCCCTCAGGTCGACGATCAGTGCCATCGAGGGTGCCCGGCGACTTCCGGAAGAAACAGTCTTGTTCTTTCCGGTCGCCTCAGCCGACCGGGTCAGGCTCGACGATCGCGGCGAGAACACGGGTGAGCTGAGCCGTCAGCCGATCAGGATCGGCTTCACTCAGCGCGGGCGTGCCGATGATCCGGCGCATCAGCCGACGGCGATCGACTGGAACTTCACCGGGATCCGCGGCGGACCCGTCCCGTCACCGGGGCCTTGCGAGTCGTCCACCCCGCCCCGCGCGACCTTGTCCAGCGTCTGCAGGCCCGCGTCCGAGATGCTCCCGAACACCGTGTATTCCGGCGGCAGTTCCGCTTCGCCGAACACCATGAAGAACTGGCTGCCGCCCGAATTCGGCGCCTGGGTCTTCGCCATGGCGAGGATCCCGCGGCCGTACTTGAGCTCCGGGAAGATCTCGTCCGGGATCGTGTACCCCGGCCCGCCGGCGCCGGTGGCCGCCGGGTCGCCGCACTGGAGCATCTGCAATCCCGACGTGCCGAGCCGGTGACACGAGGTGCCGTCGTAATACCCCTGCTGTGCCAGCGAAAGGAAGTTCGCCACGGCACACGGCGCGAGCGCGCGGTCCAGCGTCAGCCCGATGTCGCCCGCGGTCGTCTTGGCCGTGACCGCCGCCGTACCGGTCGCCGGGGTCGGGCCCGCCGCGGGCGGGGTGGCCTTCTTCGGCACCTCGCCACCGCCGGTGTCCGCCGGATACGCGCACTCGGCCGGATCCGCCAACGGTGTCGTGCGCTTCGGCATCGGAATCCGGTCCGCGGGAACCTGCACCGGACTCTGCGTCGCCGTGTCTTGAGCACTCGAAGTCGGAGTCGAGGACGAAGACGCGACCGCGCTCTTGCCCTTCGAGTCCGACAGGAAGAAGCCCGGTGCCACGAAACCGGTGATCGCCACGGCGGCGACCACCACGACCAGTCCCAGCACACCCAGTCCGACCCACAGCGCTGTCTTGTTCGACGGCGGCGGAGGCGGCTGGTGCGGTGCGCCGTACCAGCCCGGCTGTTGGTACGGCTGCTGCGGAGGCTGGGACATCTGTGCTCCTGTCATCCTGAAGATGTGCAGGACCACTTTGACCTATCGCCACGAGCGACGTCACGGCATCCCCCACGGCGTCGCGGCCTCGTTCGCCGGAACGGGCCGGATCTCGAGGTCGGGCTTGTCGCCCTTGCGGTGCACGACCGCCTCTTCGCCGCGCCGCAGGTCTATCTGTACGTCGCCGTTCGGCAGCCGACGCCAGCGTTTCGGCCTCCCCCACCGGTCTCGGACGGTCAGCTCTCCTTCCAGATCCGTCCGCAGCACACAGGGCGCCCCCGCCTCACTGGTGACCTTGACCCAGCGCGTCTTGCCGCCCTGCCGGGAGGCGCTGAGCAGGAAAGCGCCCTGCGTCCGGAAGTCGCGCAGCGCGGCGTCCGCCCACTTGGCCGGGACGGCCGGGAACAGCCGGATGACCCCGCCCCAGCTCTGGACGAGCATGTCGTGCAGTGACTGCGCCGCCGAGAGCGGCGTCTCGATGACCGGACCGGACTCCTTGTACATCGTGTTCGGCTGGATGTAGCGCCGCTGCAGCTCACCGAGGTAGAACTCCGCCTTCTCCCCGCGCAGCATCTGCGCCGACATCGACGCGGCACCGGTGAACGTGTAGCCCTGCAACGCGCCCTCGAAGCCCACCCAGTGGTCGAGCGAGGTCTCGATGATCCGCCGATGCTCCGGCCGCTCCCACGTGATCTCGTACAGCGGATAGATCTGCAACAGATGCGAGTAGTGCCGATGCGACTTCGCGAACGGCACACCGGCACCGATCATGTAGCCGTCGGCGTCGGCCGGATACGGGACCAGCGTGGCCAGGACTTCCCGCCACCGCCGCGTGAGCGGGTCCTCGATCCGCAGTTCCGCCGCCGATTCCAGGAGCGTCTTGCACCCCCAGCGGATCAGCGCGAGGTCGTAGTTGCAGTCGGGCGCGTTGACGCCGTACTCCGGGGAGAACGTCGCAGGCAGGTGCAGCTTCCCGTCCGGGCCGGGCTTCAGGAAGTGGAGGTAGTAGTTGATCGCCTTGCGCAGCAACGGGAACAGGGTGTCCCGCAGGAGCAGCCGGTCCATCGTGTGCCGATAGGACAGCCAAACGTTGTGCAGCGCCCAGGTGAGGTTGCCGACCTCCGGTGTCGGCGTCTCCTCGCCGGGGATGCCGACCGGGAAGCCGGAGTTCGTCCCGGTCGCGCCGTTGAGCAGGTTCATGTCGGTCGTGCGCGGGATGCCCGCGGAATCGTGCTGGCACGGCTCGGCGACCTGGCTCGTCAGGTTCGCGCGGTACTTGCCGAGAGCGTGGCTGACGGCGTCGAGTTCGAGGTGATTGGACCCGTGGATGAGCCAGTACTCCAGCTGGACGTTGAGGTTCCACCACGTCGCCGGCCACGGGGTCGGTTCGAGCCACGGTCCGCAGGTCGCCATGACCGGCGCTTCTTTTCGCGCCGCCGAAGCGACCTTGTACAGCTGGATCCAGTAGAAGCTCTGGAGCCGGGTGTCCGGAATGGACAGGAAACCATTCCGGTAGTAGTCGTGCCACCAGCGACGGTGCTCGATCGTGACGACGTCGAACGGCTCGGCCCGGCGGACCGTTTTCAGTGCCTCTCGTGCGGCCGTCTTCTTCGGATACGACCAGGCCACGGACGTGTACAGCGTGCGCTTCGATCCCCTGGCGACCTCACGCCACGCCGTGACGTACTCGCCGCCTGCCAGTAGGCTCTGCACGGAAAGACTGCTGTCACCGCTGGTTTCCCGGGTCGCGGGCGGATTGGCGACGTAGCCGGCGGGCTGCGGCTTCCCGAACTTCGGATCCGTTCTCGGGCTCACCGCCTCGGCCGGGTGGAAGATCCACCGGAAGCCGCGCTCGCCCTCGGTCGGCTCGATCTCGACGGCCAGCAACGACTGTCCGGTGTGGACGATCGCGCGTAGCGAGAGACTGCCCGCGGTCGTGGTGATCGTGCCCCTGAGTTCGGCGTTCCAGAGATCCATCCGCCAGTCGATCCCGGTGATGGCACCGGCCGGTTCGAGGGTGAAATGACCGATCGGCAACCTCGCGAGCCCGAACAGGGAGCCGAATTCGGGCCGGTGATCCTGCACTTCGCTGTGCTGGACGTTGAACCGGACAGCGTTCCTGCCCGGTTCGGCGTAGATGCCCGAGCCGAGGAAACCGTTGCCGAGAAAGGGGCCTTCATACCAGGTCTTCGGCATCTTCCGCCACACCAGGTCCGCGGAGGCGAGGAAGCCTGGCCAGTCGAGGCCGCTGGTGACTTCCGCCGCCGACGCGGACGGCGCGAACCCGGCCGCAGCCACGCCTGCCAGTGCCCCGCCCGCCAGTGCACCGCCGAGCACCGTCCTGCGCGTGATCTCCATCCTCAGACCTCCTGGTCGAGTCCCCATGCCGGAGTTTCGCGGTCACCGGGCACGTCTCGCGGCTCCAGGGCCGGATGTGCGCCGCGCCGCGTGACGACGGCTGTCCCGCCGCGACCGAGCGGGATAGAGATCCTGCCCGGACCTTCGGCGCGCCAAGGCAGCCGCCGTCCTCGCGCGTCATGGACGTCGATGTCGCCGGGGATCCCGTGCTGGAGCGTGAGCGGCTCCCCCGCTTCGCTGTGGACACGGATCCATTCGGTCGCGCCGTTCCGGCGGGAGGCGTCCACGAGGAAGGCGCCCTCCGCGCGCAGGCTCGCGAAGGACGCGTCCCGCCACGCCGAAGAAACCGACGGGAAGACCTTCAGCACGCCGTGATCCCCCTGCAGCAGCATGTCCACAACGGACTGCGCGGCGGTGATCGGGCTCTCGATCGCCAGGTTCGCGCCCTCGCGGTACATCGTGTTCGGCGTGAGCTGGGTGTCGGCCACGACGGTCCCGTCGAGGAAGATCTTCAGGTAGCGCAACGCTTCCTCGGGCGCGTCCATCACCGAGCTCATCGACGACGCGGCCGCGAAGCTGTAGCCGTGCCACTTGTCCTGAATGCTGGACCAGTGCGCGAACGTCCGGCGCATGATGTCCCGATCGCCGGGACGATCCCAGAGCTTCTCCCGCAGCGGGTAGAGCCAGAGCAGATGCGAGAAGTGCCGGTGCGATTCGGCCAGCGGGACACCTTCGCCGATCAGCACTCCCCGATCGGGATCCTCGTGGTACGGCACCAGTTTCTCGCCGATCTCGCGCCACGCGGGCACCCGCGGGTCGTCGATGCGCAGCTTGGCCGCGGATTCGACGAGCGTGCGCGCGGCCCAGCGGATCAGCGACAGGTCGTAGGTGCAGTCCGCCGCGTCGGCGTACTCGGGTGACCTTGTCATCGGCAGGTGCAGCGCACCGTCCGGCCCGGCGGCGAGGAAGTGGCGGTAGTAGTTGAGCGCTTTGGCCAGCGTCGGATACAGGACGTCACGCAGGACGCGGATGTCCATACTGTGCCGGTACGCGAGCCAGACGTTGTGCAGGCCCCAGATCAGGTTCCCGGTCTGGTCGTTCTTCGTGGCCGGGCCGGGGATCCCGACCGCGCGGGTGCCGCCGGGCCGCAGCCGCCAGTCCCCCGGATGCGAAAGGGCGTACGTGTCGCCGTCCCGGTACGCGGGAGGCACCGAGAGTTCGAGGTTGGCGTGGTCGCGGCGGAAGGTCGCGGTGACGGCGTCGAGTTCGGGATGGTTGCTGCTGTTGACGATCGGGTAGGTGACCTGGACGTTGAGGTTCCACCACACCGCCGTCCAGCTGTTGCCGACCTCCGGGAACCACGGCCCCCACTCGGCGACGACGGGCCCGTTCGCGCGCGTGGCGCAAGCGGTCTTGTACAGCTGGATCCAGTAGAACCGCTGGATCCGTTTGTCCGGAATGGACACGAAGCTGCGCCGATAGAAGGCGTTCCACCAGCGCCGATGGTCGGCGACGAGCCAGTCCGGGTTCGACGCCGACGCCCGGTGGACCCTGCTGATCGCTTCGGCGGTGTGGGTCGGCTCGGGGAATCCGTACGCGACCGTCGCCGCCAGGAGCCGTCGCGTGCCGATGGTCCGCTCACGCCACGCGGTCGTGTAGCCGCCGCCCGCGTGCATCGGCTGCTCGCAGTACCGGACAGCGCCCGCACTGGCGAGCTTCGGATCGGGATTGGCCGTGTATTCCGGCGGTTTGCGGATCGTCCGGGTCGTCGCCGACACGAGCGGCGTGAATCCCCAGTCCGCGGCCGCTTCTCCGGTGAGCGAGACGAGGAGGAGGTCCTGGTCGTTGTGGACCAGCGCGGAGAACCGCACCGAACCCCGGGTGGTGGTGATCGTGCCGCCGAGTTCGGCGTTGTACAGGTCGAGGCGCCAGTCCACGGCCGTGATCGCACCCGCGAACGTGAGGGTGAGGTAGCCGATCGGGAGCCGCGAGTACCCGATGCCCGCTTCCCACTGTCCGCGCTGGTCCTGGACCCGGGAGTGGCTGAGCATGACCTTGAGGACGTTCGGCTGCGCACCCGCGTAGAACTGGACGCCGAGGAAGCCGTTCGCGAGGAACGGCCCCTCCTGCCAGCCCTTCGGCAGGCGCTTCCAGACCATGCGCGCGTCGTCGGCCACTCTCCGGTGGACGTCACCGGAGGCGTGCGCCGGAGCGACCCCCTGCGCCCACAGACCGCCGAGCGCGGCGGTCCCCGCGGCAGCTTTCAGCATCGATCGCCTGGACAGCCCGCCCATGGGTCGCCTCCAGATTCATACTACGTTTACCGTAGATCAAGCCCTGGCGACCGGCATGTTTCCAGAAATAGACCAAGTTTGGCCAGAGCGCTCACCCGGAAAGCGGCAGATACATCCGACCTATCGATCAGCGGGCGAGGTAGGCACGGGTGGCGTCAGGCGACGCGTGACCGAGCATCTCGGAGACGGCGGCGAGGTCGGCCCCGGCGCGGAGAAGGTTGACGGCGAAGGTCATGCGCAGCGTCCGCGCGGAGAATGACGGCAGGCCGGTCAGGATCCCGAAAGCGACCACCACCCGATTGACCGAGCCCGGCGACACCCGCCGGCCGAAGGCGTCGAGGAAGTACGCCGGCTCCTCGCCCGCACCCGACCGCTCGGCCCGGACCCGGAAGTATGCGTCGAGCGAGGGACGGAGTTCGGGCGGGAGCGGAATCGTCCGCCGCCGTCGGCCGCGCACGGTGACCGAGCCGGTCGACACATCCCGCAGGTCCAGAGCGGAAAGTTCGGTGACACGAACACCGGTGTGGCTCAGGAAGTGCAGGACCGCCGCGTCCTTGGGCGACAAAAGGTACGCCGCGGCCGACAGCGTCTCGTCGAGTTCGTCGTCGGTCAAGGGCGACAGCGTCGCCGCTTCGAGCGACCGGCGCACGTCGATCCGGTCCAGCTTTCCCCGCACGAGCGTGCCCAGCGGCGTATCGGGCCACTTCCGCCACCGCTGAGGCCGGACCTTCAGCAGGCTTTCCTCGGCTGTCGCCGCGAGCTCGACGTCCACCGGCCCGCGCGCCGCCGTCAGCATCAGCTGATCGCGGTGGCGGTTCTCCCGGTTCACCCGCCGTTTGTGGCGCGGGACGTTCTTGCGGGAAGACTTGTCGTTCTCCCTGAAATCGCCGCGGCGGTCCTTGGCGTAACTCAGCCGCTTCTTCTCCTGCGGACTCTTCCGTCCCATGTCTCTCCCCGACGCCGGAGGAGAGACGATAACGAGACGGCTGAACCCCCGACCACCGATTTACCAGGGCCCTTCATGCGTCGCGGATAGCGGTGCGGGTCATGGGCAAGCACCGGCTCGCGGAAACGCTGCTGTACCGGGTGATCGGGCTGGACTGGGCCCGGCTGCACGCCGAGGCCTGCCGCTGGGAGCACGTGATGTCCGACGAGGCCGCGCGCCGGATCTTCGACCTCTGCGGCGGGCCGAGGTTCAGTCCGTACGGCGGTCCGATCCCCGGCCTGGACTTCCTCGGCATATCCGGCCTTTCCCCGGTGTCCGCGCCACCCGGCAGGCGACCGGCCACGCACCCCGGGCGGCGGGAGGTCCGGCTCCACCGGATCAGCGAGCGGATCCAGGACGACGCCGCCTTTCTCGGGACGTTGCTGGCCGCCGGCCTCACCCCCGGCGCACGGGTCACGCTCACGCCGGTGGAGGGGCGCCGGGTCGAATGCGCACCCCGATGGCACTTCACTGCGCGGGCGCGCCGGTGCGCTTCCGGCCCTCGGCGGCCTGATACGACGCACGAAGCTCTTTGGCCACCTCCTCCGGCTCCGACCGAAGGCGGCTGGGCAACGTTTGCAGCACGGCGATCCCGGCTGCGGCGTACCTGGCGTTTCTGTCCAAGGTCTTCGCGTAGTCCTGCTTCGTGAAGTGGAACTCGTACGAGTCGATCTCCCAGGCGAGAGCGACTTCTGCGAAGTAGCCGTCGGGAGTCGCGATGTACTCGCCGTTTTCGTCCCGGAGTGGGCGGTTCCAGCTCGGTTCGGGCAGACCGGAGAGCCGCCATACGTTCATCGCGTCGATCTCGGCGACTGACCGCGCTCCGGCGACGATGCGTTCGAGCGCCACTCGCGGAATCGCCGTGCCGCGGTTGCTTCCCGCATCGAGTTCCTCCAGCAATGTCACCGGGCTCAGCCCACCCGACTGCACAGCTTCGGTGAGCAAGGCGGAAACCGTCGTCGGAGAGCGGAGCCTCCGACACAGGTCGAGCACGGCTCGGGCGAGCGGTGCCACGGGGACGCCGTCCTCGAAGAGCGGCCGCGGCAGCCGTGTCGTGCGCTCGACGATCACGAAGCCGGCGCTGAGGGTCTTGTGTTCATGCGGGATCAGGAGGTGCACACGTGCCGGTCCGGCGGGCACGGCGCGCAGTCCTCGACGACGGCAAACCGTCGCGCCGGTCACCACCGCTTCCTGACCGGCGTACAGCAGCGCGGCGTCGATCAGTTGCCGGTAGCTGGGCTCACCTCCGCCGAGCAGCACCACGCCCGGCAGCAACCGTCGCCAAGGTCGCCCAGGCTGACAGCGCCGGTAGCAGGTCCTGGCGGGAACGCCGAGCTCGACGAGCCGCGCGACGGTGATCACCCCGCCACGGCTGTGCTGGTAGAGCCGCTCGGGATCGTCGGCCCACTCTCCGATTTTCACCCCTTGATCGTCAGTGACCCGAGCACCCGAGCGCCAGTGCCTTCCAGCGATCTGTGGATAACTCCCCCGGATGTCCTGAAGGCCCCCTTTGAGACGTTGATCGTCTCAAAGGGGGCCTTCAGGACATCTCGAGTCAGCGAGCCGAGCGTCAGGGAGCGGGAAGCGGAGGCAGCGCCGGAGCGTCCAGCCAAGCGTCGAAGAAAGGCGCAAGCGAGCGACCAGCGAAGCGTTCCGCCAGCGCGACGAAACCAGCGGTAGTCACCAGACCGTGCCGGTTCTCTATCGCCCAAGCCTTCACCAGCGGGAAGAAGACCTCATCGCCGACTAAGGAACGCAAGGCGTGCAACAGAAGGCCGCCGCGTTTGTACACCCGCTCGTCGAACATCCGCGACACCCCGGGGTCGGCGAGGCGCAGATCCGCGGGCTTCGCCTTCATCCGCGCGTGCCACGTCTTCGCCCACGCGTGCGCGCTCTGCCCGCCGGATTCCTCGGACCAGAGCCATTCCGCGTACGTCGCGAAGCCCTCGTTCAGCCAGATGTGCCGCCAGTCGGCGACGGTCAGGCTGTTGCCGAACCACTGGTGCGCCAGTTCGTGCACGACGAGCCGTTCGTGGGTGCGCCGTCCGTCGACGTGGTTGGCGCCGAAGATCGACATACCCTGCGCTTCGATCGGGTCGTCGAGATCGTCGTCGGTGACCACGATGACATACTCGCCGAACGGGTACGGGCCGAACAGCCGCTGCAGTGAATCCATGATCCGGCCCTGCCGCCCGAAGTCGCGCGAAAAGGCCCGGCGTAGGCGCGGCGGCACGGCGGCCCGTTGCGGGACCGACGAAACCACGGAGTCACCGTCGAGACTGATCCGGTACGCCGAGACCGAAGGCGGCGAGAACCAACCGGGCTGGGGACCGGAGACCAGTTCGACGTCGTCGTACCGTCCGATTTGGACGCTCATCAGGTACGTCGGCGTCGGCTCCGGGCGCTCGAAGACCCACCGGGTGGTACTCGCGCGCGAAAGCCGCGACACCAGGTTCCCCGTGACGGCCACGAGATACGGCGAAGACGTCGTCAGCGCGACGCGGTAGGTCGCCTTGTCCGCCGGATGGTCGTTGCAAGGGAACCACGACGGCGCCCCGACCGGCTGGCTCGCGACGAGCGAGCCATCGGTCAGTTCGTCCCAGCCGATGTCGCCCCACAGCCCGGGAAGCGGCCGCGGGTTGCCGACGTAGTAGACCTCGACCAGGAACTCGCTACCGGGCGCCAGCGACTTCGCGGGCTTCACCTGCAGCTTGTGCGCACGCCGCGTGTACTTCGCCGGTTTCCCGTTGACCAGGACCCGGTTGATCCGGAACTCGCCGAAGTCGAGCGTGAACCGCGACAGCGCCTGCGTCGCCTCCGCGGTGATGGCCGCGGAGGCCGACAGCCGGTTGGGACCGATCTTGTAGTCCAGCTCCAGATCGTAGTGCCCGACCCGGTAACCGCCGTTACCGTGATGGGGCAGATAGGAGTCGCCGGAGGTGTCCGCGCCGGGCGAGGGCTGCGCGGAGGCCTTCGAAATCACCCGCGAAAGACCCCGCTTCCCTACTTCGTCCAGGCCGAGATGGGATTCCCGAGCCAGCGCGAGTCGGCGGGAATCGCGTCGCCCCGGGTCACCAGAGACCCCGGTCCGACGGTCGTCCGCGCGCCGATGCTAGCGCCAGGCAGCACGATACCGTGCGGCCCGAGCGTCGCTCCCTCGTCCAGGGTCACCGGCGACATCGTCATGATCCGATCGTGGAAAAGGTGCGTCTGGACGACGCAGCCGCGGTTGATCGTCGCGCCGTCTCCCAGGCTCACCAGGTCCGACTCGGGCAGCCAGTACGTCTCCAACCACACGCCCTTGCCGATCTTGACGCCCATGGTGCGCAGCCAAGCCGGCAGCAGCGGCGTGCCGCCGAGCGAACCGATCAGCCACGGCACGGCGAGCGCCTCGACGAAGGTGTCGGCGAGTTCGTTGCGCCAGACGAACGAGCTCCACAGCGGATGGTCGACCGCGCGGAACTTGCCCACCAGCAGCCACTTCATCGCGGTGGCGGTCAGCGCGGCGACGGCACCGGCGGCGAGCAGCAGCGGCCCGCCGAGCAGCAGCGCGACCAAGAACCCGAAGGACGACGCGAGCGCGAAGATCGCGGCGGCGACCAGCACGGTCAGCGCGACGCCGCACATCACCGGCACGATGCGGCACAGTTCGACGAGCGCACGGGCCGCCTTGAGCCGCAGCGGCGGCGTGTAGGTGCGGCTCGTGTCGGACTCGCCGACCGAACGGCGAACCGGCAGCGGCGGCATCCCGAGGTACGAGGAGCCCTTCTTCGCCTTCAGCGGGGCCGACGACAGCACGCCGACCAGGCCGCGCTTGGGCACCGAACGGCCGGGCGCGGCCATCCCCGAGTTGCCGAGGAACGCCTGCTTGCCGATCCGGGCGGGCGCGACGTGCAGCCAGCCGTGGCCGAGTTCGTAGGTGGCGACCATGGTGTCGTCCGCGAGGAACGCGCCGCTGTCGACCTGCGTCATCTTCGGCAGCGCGAGGACGGTGGACGCCTCGACGTTGCGGCCGACCTTCGCCCCGAGCATCCGGAGCCACACCGGGGTGAACAGGCTGGCGTACAAGGGGAACAGCCCTTCACGCGCCATGCCCATCAGCCGTTCGGTCGCCCAGACCTGCCACGCGACGCGGCCGTGCACGGGGTGGTAACCCTCGACCATGCCGATGCTCAGCGAACGGACGCCGACGAGCACGAGCAGGGCGTAGGTCAGGAAGTACGCGACGGTGGCGAGCGGCGTGAACAGCAGCGCCTGGCCGAGCGCGGCGCCCAGCGAAGGCGCTCCGGCGATCGCGTAGCCCAGCACCGCGATGGCGGGCAGGGCGGCGACGGCGGGCAGCAGACCCAGCGCGACCGAGGTCACGCCGTAGACCGTGGCCCAGAACCGCGAACGCGGCGGGCGGCTCGACGGCCATTTCAGCGCGTCCTTGGTGACACGGGCGGCAGGCACGTTGCCGCGGACTGTCGACCCGGCCGCGATCTCCGCGCCCTTGCCGATCCGCGCGCCGGGGAACAGCGTGCTGCGCGCGCCGATCCGCACGTCGGCGCCGATCCGGATCTTGCCGATGTGCACGAGGTCGCCGTCCACCCAGTGCCCGGTCAGGTCGACCTCGGGTTCGATGGCGGCACCGCGGCCGAGTTTCAGCATGCCGGTGACCGGCGGCGGCGAGTGCAGGTCGACGTCCTTGGCGATCCGCGCGCCGAGTGCCTTGGCGTACGTCGTCATCCAGGAAGCGCCCGCGACACTGTCCGCGCCGCTGAACTCCGCGAGCTTCTCGGCCGTCCACAGTCGCAAGTGGACATTCCCGCCGCGCGGGTAGCTGCCGGGACGGACACCGCGCAGCAGCAGCCGGGCACCGGTCGCCGAGATCGCGATCCGGCCCGCCGGGCTGAACAGCGCGACCCACGCGACGGCGATCCACACCCAGTTCAGCGTCGGAGCCCAGGCGAAACCGGCCAGCGACAGCACGTTCGACAGCGTCGCGGCGATCGTCGTCCAGCGCAGGCCGACGAGGCCCATCAGCGGGATCATCAGCAGCGATTGGATGATCCCGGCCCTGCGCGGGGTCGGCGCGATGTCGCGGCGTTCGGTCTTCTGACCGCTCAGCGCGTCCAGCATCGACGCGAGCGCGCCGAGCTTCGGGTTGGCGTAGATGTCGTTCACCGACACCTGCGGGTGGCGGGTGCGGATCCGCGCGATCAGCTGCGCGGCCGTCAGGCTGCCGCCGCCGTTGGTGAAGAAGTCGGCCTTCGGGTTGTCGACCGAGACGCCCAGGATCTCCGCCCAACCTTCGGCGAGCCAGCTCTCCGTCGGCGACAGACCGGATTTGGCGGCGTCCACAGTGGACAGCGGCCAGGGCAGGGCGTTGCGGTCGACCTTGCCGGAGGTGCGTGTCGGCAGGTCGTCGATCAGCGCCAGCAGCGGGACGAGCGCGGCGGGCAGCTGCTCGCGCAGCCGGGTCGCGGCCTCGTCGTGGTCGAACTTCACGCCCTCGGCGGGCACGACGTACCCGACGAGGACCTGGTTGCCCGCCTTGGTGCGGCGGATCGCGGCGGCCGCGCCCTGCACACCGGGCAGCGACTGGAGCGCGGCGTCGACCTCGCCGAGTTCGATGCGACGGCCGCCGAGCTTGACCTGCTCGTCGAGACGTCCGAGGAACAGCAGGCCCTCGGCCTCCGCGCGAACCATGTCACCGCTGCGATACGCGCGGCGCCAGCCCAGTGACGGCAGCGGCGCGAACTTCTCGGCGTCCTTCTCCGGGTCCAGGTAGCGGGCCAGGCCGACACCGCCGATGACCAGCTCGCCGGTCTCCCCCATCGCGACCGGCTCGCCCGCCTCGTTGACGACGGCGAGCTGCCAGCCGGCCAGCGGCAGGCCGATCCGGACGGGTCCTTCGCCGGTCATCTGGGCTGCGCAGGCGACGACGGTGGCCTCGGTCGGGCCGTAGGTGTTCCAGACTTCGCGGCCTTCGACGGCGACCCGCTCGGCCAGCTCCGGCGGGCAGGCTTCGCCGCCGAAGATCAGCAGGCGGACGTCTTCGAGCGCGTCGGCGGGCCACAGCGCGGCCAGCGTCGGGACGGTCGAGACGACGGTGATGCCCTGCGCGACGAGCCACGGGCCGAGGTCGACGCCGGTGCGGACCAGCGAACGCGGCGCCGGGACCAGGCAGGCGCCGTAGCGCCAGGCGAGCCACATCTCTTCGCAGGACGCGTCGAACGCGACGGACAGGCCGGCGAGCACACGGTCGCCGGGGCCGATCGGCTCCTCGGTGAGGAACAGCTGGGCCTCGGCGTCGACGAAAGCGGCCGCGGACGCGTGCGAGACCGCGACGCCCTTCGGCTTTCCGGTCGAACCGGAGGTGAAGATGATCCAGGCGTCATCGGCCGGAGCGGGCGAGCCTTCGATACCGCCGGGCGAACCGAGGACGGTGATCGCGCCGCCATCGGAGACGACGGCGGCGACGTCGGCCTCGCCGAAGACCAGTTCGGCGCGCTCGTCCGGGTCGTCCGCGTCGACAGGCACGTAGGCGGCGCCGACGGACAGGATGGCGAGGATCGCGACGTAGAGCTCCGCGGTGCCGGAGGAGATCCGGACGCCGACCCGGTCGCCGACGCCGACGCCGTTGGCTGTCAGCTTTCGGCCGTAGGCGTCGATCTCCTCGACGAGCTTGCGGTAGGACAGCGTGGTCTCGCCGTCGTCGATCGCGCCCGCGTTGGGGTGGCGGGCGGCGGTCTCGGCGACGATGTCGATCAGGGTGCGCTCACCGGCGCCCAGACCGGACCAGAAGAGGGCGCGGTCGGCGACGGGAGCCGGGGACGGGGAGACGGTGACGTCGGCGACACAGGCGATCGGCCGGGAATCGGCGGTCAGTGTCATCGGGCCATCACCGTGGACAGAACAAAGCCATGGGCGCGCAAGCCCATCACACACCTTTCGCGAAGTGCGTCATTCGGGCTCGCTCTCCGAATGAGGCGCCCGCCAGCAGACCAATCACTTTACCGCAGGTCAACGGCATATCTCGGGAGGGTCTCGGCAGAGTGTCGAAACTCACCGGTGGACACGCCGAAACCCGAGGTCATCGACGTGTCCACCCAGTGAACAATTCACCTACATCGTGAGAAGTCAGTGCTTCTTGGATGTTCCCGTCGACTTATTACCCGCCGCTTTTCCGCCGACCTTGGGTCGCTGCTTCTTTTCCCGTACTCGGATATTCACCCGGACGGGGCTGCCTTCGAAGCCGAATCGCTCACGGAACTTGCGTTCGATGAACCGCCGATATCCCGCTTCGAGGAATCCGGTGGTGAAAAGGACCAGCGTCGGCGGCCGAATGCCCGCCTGGGTCGCGAAGAGCACCTTCGGCTGCTTGCCGCCGCGCACCGGCGGCGGGGTCGCGGCGATGAGGTCGGCCAGCCAGCCGTTCAGCTGCCCGGTGGGCACCCGCTGGTCCCACGACTTCAGCGCGGTCCGCAGCGCGGGCGCGAGCTTGCGCACGGACCGGCCGGTGAGCGCCGAGATGTTGACCTTGTCCGCCCACGGCACCCGCACCAGGCCTCGGTCCAGCTCACGGACCATGGCGTGGCGGCGGTCCTCGTCGACGAGGTCCCACTTGTTGAAGGCGAGCACGCAGGCGCGGCCCGCCTCGACGACCATCGTCAGCACCCGCAGGTCCTGCTCCGAAAGCGGCTCCGCGGCGTCCAGCAGCACGATCGCGACCTCGGCCGCGTCGATCGCGGTCTTGGTCCGCAGCGACGCGTAGTACTCCGCGCCATTGGCCGAGTTGACGCGCTTGCGCAGCCCCGCGGTGTCGACGAACCGCCAGACGTCGCCGTCCAGCTCGACCAGCGAGTCGACCGGGTCGACGGTGGTACCGGCGACCGAGTCCACCACGGACCGCTCTTCGCCGGAGATCTTGTTCAGGAGGCTGGACTTGCCCACGTTCGGCTTGCCGACCAGCGCGACGCGGCGCGGGCCGGCGGTGGCGCGGTCGCCGTCGCGCGGCATCGTCGGCAGCGCCTTGACGATGGCGTCGAGCAGGTCGCCCGAGCTACGCCCGTGCAGCGCGCTGACCGGGTGCGGTTCCCCGAGGCCGAGCGACCACAGCGACGCGGTGTCGGCGAGCAGGCGGTCGTCGTCGACCTTGTTGGCGACGAGCAGCACCGGCTTCTTCGAGCGGCGCAGCACCTTCGAGGCGGCCTCGTCCGTCGCGGTCGCGCCGACGCTGGCGTCGATGACCAGCAGTGCCGCGTCGGCGGTGGCCATCGCGATCTCGGCCTGCGCGGCGACGGAGGCCTGCAGTCCGGTGGCGTCCGGCTCCCAGCCGCCCGTGTCGACCAGGGTGAACCGGCGGCCCGCCCAGAAGGCGTCGTAGGCGACGCGGTCCCTGGTCACGCCGGGGACGTCCTGCACGACCGCTTCGCGGCGGCCGAGAATACGGTTGACCAGGGTCGACTTGCCCACGTTCGGCCTGCCGACGACGGCGAGGACCGGCTGCGCGAGCTGCGCCTCCTCTTCGGCCTCGCCCGCGGCGATCTGCGCGTCCAGCGCGGTGAATTCGGACTCGTCGGACCAGGAGCCGTCGATTTCGCCGACTCCGTCAAGCTCGCTCATCAGTTACTTCACATTCTGTCGCGTGTCTTGGAGCCCGTGCTCCAAGCGCCATTCGTCCAGTGCCTTCACGAGGTCCGCGAGCGCGATGCGAAGCCGCTCGGTTCCCTCCTCCAGCCCTGTCCTTCCCTTCCCGATTTCGGGAGTGAAAGGTTCGCCGACCATGATGTCGACGTGTGGCCGCCAGCGCCTCTTGGCGCCGGCGGGTTTGTACGTCCCCCGAGTGGCGACCGGAACCACGGTCGCCTTCCCGGCGCGGACCAGGAAGGCCGCGCCGCGCTCGAAGTTTTCGGCGTCACCGAGACCGCGGGTGCCTTCGGGGAAGATCCCGACCGCACCGCCGTCTTCGAGCACCTTGACCGCCGCCATCAGCGGTTTGCGGTCCACCGCGCCCCGTTTCACCGGGATCTGGCCCAGTTTCGGGAAGAACCAGCCTACGAAGCCCCGGAAGAGCTCCGCCTTGACCAGGAACGCGGTGCGCCGCGAGAACATTCCGAACAGCAGCGCCGGTTCGGCCATCGAGCTGTGGTTGGCCATGAACACCACCGGACCGGACGACGGCACCCGCTCGGCGCCGTGGACCCGGACGCGGAACGCGGGCCGGACGAGGAACTTCGAGATCCCCCGGCCGAAGGTGTGGAACGGGTCGCTCGCGCCCTCGGGCAGTCCTTTCGCGTTCACCGCGCGGCCTCGGCGGGGCAGCCTTCGAGCAGGCCGCGGTGCAGGGCCAGTTCCGCCAGGGCGACGATCACCTGGTCGATGTCGAGCGCGGAGGTGTCCACCTCAACGGCGTCTTCGGCCGCGCGCAGCGGGGACGCCGCCCGCGTGGAGTCCAGGCGGTCACGCCGTTCCACCGCGGCCTTCGCGACGGCATGCGTGGACTCACGACCGGCGGCGGAGTCCTGCGCGCTGCGGCGCGCGGCACGGACCTCGGCCGAGGCGGTGAGGAAGATCTTGAGCGGGGCGTCCGGCGAGACGACGGTGCCGATGTCGCGGCCTTCGACCACGATGCCGCCGACGCGGCCGAGCACCTCGGCGATGATCTCGCGCTGCCTGTCGACCAGCAGTTCGCGGACCGCGGGGACGGCCGAAACCGGCGACACCGCGGTGGTGACGTCCGCGCCGCGGATCTCGGCGGCGACGTCCTCGCCCGCGAGGGTCACGGTCGCTTCGTCAGGGCTGGTCCCGATGCCGAGCTCGGCCTTGCGGGCGACGTCGGCGACAGCGTCCGCGTCGGCCAGGTCGACCCCGGCGCGCAGGACGGCGAGGGTGGCCATGCGGTACATCGCGCCCGTGTCGAGGTAGCCGGCGCCGAGCTTCGTCGCGAGCTTCCGCGAAACCGTGGATTTCCCGGTTCCGGACGGGCCGTCCATCGCGACCACACCACGCAGGGCTCCCGCCACCGAAACTCTCCTCAGCTCATCCGTCGCTCATCTGATCGACGTCCATTCTGCCTGGTCGCGAACGGCAGGCCTCGACCGCCCACGGCGAAGTGGCCGAATCAAGTTTCTAGCGGTGCTAGACAAACTATCGACACTATTGCTAGCGTCCACATTGTTCCTAGCACCGCTAGCTTCCGGAGTCGGAGACCATGACCAGAATCAAGATCGCTTACGCCCTTTCCCTCGCCCTCGCGCTCTTCGTCCTCTACTTCGGCACCGGTTACGTGTTCTTCCCGGAGACCCAGACGGGCGGCTTCGGCCTGCCCGTCATGCCGGTGAAGGGCGATCCGATCCTCGCGGTGAAGGGCGTCCGCGACATCGGCACCGGACTCGTGGTCCTCGCGCTGCTCCTGTTCCGGAACGCCCGAGCACTGGGCTGGGCACTCCTCGCGATGGCGTTCATCCCGTTCGGCGACATGCTGATCGTGCTGACCCACGACGGCTCCCCCGGCGCCGCGTTCGGGATCCACGGCGCGACGGCCGCACTGATGGTGCTGGTCTCGGCGTTGTTCCTGATCCGTCCCGCGCAAAACGGACAGTGAGTTATCGTTGTTCACGTGAACGTCGAAGTGACCCCGCTCCCTGGAATAGGCGTCCGCAAGGACTTCGCCACCCGCAACGGCCGCCGTGTCGGCGTCGTGACCCATCGCGATGGTCACGTCGAGCTGATTCTGTCCAAAACGGACGATCCGGACGCCTGTTTGGCCTCACTTCCGCTCACCACCGACGAGGCGGGCGCGCTGGCGAACCTGCTCGGCGCGCCCCAGCTGGTCGCCCAGCTCACCGAGGAGCACCGGGACCTGCCCGGCATCAACACCAAGCAGCTGCCGATCAAGTCGTCGTCGCCGTTCGACGGGCGGACGCTGGGCGACACCGCCATGCGGACGCGGACGAGCGTCTCGGTCGTCGCCGTGATGCGGGCCGGTCAGGTCCACCCCTCCCCCACCCCGGACTTCAACCTCACCGCCGGCGACGTGCTCGTCGCGGTCGGCACGTCCGAAGGTCTCGAAGCCGCCGTCAAGATCCTGAAGTACGGCTGATCGCAGATGGATCACACCGCACTGTCCTTGATCGAACTCGGGGCGGTCTTCTTCGGGCTGGGCGCGTTGGGGCGCCTCGCCGGGAAGATCGGGATGTCCCCGATCCCGCTTTACCTGATCGGTGGCCTGTGCTTCGGGCAGGGCGGGTTGATCCCGCTCGGCGACATCGGCGACTTCACCCACCTCGCCAGCGAGATCGGTGTCGTCTTGCTGCTGCTCCTGCTCGGCCTGGAGTACTCGGCAGCCGAACTGTTCACCGGGCTGAAACGCTCGTGGATGGCGGGGCTCGTGGACATCGTGCTCAACGCCGCGCCGGGCGCGATCGTCGCGCTCATCCTCGGCTGGGGTCCGATCGGCGCGATCGTCATGGCGGGCGTCACGTACATCTCGTCGTCCGGGATCATCGCGAAGGTACTCGGCGACCTCGGACGGCTCGGTAACCGCGAAACGCCGGTAGTGCTGTCGATCCTGGTGTTCGAAGACCTGGTGATGGCGCTGTACCTGCCGATCCTCACGGCGGTGCTCGGCGGTGTCAGCTTCCTCGGCGGGTTGAAGGCCGTCGGGATCTCGCTGATGGTGATCACGGTGGTGCTGGTGATCGCGCTGAAGTTCGGCAGGTACGTCTCCGCGGCGGTGGACAGCCCGGATCGCGAAGTGTTCCTCCTCAAGGTCCTCGGCGCGGCGCTGCTGGTCGCCGGCCTCGCTTCGGCCATGCAGGTTTCGGCCGCGGTCGGCGCGTTCCTGCTCGGCATCGCGATCTCGGGTTCGACGGCGGAGAACGCGACGCACATGCTCGAACCGCTGCGAGACCTCTTCGCGGCCGTGTTCTTCGTCGTGTTCGGGCTCAACACCAACCCCGCGTCGATCCCGCCCGTGCTCGGCTGGGCGGTCGTCCTGGCGGTGGCGACCACGCTCACGAAGGTCGGCACAGGATGGTGGGCCGCGCGAAGACAAGGCATCGGGAAGATGGGCCGGGCTCGTGCCGGAGCGGCCTTGGTCGCCCGAGGCGAGTTCTCGATCGTCATCGCCGGGTTGGCGGTGGCTGCGGGCGCCGTGACCGGCGAACTCGCGGCGCTCGCGACGGCGTACGTGCTCCTGATGGCGATCCTCGGCCCGACGGCCGCGCGGATCGTGGAGCCGGTGGCCCGCGCTCTGCAGCGCCGCCCCTTCGGCTCGAAGAGCCCCGCCTCGCAAACCGGCTGACCCCTCTCCCGCGCGCTATGAAAGGCCCGTTACTCGCAAATTTTGCGAGTAACGGGCCTTTCATAGCACTGGCCTAGCCGCGCTCAAGCCCCGAAACGGTGGCGGGAGCGATCCCCACCGGAGCCGCCGGAAGCGCCGCCGGAACGGCCGACGGTCCAGAGCCCACCACAGGCAGCGCCAGCGAAGTCTTGCCGAGGTCCACCGTGATCTTCGGGTACTGCGACGGACCCGAGATGAACGAGCCGTCCGTCCCGCCGATGATCAGCGCGAGCTGATGTCCTTGCGGGACAACGTGATCCGTACTCGCCAGCCGGAAAGTCACGGTGTACGGCTGCCCCGGTGTCAGCGGCGATTCCTGGCTCAGGGAACGGTAGTTGGCCAGATCCGCCCAACCGCGGCTGATGATGTTCAGCCCCACTGAGACCGCGTCGGTGCTCGTGTTCAGGTAGCAGGCGTCATTGCCGGAAGCGCTTGAACCCCAGCACGACTGCGTCATCTCGTTCTTGATGCCTTCCTTGGGCCCGGTGTAGTTCCGGATGGTCGCAGGGCCGTAGTCCACCAGGATCGCCGAAAGCCGCGCCGTGGACGTCGACGGCGTCGCGGTCACAGTCACCTTCGCCGTCCCGGACACCTGAAGGTCCTTCGCGAGCGCGCCGGTGCTGAACAGCACGCGTCCGCTCGCGGTCTCCGTCGGCCTCGCCGCCCAGCCGTTCGACGTCTGCCCCGAGGAGTCCGTGAACGACACCGTGCCCGTTCCCGCGGTCGTGCCGAGCGTGCCGACACCCGGGGTGCCGCCGGACGCGGGCCGCAGGGTGACGGCGTTCCCCGCGGGCCACGCCGCCTGGTCCACCCAGACATCGGGCTCGCGTTCCACGCTCGCGCCAGGGGTCTTCTCGATGCCGTTGTCGACGCCGAGCAGGTAGTGGTCGAACCACTTGTGCAGGGTGTCGACCCAGGCCGAACGCCGGTAGTCGAACGGGTCGACGTGGCCGGCCTGCGTCAGCCAGATCTTGCGCTCGACGTTCAGCGCTTCCCACCACTGCCCGAAGTTGATCGTCTTGACGTTCAGATCGCCCAGGCCGTGCGAAGCGAGCACGCTGGCCTTCACCTTCGAGGCGCTCTGGACGTAGTCCCTGTCGAGCCAGAAGGCGTTGTAGTCGCCGTTCGAGGTCGCGCCCGCGGTGAGTTTCTGGTTCGCCGCGCCGCAGTTCTGCCCGCCGTTGCGCTGGGACACCGTCTGCGCCAGCCCCGCCGGGCTGCCCTGGCGCAGGCTCGCGCCGTCGGAGCGGTAGTAGTCGTACCAGGAGCTGATGGCACCGATCGGCACGATGGTCTTGAGCCCGTCGACACCGGTCGCGGCGACGCCGTTGGCCACCGTGCCGTCGTAGGACTTCCCGATCATGCCGACCGCGCCCGTCGACCAGGAAGCGTTCGTCCTGGCCGAGCCGGTCGCCGTCGTGTAGCCGTTCGCGCGGCCGTTGAGCCAGTCGACGACCTTGCGCGCCGAGTTGACGTCCGACGGTCCGCCGATGTCGGTGCAGCCGCGGGACTTGTTGGTGCCCGCCAGATCCACCAAGACCACGGCGTACCCGCGAGGTACGAAGAAGTTGTCGTAGTAGAGCGGGAACCCGACCGGCCTGCCCGCCGAGTCGTAGGTCTTGAGCTCGCTCTCGTTGCCGCGCCCGCAGCACGAGTAGTACGGGCTCGCGTCCATGATGACCGGGACCTTCTTGCCCTGCGCCGCCGGTTCCTTCGGGCGGATGATGTCGGCGGCGACCCGGTCCGAGCGGCCGTCGCCGTCCCCGTCGAGGCCGATGTCCACCCAGGCCGTCTCGCGGACGGCCTGGGCGAAGTCGTAGACCGGTTCGCTGCCCCGCGGTTTCGCCGCGGACTGCGGCGCCGCGACCACGACCGCGGCGACCGCCAAGATCCCTGCCAGCACAACTGTTTTCACGGTTGAGCCCTTCCCCGTCGGCTGAAAGCCCGTCAGGAAGAGCTAAACGCGATGGTCACCCGTGCAGTAGAGCGGAAAGTCTTACAGATCGACAGCGCGGTAGAGCGAGCCGACCTCGCCGCGGTTCAGCCGCCGGATCGAGCCCGACCGCTGGGCGCCGAGCTGGACGTCGCCGAGCGCGGTCCGGACCAGTTTGCGCACCGGGTGCCCGGTGGCCGCCATCAGCCGCCGCACGACGTGCTTGCGCCCCTCGTGGATGACCAGCTCGATCTGGGTCCGCCCGGCCAGCATGTCCTTGACCCGGAACTGGTCGACCTTCACGATGCCGTCGGGCAGCTCGAAGCCCGCCCGCAGTTCCTTGCCAAGGCCGCGCGGGACGATGCCCTCGACCTCGGCGAAGTAGGTCTTCAGCACCTGGAACGACGGGTGCATCAGCCGGTGGCCGAGGTCGCCGTCGTTGGTGAGCAGCAGGAGGCCTTCGGTGTTCTCGTCGAGCCTGCCGACGTGCACGATGCCGGGCGTCTCCTCGTACCGGCCGCGCAGATAGTCGCCGACGCACGGGCGGCCGCGGTCGTCGCTCATCGTGCTGTGCACGCCCTTGGGCTTGTTCAGCACGAGGTACACGAGGTCCTCGCGGACCTGGACGCGGGTGCCGTCCACGTGGATCACGGAGTTGTCCGGATCGACCCGGCGGCCGAGTTCGGTGACCACCTTGCCGTCCACGCTCACGCGACCGCGCACGATCAGGTCCTCGGCCGCGCGCCGCGAGGCGACGCCGGCCTGCGAAAGGACCTTCTGCAGCCGAATGCCGTCGGGATGGGCGTCAGATGTCATCGATGGTGTCCACTTCGGGTAGCAAGGGAGCGATCGGGGGAAGGTCGGCCAGGGACGACAGTCCCAGTCGCTCCAGGAACAGCTCGGTCGTCACGTACAGCGTGCCAGTGGTTTCGGGGTCGGCCCCCATCTCCTCGATCAGGCCGCGCGCCAGCAGCGTCCTGACCACCCCGTCCACGTTCACACCTCGGACGGCGGCGACCCTGGCCCTGGTCACCGGCTGCCGATAGGCGATCACGGCGAGGCTCTCCAGCGCGGCTCGCGTCAGCTTGGAACGCTGGCCGTCGAGCAGAAGCTTCTCCACGAACGGGGCATAGACGTCCCTAGTGTAGAACCGCCACCCTTCGCCGACTCGGCGCAGGTCGATTCCGCTGGTCCGGTCGGTGAACTTCTGCGCCATCGTGCGCAGCGCGACGGTCACCCGCGACACGGGCTGGCCGACGGTTTCGGCGAGCGATTCCTCGTTGATCGGCGAGTCGACGACCAGGAGCAACGCCTCGAGCGCCGCTTCGAGCACCTCGTCGGAGGTGACGTCGGGATAGTCGCCGTCACCCGCCGCCACGAGCCCTTCGTCGGCAGGCGGCTCGGCTTCGGGCTCGGCAACGGGCGCGTCGGGCTCCGAAGTCTCTTCGGGCGCCACTGGGGTGTCTTCGGTCTTCTCGGTCTCTTCGGTGTTCTCCGGGCTCACCCGTACTCCTCGTCCTCGACGACGGCCAGATCGTGTTCGGCCGCCACCGACGCCTCCGCCACGGACCCGCCGGTCCAGCGCACGTGCAGTTCGGCGAGCGCCTCCAGCTGCTCGAACTGGACCGTCGCCTCCCGGTACAGCTCCAGCAGTGCGAGGAACCGCGCCACGATCTCGACGGTGTGCTCGCAGTCCTCGACGAGCTCGGTGAAGGTCGCTTCGCCCCGTTCCGCGAGCTTGAGCCGCAGCAACGCGGCGTGCTCGCGCACCGAGACCCGGCCCATGTGGATGTGCGCGATCGACACCGTCGGCGGCGGCTTCGGCTTGAAGACCGCGACAGCGATCTCCGCGAACTTCGCCGGGTCGACACCGAGCATCACCTCGGGCAGCAGCCCCATGAACCGGTCTTCGAGCGCCACCGATCGCGGATACCGCCGCAGCGCGCCGGCCTCCAGCTCACCGAACAGCGCCGCGACCTGCTTGTACGCCCGGTACTGCAGCACTCGCGCGAACAGCAGGTCCCGTGCTTCGAGCAGGGCGAGATCGTCTTCGCTCTCCACTTCGGCGGCGGGCAGCAGCCGTGCCGCCTTGAGGTCGAGCAGGGTCGCCGCGATGACCAGGAACTCGGTCGTCTCGTCGAGGTTCCAGTCCGTGCCGAGCGCGCGGGTGTAGGCGATGAAATCGTCCGTGACCCGGTGCAGCGCGACTTCGGTGACGTCGAGCTGGTGCTGCGAGATCAGCTGGAGCAGCAGGTCGAAGGGGCCCTGGAAGTTCGCCAGGTTCACCTTGAACTTGGACGTGCTCAGCTCTTCACTGGCCAGTCCTTCGGGAACCATCCCGCCGTGCACGGTCTCGTGCACGGCGGGGGTCTCTTCTGCTTCTGTCCGCTCGACCGGCTCCGGGCCGCTGGGAGCAGCCGCGGCCGGGTCGTCCATCAGCTCTCGGTCTCTTTCCCGTCCTCGCTGCCCGCCCGCAATCGCTGGACGAGTACCGACTCTTCGCCCGCCGCGTCGAAGTCGGCCAGCAGGACGGCCACCGCCTCTCGGACCAGCCTGCCGCGATCGAGCACGAGCCCGTGCTTCGCCCGGAGGTTCAGCCTGGCCTGCTCCATCGCCAGCAGTTCGTCGCCGGAGACGTAGACGGTGATCTTCGCGTCGTGCTTGGTCCGCCCCGAACCGCTGCGGGCGGCACGGGTCAGCTGGTCCTTGTGCGCTGTCTCGTCCCCGGAACCGTTCCCGTTGCCGTTCCCCGTCGAGGGGGCGGGCTGCGCGGGCGCGGGCGGGAGATCGAGGGCCGGGCTGGAGGTGATCCTGAAAAGTTCGGACGCTCCGGGCAGGGAAGCTCGCCTGCTCACCGAGCGATCACCTCGCGTGCCAACGCGCGATAGGCCGCCGCGCCGGCTGATTTGGGAGCCCAGGTCGTGATCGGCTCGCCCGCGACCGTCGTCTCGGGGAACCGCACGGTGCGGTTGATCACCGTGTCGAACACGGTGTCGCCGAATGCCTCCACCACTCTCGCCATGACCTCCTTCGAGTGCAGGGTTCTCGGGTCGTACATGGTGGCGAGAATCCCGGTGATGTCCAGTTTGGGGTTGAGGCGTTCCTGCACCTTCTCGATGGTGTCGATCAGGAGCGCTACGCCTCGCAGACTGAAGAACTCGCACTCCAGCGGGATGATCACACCGTCCGCGGCGGTCAGTGCGTTCACCGTCAGCAGGCCTAGCGAGGGCTGGCAGTCGACAAGAACATAGTCGTAGTCGTTCATGACCGGACGAAGGACCCGTAACAAAGTGTGTTCGCGCCCTACCTCTGCGACCAACTGGACCTCGGCCGCGGACAGGTCGATGTTGCTCGGCAGCAGGTCGACGCCGTCCACCCGGGTCTTCCGGATGACGTCGGTGATGCTGACCGAGCGCTCCATGATGACGTTGTAGACCGTCTGGTCCAGTTCGTGCGGCTGAATGCCGAGGCCGACCGAGAGCGCGCCCTGGGGGTCGAAGTCGACCAGCAGCACCCGGCGGTCGCATTCGGCCAGCGCCGCGCCGAGGTTGATGGTCGAGGTGGTCTTGCCGACCCCGCCCTTCTGGTTGCACATGGCCATCACCAGTGCGGGACCGTGCCGCTCCAGCGGCCGCGGTTCGGGGATCTCGCGCAGCGGGCGGCCGGTCGGGCCGATGCCTTCCCTTTCGCGTTCCTGCTGCTTGGTTTCTTTGGCGCGCTTGGCCTTGCGGCCGCGGGAAGAGATCGTGTCCTCCGACGGTTCGTCGCCGTCGTGTTCGGCGGGGGTTGCGATGGTCACCTGGTGGAGGCTCGCCGCGGCCGAACCAGCGGACGCGGACGGCTTCGCCGGCTCGTTCGGTGTCGACATGGCGCGAAATCTCCTCCTCGGCAGGGTCGTCGGCAGCCTATGCGCGATTCGCGAGTCGAGACAAAGAGGCTCGCCGGGACCGACAGGGTCGATTAGCCGAGCGCGCGGGGATGTGCTGTCGCGTAGACCTCGCGGAGCGTGGTGACCGTGACCAGCGTGTACACCTGGGTGGTGGTCACCGAAGCGTGACCGAGCAGTTCCTGTACGACGCGGACGTCCGCGCCGCCTTCGAGAAGATGCGTGGCGAAGGAATGGCGCAACGTATGCGGGGAAACTCCCGCCGTGATGCCCGCGGATTCCGCGGTGTCCTTGAGTACCTGCCACGCGCTCTGCCGGGAGAGCCGGGAGCCTCGGGCGTTCAGGAACATCGCCGGGGTCCCCCGGCCGTTCACGGCGAGCGCGGGCCGCGCGCGGACGAGGTACGCGTGCACCGCTTCGAGCGCGGGGCGGCCGATCGGCACGATGCGCTGTTTGCCGCCCTTCCCGTCGAGCAGCACGGTCCGTTCGGTGTCGTCGATGTCGTCGACGTCGAGCCCGACGGCCTCGGAGATCCGCGCGCCGGTGGAGTAGAGCAGTTCCAGCAGCGCCCGGTCCCGCAGCGGCCGTTCGCCCTCGGGCGGCGGGGCTTCCAGCAGTTTCAGCACGTCGTCGACCGGCAGCGCCTTGGGCAGCCGCTTGGCCGCGGCGGGCGGGCGGACCTCGCGGGCCGGGTCGTTCTCGGTGATGCCGTCGGCGTGCGCGAACTTGTGCAGCCCCCGCACCGCGACCAGCGCGCGGGCCGCCGAGGACGCGGCCAGCGGCTGGTGTTCTTCGTCGCCTTCGCGCAGCGCGGCGCCGAATGAGGTGATGTGCGCCGAGGTGACGTCTGTGAATCGCTCGACGTCGGCGCCGCCGAGGTACGCGGTGTACCGGCGCAGGTCGCGGGAGTAACTGTCGAGGGTGTTCCTCGCCGTTCCGCGCTCGACCACCAGATGGTCGAGGTAAGCGCCGACCACCTGGGCGACTCCTGCACCGCCGGCCCGTGACACACGGACACTCTAGGACCACCGGGACCCATTCGGGGGTTCGCCGCGCATACCGCGTCGCGGGTGTGAAACGGGCTACCTTGGGAGCATGTCCGAGCAACCGGGTCCGGAGGAAATGCGCGTCGGCACCGCCGAACGCGAAGAGGCGGCGCGCCTGCTCGCCGATCACTACAGCCAGGGCAGGATCACGCCCGACGAGTACGAGGGCCGGGTCCTCGCCGCGTACGAGGCCGCGACGCTCGGCGAAATCCGGCCACTGTTCCAGGACCTGCCCGCGCCGCATCCGACGTTCCTGGCACCGCGGTTCGAGCCGCCGCCCTTCGTCCCCGTCTACCAGCAGCCTGTCGCGATCCTGCCGTACTCACCGAAGTCGAAGGTCGCCGCCGGGGTGCTGCAGATCGTGCTGCCGTTCGGGATCGGGCGCTTCTACACCGGCCATATCGGGATCGCGCTCGCCCAGCTGGCGGTCGTGGTGTTCACCTGCGGTATCGGGGTGGTCTGGCCGATCGTCGACGGGATCGTCCTGCTGGCGAACGGCGGCACCGACGCGCAAGGCCACCGTCTGCACGACTAAAGACTCGTGAGTGGTAAGGACGGTTAGAACCGTCCTTACCACTCACGAGTCCTAGAGGCCGCGTGAAGCGAACTTCGTCGGCCGGGTCTCCCAAGGCGCGTCCGCGGGCCGCGTCGAAGCCGCCCCCGAAAGCACCGTGTGCGCGGCCAGCACGCCACCGACGGTCGCCCCGTTCACCAGCTCGCCGGCCAGCGCCATCCGGACCGCCTCGGCCAGTGGGAACTTCCGCATGACCAGGTCGGCCTCCTCCTCGCCGAGGACCTCCCTGTCCACTTCGGACAGTTCGCGGGCGAGGTAGACGCGGACGACCTCGTCGGTGAAGCCGGGCGACGCCGCGACGTCGACCAGGGTCTCCCAGCGCTCGGCGCTGAGCCCGACCTCCTCGACCAGCTCGCGTTTCGCCGCGCCGACAGGGTCCTCCCCCGCCTTGTCGATCAGCCCGGCCGGCAGTTCCCACAGCCGCCGCCCGACCGGGTGGCGGTACTGATGGATCAGCGTGACCGCGCCGTCGGCGTCGAGCGCGACGACGGCGACGGCGCCGAGGTGCTCGACGACCTCACGGCGGGCGGTGCCGCCGCCGGGCATCACGACCTCGTCGACCCGCAGTCCCACGACACGTCCGATGTGGACGTCCCTTGTGGACGCGACGGTGAACTCGTGCTTACCGGGCTCGGTCACCGCGCTCCCGTCTGAGTGGCTTCGGGCAGCTCGACCGGCAGCCGCTCGGCGACCTTGCGGTCCACGACGGCCTTCACGAACGCGCTGAACAGCGGGTGCGGACGGGTCGGGCGGCTCTTGAGCTCCGGGTGCGCCTGGGTGCCGACGAAGAACGGGTGCTTGTCGGCGGGCAGCTCCACGAACTCGACCAGGTGATCGTCGGGAGAAGTACCCGAGAACACCAGACCGGCCTCGGAAAGGCGCTTGCGGTAGGCGTTGTTGACCTCGTAGCGGTGACGGTGCCGCTCGGAGACCTCGGTGCTGCCGTACGCCTTCGCGACCTGCGAGCCCGGCTTGAGCTTGGCGGTGTAGGCGCCGAGCCGCATCGTGCCGCCCATGTCGCGCTCGCCCGCGACGACGTCGCGCTGGTCGGCCATCGTGGAGATGACCGGGTTCGGGCCGTCCTCGAACTCGGCCGAGTTCGCGTCGGAGATCCCGGCCAGGTTCCGCGCCGCGTCGATCACCATGCACTGCAGGCCGAGGCAGAGGCCCAGCAGCGGCAGCCCGTGCGTCCGGGCGTAGGCGATGGCGCCGACCTTGCCCTCGATGCCGCGCACGCCGAACCCGCCGGGTACCAGCACACCGTCCACATCGGACAGCGCCGCGGCCGCACCGGCCGGGGTCTCGCAGGAGTCCGAGGGGACCCACGAGATCTGGACCTTGGCGCGGTGGGCGAACCCGCCCGCGCGCAGCGCCTCGGTCACCGACAGGTACGCGTCCGGCAGGTCGATGTACTTGCCGACGAGCGCGACCCGCACCGTCTCCGACGGGTTGTGCACCCGGTCGAGCAGGTCGCCCCACACGGTCCAGTCGACGTCGCGGAACGGCAGCCCGAGGCGGCGAACCACGTAGGCGTCGAGCGCCTCACGGTGCAGCACCTTGGGGATGTCGTAGATCGACGGCGCGTCGGGACAGGCGATGACGGCCTCGGTGTCGACGTCGCACATCAGGCCGATCTTGCGCTTGAGGTCCTCCGGCAGCTCACGGTCGGCGCGGCACACGAGGGCGTCCGGCTGGATGCCGATGTTGCGCAGCGCGGCGACCGAGTGCTGGGTCGGCTTGGTCTTGAGCTCGCCCGACGGTGCGAGGTACGGGACCAGCGAGACGTGAAGGAAGAAACACTGGTCGCGGCCGACGTCGTGGCGGACCTGACGGCAGGCCTCCAGGAACGGCAGCGACTCGATGTCGCCGACGGTGCCGCCGACCTCGGTGATCACGACGTCCGGGCTGTTCCCGTCCTCGTCCGCGCCCGCCGCGGCGGTGATCCTGGCCTTGATCTCGTCGGTGATGTGCGGGATGACCTGCACGGTGTCGCCGAGGTACTCACCACGGCGCTCCTTGGCGATGACCTCGGAGTACACCTGCCCGGTGGTGACGTTGGCCTTGCCGTCGAGAGCCCGGTCGAGAAAACGCTCGTAGTGCCCGATGTCCAGATCGGTTTCGGCGCCGTCGTCGGTGACGAACACCTCACCGTGCTGGAACGGGTTCATGGTGCCCGGATCGACATTGAGGTACGGATCCAGCTTCTGCATCGTGACCCGGAGCCCACGTGCGGTAAGGAGCTGACCCAGGCTGGAAGCCGTGAGTCCCTTACCCAGAGAGGAGGCAACGCCTCCGGTGACAAAGACATACTTGGTAGCCCGCGACTGAAGTCCCACGGGCTTCCACCTTATCGCACGCCCGCCGAAGCGCTCACCGGCCACGCCGCAAGCGTCCGATGGAGTGGAAAACCGCTACCCTCGCGACGTGACAGACGCGCACGACACCTGGACCGCACCGGTCGCGGAAGGCCCGCTGGACGCCGACATCCGCGTCCCCGGTTCGAAGTCGATCACCAACCGGGCCTACGTCCTCGCCGCGCTCGCCAGCGCGCCGACGCGGGTGCGGACCCCGCTCGACTCCCGGGACGCGCGGCTGATGCTCGGCGCGATCTACGCCCTCGGCGCGCACTCGCAGGGCAGCATCGGCGGCTACCTCGTGCATCCGCTCGGCCCCGGGCGCGTCCATCCCGAAGAGACCGTCCGGGTGGAACTCGGCAACGCGGGCACGGTCGCCCGGTTCACCCCCGCGCTCGCGGCGCTGGGCACCGGCCCGGCGCTGTTCGACGGCGACGAGGCCATCCGGCGCCGTCCGATCGGGCCGCTGCTGAAGGCGCTGCGCGGCCTCGGCGCCCGCATCGACGACGACCGCCGCGAGGCGCCGCCGTTCACCGTCCACGGCGAAGGCGGCCTGCGGGGCGGCAAAGTCGATCTGGACTCCTCGGCGTCGAGCCAGTTCCTGTCCGCGCTGCTGCTCGCGGGCCCGTCGTTCCAGCAGGGTGTCACCGTGCGCCTGGTCGGCGGCGCGGTGCCGAGCGAACCGCATATCGCGATGACCTCCGAGATGCTCCGCCGCTTCGGGGCCACTGTGGACCGCGAGGGCGCCGAGTTCCACGTCGCCCCGACAAGGCTTTCCTGCCCCGAGTACGTCGTCGAGCCGGATCTCTCGACGGCGGCGCCGTTCGTCGCCGCGGCGGTCGCGACCGGCGGCACGGTGCGGATCGCGGGCTGGCCGCAGCGGACGACCCAGCCCGGTGACTGGCTCCGCAGCCTGCTGCCCGTCCTCGGCGCGACGGCCGAACTCGACGCGGGCGGCCTGACCGTCACCGGCAGCGGCACGATCCCCGGCGTCGAACTGGACCTGCACGACGTCGGCGAGCTGACGCCGGTCATCGCGGCGCTGCTGTGCCTCGCCGAGGGGCCGTCGGTCATCTCCGGGGTGGCGCATCTGCGCGGCCACGAGACCGACAGGCTGACCGCGCTGGCCACCGAACTGTCGTCGCTCGGCGCCGACGTCCGCGAGACCGAAGACGGGCTGCGGATCACGCCTGCCCCGCTGCACGGCGGCAAGTTCCACACCTACGACGACCACCGGCTGGTGATGGCGGCGGCCGTCCTGGGGCTGCGCGTCGAAGGGGTCGAGGTGGAGAACCCGGAGACGGTCGGGAAGACCTTCCCCGGATTCGCCGAAGCCTGGACCTCGATGCTCGGCTAGGCGCCGCCGAACGGCGAGTCGCGCCAAAGGTCGTGAGGACTGAGGTGCGGGTCGGGGTGGTCGTGAGTGTTTTGGGTCGTTCTAACGACACGTACCACTCACGACCACCCGGCGCCGACGGCCACTCCACAAACAGCCACCGGCGAAGGCGCCGGCCTGTTCAACCCGCGGAGCGTTCTCCGTCATCCTCGGGGAACAAGGTCCGCAGCGTGACCGCGCGATTCACCCGCACATGCTCGACGGCATGGGCCCGTGCGCGGTCCGCGTCGCCCGACGCGATCGCGTCGTAGAGACGGCGGTGCTCGTCGAGCAGTTCACCCCAGTGTTCGTTCTGGCTGGTGAGCCAGCGCAGCCTGCCCTCGAGCGGGCGGAGGATCTCGTGCAGCAGCCCGTTGCCAGCCAGCGCGACGATCTCGTCATGGAAGCGGGTGTTGAGCAGGGTGATGCGGGCAGGGTCGCCGCTTTCGGTGGCGCGCGCGGCCTCGGTGAGCAGGCGGTCGAGCGAGCGGAGTTCCGGTTTGCCCGCCCGCTCGGCGGCCAGCCCGGCGGCGAGCCCTTCGAGCGCCTCACGGACGTCGAACAGCTCCTCGACGTCGGCTTTGGCCAGCTGGCGCACCACGATGCGCCGGGGCGACTGGACGGCGAGGAAGCCTTCGGCCTCCAGGCTGCGGATAGCTTCGCGCACCGGGACCCGCGAGACCCCGAGATCTTCGGCGAGTTCCCGTTCGACCAGCCGGTCCCCCGGCTTCAAGCGTCCGTCGAGGATCCGTTCGCGCAGCTCGTCCCGGACCCGCTGCCGGGTCGCGGCCAGCGGCTGCCGCGGTCCTTCCTCGGCCACTCGACCCCCTCGCTCAACACTGCCGTAACAGCCCGTAACCCGAGTTTATCGGCAGAAACCTTGACGATGGGCCACTGCGGGGTGATATTTGGGATGCCAAATTTTGGGATACCAAATCGACCGGAGTTTCCCCGTCGATCGGAGGCCCGCATGACCGCCGCCCCAGCCACCGGTACCGAAGCCCACGCAGCGGATCAGCCCGATCCGAGGCTCTGGAACGAGGATCTCGCCCCGGCGAAGGAACGCCGCTGGAAGGTCTACGACATTTTCGCGCTGTGGATGTCGGACGTGCACAACCTCGGCAACTACACGTTCGCGGCGGGCCTGTTCGTGCTCGGGCTCTCGGCATGGCAGGTGTTCACCGCGCTGCTGACCGGCTTCGTGCTCATCTACTTCGGCATGAACCTGATGGGCCGGATCGGGCAGAAGACCGGCGTCCCCTTCCCCGTCGTCGCCCGCATCAGTTTCGGCACCTTCGGCGCGAACCTGCCGGCGCTGATCCGCGCGATCATCGCGATCTTCTGGTACGGCATCCAGACCTACCTCGCCTCCGTGGCCATCACGCTGCTCGTGCTCGCGATCGATCCGGGGCTGAAACCGTTGACAGAGGTGGGTTTCCTCGGCCTGCACGCGCTCGGCTGGATCTGTTTCGTCGCGCTGTGGCTCGCGCAGGCGCTGGTGCTCACCCGCGGCATGGAGGCCGTGCGCAAGTTCCAGGACTGGTGCGGTCCGGGCATCTGGATCGTGATGATCGCGCTCGCGGTGTGGGTACTGGCCGCGGCGGACTGGAACATCTCCTTGACCGGCAACCCGAAAGCACTGTCCACAGGGGAGCAAGTACGGCAGTGGTTCGGTGCGGTGGGCCTGATCCTGTCGATCTACGGCACCCTGATGCTCAACTTCTGCGACTTCTCCCGATTCGCCCCGAGCCAGAAAACGGTGCGGCGCGGCAACTTCTGGGGTCTGCCGATCAACTCGACGGCGTTCGCGCTGCTGTCGGTGCTCGTCACCGCGGGCAGCCTGCAGGTGTTCGGCGAGGCCATCACCGACCCGGCCGAACTGCTGGCCCGCATCGACAACACGCCGGTGCTGATCATCGGCGCGCTGACCTTCGCGATCGCCACCATGGGCGTGAACATCGTCGCGAACTTCGTCTCCCCCGCCTACGACCTGGCCAACATCTGGCCGAAACGGATCACCTTCACCATCGGCGGGATGATCAGCGCGGTCGCGGCGCTGTGCGTGTTGCCGTGGAAGCTGTACTCCTCCCCCGCGGTGGTCAACTACTTCCTCGGCGGCCTCGGCGCCTTCCTCGGCCCGTTGTTCGGCATCATGATCGTGGACTACTACCTGGTGAAACGCGGCCGGATCGACGTCGCCAAGCTGTTCGTGGCCGGACCCGATTCGCCGTATCACTACAAACACGGGTTCAACCCGCGGGCGATGGTCACCTTCCTGCCCACGGCGGCGCTGTCCGCGGTCATCGCGCTGGTGCCGTTCTTCGCCCCCGCCGCGCCGTACTCGTGGTTCCTCGGCACCGCTTCGGCGGCCGCGCTGTACTTCGCCGTGTCCCGTAAACAGCGAGTCGCGTGATGCGGATCCTGGTCACCAACTGCAACACCACCGAGGCGATGACCAAGGAGATCGAGGCGGGCGCCCGTGCCGCGGCGAGTCCCGGCACCGAAATCCTGGCCAGAACGCCGTTGTGGGGCCCGGAATCCGCTGAGGGATGGCTGGACAGCTTCCTGAGCGCCGCGGCCGTCCTGGACCTCCTGAACGGGCTGGACGAACCGTTCGACGCGCTCGTGATGGCCGGTTTCGGCGAGCACGGGCGGGAAGGCGCCAGGGAACTGCTCGACGTCCCCGTCGTCGACATCACCGAGGCGGCCGCGCATCTGGCTTGCCTCCTGGGAAGACGCTACGGCGTCGTGACCACATTGGACCGCACGTGCGGGCTCATCGAGGACAGCCTGCACGCCTCCGGCGTCGCGCAGAACTGTGTCGGCGTCCTCGGTGCCGGGCTCGGCGTCCTCGAACTGACCGACGAACGCCGGACGGAATCGGCGCTGCTGACCGCCGGGCGCCGGGCCCGGGACGCGGGCGCGGAAGTGCTGGTCCTCGGCTGCGCCGGGATGACCGGGCTGGACCGGCGGATTTCCGCGATGCTCGGCATCCCGGTGATCGACGGCGTCGCCGCCGCTGTCCGGCTGGCCGAATCCCTGGTGGCACTGGACCTCAAGACCAGCCGAGCCGGCTCCTACGCCCGTCCCCTGCCCAAAACCCGCCTCTGGCCGCGCGTTTAGTCCTCTGGATGCGGGAGATCAGTTGCCTTCGGCGGCGATACCCGGAGCGGGCGCCTGGGCGTTGCCCGCGATGCCGTAGCGCCCCGCACCGCCTTCGAGCTGCTCGCGCAGCGCCATGATCGTGGTGACCCGGCCCGCCGCGGTCTCCGCGTTGTCCACAGTGGACAGGATGGACGTCGACGAGGTGTCGGCGCGGATGACGCCGAGCGCGCCTGTGCCGTCGGCGGATCCCGCGTCACCGGCCAGGACGGTGCCCGCCCCGGAACGGTCGAGCTGCGCGGCGAAACGCGCGACGGTCGAGGCGCGGTCACCGGCGCCGTCGCCGGTGTACTTGGAGCCGGTGAGCACGATCGCGAGCTGCGCGGGCTTCACGTCCCCGCCGGTCTTGAGGAAACCGCCGTCGGTGAGCCCGCCGAGCGCGGCCGCCAGCTCCACCGGCGTGGACTGCGGCTGCGCGTTGTCCTTGTTCAGCAGCGCCACCGAGCCGAGCAGAGCACCGGCGAGAGTGCCGGGGTCGCCCGCGGTCGGGAACTGGACACCGGCAGGCTGCAGGCGTGTCACGACGTCACGCAGCTGATCGGACCGCATCGGGTCGGAGAACGCCTCGGTCAACTGGATCTCACCGGTGACGGCGGCGCCTGCCTGCCCGACGAGCTTCTTGAGCGCGTCGCGGTCCGCGGGCTTCGCGTCTTCCGTGGTCACCAGCACCACGGAACGCTTGTCCAGCTGACCGGCGACGACCTTCGGCCCCATCGCGCCGGCGAACGCGTCCGCGTCACCGAGCCGGGCGTTGAGCGCATTGCGCTGCGCCTCCAGATCCGCGACCTGGGAACCCAGATCCTCCTTCTGGCTGGCGAGGCCCGAAAGCAGCGAACCGTTCAGCGCCGTGGACCCGAGCACCACCCCGAGCGCGAGCGCCAGGAAGCAGGCGGCGATGGAAACGATGTGGTACCGCAGTGAAATCACGTGAAAAGTCCCTTGCCCCAGGCGATGAACGAGTTCCAGGTGTCGCGGATCCAGTCGAGGTAGACCGAACCCACGTCGGAGACCAGCAGTGCGGCCGCGACGGCCACCAGGGTCGCCACGACCAGCAGGACGATGGCGCCGATGGACACCCGGCTGCGGTGCAGGGTCGCGACAGCCTTGCCGTCTACCAGTTTCGTGCCGAGCTTCAGCCTGGTGAGGAACGTCGACGGGTTCGAACCGGACCGGCCGTGGTCGAGGAACTCCCGCAGCGTCGCCTGGAAACCGACGGTGACCACCAGGCTCGCCTCGTGCGCGTCGGCCAGCAGCAGCGCCAGATCCTCGGCGTTGCCCGTCGCGGGGAAGGTGACCGCGCCGATCCCGAGGTCCTGGATGCGCTCGACCCCCGGCGCGTGCCCGTCCGGCTGTGCCGGGACCACGACCTCGCCGCCGCTGCGCAGTGTCTCGGCGCCGATCCCGTGCGGGTCGCCGACGATGACGTCCGGCTGATACCCCTGCGCGCGCAGGGTGTCGGCCCCGGCGTCGACACCGATCAGCACCGGCCGATGCTCGGAGATGTACTTCTTCAGCTTCTTGAGGTCTTCGGCGTGCCCGTTGCCGCCCGCGACCACGAGGGCGTGCCGGTCCCGTAGCGGAACCCGGATCTCCGGAACGCCGACGCCGTCGAGAATGAGACTGCGTTCCCGGCGCAGGAATTCGATCGTGTTCGCGGAGAACGCCTCCAGCTGCGTGGACATCCCGGCCTTGGCCTCGATCATCTGGTCCGCGACGCTTTCGCGCGTCTGCTGGATCCCCGACCCGATCTGTCGCTCACCGATGTAGACGACGCCCTCGTGCAGGCGGAGTTTCGTGCCGTCCTTCACCTTGCGCAGCAGTTCGCCGCCGACCGAATCGACCAGCGGGATCCCCGCTTCGAGCAGGATCTCCGGGCCCAGGTTGGGGAACCGGCCGGAAATCGACGGCGAAGCGTTCACCACCGCCGCGACTTCGGCCTCCACCAAGGCATCGGCCGTCGAACGGTCGAGATCGAGCTGGTCGAGGACGACGATGTCGCCCGGGCTCAACCGGCGGAGCAGCTCGCGCGTGCGCTTGTCGACCCTGGCGACGCCCATGATCCCGGGGAGGGTCTCTTGGTTACGCGTGAGCAAGCCGGTGAGCTTCATGCGACCGATAGTGACAAATCCCCGCGGCCTTCGGCGTCCGCCACGCCGATGGAAACACGCCGATTAACCCACACCGGGTCGCGCTACTTGGCCTTCTTGCGCTTTCCGCCGCGACGGGCTTTGGGCTTGTCCGGCGCGCTCTTGTCGGCTTCGGCGACGGCGAGCAATTCCTCCGCGTGTGCCCGTCCGGTCTCGGTGCTTTCCATTCCGGCGAGCATCCTGGCGAGTTCGACGACCCGCTCCGATTGCTTGAGCACGCGCACGCCACTGCGGGTCACCCCGCCGCTCGTGCCCTTGTCCACCACCAGGTGCTGATCGGCGAACGCGGCCACCTGCGGCAGGTGCGTGACCACCAGGACCTGGTGACTGCGCGCCAGCCGCGCCAGGCGCCTGCCGATCTCGACCGCCGCGCGGCCGCCGACCCCGGCGTCGACCTCGTCGAACACCAGCGTCTGCACGGTGTCCGCATGCGCGAGGACGACCTCGATCGCCAGCATCACGCGGGAGAGCTCACCGCCGGAAGCGGCCTTGTGCACCGGGAGCGGCGGTGCGCCGTCGTGCGCCCGCAGCAGCAGTTCGACGTCGTCGACCCCGTCGGAGCCGGCGTGCACGAGCCTGCCTTCGACCTTCACCGCGTGCGAGTCGCTCTCGTCCACGGTGCGCCGCTCGACGGTGATCTCGATCTCCGCCTGGCCCATGGCGAGCCCGGACATCTCGGCGGTGATCGCCTCGGCCAGTTCGGCGGCGGCCTCGACACGCGCCTCCGACAGGCGGAGGGCGTGCTCGGCGAGGGTCACCGCCAGTTCGTCACGGCGCTTGGCCAGCTCGGCCAGCGCTTCCTCGGAGGTGTCCATCGTGGACATCCGGCGGCGGGCGTCCTCGGCCCAGGCGAGCACACCGTCCACATCGGCCGCGTACTTGCGTGTGAGCCGCTTCAGATCGGCCTGGCGCGCGAGCACCTTCTCCAGCAGAGCCGGGTCCGCGTCGAGGGTTTCGAGGTAGCTGCCCAGCTCGGCGCCCACTTCGGACAGCAGCACCGAGGCCTCGTCCAGCCGGGGCCCGAGTTCACGCAGCACGGCGTCCTCGGAACCGGTCAGGTGCCGTGTCGCCTCGCCGATCAGCCCCAGCGCGCCGGGCGCGTCCGGATCCCCGTCCGGCGAACCGGCGACGGCGGCGTGCGCGGCACTGGACGCCCCGCGCAGCTCGTCGACCGCGGCGAGCCGCTTGATCTGCTCGGTGAGCTCGGTGTCCTCGCCGGGTTCGGGCGCGACGGCGTCGATCTCGGTGAGCCCGTGCCGCAGCAGGTCGGCCTGCTGGGCCATCTCACGGGAACGGGTGGACCGCTCGGTCAGTTCGGCGACGACGGCGAGCCATTCGTCCCGGACCGCGCGGTACAGCTCCAGCGGCTCGGTGACGGCCTCACCGGCGAACCTGTCGATTACCGCACGCTGTTCGGCGGGCCGCAGCAGCCGTAGCTGATCGTTCTGTCCGTGGACCGCGATCAGCTGCTCGGACAGGTCGGCCAGCACACCGACCGGCACCGAACGGCCACCGAGGTGGGCCCGTGACCGGCCGTCGACCGAGACCGCGCGCAGCGCGATGACGCTGCCGTCCTCGTCGACCTCCGCTCCGGCGTCGGTGACGATCCGGGTGGCGCCCTCGGCACCGCCCAGCTCGAATCGGCCTTCCACGAAGGCCTTCAGCATTCCCGTTCGCACCTTGGACACTTCGGCTCGGCCGCCGGAGAGCAGGTGCAACCCGCTGACGACCATCGTCTTGCCCGCACCCGTCTCACCGGTGACCACGGTGAAGCCCGCGTGCAGTTCCAGCAGGGCGTCCTCGATGACTCCGAGGCCCTGGATGCGCATCTCGGCCAGCACGACGCCCACCGTAGCGGCCCACCCCGACCATTCCCGCACCCGCCACGTCATGAAAGGGGCTTTCAAGACGTTTCTTGTCCTGAAAGCCCCTTTCATGACATCTGTCAGCGGGCGTGTCGCTCCCGCCAGCCCTTGATCGGCAGCGAGAACTTGTGCACCAGCCGGTCGGTGAACGGACCTTCCCACAACCGGATCAGGCGCACCGGCACCTGACCGCAGGTGACCCGCACGGCCGCGCCGGCGGGAAGTTCGAAGGTCCGCGATCCGTCGCAGGTCAGGACGGCGGGCGAGCCGTCCGGATCGATGGCGACGGTGATCTCCGAGTCGCGGGAGACGACCAGCGGCCGGGAGAACATCGCGTGCGCGTTGCTCGGGACCACCAGCAGTGCCTGGACGTCCGGCCAGATGATCGGCCCGCCCGCGGAGAACGCGTACGCCGTCGAACCGGTCGGAGTGGCACACAGGACGCCGTCGCAGCCGAAGGACGACACAGGCCTTCCGTCGACCTCGATGAGCGCGTCCAGCACCCGCTCACGCGAGCTCTTCTCGACACTGGCTTCGTTGAGCGCCCACGTGTGGACGGTCTCCTCGCCGTCGACGCTGACCACGACGTCGACGGTCATCCGCTCTTCGACCTGGTAGTCGCCGTCGACAGCGCGCTGGACGGTGTCGGCGAGCTTGTCCGAATCGGCCTCGGCGAGGAACCCGACCCGGCCCAGGTTCACGCCGAGGACCGGGACGCCGTTCGGCCTGGCCAGTTCCGCGGCCCGCAGCAGCGTGCCGTCGCCGCCGAGCACGAACACCAGCTCGGTCCCGGCGGCCGGATCCTGCTCCGGCGCCATGACCGTGCAGGGCGCGCCGATCCCGCCGTCCGCCTCCAGCATCTCCCGGACGTCCTCGTCGAGCACCCTCAGCCGCACACCGGCCTTGGCGAAACGGGCCGAAACCTCGCGTGCCGCGTCCCGGGTCGCGTCCCGGTCCGGGTGCACGACGAGCAGCACCTCGCGATCGCTCATGGGGGTCCCTCCAGGACTGCGGTCCGGACGAGCCGCTCGGCGTCGGTGCCGAGGGTCTCTCCCGCCCCGCGGGTAAGCCAGACGAAGTATTCGACGTTCCCGGACGGCCCGGGAAGCGGGCTCGCCACCACGCCACGCAGGCGCAGGTCCAGCTTCTCGGCCTCGGCGAGCACGCCCAGCACCGATTCGGCCCGCAGCTCCGGGTCACGGACGACGCCGCCGCTGCCGAGCCGGTCCTTGCCGACCTCGAACTGCGGTTTCACCATCGGCACCAGATCGGCGCCGTTTCGGGCGCAGGCGGCCAGCGCGGGCAGCACGAGTTTGAGCGAGATGAACGAGAGGTCCCCGACCACGAGGTCGACCTGGCCGCCGAGATCTTCCGGGGCCAGGTTGCGGACGTTCGTCTTGTCGAGGACGACCACCCGGTCATCGGTGCGCAGACGCCAGTCCAGCAGGCCGCGGCCGACGTCGGCGGCGATCACCGTGGCGGCGCCGTTGCGCAGCAGCACATCGGTGAAGCCACCGGTCGAGGCGCCCGCGTCGAGGCAGCGCTTTCCCTCGGTCGAAAGACCTTGCGGGGCGAAGGCTTCGAGCGCGCCGAGCAGTTTGTGCGCGCCGCGGGAGGCCCAGCCGGGGTCGTCACTGTCGCGCACCACGATCGGCGCGTCGGTCTCGACCCCGGTCGCGGGTTTGGTGGCCACCATCCCGCGCACGGTGACCTTGCCCTCGGCGATCAGCGCGGACGCCTGTTCCCTGGAGCGGGCGAGTCTCCGCCTGACCAGCTCCGCGTCCAGGCGGGCGCGTTTGGGCACGCGGTCAGACCTTGTCGATGGTGGACAACGCCACCGTCAGCTCGGTGTGCACGGCTTCGAAACGGTCGACGTGTTCCGAGAGCGGAAGCGCGGCGAGGTCGTCGAGACCCGCCACGGCTTCGTCGACCCCGGCACGCGGATCGGTGTCCTGCTGTGCGAACTGCTCTTGCTGAACCGGCGGCGGTCCCGGCGGCGGGCCGGGAACCGGGGGTCGCGGAACGGGAGGGAAGTGGTCTTGCACCCCACCAAGTTAGCAGCGCTGGTCAGGCGAGGCGTAGCTCGCCGAGCGCGGCACGGGCGGTGTCGCCCACACCACGGACCTCGGTGATCCCCGACTCCCAGGCCACCGCGCACAACGCGCGCAACAGGTCCAGGGGGTCACCTTCGCCCTCGGCCTCGAGCACATCACCCTGTGCGGTGACGCGCCAGCCGTCCTTGGGCCCGACTTCGAGCAGGTCCGCCCGGCTGCTCAGCCCGGACAGGTCCCACGCGAGGTAGCGCGGACGCTCCTCGGGCCTCGCCTTGATCAAGGACGCGGCGTCGGCGACACCGGTCAGGACGCAGAGCGCGTCGATCCCGGCCGCGACCGCACCTTCGATGTCGGTGTCGAGCCTGTCGCCCACGACGAGCGAACGCTCAGCGCCCGCGTCGCGTGCCGCCGTGGTGAACAGCAGCGGCGCCGGCTTGCCAGCCACCAGCGGTTCGACACCGGTGGCGGTACGCAGGGCGGCCACCATCGACCCGTTGCCCGGCAGCAGACCGCGTTCGGTCGGCAGGGTCGCGTCGACGTTGGTCGCCACCCACAGCGCGCCCGCGCGGATGGCGAGACACGCCTCCGCGAGGGCGGCCCAAGTGTTCTCCGGGGAATGCCCCTGCACCACGGCCGCCACGTCCGGCCCGGCTTCCCGGACCGTGCGCAGCCCCGCCGACTCGATCTGGGCGACCAGCGACTCCGTGCCCACGACGAGCACCACGGCGCCCTGAGGCAGCCGCTCACCCAGCAGGGCCGCGGCGGCCTGAGAGCTCGTGTGGACCTCGTCGGGGGTCGCGGGGAGCCCGAGTGCCTCCAGATGTGCGGAGACCTCAGCGGGCGCCTTGGAGGCGTTGTTCGTCACCCACCGGACGGCGGTGCCGTGGTCCCGGAGCGCCCGGAGTGCTTCCGGTGCGCCCGGGACCACCTTGCTGCCGTGATAGACCGTGCCGTCGAGGTCGAACAGGACCGCGTCGTACCCGGCCGACAGGGCGTCAGCCATTCGTGAGCTCCGCGGCGCGCTCGGCGGCGTCGGTCTCGTCCTCCTCGTCGGCCTCTGCCGCGTTCAGGAACCAGCGGATCGCGTCGTCCTTGCGGTCGGCGGCGGCGAGGTTGTCGGCGTAGGCGTAGAACAGCCGGGCGCTCCACGGGTCGCGCTTCTCCGCCTTGAGGTCGTCGCTCTGGAGCGAGACCACGGCGGCGTCCAGCTGGCCGAGGTCGCGCCGCGCGCCGGCCGCGACGATCGCGAGTTCGATCTGGGTCGCCTTGGACAGGCGCTCCTTGTCGACCTCCTTCGCGAGGTCGAGAGCCCGCTCCGGACGGCCGATGGCCCGCTCCGCGTCGGCGATGATCGCGATGTGGTCGTCGGCCCGGGTCATCCGGCGGACGGCCCGCAGCTCGGACAGGGCGTCGGACCAGTTGCCCGCGTGGTAGGCGACCAGGCCGAGCGCCTCACGGACGATCGGGACACGGGAGGCCTTGGCCTTCGCGTACTTGGCGTGCGCCATCGCGGCTTCGGGGTCTTCGTCGACGAGGCCACCGGCCGCGACGAGGTGCTTGCCGACGGTCTCCGCGAGCGCCTTGGGCAGCGTGCGGAGTTCCCGGCGGACCTCCTCGTCGAGATCGGAGAACTCGATGCCCTCGGGCAGTTCCGGCGCATCGAGCAGCTCGCGCGCCATGGTCTCGTCGTCGACCGGCCTGTCGTCGGTACGCGGCGAGGACCGGAAGTCCTTGCGGCCCTCGGAACGGTCGCGCTGGGGACGGTCGTCGCGCTTGCGCTCGAACCGGCCTTCGCCGCCGCGGGAGTCTCCGCGCTTGTCGTCGTACCGCTTCTCCGGACGGTCACCGGAAGGCCTGCGGTCGGGGCGGTCGCCGGAGGGGCGGTAGCCGCCACTGCGATTTTCACTGCCCCGGTTGTCACTGCCACGGCTGTCACTGCCGCGGCTGTCGCGGTCGCCGTAGGACTTGCGCTCGTAGCCGCCGCTGCTGCTGGGACGGCGATCGCCGCCCGAGGACGGGCCGCGGCGGTCGCTGTTGTAGCCGCCGGAGCGGGAACCACCGCGGTCGTCGCGGTAGGACGGACGCCGGTCGTCGCCGCGGCTGTCGCTGCCCCGGTTGTCGCGGCTGTCACGGTCGCCGTAGGACTTGCCCTGGGGGCGTCCTTCGTAGCGGTTGCCGGACGGGCGGTCGTCGGACCGGCCGCGGTTGTCCGAACCGTAGCCGGAACGGGCCGGACGGCTGTCGGAGCGCTTCTCGTACCGGCCCTCGGACCGGTTGTCCGAACGGTTGTCCGAACGACTGTCGGATCGGTTGTCCGAGCGGTTGTCCGAGCGGTTGTCGTAACGACGCTCGGGACGGCTGTCCGAGGAGCGGTAACCACCGCGGTCGCCACCCCGGCTGTCGCGGTTGTCACGGCTGTCCCGGTTGTCGGACCGGTAACCACCACGGTCGCCGCCGCGGTTGTCGCGGTTGTCCGAGCGGTAGCCACCGCGGTCGCCGCCGCGGTCGCCGCCACGGCTGTCACGACGGTCGTCCGAGCGGTAACCGCCCCTGCTGTCGCGGTTGTCACGGCTGTCGCGCCGGTCGTCGGACCGGTAGCCACCGCGGTTGTCACGGCTGTCGCGGCCACCGGACCGGTCGTCACGACGGTCGCCGGCGCCGGGGCCCCGGCGGTCGTCGTTGTTGTAGCGCGGACGGTTCTCGTCGCGTCCCTGCCCGGCGAAGCGGCTACCGCCGCCACCGGAGCGCTGGTCACGGGGACCGTCGCCGGCGCGGGCGGGCTTACCGGAATAGCTGCTCGTGCCGCGGGCACCGCGGTCGTCACGGCGCGGGCGGCCCTGGTAGCCGCCGTCGCGGCCGCCCCGGTCCTGCCTGCCGCCGGCGGAACCACGCCGGTCACCTCGCTGCGCGTCAGACCGGCCTCCGCGGGGACTCTCGTCCCGGCGGCCCGACCGGCCGGACGCGCCATCATCTGAGTCACGTCGACCGAACTCGGACACCTGGCCTCCTGCCACTATTGAAAAAGTTTTCGACTCTTGCGCTCGCCCGTAAGGTGGGCCAGCGGACCATTCTAGTCCGTCCACGGACATGAAAAGAGACAGGGCCCTGACCGGGGAGAACCTGTTAGGGGTTCTCGACCCTGGTCAGGACCCTGTCCTGAAGTTAGTCCGGCGGTGTCCTACTCTCCCACAACCCTTCGGTTGCAGTACCATCGGCGCTGTCAGGCTTAGCTTCCGGGTTCGGAATGGGACCGGGC